>VGLU01000001.1 GCA_016882195.1 Thermoproteota archaeon
ATCGCCCTGCCTGCTCCACGTCGCCCTGGGCACCTCAGGCACGGGATAGATCCTAAGCGCCCTCGACTTGCACATCTCCACGCAGACCTCGCACCCTACGCACTTCAGGTCGTTTACCGGCGAAACGTAGTAGTCCTTGGTCTTCTTGAATACCTGCTGTGGGCATACCGACTCGCAAACCCCGCACGCGGCGCAGGCACCGTGGTCCACAATGACGCGGTACCGCGCCTTCTCCCTCCGCACATCCCAGACGCCCTTGGCCGCCTTGACGAAGTAGCGCGGGTTCTCAGCGACTATCTTCTTCAATGAGGACCTCGGGAGCCTTAGACCTACACCAGCGACCAGATCGTTGACGTGAGCCGCCTCCTGTTTATCCGCCTCTTGGATTCTGGCGTTCTTGCCCAGCGTTGGCTCGTTTCCCATGAAGTAGATCCTCCCCCCGATCATGGACTCGCCGGCATAATCCCCGAGCCTGCCCATCACCACAACCTTACCGCCCATCATGTAGAGCCCGGTCATTATCCCCGTATCGCCGCCGATGATTATGGAGCCGTTCTTCATGAGCGCACCAACCCTGTCTCCGGCGTCCTCCCTCACTACGATGGTCCCGCCGTAGATGCCCTGCCCAACGCCGTTCCCGGCGTGCCCGCTGACGAGTATCGAACCTGCGGTCATGTTGTCCCCGAGGAACCAGCCAGCATTTCCGCGTATCCTCAGCTCAGCACCTTCTATCATGGTCCCGGCGAAGTAGCCGACCGATCCCGACACCTCGATGTCCATCCTTCCCCCCAGACCAGCCGCTATGTTGTGCATGCCCCTCGGGTTCTCAATAACAGCCCTCTCAGTGGAGAGGCTCCCCCTCAGGAGCCTGTTGAGCTCCCTCGTGCCCATGTTGCTGGCGTCTATTGCCTTCATTTCGCTCCCCAACACAATACCTCCCCAGGTCCAAGATTCCTTATCTTTCCGGCCTTGCTCACGATCCTCAGGGCGTTCTCCTCGGACGCCACGGCCCGGATGTCGTTCCCCTCTAAGATTACAAGGGGTCTGAGCCCCAGCCTGTCCCTGACCATGCCGATCTCCTCCCCGGTTGATATGATGTAGGAGAAGGGCCCGTCCAGATCCTCCACCGAGGTTTTAAGGGCCTCGCTCAGGCAGTTGCCCTCCCTCAGCCTCCCGATCAGGTAGTGCACGATCAGTTCAGAGTCGTTCTCGGTCTGGAAGCAGACGCCCTTCCTCTCCATGCGCTCCCTGCACCTCCAGTAGTTGGTTATCTGCCCGTTGTGGACCAGTGCTACATCTAGGTAGTTGAAGGATTGGAAGGGGTGGGCGTGGAGCAGATCCACGCAGCTCTCGGTGGAGAACCTCACGTGCCCTATGCCGTGGCTTCCAGAGAACTTGCTGACGCAAAAGCGCCTGTTCAGCTCCTCCGCCGTCGTGGTGTCCTTTAATATCTCCATCTTCCTTCCAAGGCTGAGCACCTTCGAGATGCCCGTGCTGTTTATGCCCTCCACGATACCCGTGAGGTTGCCCAGCTCCGCCTTCACGAGGTATGTGTCGAAGCCGTGGCCCTTCATGGTGTTAATCTGGATGTTTCTGATGTCCCCTCCCGTCTGCGCTATGGCGGTGGATACCTTGCTGAGGGCGCCCACGATGTCCTTCGTGAAGACCCTTATCAAGTACTCCTCCTCAGGAAGGACCTCGCTCCTGTAGAGCGCGACGCCGGCAGAGTCGAGCCCCCTGTGTTGGAGCCCCACAAGCATCTCGATAAGCAGTTTGCCGACCTCGCCCTTTCCGTCCAGCATTACCCCTGCAATTCCGCAGATTTTCCTAACCCCCTCTTAATAATTTATGTCTAGATTATGTCACATTTCTAAGAGATTCTTCATTTTTCTGCCGTTTTCCTAAGCTTACTTTTGTGGTAATTATATTGAAGTGAAACATTTATATACATTTCTACAAATAGAGTGATATGAATTGGTCATAAAAATAGGAGAAGTGCAATAATTGGTCAAAAAAATAGGGCAGATCTTTTCGATCGATGACAAGGATAGGGCAATTCTAAGGAGACTCATCAGAGATCCCACGATCTCCGACAATCAGATCGCAAAACTCACCGGTATGCCCGTCAAGACGGTCAACAGGAGGAGGAAGGCGCTTGAGGAGAACGGGATAGTCAGCTACCACCTGAACGTGAATATGGGCAGAGGTGGGACGGGGAGGTTCTTGGCTAGGCACCTCTACATTATAGAGTTCAAGCTCGGCTTCCCACAGTCCCGGCTCGTAAAGGAGATAAAGGAGGAGCCGAACGTCAGGACGATCTTCACAGACCACATCTATGAGTCACACATCGCCGAGATAGACGGGCATACCGCGCTGATAATGCTCGTGGAGGGGCGGAGCGATGAGGAGATAAACGAGGCCTTCAACTCCAAGATAATTCCCTCTCTGAAGAAGAATCACGGCGAGGATGCCATAACAAATGTGAAGACCATAAGGCTCGGCGACCCCATAAGGATATTCCACAACTACATTTTCATGGTGAACATGGAGAAGGGGAAGATCCGAGAGGATTGGTCGGACAACGCCATATTTGTGGGGTGAACGCCCTCGCTAAATGCGATGGTATCTGCCGATCTAGCTCTTCTTCGGTCTCCTCCTCGTCGAGGCTATGCTGATGATGTCCCTGTCGTGGAGCAGATAGTCCTTCGGGAGCCTGAGCCCGCTCGTGGCGTCTATGGCGTAGATGAATCCGTTCGCGAGGTCCGAGTGGATCGCCCAAGCCAGGTCCAAGGGGGTGGATCCCTGAGGTAGCATGAAGGCGTCGGGGAGGACGTTGCCCTTCCTGTCGGAGTACCGCTTGGCGTCCTCCACAGGATAGACCACGTTCATCATGAGGAGCTTGAAGACGGATGCGGAGATCGCCTGATCCACGCCGGTCCTAAGCCACTTGTCGAAGACCCTGGAGCGGACGTAGTCTATGGCCCACCTCTGCTTCGGCGTCAGCCCCGACTCGTCCTTGACGCGGAAGCCCTCCTCTCCGGGCACGTAGGAGATGGTGCCTGCCTTCTCCGCCCTCCTGAGCATCAGCTCCACGTCCGCTGAGCACGGAACAACGAAGCGCTCCCCGAAGGTCTCCTGCAGCCCCTTGAAGTTCTTCTCGGCCACCGGCATGTCCATCTTGTTGGCGACTATAAGCGTCGGCTTGGAGAGGTACCTGATCTCGGTGGCGAAGGTCTTGAAGTCCTCGTCCTCCCAGTCCTCGAAGGGTATGCCTATGAGGCGGGTCCTCTCCAGGGCTGTCTTTATGTGCCACTCCTTGACCTTTATGCCCGCCAAGATCTCGAAGAAGGCCTTGGCGAGGCCCATGTTCTTGCCCTCCATGAGCCTCCGCACCTGATCGGCGTTCTCCATGAGGTTCTTCATGTACCACCTTATCAGCTCCTCCTCAGTGTCGTAGTAGTCCGCGAGCGGCGAGCCCATCCCAGGCTCGCAGATCTCACCCTTGGAGTTGATGCCGCCCGAGGCGTCCACGACGTGGAGGAGGACATCTGCCTGGGCGGCCACCGAGAGGAACTGGTTCCCGAGCCCCGCCCCCTCCCACGCGCCCTTTATGAGCCCGGGGAGGTCGATCACCTCTATGGGTATGAACCTCCATCCATCGATGCAGGCAGAGTTCTGCGGGTTGTCCTTGACGCCGAGCTCCCTGCAGACGCAGGCGGTCTTCGCGTATCCCACCCCGATGTTGGGAACCTTGGTTGTGAACGGGTAGTTGGAGATCTCGGCGTTCAGCAGGGTTACGGCGTTGAATAATGTGGTCTTACCGGTATTGGTTTTACCAACGATGCCGACCTTTAACATGAGAAGCCCTCACGATATACGCAGTAAGGCGCGATATAATTTCTTTTCTGCGCCTTGAGGGCGATCTATCAGCGCCTCAAGGATCGCAAAGACTAAAATCTGAACCGACAGAGGATAACTCGGTGGGATTATGAAGATAGTGGATATCACCGGTTCGAGATTCGACGGCGCGGATAAGAGCGTCGCACTGTTACCAGTGGGGAGTGTGGAGAGGCATGGGGAACACCTTCCGCTGGGCACCGACGGGACAATCCCAGCCCACATAGCCGAGAGGGCTGGAGGGCTGCTTAAGTGCCTCGTCCTGCCAGTGGTCTGGTACGGCTCCTGTAAGGCTGTGAGGGGTTTCCCGGGCACCTTCGACATAGACTCCGAGGCGCTCTACAGGTACGTTTACAGCATCATGGTAGAGGCGCACAGAAATGGCGTGAGGCTCCTCGTGGTCGTCAACGGCCACGGCGGGAACACCACGCCCATATCCATGGCAGCCAGGGAGGTATCGAGTAGTTCAGATCTCGCAGTCGTCGTGCTGGACTGGTGGAAGGAGCTCGGCACCGAGAAGCTCAAGATATTCACCTCGCCAGGCCACGCGGGGGAGGACGAAACGAGCACCATGCTCGCCATATCTGAGGGCAGTGTAGACATGAAGAGGGCAAAGGTTCACGAAGTAACCTACCCCAAGTTCAGAATTTACTCCAAGAGGATTGACGAGGAGCTGTACAGTATAGCCTTAACTGGAGACGCAAGGAAGGCAACAAGGAGGAAGGGCGAGGAGCTGTTGGATGCGGTGGTGCACGACCTCATCGCCATTGTAAGAGAGGCTCGGCAGATGCTCGATCTCTAATCCTCCATTAAGCCGCTCTGTTTTTTAGTTCGAAAGCGGAAGTTAGATGTGGTGTTGCATGTTGAAGATTGGGTTTAGGGATGTGCGGATCAACACCGAGGCGAGGAAGGAGGTCGTGGATATCACCCACGAGGTCTCGAGGGCGGTCACCGAGAGCGGGATTACGGATGGCATATGCGTCCTCCACTCCATGCACTCCACGAGCGCAATAATAATCAATGAGAATGAGGGCGGGCTGATCAACGACATTATAACGAAGGTGAAGGAGGACTATCCGTCGGGCAAGGGCTGGGAACACAACATGATAGATAACAACGCCGATGGACATCTAGCAGGCGCGTTCATCGGACCGTCCATCACGATCCCTGTGAGGGGCGGCTCACCTGTGCTGGGAACCTGGCAGAGCGTCTTCTTCCTTGAACTCGATGGACCGAGATCTGGCAGGAGAGTAGTCATAGAGGTCATTGGCAAATAATCGCTTTGAGCCTGGTTCAAGTGCAGGCGCAAAGAAACGTAAGGAAAAAGCATGTTGGCGGATTCAGAGCAGTATTGATGCGATCTTTACGGCGGCTACCGGGTGCCGCATGAGTTTGAAGGCGACCCTCTTCACGTCCAAGCCGTTTGCGAGGTCTACCACATCGTCGCCATTCAGGATGTCCCCAAGCAGGTTGAGGTCATCGTCGTTGAGCCTCTCCAGCGCCCTGAGCACCCTGAGGCTCTGTTTTATCCTCGATCCCCAGTACCTGTTGTAATTCGCCGGGTATCCCTCCAGCAGGGAGAGGTCCTTGGATCCCAGCGACTCCGCGGCCGCCTCGCCTGCGATGCTCCCAGCAGCCATGCTGGTGCGTATGCCTCCCCCGGTTATGGGGATGACCTGACCGCTGGAGTCGCCGCAGAGCACCACATTGCCCTTAACAACCTCCTTCAGCTGCCCGCCAACCGGAACTCCTCCGCCGCCCTCCTTCACGACCTTGGCGTTCTTGAAGAAGTCCGGGTGGTTCGCCACGAACTTGTCGAGGTAAGGTTTTGCGGGTTTTCCCCTCACCCCTATCCCGACGTTCGCCATATACTCATTCTTGGCAAAGACCCAGGCGTAGCCAAGCGGGGCGACCTCATTCCCCATGTAGATGCGGATCATGCCCCTCTCTGGGATGTTGCAGTTGACCATCACGTACTGCATGGTGGGTATGAGCTCGTAGCCCTCGGTGCCGAAGCCGCACTCCCTCGAGACGACCGAACCGACGCCGTCGGCCCCGATGAGCACCTTGAAGGATGCCTCCTTGGTCTCGCCCTTCTGCTCGTAGACGACGCCTCGAGCCTCGCCGCTCTTTCTCACGACCTTCTTTACCTCGCTCCTCATCTGCAGGTCAGAGCCTGCTGAGACGGCCTCGCTGGCGAGGGCGCAGAGGAAGAGCGGCTTGTTGAGGATGTAGCCCTTGTACGTCGCCCCATAGATCTTCACCGCCTTCCCCTCATCTGGAGGGTAGACGTACGCACCGTCGACGTTGTTGGATATGAGCGACGGCGACGGCGAGATCTCGGCGGTCTTGAACGCCGAGGTGGACACGGCCTCCGCACATGTCCTCGTCCCGAGATCCTTGTCCTTCTCCAGGATCAGTACGGAGAAGCCCTTCTTTGCGATCCTCTTGGCTGCCATGAGTCCTGCCGGGCCGGCACCAACGACAACGGCATCGTAATCCATTAATAACCCTCACAGTTGAGGAGGATAAACAAGGATTTATAAAAATATATGCCTAGAAGAGCATGGTGTGGTGATAACTTTGGTTCGCATGCTCTCCGGTTCAGACTTGAGGGTCGCCCTTCTCATGCGCGACGCCATAAAGGCAGTGGAGGAGGGCTTCAGGATGATGGCGCAGGGAAAGGTGATCATCCCTCAGAGGGTACCGCTAAATGTAGAGGAGTACAGCGGGGTCATGCTCTACATGCCCGCCTACATCAGGGGCAAAGACGCCCTGGTGATCAAAGAGGTCTCGGTCTACCCCGATAACGTCAAGCGCGGTCTGCCCACTATCCATGGGACGGTCCTCCTGAACGACCCGAGGAGCGGGAGGCTGCTGGCGATCATCGACGGAGCGGCGCTGACAGCCATAAGGACCGGCGCGGCCACGGGTGTAGCAACGAAGTACCTAGCAAGGTCTGATGCGGCCACAGCCGCCATATTCGGCGCCGGGACTCAAGCAAGAACGCAGCTGGAGGCGCTGGTGGAGGTTAGGGGGGTAAGGAGGGCGTGGGTCTTCGATGTGCTGCCGGAGGCCGCAAAGAGATACGCCACCAGCATGTCCCGAGAGCTGGGGACCGACGTTGTCGTGGCAAAGGATCCTAGAGAGGCTGTGAGCAGAGCAGACATCATAGTCACGGCGACCACCTCCAAGGAGCCTGTGGTGAAGGGAGGCTGGCTGGCGGATGGAACGCACATCAATGGAATCGGCTCCCACTACCCGACGACGAGGGAGGTGGACACCCCCGCGATCCTAAGGGCGAGGGGGAAGATCGTCGTGGACTCCCGCGAGGCATGCCTGAAGGAGGCTGGCGATATAATCATCCCCATCAAGGAGGGGGCGATAGCCGAAGGGGACATCTACGCGGAGATCGGGGAGATCGTTAATGGAACGAAGGTGGGTCGTGCCTCCGATAAGGAGGTGACCTTCTTCAAGTCTGTGGGTCTGGCGGTGCAGGATGCCGCTACCGCCCTGGCAGCATACTCCGCGGCGTTGAAGAGAGGCGTAGGGAAGGAGGTCGAGATCTAACTATCGGGACTGCTGCCCTTGGTCATCTCTGGCAACACCCCCCTAACGGCAATGACCAGTGGCGCGCCGATTAAGGTGGCGACCACGGTTATGACCATCCTCTCCACCACGGTCACCGGAAGGATCCCGACGAAGAATGCCGGGATGGGGCTGAAGAACTGGATGAATATGAGGTTGCCGAGCATCTGTCCAGCCATTGTCGAGGGATAGCTGGAGAGCAGGATGCCTATGGTCAGTTTCCCCTTCTCCCTACTGAGGAGGAGGTCCGTGATCTTCCCTCTCAGCAGAAGGATTAGGGCGAGCCCTACGGTGTGCGGCATGGCGTAGATCGCCGCCTGCTGGCCAGTCGGTAGGAGAAACCACACTGCCAGAAGAAGTGCAAGGATCAGGGCGGATACCATCCATCCCTTCACCCTCAAGAGACTCCTCTTCGCCATGGCTGCGGCCGTCAGAGAGGAGACTACGGCAAGAGGCGTGAAAAGGAGACCTACACCTCCTCCGGTGATAGTCTTGCCCACTAGGGCGCCCAAGAAGGACGCTGCCGGCCCAAGACCCGGACCGAGCACGAGACCGTACCCCATCTCCAGCGACCTAGCGAAATCAATCTCCGCACCGGGGGCACCTATAATGGGGAACCCAGGCAGAAGACTGACGACCGTGTATACGGCCGCCAGCAGCGCAACCAGCGTTAGGCGCCTCGCTCTCACTCTCAAGGGAAGACCTCTAAACTAGCTTTCCTGTACTGCCTTATTCCTCAAGGTTCCTATCTTTTCTACGTAGGCCTCGACCACATCGCCGTCGTGGAGCTGCCCTATCTTCTCAGGTGTCCCCGTGGCGATGACCGAGCCAGGCTCAAGGGTTGTGAAGGAGGATATGTACTCCACTATCGCCAGCACATCGAAGATCATCTCCTTTGTATTTGACCTCTGCTTGATCTCGCCGTTTACCTTCAGGCTCAGCTCGAGGTTCATTGGATCCCCGACCTCGTCCTGGGTGACTATGAACGGACCCAGCGGGGCGAAGGTGTCGAACCCCTTGGACCTCAGCCACGGCCTCGAGAGGGAGAAGTCCTTCTGCTGGACGTCCCTTGCTGTTATGTCGTTCAGCACCGTGTAGCCGAATATGCGCCTGTAAGCCTCGGACCTTGGTATGTACCGACCGCCCTTGCCCATGACCACGGTGAGCTCGACCTCGTAGTCCACCCTGCTTGCTACCTTCGGGAGCACGACCTCCTCGTCGGGACCCACAACGGACGCAGAGGGCTTCATGAAGATTACGGGCACCTCGGGTATTGGGCGTTTCAGCTCAGGGGCGTGCGACCTAAAGTTGAAGCCGAGGCAGAATACCGCGGGCGGCCTCGGCAGGGGCGCCTTGAGGCGCACATCCTTCAACCTGAAGGCGTCGCCGCCCTTAATCATGCTGGAGAGGGTGGCTGGCGAGAATGAGTCCAGCTCCTCCTTTAGGAGGCGGAGGGTGTCCTCGTCGGCACCCGCTATGAACGGGAGCAGATCCCTTGAACCGGAGAGGTACAACCCCCTTAGAGACAGGAAGGAGCTGAGCTTTATCACCAGATCCCCGTGTACTACGCTGGGGAAGGTCTGTTTCTTGTGCTCAAAGGTAGCAAACCTCATCCTCAACACCATGGTACGCAACCCTTAGGTTGATGGTTTATTTTAAACCTTTCCAAGGTGAAAAAATAAGTACTATTTGTGGAAGGCGCCCTTGCTCATTTTTTATGCGCTCTGGAGTAGTGCTCCTTATACTCGCGGTAGTTCTTTGAGAGAAACTCCTCGAAGGCCCTCCTGCTGAGCTGATCGGCCTCCCCGTTCGCCTCCCTCGGGATCCACTCAAAGGTTACCGTCTCGAATTTCCCCTTCAACGCCACGGCCTTCTCGTGCAGCGGGACGAGCCTTTTCGCTCTCACCTTGTACTCCCCTTTCATCTGCCTTATGGTGAGCTGACTGTCCCCACGGACGGTGAGCCGCCCTTTGTACCCCGTGTGGAGGAGGTACGCCATCCCGCGTATCATCGCATTGTACTCAGCGACGTTGTTCGAGGCATCGTCGCCGAACATTCCGGCGCCCACAACGCCGCACTCCTCATGAAGCTTCCGATCTTCATCGTATATGGCATACCCATAGGTCGCCACCCCGCCGGGGTTCTTCGGCGCGCAGAGGCCGTCGAAGTAGAGAATCATCACATGCGATCCTCCTCCTATGTAACGGATAAAAGTATCCGAACCCCTAATTTATCATTATGCTACATATAGAGGAGCCGGTCGCAAAAGCCTTCCCAGGGCTGAAGGTACTGGACTGCACAATGGAAAACGTGAAGGTCTCGGAGTCCGACCCTTCGCTCCAAAGGGCGAAGGAGGAGGTTGTAGCGGAGGTCAGGTCCAAGTTCAGCCTTGAGAGTCTGAAGGACCAGCAGCCGATGAGGGCGTACAGGGACTTCTTCTGGCGGGTGGGGGTAGATCCAACGAAGAACAGGCCGGCCAGCGAAGCCTTGATACGGAGGATCCTCTCAGGAAGGCCGCTACCGACCATAAATACCCTGGTGGACGCCTACAACATAGCCTCCATCAGATCGGGCGTACCCATGGCAGCATTCGATCGCGGGAGGTTAAAGGGCCCGTTGAGGATGAGGTTTGCGAGACAGAGCGAGAGGTTCCTAGGCATAGGCATGGAGTCTCCCGTGGAGCTGAAGGGGATGGAAATAGTGATAGAGGACGATGATGGGCTGACGGCGATATACCCGTACAGGGATGCGGAGAGGACCAAGATCACCCTCGAGAGCAAGGGTGCGGTGCTCCTCTTCTGCGGCGCGCCGGGCGTTGAGGAGGATCGCCTCGAGTATGCGAAGAAAGAATGCGTTCGATACGTCGCAAGGTTCTGTGGTGGCGTCCCCAGATAGGAATTGCACTGGCTGTATCCCAAGATAGCGGAACGCCTCAAGCTAATCCACGACTGGACGGGCTAAAGGTAATAACTTATTTTTATCCTGTAGAAAAGGATAAAAGAATGGTATGAGATTAAAGCAACCTATTGACCCACTGATGAGATTGAGAACTTGAGCAATCTACGACTGCGCTGGAACTTGGGTACTGTGTTAGCAACTATGGTGAAAATTACAATCGGATTCGTGGGTGCGTACATTATATCATAAGCAATCCAGGAGGTGGAAAAAGTGACAGATGTCTTGGCAAACTTCAAATTTATTCTACCAGTGGTGGCGGTAGTGGTCATCGGATTTGCAATTTTTTTGGCCAAAAAGAGGGGAGGCTAGCGCCTTTCCGTTTCCTTCGCCCCCCTTGATGAAGTACCACTTGGAGTGGCAGTTCATCATTCTCATTTTTTACCATCACTCGTGCGTTTCTGCTTCATATCATAATGGAGTTCTTTTAATTGAATCAAAATTTGAATTTTCCTCGCATGTCCCTTGATTGACTTATTTCAAACGTTACAGTTTTAGGAGTATTATAGCGCTGTACAGGAACCAAACGGAGAAGGCGACCAGAAGCGCCGAAGACACATAAACCACTACTCTGTAGAGGTACGGTATCCTGTTGTTGGCCCAGTGTATGACCGTAGGGAAGAGAGTAATCCACAGGACGATGCCGGTGAAGAATCCAGCAATTATCACCAGCCCGATGCTCGATATGAGGTACAGACCAACGCTCAGCCACCACGTGATCTGGAACGGGTTCGTCAGCCCTATGGAAAGGCCGGTCAGGTACGGCAAATGCACCCTCTTATCTCCCTTGCCCATCATGTTATCCACGTTCTGGGAGGATTTGAATGTGAGAAACGCAAGGTATGCCATAAGTACGCAACTCACCACCGAGAATACGCCCTTGATCATGTCGTTGATCATGACAACTCCTCCCAAGTGGTACGTGATTATAAGGAAGATTGCGTCGGCCGTCATGGCGCCGAGCCCGACCAAGAAGCCCTTAGCAGCGGACCTAGAGACGGACTGGACCGCTATTATAGTATTGACTGGACCTGGAGGGGCGGCAATGGAGAGCCCCAGGGCTATGCCGGCAACGAGGATTCCGAGAGCGTCCATGCTTATCACTTTCTACCAAGTTCAGATCAAGCCATATATTATTATTGTAGGGAGGCACGTCAGGCTTTTAAGATCAAAAAAGGGAGATATGGATGGTTGAAATGATCGCATTTTCCAATAACTATAAGAAGTTCCCGAAGACCGACTGCGGATACTGCGGCAACACCTCGTGCATAACTGCGCTGAGAAGGTACTCTTTGGGGGAGATACCCCTCTCGGACTGCATCTACTTCAGGTCTGGATCGCTCAAGGAGGAGGACTTCCCGCAAAGTCCACCGGTTGTATACACGTGGTTCTCAAAGCCAGGGATAAACCTCATCGCCCCCTGCGCCGTGGATCCCAAGCGCACAGCCATGGACATTGTCCTTGCGCAGACCGAGTACCAGAAGTATGGATTCTTCGATATGGTGACCGCGGACAAGATATTCTACCTTTACATTCCTGGCCTCGGATTTTCATCCTATCTGGGGATAGCAAGGCTCGAGCTGGAGGGGAGATCCGTTGAGGGCTTCACAAACGGCCAGGTCTTTGTGAGGCTTGCGCTGGACAGGCACGACGTCTTCTGGCAGCTGAGCCGGTTCGTCCGCCTGCTGTGGGGAGCGGTTAACTGATATTTAGCATCAGGCCGATTCTGCCCAAGCAGCGGTGCGCCTTCGTTAGAGTGCGCTGGGGACTGCGGCTCCGTACTCTGCCCTGCAACGAAGATCCCAGACTCGCTCATTGTTGAGGAGCTGGGTAAAAGGAGGGATACAGGCATCAAGTACCAGTCCTCTGCCCTACCATCCTCTTTTAAGGTTATAACCTCTTTTGACATGATGGCATACGTGAGGGAGAGGCTGACCAAGATCACACCCGAGACCAGCCTCAGCATTGCCATCAAGTACCTGAGGGAGGCCTCCTTTGCCTTTTTCATGGATAGAGCGCGCGCGGGGGCAATCAAGAGTAACTCAAAGGACCTAATACCCCATTACGAAGCGATCCTCAGCGGAAAGGTGAATGAGGGCGTACTGAGCCGACTCCGCGAGATCATGTATGATCTGAAGGGGATTATTCCAGACAAGGGGAGGGAGGAGGGGATCGCGCAGAGGTTCAAAGCGACTTTTGCACTTTATAAGGCGGGCGGAATTAGCTTCAAAAAAGGCTGAAAGCGAGTTTTCTGCCACGCTCACAATTTTTATAACTTAATGATAATAAAGTGGGGGATTATTATGCCTAGTGTAAAGGTAGCCACAATAGATGAACTCCCAGCAGGGGCCAAGAAGAGCTTCAGGGCATCAAAAAAGACCCGCGTTCTCATAGTAAACGTGGACGGGAAACTCTGGCATGGAGCCGTTTTGCAGCCACTTTAACAACCCTCTCTTCACAGGTAAGCTGCAGGGAAAGATCCTCTGGTGCAACAACCATTACACCAGCTTCGACGTTACCACAGGCAAGGTGAACAGCCTGCCAAAGCAGATGCTTGGAGGGAAGCACATAAGAAACCTCAAGACTTACCCAGTTAGGGTCGAGGGAAAGGACGTAATAGTCGAGGTGCCCGAGTAGTACTACAGGAAAGGACTTCCGAACTCTTCCGCGCTTACTATCTCCCCTATCTTTTTCCTCGGCCTGACGAACTGTATTGCCTTTCTCGTAAGTTCTAGGTTCTCGCGCGGGTAACCCACTGTCAGCATCGCCACGACACGGAAGTCCTCAGGAATCTTCAGGAGACTCTTGACTTGTCCCTCGTCGAAGCTGCCGATCCAGCACGTGCCGATACCCTCCCCGGTGGCTACCAGAACCATGTTCTCCAGAGCGATAGTCGTGTCTACAATGCACCACTTGGGGGATGCCCTCATGTTGCCGCAACCGACTATCACAACGGGAGACTGAGTTAGAAACTTGGCAAACCTTCCAGCAGAGAGTTCCCTCCGTTTCTCCGGATCCCTGACGACTATGAAGTGCCACGGCTGGAGGTTCCTTGCTGAGGGTGCCAGACGGCCGGCTTCCAATATTCGCGCTAGCGTGTCCTTGGGCACTGGGTCTGGGAGGTATGCCCTAATGGACCTCCTTTTTTGAACCGCCTTAAATACGTCCATTGAAGAGACCGCCATTCGACCAGATTGAAGGTATTATTTTGAACTAATACCAGCGCTTGGATTTAAGGCAATTCCAGAACTAGACCGGCTCAGCCAGGCTTTTGGCCTCTTCCTTGGTCGGCTCATGTGCGAAGATCATTATCATTATAACGGTCGCGATCCCGAGCAGTCCGCTGGCTATGAACGGCGAGCTGTGTGATATGCCGTCATACATCATGAAGCCGATTATCGGACCGATGAAGGAACCGATTCCGAAGAACGTGTCGAAGACCCCCGTCAGGGCGCCCCTGATATTCCTCGGCAGTAGGTCCTGCTGCAACGCGGTGTAGGCGGGCGTGGTCATGCCGTAGGTCGCCGTTCTCGCACACATCACTATCCCTATGTTCGTGACGTTACCTGAGAAGGGCATGAGTATCGTGAGCACCTGGGCGAATCCTGTAGGTATGGCTATGATCTTCTTCTTGCTGAAGCGGTCGGCGAGCCTGCCAGCGTATATCAGAATAACGAGCATCAGCAGCCCAGATACGGAGAATATTATCGCCATGCTGGATGTCACCTCGTCCGGAGAGAGGCTGTACTCATGCTGGACGAAGTAGACGAGGAGCGGCTCTATGAAGGAGGTGGCGAACCCGTAGGAGAAGAGTAGAAAGAACATGGCGTATATCGTACTTTTGAACCTCTTGTCCACCCCCTTCAGGGAGAACTTCATCAGAGGCCTCCTCGAGGGTTTGTAGTCTGCGGGCATCCTTACGAGAAATGCGACCAACAGTATAGCGATGAGCGACGTGAGGGAGGAGAAGTAGAAGGGAATCCTGAAACTCTCCGTCAGGGGCATCATCATAACGTTTCGGGCGTACCATTGGATCCCTCCGCCCAGCGCGGGACCGATGACCCAGCCGCCCATAGAGATGGCGTTGTAGAGCCCCATGGCGGTCCCCCGGCTACCCGGAGGCGTGAGATCCGCAACCAGCGCTGTTGCGGGAGTCCACACCATCGCCGACGCCACCCCCTGCACCGCCCTGTAAAGGAGGAGCTCAAACCAGCTCTGGGAGAGGGCAAAGAGTATGGAGACTATGGTGTAGATGAAGAGACCCACAATGATGATCCTCTTCCTCCCATACTTGTCGGAGGCAGACCCCGCGAAAGTTGCCAGGAAGGTCCTGGTAAGGAGGAAGGCGGATGACAGTAGCCCTATTTCGAGACCCGTCGTTGCCCCCAGTATCTGGGCGTAGACCGGCAAAAACGGCATTATGATTCCGAATCCGAGCACCACCACCGCAGCAGCAAAGGAGAGGGCAAGAACGGAGCCGATCAAGGAACGATCACAGCCATGGTTTACCCTTTTTGAGATACCCTATTTTGAGACTTTTGTTTTTAAACGCCCCGGCTGCCCTGCAGGCTCAGAGGGAGAGTATCATCCTCAGAACGTCCTGTCCAAGCAGGATGCCGAGCGATCCTCTTCTGCAGTAGCTCTCGCCGAACGCCTCCGTCCCGTCGCCCTTTATCCCGCAGCCCGCCACCATCAGCGGGACTGGATCGTCCGAGTGCGCCCTGAGCGAGCACGGCGTGGAGTGGTCAGAGGTCACGGCGACCACCGTATTCGCCAAATCAACCTTCAGGTTCTTGAAGAAGTGGGCGTCTATGATCTCTATCGCTTCCTTCTTCCCCTCGCAGTCGCCGTCGTGCGCTGGCTCGTCGGGACCCTTGATGTGGATGTATGTTGCGCCGTACGTCTCCACCAGATCGCTGGTCATCTCTGCCCGGCGCTGATAGTCGACCCTAATGTCCCCCGTGGGCTTGGGCAGCTCCACCAGATCCATCCCGCAGAGCAGGGCTATACCCCTCTCCACGGGCATCTCCACCATTGAGGCGAAATCCATACCGTGCTCCTCCCGCACCGACTTGAACTTCGGCAACTGGGATCCAGCATCCCTGGAGAGTATGGCGTTTGCTGGTGGTCTCCTGGAGTGTAGCCTCTTGGTGTTTATCGGGTGGTTCCTCAACACCTCGTGGCTCTTCCTGGTGAGCTCCTCCAGCAAGTCGGCAGCCCTCTTTGCCTCCTCCGAGTCGTCCATAGGCGTGCACTTGATTATCCTGTTCCCGAACTCCTTCAGTGCCAGCCCCAGACCTTCCATCTTCTGGTATGCCGGATCCGTGTTCGATATATTCCCAGAGAGTTTGTCCTCCTCTGACTTTATCAGCAGGACCGCTCTGTGCCCCACCGTGCTCTTGAACTCGAACCTCGCAGGGTGGCTCTTCAGCACCACCTCGCGGTTTATGGCCTCGGCGAGGACTTCGGCCTCCTCTGTGGTAAGGCTCCTCCCGCAGCGCCTGTCCACGATGTTGAGCTTCTCATCGACGGTCGCAAAGTTGCACCTCACGGCAAGGTCCCCGTCCTCCATGGTCATGCCTGAGCCGAAGACCTCTATCGGTCCCCTGCCGGTGTACGTCTTCAACGGGTCGTACCCCAGCATGCTGATCACGGCGACGTCGGACTCGGGCGCGATGCCCTTGCCGACGGTGTAGACCATTCCTGTTCTCCCCTTCCTCGCAAGCTCATTCATGTAGGGGCGCTCTGCGGCCTCGAGCGGCGTCTTATCGCCGAGGGATTTTGAGGGTCGGTCACCCAGACCGTCGAGCAGTATGTAGAGGAGGTGCTTGCCGTTCATCGTGACTACCGCATAACAATAAAATTCAGCCGATATTTATCGGTTATTTAAACAGAGGCTCCCGCTATGTGCCACTTCCTGGCTATTCCTTGACGGCGCGGTAGATGTTGTCCTGCACGACCGTCGGGGGTTGCGACGTGTTTGCGACGTAAGCCCTCGTCTTCCCGAGGAGGTTCCTGAAGAACTCGGTCCGTAGTGCCAGCTTCCGTTCGCCCCTCACGAGCTGGTGCGGGTTGTAGAAGTCGTTACTCACGAGGAGGTCGAGCGCCTCGTCCTTCGTGATCTCCCTAACGATGGATCTATCGGAGGGATCCCTCTTGAGCAGGACCACCCTCTTCATGGTTGTGAGCGGGACCACGCCATCGATTCCCACCACCCACCTGGCGTTGACCACAGCCCTCCCCCTCTTGTCCACCACAACCCTCTCCAGCGTCTCCTTGTACTCGCTCCATATCATCCCAAGGTCGGCATCCACATAGCAGTTCTTCTCTGAGCCGTAGGCTAGTGCGCTCCTCTCGTAGATCCTGACGAAGAACCAGTCATCTGCAACCAGCCGGACGCCGGGGTTCCTCAGCATCCCCCAGCTGTGCGTGGTCTTCCCCACGCCGCTTGGCGCTATTAGCGCAACGCCTGATCCCTCGATGTCCAGCACCGCCCCGTGCACAGAGTATATCTCGTGCGCGTCCTCGAGCATGTCCCCGGCTACGGCGAGGGCGACGCTCTTTATCCAACCGTAGTAGTCAAAATTGAAGATGAAGGCGGTCTTGGTCAGGCGGTCGTACTTCATGTGCAGGGGCTGGGTCGGTTCCTCCACCGCCAAGAGCTTGCCGTGCGACCTGATATTCTCGTCGGCGGTGTAGAAGTTGTCGGACCAAATGTCCACAAAGGACCTGTTGTCGGTGAGGAGCTTTATGCAACACCCATAGACGTTCGCCTTCCTCGTGTAGAGGGGGCGCTTGGCGAGGTCTGCGTAGAGCCGCCGCTTCTCCTCTGAGTCGATGATCTCTATCGGGTAGGGCATGAATAACCACTATCGTAATTCTCTAGAGATTGTCTCTTATAATTTAGCCCATTCGTTTTTTGCAGCAGCCCTCTGTGCTATTGCCTTAAAGCACTGATTAGTTCCAGTTTTATCTGCATGTGGTTGTATTCTAGCGGCTGCCTCTCGGGTCATCTTTCCGCCTTTCCCATTTTCGCTCCCATATTTGACAATAGTCCTATTACCTCTGCGACAGGAAGGCGAGCCCGTCGGCAACCGCAACGAGTTTGCCCTCCCTGTTCGTCACCTTCATCCTGTAGAGACCGGTCGTCCTTCCGCGGCTCTCCTCCCGGGCCTCCGCGGTAAGCTGCTCGTTCTCGCAGGCCGGCCTCCGGTAGTTCATGGTCATGGATAGGGCGACGCCCTTCACCCCGTGCGAGTTGCACGCGGTCGCGAACGCAACGTCTGCCAGAGCATATATGACGCTCCCGTGGGCGGCGCCGTAGGCGTTCAGCGTCCCCTTTTTGACCTCCATGGAGACCTTGCACCAGCCCTTGCCGCACTCCACCAACTTTATGCCTAGGACCTGTGCCAACTCATCATTCCTCACCAGCTCTTGCATGTCCGAGTAGGGTTCTTCGCGGTACATAGAAACGCCCGGTCTGGTTTCATAATTTGCGAAGTCGGTTATAACCGTGATGGGCACGCACCTGCCAGATAAATGTATATTAGGTATTTGCAGGCAGTAGAATTAATTTAGCAACCCCTGCCATGGGTTGCACATAACAGAGACCTTGGAGGCACAATTTATGGCGGATGGCGAGCGTCTTGTAGACCTGCTGATGAAGGAAGGGGCGGAGTACGCTGAGGTAAGGTTCCAGAGGAATGTGGAGTTCGGCCTAGTCATGAAGAACGGGACTCCCGAGCCACCGGAGTACAGCGAGGCGTACGGTGCAGGGATCCGCGTCATATCCGAGGGGGCTCTTGCCTTCGCCTCCACGAACATCCTGGGCTGGGACTCCCTAAGGGAAACGGGGATGAGGGCGCTCAAGACCGCGAGTGCCACAAGCGGGACCGCCAGCAGGACGGGGCTCTCCAAGGAGAAGGCTATTAAAAAGTCTTGGGGCGCGAACTACAAGCTCCTCCCCACGGAGGTTGACACGAGCACGGTCATAGAGCTCCTGAAGGATGTGGACTCTACGGTTCTAGGCGTAAAGGGCGCAAAGTTCCCCAACAGGCTCCTAGTGCTCGGAGGGACCGTCGAGGAGAAGGAGTACATGAACAGCGAGGGCGCTTCAATGACCTCCAAGGTCCCGAGGATAGGCGGTTACTTCCTCCTGACGGCCTTTGAGGAAGGTAAGGGATCGTTGCAGAGGATCGCCCAGTTTGGCGAGTCTGGAGGATGGGAGAGGGTCGAGATCGTTGACCTTGTGGGTCTTGCCAAGGAGGAGGCGGAGGGCATATCCAAGAACCTCCTTGAGGGCATATCCGTGGTTCCTGGTAGGTACGACGTAGTGGTGGGTGGAGAGGTCTCCGGCATAATAGCCCACGAGGCCTGCGGACACCCACAGGAGGCGGACAGGATACTCGGCAGGGAGGCCGCTCAAGCAGGCGAGTCTTACCTGAAGAAAGATATGCTGGGCAGGAGGATAGGCAACGCCGTGGTGAACGTCTCAGACCTGCCATCCATACCCAACTCCAATGGCTTCTACCTCTATGACGACGAGGGCGTGAAGGCGGCGAAGAAGAGGCTCATAACGAATGGGATAATCAACGAGTTCCTGCAGAACAGGGAGACTGGACACGAACTGGGGACAAAGAGCAACGCTGCCGCGAGGGCCACGGCCTACAGCAGGGAGCCCATAATCAGGATGTCCAACACCTACGTCGAGCCGGGCGGACACTCCCTCGAGGAGCTCTTTGAGGGTGTGAAGGACGGGCTCTACATAAAGAGTTTCCAGGAGTGGAACATCGACGACACGAGGTGGAACAACAGGTACGTCGGTCTCGAGGCGTACCTCATCGAGGGCGGTGAGCTCAAGGCGCCCGTGAGATCGCCAGTAATAGAGGCCACCACCGAGGTGATCTTCTCGAGCGTGGAGGCGGTGGGCAAGGACCTCATATTCAAGGCAGCCACGTGCGGGAAGGGGCAGCCGGAGCAGGGGGCGCCCGTCTGGACTGGCGGACCGTCCATGAGGATGCGCGGGCTGTACATAAAGGGCAGGTGACGGCGCTTCGCCTTTTTATTACTAACGGTAATATATAGATAGGTTAAAATATATATTATGTTTAATTTTTGTAAGGTGTCTTTGATGGTCGGGGCATCCAGGAGAAGGGGCATCAGCACAACCGCGATCCACGAGGGAGAGGAGGACGGGACAGACATAATACAGCCCATATACCAGACAGCGATCTTCAAGCATCCTGAAGGGAGGATGATCAGGGGAAGGGAGCTGAAGTACAGCCGCGAGGACAACCCCACAGTTCACCTGCTGGAGGAGAAGATGGCTGCCCTGGAGGGGGGTGAGGACTGCCTGGCTTTCTCCTCGGGGATGGCCGCGATCTCCACTCTCTTTCTGAGCATGGTCTCTAAGGGTGATGTCGTGCTCACATCCAAGGAGATATACGGCGCAACGCTGATCCTGTTCAGGTCTCTGGAGAAGTTTGGCATAAAGGTGAAGACCGCCCTCAACGGCAATGTTGCCAGATCGATTGACGAGAATACAAAGCTCGTCTTTGTGGAGTCAATCACGAACCCGACCCTCAGGGTGCCAGACTTCCCCGAACTGATAAAGGTCTGTAAGGACCACGGGGCGACCCTCGTGGTGGACAATACCTTCGCCACGCCCATTAACTTCCGACCGTTAGAATCGGGTGCCGATTACGTCATTGAGAGCGCTACAAAGTACCTAGGCGGGCACAACGACGTCATAGCAGGCGTGTTGGTCGGTCCAAAGAGGGGCATCGATGCTGCCTGGGAGTGGAGGAGGAATCTGGGAGGGTCCTTGGATCCATTTGCTGCATATCTAGTCATCAGGGGGCTAAAGACCCTCAAACTGAGGGTTGAGGACCAGAACAGGAAGGCCCAAACCATCGCAGAACGTCTGGAGGGGCACAACAAGGTCAAGAGGGTACATTATCCCGGTCTGAAGTCCAGCGATTACTTCAGGGTGGCCACCAAGTTGATGCGGGGGTTCGGGGGCGTTATCTCCTTCGAGGTGGGGGATGGGAGGAAGGCGCTAAGGCTCTTATCCTCGGTGGACCTCATCAAGACCGCGCCAAGCCTTGGAGGTGCTGAGACGCTCATAACCCACCCGGTATCATCGTCCCACAAGAACATCAGCCCAGTCGAGAGGAAGGAGCTCGGCATAAAGGACGGACTATTGCGCCTCTCCGTCGGTCTTGAGGAGACGGAGGACATAATCGAGGATCTGGAGAACGGCCTGCGCAAGATCTAACTAGTTTTAATTCGATCACAGCAGTATCATCCCTATGTGCCTTCAGGAGGGAGGATGGCGCTATTTCCAAACTCGTCCTCTATGATAACCGTGAACGGCACCCTCCCCTCCATTGCCAGCCTTATCTTCTCTAGCGCGGTCCTCGTCCTCCCCTTGACGCCGCCCTCCGATCCGCTGACGAGCTGCTCTGCGATGGCGGAGAAGCGGTCCAGCACCCCCTCGACGTTGGTGATGAAGGCCTCGGACCTTGGACCCGGCCTCAGCGCGAGCCCCAGCTCGGGTATGGTGAGGGTAGAGGTCGTCGAGCGGATGACCCTCGCCCTCAGGTCCTTTGCCTCCTTCACTTGGAACTCCTGCTTGGCTGGCCCCTTATATTCCAGCGAGACCGTGTCGAAGACCCTGTACCCACAGTTGGAGCAGAGCATCGAGACCATCACCGTCCTGCCGAACCTTGGGATGTTGGAGTAGACCTCCTTGACGTTCAGGGCCTCCTTCCCGCAATTGGCACAGGTTACCTTGTAGGAGAGCTCCTTCCGATCATCGTCCATCATGGATCACGGCTTTACAATATGAGGCGGCATTTATAAAGGGATGTGGCAAAAGACCACCGAATGAATTCGGTGGATGAATGCCGCCCCTGCTCTTGAATATATCTCTGAACGGTTTCGGCGGAAATGTGCCCCACGGTCCCCACATAATAGGAGGGCGACCAAGAGATGCCTCTCCCCATTTGCACCTTTAGCTGTGGGAAGCGCTCCTAGAGCCTCAGGCTACTGACGCCCCTAAACGCGGCAGTATCCATGGGAGATTCGAATGGGTCAACCTCTATAAAGAGGTGGATATGGTCCGGCATCACCTCTTTCTCTATGATCTTGTATTCTTTGGTTGCTACTATGAAGGCTACTCTTAGAAATTTTGACATCATTTGTTAGTACTGGTCCTATACTTAGCACACCGTGTGATACTCAATGCCGTATGCTACTGAGGAAGCTTGGCCTATGACTTTAAATGAAGAACCCCACCCTTGCGGGTGCGGTATTCTCGCAGCTTTTAATAAAAGGATTTACATCATCCTGAATTTGATCATTGGTCGTTGGGTTCATTTTTCCTGCAACACTTCGTCCGCAAATTTGGACATGTACTCGTCGCCCTTATCGCTTATTTTCAAAGCGAGTTCGATTATCTGGACTATGTCGTCCTTAGGGATTCCGAGTTCTTTCGCTTTCCCATAGTGATACTTCAGGCAAGGTTGACAGTGCGCGGCTACCGACGCGGCAATGGCGGAGATTTCCCTTGTTTTTTGATCCATAATTATCGCCTGATTTACAATATTTCAAAGTTATAATTTAAAGATGCGGCAAAAAGGCTCTCCCATCCATTAAACCTATCATGGGATTTTACCTTCAATAACATATGCCTTGATCTTCGAATGGCATATCCCAATGGATTACTAAATTATACCCGGTTCTAAAATCTTCAATGGGCTATTTATTTTTGGCATTTTTCTTTTGGTCATGGGTGCCTCTTAGCCCCAATATCAATATTGTTGACGGGAGCATTGACTTCATGTTCGTTTGGCCTAACTTTTCTATAGCTTCAAAAAGTTCTTTTTCTTCGTCTTGATTTTTATCAGACATGAAATTTAATATGCCACATCCTAAGCTTGATTTCTCAGCTTAATTGTAGACTAAACTAAAGCGTGCTCGGCGGACCTTCCGCACTGGCAGTCCCTCTCCTTGAGAAGCTTCGGTATCACTTCCATTATGAGCGGCTTGACCTTCTCCACGTTCGACTTCATGGTCACAGCCACCTCCTCGGCAGTCACGGGCTTGTTTGCCCATACGTCGTAGTCGGTAACCGTGGCGATGGTGGTGTAGCATATGCCCATCTCCCGTGCCAAGGAAACCTCCGGGACTAGCGTCATGCCTATGATGTCCGCGCCCCAGCTCCTGAAGAGCTTCGACTCTGCCCTGGTGGAGAACCTCGGACCCTCTACGCAGACGTAGGTGGCAGTCGAGTGGTAGGGGATCTTCAGCTTCTTTGCGGCCTCGACGCACAGCCAGCTGAGCTCCGGGCAGAAGGGGTCGGCGAGCGAGAAGTGACCCACCACCGCACCGTCGTAGAAGGAGTACTGCCTCCCCTTGGTGAGGTCGATGAACTGGTCCGGTATGACGAGGTCTCCCGGCTTCATCTCGTCCTTGAGGCTGCCCACGGCGGAGGGGGCGAGTATCCGCTTTACTCCTAGGTCCTTCATCGCCCATACATTCGCCCTGTAGTTTATCAGGTGCGGCGGGATGGAGTGCCTCTTCCCGTGTCTGGGCAGGAACGCCACCTTAACGCCCTTAAAATCCCCCACGGATATCGTGTCGGAGGGCGCGCCGTAGGGGGTGTACATCTTGACCTCTGATACAGACTCGAACATGGCGGGGTCGTAAAATCCGCTACCGCCGATAATACCAATCTCTGCGCTACAGGCTTTAGCCATACTGACACCACAGAGGTCTATGCCTTACGGATTATAAAACTATTTGGAGGCGAGCCGGTAGCCGTCCTTCTCCTTGGTCAGCACCCCTTTTGCGATGAGGTGATCCAATGCCCTTTCGTAGTACCACCTGTCGAAGGTGACGCCGTACCACTCAGGGAACTTGTTGATGATGCTGTCCAGGTCCCACGTTGCCTTCTCCTTATCCTCGGTGACGATCCTCTTGAAGAAGCCGATGATGTCCTCCAGCCTCGTCCACGGGTACTGGTACCAGACCCACCCCTTCACCTCCTCGGCGTAGAAGTCCGGCCGTATCTTGCTACTCCCAGATATCCACTGCAGCGTGGCCACCTTGAGCTCGTCGGGCTTGCACTTCGTCCATATGTGATCCTTTGCGATTATTATGGAGTCGCCCGTATCGGCGATGTCATCGACGATGAGGGCCCTTCTGTGGTTCAGGTCGCATTCCAGCGGATACTTCACCCCAGCCTCCTTGGCCATCTGTGCCGCTGACGGCCAGTGGGTTACCTGCAGGGAGACAAGTTCGCCCACCACCAGCCAGTCGCATATGAGGCGCGCCGGGACGTAGCCGCCCCTGGAGATGGCGATTATCACGTCAGGCCGCCACCCAGACTCGTAGATCTTGTTGCTCACGATCTTGCTCCACTCCTCGACCTCGTCCCACGAAACCTTCTTGGTGTTCACCTTCGGCAAAGAATTTCACCGACAAATAATTCTGTCGAGACGCTTTATAAGGATGAGCAGATCAGACGGCGAAAATATTAAAAAAAGAGTTTACGGATTCTGCACGAATATGTTCGGGTGCTTGCCTCGTGCCATGCAGACGACCTTCCAGATCTCTAGATCATTCAAAGCGCATCACTCCTACTGGGCATGTATGTAGCTAATCTCCTGTACTGCGCCCCCTGCGAACGAACCCTCCCAGATTATCCTATGCGGTATACCTATGTAGTTGGGGTTAAAGGAGATGGAGTAATCAACGGTCACGCTGGCACTCGAGAGGTCTCCTTTTATGACGACCGTCCACCCGCCGCTCCTGAAGGTTCCGTTCCCGAGATAGCTCCAGCTAGGAAGGCCCATGAATGGAACTGCATCCTCATGATGGGTGGCTATGTAATTCATAGAGGCGTCCCTGATCTCAAGGTAGTCGTCAGGGTATGTAGGGGGCGCTGCGATCGCCTGTATTACGAGCGCCGAGGCGGAGACCGCGACCAGCGCTATTATGGGCAATATGATTACTGCCATCCTCCTCAACTTTCTCACCTTGCTATACATTACTAATAGAGGCAAATAATTCTATACAATAGAACACATCCGCATGGAAGATTCTAAATTTAGAACGAGTTTTACGAAACCGGGTTCAGCCCCCATAACCCAGTAATATGTAACTTTATATCATATCACGAGGGAGTTTATCCTCGGTGTGGCTTCTGAAGACATACTCAGAGTCGGCAATATACCCCGTGGAGAGGAAGGACAGGGTTCTTACAGGGCTGGACGTCTTCTTGCTGTGGGCAGGATCCGCGATAGTCGTTGATGTCTGGTACAGCGGCGGCTACCTCTCACCCATAGGCTGGGTGCCGGGGATCCTCTTAATACTGCTCGGATCTTTCATTGGAAGCGTTATCTTTGCCGCGGCCGGGGTAATGGGAAGCGACCTCGGCGTGCCGTCCATGGTCACGGTCAGACCCAGTTTCGGGATAAGGGGGTCGTACATAATGAGCGTCTTCAACTACGTAACGCTGGTCGGCTGGACGAGTTGGATGATCTACATCAACGCCTCTGCAGCGGATCAGATCGGCACCCTACTCTTTGGATTCACCGGCTTTCCGTACTGGGTCGTGATATGCGGGGTGCTATGCACAGTGCTGGCGATCTTCGGGGCAGGGGGCTGGAAACTGTTCACGAGGGCATCGGTAACCGCACTAATAATTACGACGCTTGCCGTAAACTTTTTGGTCTTCTCAAATTACGGATGGGAACACCTAGCCTCAAGACCCTCGTGGGGGATGGCCCCTGGGATCGCCCTTGACCTAGCCCTCATAATGCCGCTCTCGTGGGCACCTCTAGCGGCGGACTATATGCGCTTCTCTAAGTCATCCAAGGGGAGTTTCCTCGGCGCCCTCTTCGGACAGGGTAGTGTAAACTCTTGGTTCTACATAACCGGTCTAGCGTGCGCCCTCTCCTTTGGAGTGTACGATCCCACGGTCTACGTTACGCAGATAGGAGGAGTTGCATTCGGTGTAGTCGCACTCTTCGTGATCTGGTTCGGAACCATAACAACGACCTTCTTGGACATCTACTCTGCCAACATATCAATGATAAATATCTTCCCGAAGGTGAAGGAGTGGCAGGGCAGCCTGATAACCGGCGGGGCAGGGATCATAATAGCGTTCCTCCCTTGGCTCAACGCATTCGTCCAGTTCCTTTACCTGATAGGCGCTGTCTTCATCCCCCTCTTCGCCGTGGTCGTGGTCGACTACTTCATGATAAGGAGGAGGAGTTACAGCGTGGAAGATCTCTACAATAAGTTCGGGGGTTACTGGTACAGAGGGGGTTTAAGCCTAGTCTCCATCGTTTCATGGATAATAGGTGTGACCTCCTACTTCCTGGTTCAGCAGGTCCTCCCCGAGATCGGTGCGACGTTGCCGTCATTCGTAATTACGGTGATGGTGTACACAACGCTCAGGAGGGTTTATGATGTTCTCTAGGGAACTCAGAAGGGCGGCGAACCCGATATGGAGAGATATACTGAGGCACCCCTTCCTAATGGAGTTGAGGGATGGGACTCTTTCAAAGGAGTCCTTCAAATTCTTTCTCGCTCAGGACTATGTCTTTTTGAAGGACATGACTAGGTGCCTCGCCCTGGCCCTGACCAAGTCCTCAGACGAGGAGGCCACCGGACTGTTATCTGAGATGCACGCCTCGTCAACGGGAGTTGAGTTGGAGGCTATCCGCAGGCTGGGGGAGCGTGTAGGGATAACATCGTTCGAGGGTCTCAGTTATGCCCCTGCGTGTTACGCCTATACCAGACATCTGCTGTGCACCGCCCTCTCCGGACCCTTCGCTGAGATACTATCATCGATAACCCCCTGTTATTGGAGCTATAAGGAGATCGGAGATCATTTTGAGGGCTCAGCGGATCCCGTCTACGACGAGTGGGTAAAGACCTATACCTTGGAGGGTTATGCGCGGCTGGTCTCAAGGATCTTGGAGGTCCTTGATAGAATAGGCGTCACCGCAACCAAGGGGGAGAGGGAGAGGGCCGGAGCCGTCTTCCTTACAAGTAGCGAGTACGAGTTGATGTTCTGGGATATGGCGTATAGGAGGGAGGGTTGGAGGCATCCCTAATTTTATGAAATCATTGTTCTTCAGAACCCACAGGAAATCGAAAGCTTTTATAAACTTCCCGTTCTGAAGATTCGTATGGCACCCATCGTTGTGATCAGGGATCTTATAAAGGAATACTCGGGCAGGAGGGCGCTGGACGGCGTCTCCCTCGAGATCAATGAGGGGGAGATATTCGGGCTCATCGGGCCGAACGGTGCCGGTAAGACCACTGCTCTAAGAGTCCTGTCCACAATAATCAAGCCCACCTCGGGGTACGCGGAGGTATGCGGGAAGGACATCGTGAAGGAGGGGAGCGCGGTAAGAAAGCTCATAAGCTACCTGCCGGAGGAGGCGGGAGCGTACCCCAATCTATCGGGATACGAGTACCTGAGGTTCATGGCATCATTTTATTACGGGAACGGCGGCGAGATCAAGGCAGCCCTGGCTGAGGGTGAGAGGATATCGGGTCTGGGCGACAGGATGAGGGACAAGACCTCAACATACAGCAAGGGCATGAGGAGGAGGCTCCTTCTCGCCAGGACGCTTATGGTCAGACCGAGGCTGGCGATACTGGACGAACCGACCTCAGGGCTCGATGTGACCCACGCCTTCCATCTCAGAAACGTGATAAAGTCTTACTCGAAGGAGCACGATACGACCGTACTGCTCTCAAGCCACAACATGCTGGAGGTCGAGTACCTGTGCGACAGGGTGGCATTCATAAATGAGGGCAGGATCGTGGAGGTCGGATCGCCCTCAGGCCTGAGGGCGAGGCACGAAGCCGCCAACTTGGAAGAGGCGTTCGTGAAGGTGGTCAGGGTTGCCTAAGGGCCTCAGACTGCTCATTGCGAAGGAGGTCAAGGATCTGCTCAGGGATCCGAAGATACTCATAGGGCTGATACTCTTTCCGGCGCTGCTGCTACCCCTGATGGGGGCTGCCATAAACGTCTCCACCTGGTCCACCATCGAGAAGGCCTCGGGCAACCTGACCGCCTACATAATCGATGACGACGGTGGGTCGGTGGTCGAGGACCTGCAGCGGTATGCCAGCGAGAACTGGATCAACCTGACAGTGACCAGTGGTAATCCGGCTGACGTGGTAAAGACCCTAGAGGGAGGAGGGACTATCGTATATGTGCCCGCTGGTTTCTCCCAGAACGTGACCTCGAATACTGTTGGCAGCCTCATCCTCTACACAAACTTCAAGGAGTTCTCCATAGTCGAGTTCATAAAGGCGCAGAGGGTTAGCGACCTGATCAGCGCCTTCGAGGACGCCGTCGTCAAGAATAAGGTGGAGGGCAGCATGCCCGGCAGCGATCCGAATTCCGTGCTGAACCCGATATCGGTTGAGCATGAGTCGGTGATCAAGGGCACAGCCCAGCCCATCAGCCCCACCCTTCTTCAGAGCGTTGTTAGGCTACAGGGTTTGATGGGGCCCTTAGTGATAATGATCGTTCTCATACTGGCCATGCAGGTGGCTGCCACATCCATGGCGGTTGAGAAGGAGGCGAAGACCCTGGAGACCCTACTGACCATACCCGTCAGCAGGCTCAGCATCCTCTTTGGGAAGCTCGTTGGGTCGGTCGCGATAGCGCTGTTGGCCACCATCGCAAACGTCCTTGCCTTTACGTACTACATTGGTGCGCTAACCAGCCAGATGTCCACAGGCGCCGCGGGATCAGACCTCATAAGTCTCGGACTCGTCCCGTCCGTTCAAGGCTATCTCGTCCTGGGACTTACCCTCTTCGGAGCCCTCATCTCGGCACTAGCCCTAGCGCTCACGCTCGGCACGCTCTCGCAGGACGTCAGGGGAGCCCAGTCCATCATAGGGATAATCATTGTGCCTGTCTTCCTGCCGACCATATTTCTGATGATGGGGGACATCTCGACCCTCCCTGCCGCAATACAGTTGGTGCTCTATCTGATACCCTTCACCTACCCTGTGCTTGCCTCTCAGGCGCTCATCACCGGCAACTACGGACCGATCCTGCTCGGGCTCGTATACATGGCTGTCTTCACCTTCGCCACGCTCTACATAGCTGCCAGGGTGTTCAGCACAGAGAAGGTGATGACGGCGAGGCTGGCATTCAGGCGTAAGGGACGCAGAGAAGTGTAAGGTGAGCAGTAACGCACCAGTTGTTAATAGTGGAAACGGAGTCCTCCATAACTTTAAAAAGTTTAAAACGCTAATCATTAGAGTAAAAAGGGGATAATGAGATGGTCTACTGTCCAAAATGCGGAACACAGAACGAGGACGACGCGAAGTTCTGCAAGAAGTGCGGAGCCGACCTCTACAAGGGGGAGACCGCGGAGAAGCGTGCCGAGGTGTACGCGGGTCCCTCGAGGAGACGCATGGACGATGAGTGTTTTGGGCTACCTTATGGTGGTGCAATTGTGGGTGTAATAGTCGGGTTGATTATCATAGTCATCGGGTTAGGAATGGTATTCGGACTGAACATCTGGAACTGGTTCTGGCCCATGATAATCATCATAATTGGAGTGCTGATAGTCGCCGGAGCGATCTACGGAAAGCGCAGGTATCGGTAACACCCCTTTTTTAACTTTATCGGCGGGAAGCCCCTTGCGATAACAAGGGGTAGTTCGCTAAGGACATTCTTTCAATCCGCAGTTCGCGCATATCCTCCTATGCTCTTGTCGAGATAGCATCATTCTTGCATATATCCAGTAGACAATCAAAGTCAAAAGGAAGAAAGCTACAACAGGGTTGCCCGTTATCTCGTTCACCCCGACAAGAAGGAGAAATGCGCCAAATGCGAGGACAAAATTGAGGAAGAGGCGCACGGAAGCCCTCTTCAGGTCGAGCAGGCTGTGCGGGAGCAGGCCGCAGGCGGCGCCCACGAACCCGGCCCAGAAAATAGGCGCCCCTGCACCCCCCATATTAAAACCAGCGAGGAGGTAGATAATGCTCCCGGCGATCGATGCCACGGCTCCAGCAACCAGTCCAGTGCATCCTGCGCAACAAATCTTACCCCCTATACGAAACACATGGGAGGAGAACCCGCCACATGCAGGATGATGACCAGCAAACCTTACTCCAGACTCCCCTGTGTCGGCGCCTTTTATGTGCGGGCGCTCGTCCTGATCTCTCCCGAATCGAAGCAGTCCGGAGCACCTAGAAGGATATAAGGCTGCAGCCATGCCTAAGACGCAGATCGCCACAAAGACCGAGCCCGTCAGCAACCTCTGCTGTGGAAGGATCGCCAAGGTAACCGAGATGCTAAATGTCAGTGCGGCAAGCAGGACCAGCCCAAGCAGCGATATGCCAAATAGCATCATTGAAAGCCTGTCTGGGGTCTTTGGCGGCATCTTCAGAACAGATCCCTTAAGGTCCTTAATAGGCCCTGGCTTGCCATGTAGCGGTAGGTTGTCCTCTTAAACTTATTCGAGGAGAATATGCCCGTTACCCGCCTCCTCATGGATCCGTAGAACCTCCGATAGCACTCATAAAGCTCCTCCTGTACCTCCAGCCTCGAGAGGGTCTCGGTCGGCATTATCGCATGTACCATATCGTAGTTAGCCCAGTTGGTGTCCTCTATCCACCCGTTCCGTTTGGCGACCTCGTATATCTCTGTCCCTGGAAAAGGGGTCAATACCATGAATATTGCGAGGTCTGGATCAACGTCGTCGGCGAAGTTCCTCAGCGCCTCTATGGACCCGCGGGTGTCCTTCCGCTCTCCCATGATGAAAGTCCCCTGAGAGAATATGTCGTTCTTGTTCAGGAGGTCCATGGCGGTTTTGGCATCTGAGGGTCTTATCGTCTTGCGCCACCCCTCGAGCGTCTGCAGACTGTTGTTCTCCAATCCGGCCATTACCCAGCGATTTCCCGCCTTTCGCATCTTTGGCAGTACGCTCTGATGTGCGACGATGTCGTCAGATCGGGCCTGCATGAACCAACATATGTCGTCCGCAAGCCCCCGGCGGATGATCTCGTCGCAGAGTTCCTCCATCCTCTGACCAAGCCCAAAGTTGTCATCGGCGAGCCAAAGGAACTGGCTACCAAATTCCCTGTGGCAGTACTCAAATTCGTCGGCTATCCGTTTTGGCGACTTGGTCCTCAATGCCCCTCCCCAAAACCGCCACTGGGAGCAGAAGGTGCAGTGATTGTGGCACCCCCGGGAGCCTTCCACGAGGGCGTAGGGCGTCTTTGAACCGACCATCATCGTAAAGTGGTACTTCTTCATGTGCTCCTCTACGAAGTGGTAGCCAGGGAGGGGCAGGTCGTCCAAGTTCTCTATGGGTGGTCGGCACGGCGTGTGAAAGACCTCTCCGTCATGCCTGAAGGAGATGCCCTTTACCTCTGAGAGGTGACCCTTATTTTCAATTGTTTGAACGAGATCTGTGAAGGTCTCCTCGCCCTCCCCGCGGACGATCACGTCCAGCTCAGGGTACGTCTCAAGGCTCTCCTGAGCGGTTGCTGTGAAATGCTGACCTCCTGCCACGGTCACTATATCAGGATCCACGTTCTTCGCGACCTCGACGGCTCGAAGCACCGTGTATGCGTTGCATGTGGAAAGGGAGCTGGGGGCAACCACATCCGGCTGAAAAGATTCTACCTTCTTCTCCAGCCCGTACCAGTCTGCCCTCTCTGCCTGGCAGTCAAGGACCTTTATCTCGAAGCCGCTGTTCCTCCTCTCAAGGTAGGTAGCCAGTTCGAGTATACCAAGAGGCGGAGGGAGGTACTCGCCCATGACGAACCAGAATTCCTTTGGGGGCTCCACGAATAGGACTCGCATGAGAACACATCCACCTTAGTTACCAAAAGGCAGATTAATAAATGAAGTTAAAACATTTACCATATCTGATGGCTGGTGCTGAGCTTGAGCGAGCGGAAAGAGAGGGCAGACATATTAGGGTTGGCAAATTTCGGAATCTTCTTGATACTCGTAGGTTTAATTGTTGCAACAACACCAAATTTAATTGACAGGTTTGCAGACTTCTTCCTGAATTTCCAACTCCAAGAAGTGGCACACAACGTGCTTCTTCCGGCTCCTACCAGCCTAGATCACCCAGTCGTCTTCGGTGCGGTATACCAGTTCTGCCTCATGTTTGGCCTCCTTCAGATCCCGATGGTAGTGGCTAGAGTGATCATGAAAGACACCGCAAGAAGAACCGCCAGCACCGCAACCGGCGTAGTCTTCTGGTTGGGCGTGGCATGGTTAGTGAGCCTGATCATTACCATCACCTGGTTAAACTTCGTTGGTTATATCATCGCGTTGGTTGGGATCGCCATCATGGTGGAGAATGTCATAGTGCTTATGACGAGAAGAAGGGACTAGGGACAGATTTTTCCCCGGCGAGGGGCGCTAGCCTACCACGGCAAAGACAACGGTTCTATTTGCAAATGCCGTTACGTTGAATATCCTTCCAGTTCCATCACCCCACGCATCAACGGTTAGTGGGGTGGTGCGAGAGATCTCCGTTGTGGAGGCCGTAAGCGATGCTGCAGATGCCCTCAAGGTCAGGGGATAAGGGAAGGTCAGCAGGAGGTTGATCTGAGTGCCTGAGAGGGCGGCCTCTGCCGCGGCATTGGTTATTGCCGAGGCTGAGGAGTAGAGGGCCCTGTTCAGCGCGAACTCCTTTATGGACTGTGCCATAACCTCATACTGTGCCGCAAAGGCTGAGGTTGTGATGGCAACAAGCCCAAAGAGGGTGGCGATGATCATGATCTCCACTAACACCCTATCCATTATTCCGCCCACCTAGCCCCTCATGAATGGCGTGAGCTTGACGTTGTAGTGTGTTGCGTCTATGAAGATCTTCTCCCCTCTTCTGGCATTGAAGGAGCAGGCGGGAACGCCGTTGATGTATACCACCACCGTGCCGTCATAGAGACAGGCCCTCTCGTAAAGGTTGCTTGTTGTATTGAGGTTCTGCTTCAGCAGATCGAAGAGCCCCGAAGCGGTAAAGTCCGAGAGGTAGCAGGAGTAGAGCGAGAGCTGGTGCGCAGAGACGCTGCCCACATCCGCAGAGCTGAAGGAGTGACGGATGAGTAGCTTGGGCTGCATGTAAAAACCGTCTTCGAGGGAGTACATCCAAATGAGATCAGGGGAGTTGACGGAGAAGTCGGAGGACGGCGGCTCTGCAATTTGTATCCCCCTCACCACGATGGCATTCTTTGGGAATGACCAAGAGATGATGTCGCCCGTAACGTTTATCAATACGTTATTTGTACCGAGATGGACGGAAGACATGACCTTTGAGCCGGTGGATACTCCATAGATTACCCTGGGCGTCGGGTCGTAGAGCACGGCCCCGAGCTGCAGACCCCTCTCAGGCATATTCCCTGAATTGATGTCCTGAGCTCCCTTGAAGTAATAGATGGCATAAGTCGAGGCATAGGAGACGACCGCTATGATGGCCACGGCGACGATGATTCTCGTTAAGGCGTGTTCCATCGCCATCACCATTCCACAGAGCAACGATACAGATCCTTCGTTCGTCCTCACCATCCTGCAGGGGGTCTTATTGATGCAGCAAGGAGGATCGTTCCTGTTCGGGCGGGACTGTACAGTACGTTCATGCTGTGTGGTGGAACGAGGCGAAGGTAGAAGAGTCGCGGACCGTTTGGATCGTTCAGAAGTGAGGACACGTCGGGGTGCGTGATGAAGATTGCAGACTCGATGTAGCTGCACGAATCAGGTATCTTGACGGTATCCCCCAGACGCCAGAACGATCCGTTAGAGCCCTTAAGGTAGCGGTCAGCATCGGTCCTCTCCAGCAGAGCCCTGTCAGAGGGACCGAACGGGCATCCAAGTATGACGCCCCTCTTTCCGTCCCACGGATGGAGGTCGCTGTCCCACCAGAGGTAGGCAGACACCCCCGCTACGTCTGGGTGGTAGGAGGATCCCCAATCGAAGACCTCAACCGCGAGGTGCGTCTCGTTGTGCATCAGGAACTGCGCCGCCAGCTCGGTAAATCGTACGTCGCATTGCTTGAACCATGTCATCAGCGACAGTGACCCTGTCCTGTTGGTATAGGTGACCACCGTCCAAGTTCTTTCCCTGTAGGGTAAGCCCTCGAGTTTGGAGTACGGTATCCGAAGCAGGGTGACTCCGCTTTCATCAGAAGTTGTCGACCACCCAAGATCCACCTCCTTGAATGCCGTTATGAAGCTTCCAGCCCTGTTCTTAACAGGGGTTCCATCCGTGAACAGCAGGTGGAAGGAGGCATTTATCCCAGAGAGGTCGTAGTCAAATTCGACGCTCGTCATCACGTTATCAATGCGCCAAGATCCGTTGAAGTGGTAAACCTCAGATCCCCATCGAACTTCTGCGTATGCAAGAAAGGTGGATCCGAGTGGAACTTCCCTCCCCATCCAGCACATATCATCCATAGAGCCCAATTTCATGGTAAACCAGCCCGAGGAGTTCGTCGTGATCTCGCCACTCAATTTCAGAATGCCATCTCTCACTATCGCTCTGGATACCCCATCCCAGTACCAAGCGCCAGCCTGATCGAGCCAAGCGGTCACGATGATCGGTGTCGGCGAGGAGATCCCCGTCAACTTTCCTGATATGTTCGTACCAAGATACTCCCCGATTATAGCCCTTTTGAAGATCAGACCAGTCTCAACGTCGCATGGTGCCACCGTTACACTCTCCGGGTTGATGTATTCAGTGTCAAAGACAGCCGAGAGGTTGTGGTCGGTGTCCATGTACACGGTGATGTTGCTCCCCGCACCGCCAGGCAAGCCGTCCAGCACCCAGTTTGAGAAGTAATACGTAGGATCCGTAAGCAGAGCGGTAACGGTTTGACACGAGTACCTGGGCACCATGTAGACGGCGGGGGAGGGTATCGTTGTCCCTCCATATGTGGCCGATATATTCAGCAGGAAGGTCGGCGGGGTTGCGGAGAAGTAAACAGATATCTCATGCGGCTCTCTCACATCCCCTATCAGGAGCTGGTCCGAATAGTGCGTTATGCCGTCCACGACCATTCTGTCGAAATAGTAACCTGTGTAGGGGTATGCCCTTACACTAATGCTGTATCCGTGATCCACGTGGTATGTGCCGAAGCCATCAGGATATGAGGGATAGAGAGTGAAGCCGGGAGAGTCTGAAGAGACCGCCGCGTATCCCCAGCTTGGCGCGTTGGCCGAGACATGGACAGGGTAGTCAACCCACTTCAAGTTAATTCCGACGGTGTAGGGGGAGGTTGTCGTTATGAAGAGGGCGTATTTGTTGGGATGGGTGGTCTCGGAGGGTTCGAGATCGGTCGTCCCGCCGCCTCCCACCGTGAATGAGGCGGAGTAAACCTTGGATACAGGCGTTCCACCCCAAGCGTCCTCGAGCAGCCCGTTCGTGTTCCTTGGTACATATTGGAACCCTGCGGTATCGCCGATCCTTACGGAGTAGGTCGCCGGAGACGACAAAACCCAACCTGAGAGGTTCCCCGAGAGCTTCATAAGCCCATATTGATAGGAGTCAGCCTGGCTCCATGCGAGACCGTTCCAGTGCCTCACGTCAAATGTGATGGAGGACGGAGGCGGCTGCTGGCTTCGGACGAAGGTCGCCTTAAGCGTGTGGTTGGCATTCATTATGATGGCAACAGGATTGAGCGAGGAGTACGGTACTCCGTCCAGCAACCACTCTCCGGAGATATAACCCTGATCAGGTACGGATTCCACGGTCGCGGATGCCCCGGCAGGATAGTTGTAAGCCCCTGGCGGAGGGGAGGTTGTTCCGTTGGCTTCTGACTGTATGTTAAGGCTGTAGAACTGCTGGGCTATGGTTACATAGACGACGATGCTACGCGTGATGTTGCCAGCCGTCCCCACTACACGGCAGTTGTAGGTCCCAACTGGGGTAAATGAAGCGGCCGTAAAGGATAGGATCGAGGTGAAGTTTGGCATACCCGATGTGGGCGAGATGGATGCCGAGGCCCCGGCAGGCACGAGGCCTACCCATCCTATCGATAAGGAGACGGGATGGACCTCGGACGAGGAGGAGAACACCCTTATGACCGTGGAGCCCGACTTTCCGACGACCACCGAGATGTCGTCATCCTTCCCCAAGGCGAAGTCGAAGGGCGAGGTCACGTAAATCGGCCCCACAGAGGCGAGTCCCCTCTTCCCGAGGGAGTCCGTGACCACCACAGTGGCAGTGAAAGAGCCGGGCTGTGCGTACGAGTGATGCGGACTCTGCAGGGCAGATGTGCCGAGGTCGCCGAAGTTCCATACGAATGAGTAAGGCGGGACGCCGCCCGACGCGGTGGATGTGAATGAGACGTTGAGCGGAGAGGGCCCGGATAGCGGGGATGCCGTTGCGGAAACAGTCAGTCCAAGCGTGAAGTATGCCTTCAGCGTATGGTTAGCATTCATGATAACCGTGAAAGTAGGGGCGGAGCCAGAGTCCACGCCGTCTAGCTGCCACTTTTCCAAGGCATATCCTCCATCTGGCACGGCCGTGACCGTTGCCTGCTCCCCCTGCGCCCTCGGGTAGGTCGCGGGTGCGGGGTTCGTCGTGCCTCCGGATGTCGCCTGCACCGTAAGGTAGAGGGACGATGCCACTACTAGAATCCACTTCGTATCGCTCACGCCTGATGAGTCCGTGGCGGCGCACGTCACGTTGTATACCCCCTGCGAATTGAAGGTGAAGGAGGGGTTCTGCTGGCTGGAGGATCCCTGACCTCCGAAGTTCCAGGAGTAGGTGTACGGTGCCACTCCGTCCGTGGGGGTGGCGGTGAACTGGACCGTGAGTGGGACGGCGCCGGATACGGTGCTAGCGCCTATGGAGAGCTCGGTCCAATGCAGGGTTACGGTGGGATTCCAGTTGGTGTGAAACTCTGCATTGGCTACCGCGGGTGCAGGAGGCGTCGTGATCATGCCCTCCTCTACCTTAAAGCCGGATTCCGTTACAACAAATGACCCGCTCGTGCTGCCAGAGGTCACAGTCCCGGAGGTGGGCGAGAAGGTTGGGTCGGTGATGTTGCCAGAAATAAATATCGAATAGATGTCCCAAGACCAGCCTCCTTCCGTGTTCCACGCTAAATAGGAGATCTTTCTGCTGTAGCTCCAGGAGAAGGTTGTGGTTGCGTCCGCCTCTGCCCATACTGGTTCATAATCCTGAGAAGAACGCACGGCAGGACCAATGTGGATGTAATAGCCATTGGTCGTGTTGGCACTACTCACGGGCACTTGTGTAAACGTACTGCTTCTTTGAATGTTGACGGTGGTGGAGAAGGACGGGGTTGTGGTATCAGAATAAGCATCTACCGTTTGAGCCAGGATAAAGAATACGGTAAGGAAGAGAAAGAGAAAGAGGGCTTTTCTCAAGTTCTCCACCTAAGCCTCGTATGCATCAGATCGAGATCTGGAATGTTGCCCTAGTCTTGAAAATTGGGATCCAACTCTGGAGGACCACGACCAATGTATGGCTGCCCGCGGTTCCGGCAGGCAGAACAGCCGACCGGCCGTCTACCGGCACGGGCATACCATCAAGTTTTCCCTCAACGACCCTAAATTCCAACCAAGAATAGAAACGTGACGTTGAGAGTACAACGATTGGGGAGGTACCGTCAACCCACACCTTTGCACTGTCGCGGTGGTCAGGGGTCCAGAAGCTGATAATTTTTAGCTGATCCATGGAGCAGTTAATTATCTGGCGGTCCTTTAGCATCGAGTATGTCTGCTCGAAGAGTTCGTAGCCTATATTTATAGCAACCGGACGTGGTTTTCCATCATATTGTAGCAGTAGGGGGGTGTATATCTGATGAATGGGGCCGTTAAGTGGTTCGTCAGGGCCCGTGGGCTTCGTCCAATAATTATAAAGGGGTTGCGGGCGGCTGGCGAGCGAAGACCAGTAGGCGGTGCCGTCCGGCCCTTGAAATTTGAGGTAGATACCGCTTGTCTGTATACTACCATGGTAGCTCGTCAGTTCCACCCTAGCATGTGTTATTGGGATCTGACCAGAGAATTCCCCTCCGGGTTTATACAACTTCGCTAGAACCGACTCAACAGACGGAAGTACAGTCGCGTTGATATTTCCCAAAACCGACGAGGCGGTATAAGACGCAGTTGCGGCTACTATCGGCACCGCTATAAGCAGGGTCAACATAACTACGAGCCACTTCCTCAGACCGCTCATAATTTTAAACATTCCTTCCATCGGAGTGAACCATCCACAGTATTGGGGCAGTATTTATTTTAATCGAGGGACGGAGGGGATGGTCTTCTGTGACGTGTATGCAACATTAGTACTGTCATCGAAAAACCGCATGGTAAATGTGGTGATGCCCTTACCAATTTTCTATCTGTTTTTTAACTTCGGAGCTGCGACAGATATATTAGCCGTCATTTGTTTAAAATCAGAAGACGGTGTTATCATGCTCAAACTCCCCAAGCAGGAGCTTATGAGCTTGATTTCAGAGCTCAGGAGGCTCGGTTTTGAGGTTATCGCCCCCACCCGCTCGAATGAGACGGTGAGGTTGGCAGCATTATCCTCGCCCAGCGATCTGGAGACCGATTACATAAGGATCATCAACTCACCTAGGGACTTCTTGCTGCCGAGCAGGGAGCCCCTCTTCAGGTATAGAAGCACCGCAACCGTGACCTCGTACGGTCTAAAGATCAGGTTCCCCACGGTGGAGGGACCATGCCCGGTCACCATCGTGCCCGAGTACACCCCTCCCAAGGTGAAGATCGCGTTCTTTGGCATCCACCCGTGCATGGCCAACTCCATAAGGTACCTCGATAAGGTGATGCTCAGCGAGCCCGCCGACCCCTACTACAAGGCCAGGAGGGAGGACATGTTTGTCGCGGTATTGGAGTGCGAGGAGGGGGACCAATACTGCCTCTGCAAGACCGTTGAGAGCTACAAGGTTCCGGAAGGTTACGCAGACCTGATGATCAGGAGGGGCGGGGACGGTTTCCTGGTAAGGTCAAGATCAAAGCGCGGGGATGAGCTCCTAGCCTCGTTAAAGAGGGGTGAAGTGGCAGGCAAACCCAAGGATCTCGTCCCGAGGCTGAAGGAGGAGTACGCCTTCGATCGAACCGATGAGGCGGGCATAGACGAGAGGGACGCCTCCGAGTACGTGGGCGCCTGCACACTCTGCGCCTCCTGCACGGTTACATGCCCCACCTGCTACTGCTCGGACATCGAGGACAAGTTCAGCCTAATGGATCCCTCAAATGTGGAGAGGTCGAGGGTGCGTATGTCCTGCCAGAGGAGGTGCTACAGCATGATCGCCGGCGGAACCACCTTCCTGAATACGAAGGAGGCGAGGTTCAAGTGGCGGCTGAAGCACAAATTCCCGTTCTCTGAGAGGGCGTACCAGCTGGTGGGATGCGTGGGCTGCGGCAACTGCATCGCCTTCTGCCCGGCCAGGATAGACTTCAGGAAGTTCCTCGGGAGGAGGGTTGCCTGACGTCCAAGGAACCCAACCCCTACCTACCGAGGCCTGCCAGCGTCAACTCGGTCAAGAATGAGAGCTTGGAGACAAAAACCCTGAGGCTGACGCTCATCAACTGGAGGGCCGATTTCCTTCCAGGCCAGTTCGTCCAGCTTCTGCTCCCTGGTGTTGGAGAGGCCCCCTTCTGCATAACCTCCTCCCCAAGCGACCCGAAGCACATCGAACTGACGATCCTGAGGAGGGGGCTCGTGACGACCGCTTCTCAGTACATCAGACCCGGAGACGCCGTTGGGATCAGGGGACCGCTAGGCAGACCTTTCCCCCTGGATCGTTTTCACGGGAGGGACGTACTGCTGGTTGCCACGGGCATAGGCATAGCCGCCCTAAGGTCGCTCATACTCTACATACTGGAGAACAGGAAGAAGTTCAAGGAGGTGACGCTACTCTACGGTGCCAGATTTCCAGAGGACCTCGTCTACCGCGACGAGATCAAATCATGGGCAGAGCATGTCAAGGTGATGGTCACCCTGAGCAAGGCAACCGAACAGTGGTCCGGTCTGAGGGGGAGGGTCACAGATCACCTCAAGGAAGTTTCCCTGCACAAGGACTTAGTAGCCGTGGTCTGCGGCTCACCGGCGGTGATGGAGAGCATCACCAACGAGCTGATCAAGTACGGGTTGAGCAGTGAGAACATCTACGTCTCTCTGGAGAGGCACATGAAGTGCGGTATAGGAAAGTGCGCCAGGTGCCTCATCCCAGGCGGTCTGCTGGTATGCAAGGACGGTCCGGTGTTCAGCGCCAGCGAGATCAGCATTAAGGCCATTGGTGAGTGAGATGAAACTGGCATTCTACTCGCTGACTTCATGCGAGGGTTGCCTGACAACCCTCATAACAAAGCTCGGCCCCGACCTAGAGGGCTTGTGGAACAACTTTGACATAGACTACTTCAAGCTGGTGAGGGAGCCCGTGGGCGGTAGCAGGATACCCAAGGCAGACATAGCATTTGTGGAGGGGGCGGTGGTGACGAACCTCGACAGAGAGCAGCTCCTTGAGATAAGAAAGAACTCCCGCTTTGTGGTTGCCCTCGGCACCTGCGCCTCAAGTGGAAACATCGCCTACACGGCCTCGAGGGGGGTGGACCTGAAGGGCAGGCGCCTGAGGGACGTTGAGATCTCGGAGGCGGAGCCCATCTCCTCTGTGATCACCGTGGACTATGAACTGAGCGGATGTCCGGTCAGCGCCGAGGAGTTCACCGATGCCTTATTGAGACTCGTGAACAGCATCGAGCCCGTCCAGCCGGACTTCAGCGTCTGTTACGAGTGCAAGATGAAGGGGAACGACTGCCTCTTGGAGAAGAGGAGGGTCTGCCTGGGACCCCTTGCCATGGGGGGTTGCGGAGCCGCCTGCACGTCCGTGGGGGCTCCCTGCTTCAGCTGCCGTGGACCGGCCGCCGAGGCGGATCTTGATGCATACCTCAAGACCATCGAGAAGAAGGGCGTCGACAGGCAGAGGGCATTGATGCTGCTACACATGTTTACGGGGAAGAAGGTTAAGGAGGTTCTGAAGAATGAGCAGTAAAGAGATAATTATCGATACCAGCGAGCTCAGGTTTATCGAGGGGCACGGCCGTCTCACGGTGAAGATCTCCGGAAAGGATGTCGTGGCGGAGTTCCATAACCTTGAGGGGCCACGTTTTCTGACCAAGTACCTGAGGGGTAAGCCTGCGGAGATGGCTCCAAGGGTGGCCTCGAGGATCTGCGGCCTCTGCTACACGGTACATTCCATCAGCGCCGCGGAGGCGGTGGAGAGAGCCCTGGGCATCAAAGTGTCGAAGGAGGTCAGAGATCTGAGGAACGTACTTTACCTAGCAAACAACCTCAGGAGCCATATGATGCATCTCCTCTACCTCTCCATTCCAGCAATAGAGGGACTGATCAGCGTTCTGAGGATGAGGGACAAGAATGTCTTCAGGGTTGGATCTCGGATCCTAACCAAGGCCACGGAGCTGATTGAGATATGGGGAGGGAGATCGGTCCACGTGCCCAACGTCGTTGTCGGCGGATTCGGTGCGCCGATAAGGAGGAAGGAGCTTCTAAAATCTGTGAAGGATCTGGCAGGACTCCTAGAGGATGCCCAAGGCTTCGTCAGATACGCCATGGACCTTGAGCTTCCGGATCTGGAGAGGTACCGAGTCCTAGCAGCATCGAAGAAGCCCGGCACCTACCCCATATATTCGGAGGATGCCGCCATTGCGCTCTCCGACGGCTCGATCATGAATGGTCAGGAGTATTACGAGGGACTTGAGGAGGTGACGAAGGAGTACTCCACCTCGAAGCACGTCTACTTCAAGGACACGGAGATCACGGTGGGAGCCCTGTCCAGGATGATGCTGAACAGGAGGTACCTCAGCTTTGGGGCGAGAACTCTGGTGGAGGAGGTGGAGTGGAGGATAAATCCTTTCTTGGTGGTGAAGGCGCAGGCCGTAGAGGTCATACACTACATGGAGGAGCTGATCAGGCTAGGAGGCGAGCTCGCGGATGTCATAATGGAGACGGAAAATCCTGCGGTCTGCAGCGTCGTGGATCTTGAGACGGCAGAGGGCGCCTATGGTGGAAGTAAAGGGAGGGGAGTATTCATCGCAGAGGCTCCACGGGGCATGCTCTGCCACTCCTGCGAGGTGGAGGACGGTCTTATAAAGGAGTACAGGGTTTACACGCCCACCGCGGTCAACTCAATGAGCATAGAGAGGGACGCCGTGGAGCTCGTCAAGAGGTTCAGACCGATAGGCATGGAGAAGCTAAAGTTCATACTGGAGGACCTCGTCAGGAGCTACGACCCCTGCCTCTCCTGCGCGGTGAGCCTCGACGTTTATGGGTGACAGGATCGTGCGGTGAAAAGAATGAAGATCAGGAAGATAAGCGGGCAGCAACTGAAGGGCATGCTGGCGGGGGAGGACCGGTTCGTTGCCGTATTCACCGCCAGTTGGTGCAGCTTCTGCAGGGTGCTGAGGAGGGAGGTCGAGGCTGCTACGCTGGACTTCACGGTCGTCGAGGTCGACATCTCCGACGAGGGCGACAGCAGCTGGGAGGAGTTCGAGATAAGCACCGTGCCCACGGCTCTTTTATTCGAGGATGGTAAGGAGGCCGCGAGGAGACCCCCCTCGATCGACGGGCTTAGGCTCAAAGACCTCAGGGAACTCGGCGGTAGGCGATCCGGATCGCCATGAGAGTTATCAATATCGAGAAGGCGCCAACGAGGCCGAGGATAAGGTAGGGGAAGGAGGGCGCTATGGTGAACCCCAGGTATCCCATTGTGAGGGGGCCAATCAGTTGGCCTAGGCCTATGGACGACTCAAAGAGACCCGCGTAGAGCCCCTTGGCGGCCTTGTTTAGCATGTATACCAAAGAGTATGCGTAGAGAAAACCCAACGAGAGACCCAAGAAGGCCACGGAGACGGCGAAGCCATAGATGGACGGCATGGCCCAAGACGCAAACATGGCCAAGGACAGGAAGAGCATGCCCGCGGGAAGCATCTTCTCCTTCACGAGCTGGACAAGCCTATAGTAGAAGAGGAAGACGGCGGTCCTCATGATCCCTGCGAGGCCCACCAAGTACCCGATGAATGAGGGGGAGATCCCGTTCATGCTTGCGTACGCTGGGAACAGGAAGAAGAAGGAGAGAACCGTGAAGCCCCACAGTATCATGGTATACAGGATGATGGGCATGCCCATATTGGAAGTCATTTCCGTTACCTGATCCTCTTTATGGCTTACGCCAGCACCCCTGACATAGAAGAGGACGATTATGCTGAGTGCCATGAGGAGGGCGGTGCATACGAAGGCGTACACGATGTCGGTGAATGAGACCAAGATGCCCATAAGGAAGGGCCCGACCATGTAGCCGGCACTCCATGAGACGCTGTACAGCCCGACGGCCGCCGATCTGGACCTCCCCGGGGCGTTGTCCCCAACGAAGGCCTCCGCGGAGGGCCATATGAGCGAGAAGGAGGTCCCTTCGAGGATCCTGAGCACTGCCAGCTGCGAAAGCCCCGATGAGACCGCGTAGGAGAGGGATGCCGCCAGATAGATGCCCAGACCGCCGATTATGACGAGCTTCCTCCCCACCCTGTCGGAGAGCTTTCCGAAGATAGCGGGCGCGAAGACATAGGGCAGGGCGACCAGTGCACCCAAGATGCCAAGCTCCCACTCATTGGCTGAGAACGTGAGGCCTGCAAAGAGGGGGACCGCGGGCGTCATAATTCCAAAGCCGGTGGATAGCAGGAAGATGGCGAGGTAGAACATGTACATGGGTGTTCTGCGGATCAAACTCTCTATCCCCCAATGTTGATTAGCCTGGCTGGAACTCCTTTACTCCACCTCGGAGGGAGATAAAAAACTTCCCATCGCCACATCTCCTCATGTCCTCACCGACTTGCCACGAGCCAGAGAGGCAAACAGACCGATGACGCAGAGTACCGAGAATATTAGGAAGGCAGCCCTTAATCCGGCGATAAAAGGTTCGCTGTTGGCGGGCGACAGCACTACGGTTCCAACAAATATCGATAGCACGACCATGGCAATTGCCATGCTGACCACCTGCCCAAGGAGTCGCATAGTTGATACCATCGCCGAGGCTATACCGAAAACGTTCCTCTCCACCGAACCCATTATTGCGTTGGTGTTGGGAGAGCTGAAGAGGGCGAAGCCTACACCCATTACCATCAGAACGGCTATGATTAGCAAGATATCGGTCCCTCTATCTATGAGGATGAAGGCAACAAGACCGGCAGCGTTTATCCCTATGCCCAAGGAGGCCACCAGTCTGGGCGCTATCCTGTCCGAGAGCCACCCTGCAGCGGGGGAGAGGAGGACCTGAACCACCGGCTGGGCGACCAGAATCGTTCCGGCAATCTGAGCGTCCAGCCCCTTGACGAGCTGAAGGTACAGGCTCAGAAAGAACGAGATGGCGTAGGTTGCGCTGTAGTTTATCAGCGCCGCCAGGTTGGAGAAGGCGAATACGCGATTGTACCTGAAGAGCCTGAGATCGAGCACGGGTGACGGTACTCTCAACTCCCAAGCTATGAATAGCGAGAGGCAGAGAAGACCCCCCAACAGCGCCAGAAGGGTCTGCAGCGGCAAGCCAGCCACCGTCGTACCTCCGCCCGAGTTCGAGAAGGAGAGGGACCCCCATATAATCGAGGTGAGCGCTACTCCATAGAGTATGGAGCCGGCGAGGTCGAACTTCGATCCAGAAGCGTCCGCCCACTCGTCCTTGAGCCAGTAGAACGTGAGGAGGGCGGCGATCAGACCTAAAGGCACGCTCACTAGGAATATGCTCCTCCAGCCGAAGTTCTGAGTAAGGACCCCGCCCAGGAAGGGACCCAAGGCAATCCCCGTGTACACCGTCGCCACGTTTATCCCCAAGGCCCTCCCCCTCTCCCCCGGCGGGAAGACCGAGGTGAGGATGGCAACAGAGGTGCCGAATATCATTGAGCCCCCAAAGCCCTGAACCACCCTAGATATGAGCAGAGATGCCACCGAGTTGGAGAGCGATACAGCAAAGGACGCAGCAGTGAATATCAGCAGACCTGCGAGGAAGACGCTCGAGGCTAGAAATATATATTGACATACTGGCGTGCATTAGGAGAGGCGTGCAAAGCCCGACCAACATAATGTATAAGGCAAACCTTTCTTGGGAACCCCTGCAGGAGCACCTCCGTTCACTGCTTGAACAGAATCTCATTGTGCGTGAAGCTGTGGGGGCGAGGGAGAGGTATCGGATTACCGAACGCGGGGTCAGCGTTCTAACCTACTTCGGAAAGGTGAAGGACGAGTTGCCGCCCCTCAAAATCTCAGTCTGAAATGTGCTCCGCAGGGACGTTCAGCTCCTCACTCAACCAGCCTTTCAGGTTCAGTATGTACCTGTAGACCGTAACACCGGCGACTGCAATCAGGATAATGTCCTTGTTCCGCATCTGGAAGGCGACCGCCTTCGCGCCCCTTCCCCTCATTTTAAAGTCAGTCCAGCTCTCGCACTCCACCACAGTGGCCTCAGGGGCCCTCCGCCTGATCTCCTGGATCGCTGCCCTGAGTTCCTCGATGGATCCGTCCAGGCTCTTCTCGTGCTCCTTCAAGGTGTTGATGATCAGGTCGAGTACCTCAGCCTTTCCCTCCCCCACCACCATGTTACACACCTCAAAATAAATTCGTTAACTCCTAACAGGTAATGACTAACTAATATAAATAACTGCCTAACCACTAATATGGTTTTATAATATATATTCTACCTTCACGGGTCTTTACTTCTTATAGGCTGATCTAGGCAGGATGAAAATTACAGAAGAAGACTGTAGGTCAGTCCCTTAAATATTTAATGGTCTGCATTATCCACGGCCTCATCGCCACATCGCTGTTTTCCATGCCGGGCGGGCTCGCCGCCGATCAGCCGGAGTTCGATGTAACCGTGGCTGACGGCGTGGCCGACGGGAACGCCGTGTTTATTCAAGATCCCGCATGGCCCCTGCAGCAGATAGGGGCGGACGTGGCCATATCCAGGAACGTCACAGGCCAGAGCGTACGCATAGCCATCATTGACACGGGCATAGACTACAGCCACCCTGACCTGATGCACGCCTATGTAGGCGGGTACGACTTTGTCAACAGTGACGATGATCCCTACGACGACCACGGCCACGGGACATTCGTGGCGGGCGTCATCGCCGGAACCATCGACGGGAGGAGAGGCAGCCCATGGCGGTTTAGAATATGATGGCGGTTGACTGCATATACGTTCTTATGTTCAATAGCTGCGCACTTACACTCAAGAGAACCGTTGAAGACATGTTAGAAGGCGGAATCGCAGCGTACCCCCCGCCTTTTGCATGTGTCCTCGAGCGTTCTAAAGGTCCTTTCCAAGGTGCCTCGTCTTATGGAGAGGATATCGTTCACTGATAGGATCCTTCCGATCCTTGTCAGCATCATGGGCTTGATGTTGAGGCGGTCGTACAGGATCCTGCTCCTCGTCCTCTGGGCCAGACCGGTTATGGACTCGATCTCCTCTGGGGAGTCGTTAAAGCCAGGGATTACCGGACCGTAGAATATCCATGTCCTTACCCCCTTAGAGGAAGCCTCCTCCAACGCATGAACCCTCTCCTCGGGTGGCGGAGCCCCTGGCTCAAAGCACCTGCGGAACGCATCGTCCATGGAGGTTATTGTCATGCCGACCTCGAAATTGTCCCCCTTCATTATGTCCAGATCCCTCAGAACGAGTGGCGACTTCGTCTGCACCGAGACCGGGAACTCCGCATCCTTAAGCATGGAGAGGGCCTCCCGCGTTATCCCCAAGGACCGCTCAACGGGCTGGTACGGGTCGGTCACTGTGCTCACGCCAACGGCGCCGGGGCGTAGCCTCTTCAGATCAGCGCGAAGGTGATCAAGGACGCCCTCCTTAACAAGTACTTCGCCCCCCCACTCAGATGAGGAGACGCGCCCCTTGAGCACGTCCGGGACGTAACAGTAGAGGCAGCCGTGCTGACAACCCACATAGGGGTTAAACGCGTACATCAGCCCGGGAAGCGCGCTCCTCGAGAGCGCCGATTTGCAGGGTATCGCCTTTACCTCGATCATGTAAGGTCGCTTCTCCTGAAGTAGTCGTCGATCCTCCTCTGAAGGATCGTGTCCCTGAGCAGGGCGCTCTCCTCAACCCACCTCGAAGGTGGGACCACCAAGAAGTCCTTCAGATACATAAGGCAGGATCTCAGATCCTCGAAGATCCTCGGGGTGCCCTTGAACATAGACCTCACGTTCTCCCTCACGAACCACACCCCTAAAGGCAGCGGGAATTCCGGCATTATCTCCCTGACGACCAGGACGGTGGCCTGCCTCTTCAGCCTCTTCAGGTGCTCCGCGACCCCCAGGCGGGTGGAGAAGTAGCAACCACCGATATCAGGGTAAGTCTTCCTGCCGTAGTACCCCTCATCGTCACCGATCACGGCTGCGTCCTCGCCTCTCAAGTTCCAGAAGGTCCCCGGGAACCAGGCCTCCATCCACTCGAAGGACCACTTTCTGGGCATGAGGATGGCGGCGAAGGTGTTGTGCTGGTAGGAGTGGGCGTAGACCATGTACTTGTCAACGGTCTCGAACGCCTTGATCTCGTCGATCAGCCTCTTGGAGAGAAGGCTGTCCACCGCCGTTATGCCCCACCTCGTCGGCACCATCTTCCTATTCCTTGAGAGTCCGAAGACTCCCATGCTGAAGGCCTTCTGCAGGCGGGAGACCTGTAGCCCCGATCTGTAGAGGTCGTCTACGGCCTCCGCCGCCCTGAGGTCAACATCGTAGTACGCCTTCTCGATCCTGTGATCCACCCTTATGGACGATACATCGAAGCTCTTGAGGGGGGCAGATGGCCCGAAGGGCTGCGAGTTATCGTCAAAGGAGACTCTGTCTGTGGGTTTTTTGAGGAACTCTACCTCGGTGTCGGCCGGTGAAGACCCCATGGACAACTCCTGCAGGGACTCCACGACCCTGCCGCCCCTCCTGACGGAGTCTATGGGAAGCCTTGTAGTCCCCCTCACCAGGGAGTACCTGTAGTTGACGATGGTCTCCACCGGCTTGCCGAACCAAGCCTCTGGGATGTCCATTACCTCCGTGTCCCCGATGAACGGTGGAACCATCGGACCCGCAAAGACATAGGGGTACCCGAACCTTCCCACAAAGACGGAGGGCGGGGAGGAGCCCACGAACTCCTTCGTATTTATTACGTTGAGGTTCTTGATGTAAGCCCTTGCCTTGAGCTCTATCGGGCAGATAGACTTGCCGCAGAGACGCCTCCCTCCCCTGCACATTATGCAGAGGGTTGTGTGCTTGGACCTGACCCTGACATCTGCCCCTGAGGACAGCTCCCTGGACAGGAAAGAGGAGTACCAGCGATCCATCTCAGAACACTGACCCTATGAAACCTGAACCTCAATAAAATAGTAACACTTTCGGAATAAAACCGCTTTGAAGACCATCAAAAACAACATGGTCGAAGGGGCTTAATTCTGGCGGAAAAATAATTTCGCCCGGGACTCTAAAAATGCTTTTTATTCATTGTAAGGCATACAAATTGCAGAGTAACGTGTGGTGCTAGTCGGTGAACGTAGAACTCCTTGCGTTCGACAGCATGGGCGTCAGATCCATGTGCACTTTCGTAGAGACGGATGACGTGAAGATAACAATTGATCCAGGGATATCCCTCGCGCCGATGAGGTACGGACTGCCGCCCCACAGGCTTGAGTTGGATAGGCTCAAGGAGCTCGCAAAGGTCATAACTGACCGGGCAAAAAAATCCGATCTGGTAGTCATAACACACTACCACTACGATCACCACGACCTCGGCGACGCCATCCCCTTTGAGGTTTATGAGGGCAAGACCGTACTCCTGAAGGATCCAGAGCACAACATTAACAAGAGTCAGGGGGACTTCAGGGCGCCCCTGTTTCTAGGAATTATCAGGGAGAGGGCGAAGGAGATTGAGGCGGCTGACGGGAGGATTTTCACCTTTGGCGGGACACGTCTGGAGTTCTCCAAGGCGGTCTTCCACGGGTCCAGCAGCCTCCTGGGCTATGTCATCGAGGTGATGGTCGAGTCTGATGGAAAGAGGGTCATTCATACCTCGGACGTTCAGGGTCCGATCTACGAGGACCAGACGGAGTTCCCGTTGAGAACAAAGCCGGATCTGGTGATTGCGGACGGGCCGATGACGTACATGCTGGGTTACAGGTACTCTCATGAGAACCTAGAGGCGGCTCTTAACAACATAAGGCGCCTATTGAAGAACGGTTTGAAGGAGCTGGTGCTGGACCACCACTTTATGCGGCATCTGAACTACCAGCAGTACCTGAAGGGGGTTGAGGAGGAGTTCCCTGAGGCGCGGGTATTGACCGCCGCAGAGTACATGGGCGAGGAGAACAACCTCTTGGAGGCAAAGAGGAGAGAGCTGTACAGCTCTGAAGGCAGGAGATAAGTCAGTAAGGAAAGGATAAATAAAAAAGGGAACTGCCTCGTAGAGAGGCGGACTAGGGGCCGCTCTTCTTGGTCATCAGCACTGCGCCCTTTATTATATTCAGGATCGACGGTAGCATCAAGAGCAGCATTATCGTGGTGAGATCTACGGCAACGCCCGCAGAGGTCCCCATTAACAGGCTCGCCGGCAGAGTTATGGTTATCGTCCCGCCGTGGAAGAGCAGGTAGAGGTATGCGATGAAGCTGAGACCCGTCAGTAGGAGGATCGGTCCGTATGCCTTCGAGCCCCTCAGCAGGCACTCCAAGAAAACTAGGACCGTCAGTAGGAGCCCGATCATTGGAAGCGATGGATTAACTAGGCTCGAGAGTAGGGGGTTCAGAATAGAAGGGTCAGGTAGGGCCTGAGCGGGTACAAATTGACCCAGCAGGCTCAGGAAGTTTGCAGGGAGGTAGTAGAGGAGGAGGAAGGTGATGCCCGCTGCTATGATACCGATGATGACCCTCAGCGCGAGGGACGATGCCTTCAGTTCAAGGTCGAGGATTTTAGGCATGCAGGGTCACCTCTTCAATAAAGGAGCCGTAGGCTGTCTGGAAGTTGAGCCGGAGTATGTACGAGGTCTGACCGACCGCCTCATTCTTCATGTAGCCGGTGAGGTTGTCTGAGAGAGTGGTGCCAGGAGAGACGTTCAGCATATATGAGTCCCCTGTCCCAGCCTCGGTTCCATTGATCAGCAGGATCGTGCTAGTTAGGGCACCTTGTACCGGGAGGAAGGCGGAGTTGTCCTTAAAGCTGAACGGCAGCGTCACTCGGGCGTGGGTTGCATTGTGGGCGGTCGTCTGCAGGTTGCCAACGGTCAGATCCTTTATGGGAGCGCCCCATTCAAAGGTGAGGGGGTATGGGAGGGTGAGGGCGCCCATGCCAAAGGACGGTAACTCGATGAGGGCATTGAAGTTCAGTGTCGTGTCGTTAAGCAGGAGAGACTCTGTCAGCGTCGTGGGCATCACGAAGTAGATCTGAAGGTTGCCTGAGAAGTGGGAGTTTGTCGGAGCGTTGATGTCTATCTTTCCTGATCCTACCTGCTGCCCATTGGCATCCAACACCCTTACGGAGCCTTGCCCTGAGACGGGGAAGTATGGCGAGTCGTTGTCGAAGGAGACGGGGATCATTGTGAGAAGGTGCGTCGAGTTATAGGTGATGAAGGTCGGGGAGCCCATCTGGAGGTTCTTGAAGGGCGCGCCCCAGTAGAAATTCCCTGAGGCTGAGGCTGTGAGGCTAACCATGGGCGGGATAGCCCCTCCAAGGGAGGCGTTGACGGTCAGACTCTGGCTATTAGTCATCAGGCCCTGTAATACCTCTGGGGTTATCTGTGCAGTGTCTATCGTGATCGTTAGCACGAATGTGCTGGTCGAGCCGGCAGGGATCGTGAGGGGGCCGCCAGATCCCTCAACGAACGTGGTGCCGTTGCTGTCCTTGAGGGATAGCCTCGCATTGAGATCGGCGAAGGCGAGATAACCGCGGTTGCCGATCGTCACCGGGATATCGATCCTAGCGACGGTACCTGTCATATTTGGGGAGAACTGCCCAATGGAGACGTAAGGCGCTGACTGGGCAATGGTCATGGCTACTGCGGCGACGGCGCCGATTGCTATGATGATTGTAATGATGATCAAGACGTTTAGGCTCTTTACGATCGTTGAAGTCTTCATGCGATCACCGTTGGATTAGGGTTCATCCTTTGTTACAAATAAGAGTTATTGCATTGAATCGCCTTGACGCAGCTGTGAATAGCTGAAGGCGGTGCCGTAAATGTTGCAGTCTGAAGACGTATGGAAAAATCAAAGCGACCCCCTCACCAAAGGAATAGGAGGGGGATCTATAGACTAAGACCGTGCGTACTTCTCTGGGTTGGACTCGAACTCCCTCTTGCAGCCGGGGGCGCAAAAGTAGTAGGTCTTTCCCTTGTAGAGGGACTTGTATTTGGCGGTCTTCTCGTCCACCTGCATCTTGCAGATAGGATCTATTGCCATTAATCAGCACCAAATAATGTTGGCATTTTTCAGGATATAAGTATTCATTCCCTGCGAACAACGGAAGCCAAGTTTGATCGTCCAGTCACGTGACATCGACCACCGAAGATATGCGGTTAACAGACCTCTCGAAAAACTTGGGGTCTTGGATCGAGATCTCGATCGCTTTGTTCGGACAGGCACTGACGCAGCGGCCGCACCCCCTGCACTCCTCGCTGTGGGTTGCCCGGCCGTCCACAACGCGGATGGCATCCACGAAGCATACGCCCTTGGCGCAGGTCCCGCACCCGACGCACCGATCGGTGACCTTCACGTTGACGCCCGGCATCTTCGTGACCTTGGAGCTGATGCGGGGCGATAGTTGTGGGAGCATCTTCCAGAGGCAACAACACGAACAGCAGTTGCATATGGAGAGGAGCCTGTTCCCCGGGCTGATGTCCAGCCAAGATGCGTCAAGCTTGTTCCTCCCGATGAGGTGCACCAGCCCTGCCTCTTGGCATCGCCTGACGTGGTCCAGCGCCCCCTTCTTCGTTACGAGCCGCCCAAGGCGTGGGTCGATCTTCAGTGTCGCCTCCCCAAGGAACAGGCAACCGAGATCGATCGGGTGGTTCTTGCACTTGGATGAGGCACGGCAGATGCACCAGTTCATGATCCAGTGGTAGTTGGCCCTCTCTATGAAGTGCTCCACCACCTGAGAGGGGAGCACGGTCTCAACGGGCATATCAAATGATCTGTTCACGTCAATCACCCGATCTTGGGGCAGGTAGATCATATTATCGCTCTCGAAGAGCGCACTATCTATGATGTTACCGATTACGGGTAGCTGGGTCATCTTTGCTATGAGGAACCTCTGGGGGAAGGCCTTCATTATGAGCTTGATGTACCACATCGGTCTTGCCATGGAACCACCGACCACAGTAGAACGTTTAATTATTCCGTCATATTTAGGGTCTCTCATGCGAAGGAGGGCCACCGTCAGTATCGAGGGCATGCACTGCGCCACCTGTGCTACCACCATAGAGAAGTCCCTCAAGTCGGTGGAGGGCGTCGAAAGGGCAGACGTGAGCCTCGCCTCCAACAGCGCCGTCATAGAGTACGACCCTTCGAAGCTGGACTTCAAGGTCATAGCGAAGGCGGTGGAGGACGCCGGCTACAGGGTGGCAACCGAGAGGGCAGTAATTCAGGTGGACGACATAAGGTGCGCCTCCTGCATCAGCAAGATCGAGAAGGAGCTTCTAAAGCTGGACGGCGTGGTCTCGGCAAGCGCCAACCTGGCAACCAAGATGGTGGTCGTGGAGTACGACCCCAAAACCGTCGGCGTAGGCAGGCTGAAGGCGACCATAAAGGATCTTGGCTACACCCCGGTACTGAGGGAGGAGGCCGTAAAGGGGAAGCCCAAGTCCAGGTTCGACTTCGTCTTCAGCCTCGTTTTGTCGGTGCCAACGTTGCTGCTCAGCATGTTTGGAATGGGAATACCCAACATAGCACTCATACTCTTCCTCATGGCCACCCCGGTCCAGGCGGTGGGGGGCAGGAGCTTCTACATGGGCTCGTACAAGTCGCTCAGGCACGGATCGCCCGACATGAACGTTCTGATAGCGCTGGGGACGTCGGCGGCCTACCTCTACTCCTTGTTTAACACGTTCTTTGCCGTGGGCGACGTCTACTACGAGGTCGCCGCCCTGCTGATAACATTCGTTTTATTGGGCAGATACCTTGAGGACATCGCGAAGTCAAAGGCATCGGCGGCGATAAGGAAGCTCATGGAGCTCCAGCCGAAGGCCGCCACGGTGATAAGGGGCGAACAGGAGGTACAGATGCCGGTCGACGATATAGCGGTGGGGGACACGATACTGGTCAAGCCCGGTGAGGTCGTACCCATAGACGGGAAAGTCGCCTCCGGGAGGAGTTCGGTGGACGAGTCCATGGTCACGGGCGAGAGCATACCTGTTGACAAGGCGGAGGGGGACGAGGCGATAGGCGGCACCGTCAACCAGAACGGGATGCTAAGGGTTGTCGCCACCAAGGTTGGAAAGGACACCTTCTTATCGCAGATCGTAAGGTTCGTGGAGGAGGCGCAGGCGAGGAAGGCGCCGATCCAGAGGTTTGCGGACAGGGTCGCCGCGCGCTTCGTTCCTACCATAATAATTATCGCCGTGGTCACCTTCGCCGTCTGGATGCTACTTGGGAAGCCCTTCAACTTCTCCATGATAATGGCGGTATCGGTCCTCGTCATCGCCTGTCCCTGCGCCCTCGGGCTTGCCACTCCGACGGCGATAATGGTGGGGCTCGGAAAGGGCGCCGAACTCGGAATTCTTATCAAGGGAGGGGAGGTCCTCGAGAACGTTAGGAGGCTAACGACCGTCGTCTTCGACAAGACCGGCACGCTCACCATAGGGAAACCGAGGGTAGTGGACGTCGCGAACCTGAGCGGCATCGGGGAGGATGAGATAATCAAGATCGCGGCGTCCCTCGAAAGGGGCTCGGAGCACCCGCTGGCGAGGGCAGTCCTCGAGAAGACTGAGGGCATGCAGCTTTACGAGCTGGAGGACTTCGAGTCATTCCCAGGAGAGGGTGTGAGGGGGAAGGTCAAGGGCAAGACCGCACTCCTCGGGAACAGGAAAATCTTAAAGAGGTTCGACCTCAGCCTCGGCAGGTTCGAGGATAGGCTGCGCGTGATGGAGGAGGAGGGCAAGACCTCCTCGATCCTCTTCTACGGGGGCAAGGTCGCTGGAATAATTGGAATGACGGACACGCCCAAGCCCCACGCGGAGGATGCCATAAGGGAGTTGAAGAGGACTGGGCTCGAGGTGATCATGCTTACGGGCGACAACGAGAGGGTCGCCAAGGCGGTGTCCAAGACCCTCGGCATAGAGAGATTCATTGCTGGCGTCCCACCGAACGAGAAGGCCAACGAGATAGCCAGTCTGCAGTCGGAGGGGAAGGTGGTGGCCATGGTGGGGGACGGCATAAACGACGCGCCGGCACTTACTCAGGCGGACGTTGGGATCGCAATAGGCAGCGGTACGGAGATAGCCAAGGAGGCGGGAGGGATAATCCTCACGAAGGGAGACCTGACGGGGGTGGTATCCGCGATAGACCTCAGCAGGAAGACCGTGAGGAAGATCAGGGAGAACATGTTCTGGGCGCTGATCTACAACTCAGCGGGCATACCCATAGCCGCTGGGATCCTCTACCCAGCCCTCGTCCTGAGGCCGGAGATAGCCGCGCTGGCGATGGCGCTCAGCTCGGTCTCTGTTGTCTCTAACTCCCTGCTACTTAAGAGGTACAAACGGTAGCATTATGCTTCAAAAACTAGGAAAGATTTTTCAACACCTTTAAATTGAATAAGAGCGATGCTTATGACCACCGTGTTCACCGTGGATTCAGGAAGATGTGGACATAAGACCCGGATCGTGGCGGAGCTTGGGCAGGGGGGCATGATAAAGCTCGATATCGCCTCCACATGCACCAACATCAAGAGATTCGGAGAGAGGTTCAAGGAGATCAGCATAAGGGACCTGGCGAAGCCAATTCTTGTGAACCCGGCTTATATTGCGGCGAGCGGCACGGTCGGTCCCGAGTGCATGGTTCCACCCGCTGTTATTAACACGAGCTGGACCGAGGCTGGGATGATAGCCAGAAGCCTGCTGAAGCAGTATCCCACGCAGGTCTTGAGATATGAGGGCGACCAGAGGTAGCGCCTAATCGGAACGGCATAGTCTCATAATTATCTCGGCATAGACCTTGGCTGCCTTCGACATATAGTCTATTCGAACATACTCATTTGGCGCGTGAGTAAGATTCTCCTCGCATGGTGAGAATCCTACGGTTGGAATCCCGAGGACGCCCATGGAATAGCCCCCGTCCGTTGCAAAATCCCATCGCTGTATTTTGGGAGGCTTAGAGAGAATTGCCTCTGCGGACTCTGCCACCATCCTGACCAATGGATGGTGCGCATCGATCGCGTAGGCGGGCATGTACTTCTGCCCCTTGAATTTTACCCCTGTGTATGTCGTCTCCTCCTCCTCGCAGACCCTGACCTCTGCGTCTGCGTTGTTGGCTTTGAGACCTCCCCTGATCTTGGATGATATCGTCTCTAAGGTCTCGGTCGGCAGGAACCTGTAGTCCAGCCACATCCGGCAGTACTCGGGAACCACATTGTGTGCCCCTGGCGAGCAGGTGATATCGGTCAGCGCTAGAGAGCTCCTGCCTAACAGTGGGTGTGCCTCCTCGCTCTCCAGTTCCTTAGACGACCTCTCAACCGAGGAGATGACGGGAGCCGCCTTGTAGATGGCGTTCTCGCCCCTCCACGGTGCGCTTGCGTGGCAAGACCTTCCCTTAGTGGTGATCTCAAGCTCGGTCCTTCCCCTGTGCCCAACCGCGACGTTGAGGCTCGTGGCCTCCCCTGATACAATGTAATCTGGTCGCGTCTCCTTTAACGTCGAGTCGAGGAGGATCCTCATTCCTATACTGTAGGTGAGCTCCTCCATTATCACCGCCGTGAACAGAACATCACTCCTGATTCCACCACATGCCTTAACCGCTTCCATAGCGAGGATCATAGGAGCCCAGGCGCCCTTCGTGTCGGCGGCCCCCCTACCGTAGATCTTGCCGTCTTCCACCGTGCCCTTGAATGGATCGTGCGTCCATAACTCCGGAGCACCAGCAGGGACGTGGTCTAGGTGCACGTTGAAGGCAAGCCTCCTCCCTCTGCTAGCACCACCCTTCCCCCTCAACACCCCTATTACGTTTCCCACAGGATCGACCTGTACATCCAGCCCTGCTGTTTTTAGCTCCTCGGCAAGAACCTTTGCCACATCACCCTCAGATCCGCTCAGGCTGGGAGTCCTTATGAAGCGGACTGTGGATTTCACCAAGCGGTCCCTTTCAGAATCGATATGCTCGAAGACCTTCCCTCTGACGGACATCATGCCACTCCCTCAGAAGATTATATTTTGTCGACTCTTTGCTTATACCTCTGCCACCGGTAGTAGGCCGCCAGAGCGGACACAGCCCTCTCAGGTATGGGGTATGTCGGCACGGAACGCTCGTCTAGCTTCCGCATTGCCTCCTCACACTGCGGACCCCCGACGAAGCTGGTGACAACGGTCTTGTCGCAGGGCTGGGACTCGCAGACATCAGCAATGGACTTGGCTATGGCAACCGGGTCGGTTATGGCGGTCTGGCAGTAAAGGACTATTATGGAGCCGATCCTCTGGTCCTTCATGGCAAGCCCCACCGACCCGAAGTAGCTGTCCTCGTAGGCCTGCCCCGTGAGGTCAACGGGGTTCCTGGAGTTCCCGAAGACGGGCATGAAGTTCTTGAACCCTGCCTGGAGATCGTCAGGTAGAGGCCATATGGTGATGCCGGACTCCTCGCACGCGTCGGTGGTCATTACCCCGACACCGCCTCCGTTCGTGATTATCAGGCAGTTCTCGTTGGACGGTGGGGGTTGCATCGTCATGAGCTTGGCCCAGTCGAAGGCCTGCACGAAGTCGAAGGCCCTCAATGCCCCGCTTTGCTTGAAGGCAGCCTCATAAATTTGATCTGAGCCGGCGAGCGATCCTGTATGGGAGGCGGCAGCAGATGCGCCCTTCTCTGTTCTTCCGGACTTTAGAACCACGACCGGCTTCTTGATGGTTATCCTTTTGAGTGAGTCTATTAGGCGCCTCCCGTCCTTCGCGCCCTCAATGTACATCAAAACAGCCTTTGTCCTATCGTCGTCCTCAAAGTAGTCCAGCATGTCCGCCTCCTCGATGTCCGCCTTGTTCCCCATGCTGACGACGGCGGAGACGCCTATGTGATACAGGTTGGTCCAGCCCATCATGGCTACTCCGAGGGCGCCGCTCTGAGTGACGAAGGCTATGCTCCCCGGGAAGACGCGGGAGAGCCCGAAGGTAGCATTCATCCTCGACGGTGCGTAGTAGAGCCCGAATACGTTTGGACCGAGCATCCGCATACCGTACTTCCTAGCGGCAGAGAGGACCCTATCCTCCAGATCGGTGTTGCCCACCTCTTTAAAGCCCGAGCTTATTACTATTAGCGACCTTACGCCCTTCTGCCCGCACTCCTCTACGACATCAGGGACGTAGACCGCAGGCACCGCTATAACGGCGAGGTCCACCTCCCCCGGTATGAGCCTCACGGAGGTGTAGGACCTCAGTCCCATGACATCCGCGCCCTCTGGATTTACGGGGTAGAGCCCCCCCTCGTAGCCGCCTGCGAGGATGTTGCTGACGAGCTCGTACCCGATCTTCTTTGGGTTCTTAGAGGCGCCTATCACGGCAACGCTCTTCGGGCAGAACATCTTGTCGAGCTCGCTCATGGTGAAACATCTCCCTTTGGGGGCGATTGTGATATTTAACAGATACACTTAGCGAGACATTATAATATATTACTGTGGTGTGCGATTAACGAGCGGTGGAGGAGGGAGGTAATCTGATGGCCGAGCTCTTCGAGATCCCTGACGGTACTCCACTCATGGGTGCCGTGACCTTCGGCTTGATTGACAGGGGGACCAACGTGATACAGGTCAGACCGTCCACGTCATGCCCGCTCAACTGCATCTTCTGCTCCACCGATGCCGGACCCTATAGCCAGAGAAGGAGGGCGGAGTACGTTGTGAGGCTGGATCATATGATGGAATGGTTCAGGGAGCTTGTCAAGGTAAAGGGGAGCGGTGTGGAGGCGCATATAGATACAGTGGGCGACCCCTTCACCTATCCCCAGCTCGTGGAGCTTGTACAGGAGATAAAAAAGTTGGAAGAGGTAAGGATCGTCTCAATGCAGACCCACGGGCATCTAATGAACGAAAGGATCCTCGGCGAGTTGGCTGAGGCGGGGCTATCGCGGATCAATCTGTCGGTTGATGCCCTCGATCCGTGGCTGGCGAAAAGGCTCGCGGGGACGGAGGGGTACGACGTCGAGAGGGTGGTGGCGAATGCCAGGTATGCCCTCGAGAATACCTCTGTAGACGTTTTGTTGGCACCGGTTTGGGTCCACCCGCTGAACGACTCGGAGCTGGAGGGACTGATTGCCTTGGCGAAGGATATGGACGCTGGGAGGAGGAGCCCCCCGCTCGGGATCCAGAAGTGCGAGTACCACAGGTTCGGCAGGAGGACGAAGGAGATGAGGCATGTATCCTGGTACACCTTCTATGGGAAGATGAGGGAGCTTGAGAAGAAGACAGGGATGAAGCTGGTGATCAGGGCATCGGACTTTGGCATAAGGCCTGCGAGGACGGTGGAGGCGCCGTTTAGGGTTGGGGAGAGGCTGATGGTGAGGATCGTGGGACCGGGCTGGCTCAACGGCGAGAGCCTTGCAACGACGAGGGACTTGAGGTGGGCAGTTACCGTTGTGGGGGAAGAGCTGCCAGCCGGTGAGGAGGTTAGGGTTCGCCTTCTGAGGACAAAGGACAGCATACTAGTGGGCAGGCCTTCCTGATAGGAATGCCCTGAAAAGATATATTTAGACAATATGGTAGAGAGGAAAATATGCCAAGAGTAATCCATTTTGAGATATGTGTGGATGATCCGGATAGGGCGATAAAGTTCTACGAAAAAGTGTTTGGCTGGAAGATCGGCAAATGGGGCGGTCCACTAGACTACTGGTTGATCGAGGCTGGTAAAGGCGAGGAGCCGGGCATAGACGGCGCGCTTATGAAGCGCATGGACCCTCGCGCCACCACCATCAACACAATCAGCGTGCCCTCGGTGGGCGAGTTCATCAAAAAGATTGAGAAAGCCGGAGGCAAGAGGATAACCAAAAAAGAAGCCATCCCAGGCGTCGGATACTTCGCCTACTGCCAAGACACGGAAGGAAACACCTTCGGGATTATGGAAAGCGACAAGTTAGCCAAATGAGCCGCGGTATCCATTAGCGTGAGGCAACCCCTCGGGTAGGGTAGCTGTAGTAATTCCGGTCACCCACTTCAAAGTATTAATGCCCAGCCAAGAACAAAACGGCATCATTATTAATAGGAAATGGCTTTTTTTGACGCTGTGGTTCGGATGGATCTCAAGATGGAGTCGAGGAGGAGCGCGGTGGCAGGTCTGCTTCTCTCGACGTTGTTCTGGGGGGCATCCTTCCCCATCATAAAGGCGGCGCTGGGGGAGATAGACCCGTTCTTCTTCATCTCCATCAGGTTCGTCCTGGCTGCCCTTATCGTCGTCGGCTTTCTAGTAGCGTTCAGGAAGTCCATCGTCAGGCTACTCAATAACAGGATACTGTGGATAGTGGGGATAACGAACGCCGCCGGGTTCGTCATGGAGTTCTACGGTCTAACTATGACGACGGCCTCCAAGGCCTCGTTGCTCGTGAACGTCAATGTCGTATTCATGGCAATATTCAGCTACCTCCTGCTGAAGGAGAGGATAAACGGCAGGGCTAAAGTAGGCATACTCGTAGGACTCATGGGCGTCTTTCTAACCACCACAGGCGGAGACTTAACGGTCCTGTGGAGCGGTTCCGCGGTTGGCGACCTGATAATATTCCTTGGCGGGATAATCTGGGCATACTCAAACATCTACAACAAGAGGGCGGTGACCGAACTCTCCCTATCGCCCATGGACGTCACCGAGTCCATGACCCTGACGAGCGCCATCGTGCTGGTACCTATCCTGCTCGTATCGCCCATGAGTTTTCAGGTTACGCCCTTCTCGGTTTCAGCCCTCCTGTACGTGACGGTGATTTGCACCATCTTCGGATTCTTCCTCTTCTACAAGGCGCTCAAGACGCTCACAGTGGTAAACACTGGAATCGTGATGCTCTTCGAGATAGTCGTTGCCATAGTTACCGCGAGCATATTTCTGGGAGAGACCATACCTCCTCTTGGCGCCGTTGGTGGAGTTCTCATAGGGATAGGCATAGTGCTGGTTTCATAAAGGCTGGAATCAGTCCATTTAGAATAAGGGAGATCACTTGCCTTTTATTCCCTTCTCACGACCACTAACGTGCAACGAGTGGCAATGCCCGCAATCACGCCCAGCGCAGCCAGCCACGGGAGCAGTAACGTCCCTACGACCGCCACGGTCGCCGGTAGCTCGAGCAGGACCTTGCCGGCCTCGTCCTTCACGATGATCCTCGTGACGTTCCCCTCGTGTATCAGCTCCTCAACCTTCTTTATGAGGTCGTCAGCCGCGACGGAGAACTCCTCGGTCACGGTCTTGCCGAGCTTGGCTCCGCAGGAGTGGCAGTACAGCGCGTCCGCGGCAACGCTGGTTCCGCACTTCGGGCAGTAAGGCATTATTATGCACCTCTGACACGATCTGAAAAAACCGCTTATAAGGTTTTATTCAGCAGCATCAGTCCACAGCCATCACGGAGAACTTGAGCTGCTTGACGTGCCGGTTCGCCTTTAAGCCATCGATCAAGTCCTTGAGGCGCTTGGACGAACCCTTGACGACCATGACCTCAAGGCAACTCCTCTCGGTGAGGTGGGAGTGCAGGTACTGAGTGACGATGTCGCCGAACTCGTGCTGTAGCTGCAGATCCTCGTTCTTGCCCGTCTTCTCGTGAAGCACGGTAATTGTGGCGATGATGTCGCCCTTTAGCCTCTCAAGCTCCCTGTACTCCATAATGTACTTGTGCACTGCCTGCCGCACCACCTCGGACCGGCTTGCATACCGCTCTCCGCCCAGAATGGTGTCCAGCTCGCGCAGCAGTTCATCCGGTATAGATAGGCTCACCACGACCATCTAGATCACCTTTGCTGATTTTTCGTTATTCGCCCTGCCCTCTATCAGGGAGAGGAGATCCTGCCGCATAAGTGGTCTGCTCCCGTCGCCGAGCACCCCGTCCTTCACCAGCATTTTGTACATCCCCACCACCTCGGGGGGCTTCAGCCCCGCCTCTTGGAGTAGCCCTTCATCGTAGAAGAGATCCCTTGGCGTGCCCTCAGCCAGCACAACACCCTTCTTGAGGATGTAGACCCTGTCAGATATCCTAGAGGCGAGATCCATGTCATGGGTGGAGATTACAACGCTCAGCCCAAGCTCGTCCCTTAGCTTAAGAAGAAGTTTCTCGACCTTCTCGGCGTTGACCGGGTCCAAATCCGATGTTGGCTCGTCCACCGCGACGATCTTGGGCTTCATGGCGATCACGCCGGCTATGGCAACCAGCCTCTTCTCGCCGCCGCTCAGGTAGTGGGGGATCTTGGTCTTCTCCGCGAAGCCCACCAAGTCGAGGGCCCACTCAGCCGCCTTCTTAGCCTCGGCGGGAGGCATTCCGGTATTTATCGGTCCGAACATGACATCATCCATAACAGTGGGGGCGAAGAGCTGGCTGTCGGCGTCCTGGAAGACAAGACCAACAGACCTCCTGAGCTTCTCCGGGTTCTTCTTGTCAATGCGCTCGCCTTCCAACATAATTTCTCCTTCAGACGGGATCAGTATGCCGTTCAGGTGCTCCAGCAAGGTGGACTTGCCAGAACCGTTTGGACCACATACGCCCACTATCTCCTTCGGGAATACCTTGAAACAGAGGTCGTGTATGCCCACCGTGCCGTCGGAGTAGGTGTGGGAGAGGCAGTCTAGGTGCAATAAAGGTTCGGAACTCATGGGATTATCCCCTGATACACGTAAGCTACAACAACAATCAGTACAGAAATCACCAACATGGCCCACCCCAGCGCAGATGGACTCCTAAGCCTCTCGTACGACCTGAGCTCCCCCGAGAAGCCCCTCGCCTCCATCGCCTTCCCGATCCTCTCGGCCTTGTCGAACGAGTAGACGACCCCGACCGCGAATATCTTGGCGTAGAGTGAGCCCGCAGAGGTTATCCCCCTCCGCAGGCTTCCACCCCTTGCCCAAGCCGCCAGTAGAGCGGTCTCAAGCACCTCGAAGACGACGAAGACGAAGCGGAAGGTCAGCAGAAAGATTACATCGAAGGGCCTAGGGAATATCCTGTCTGCGAGGCCGGAGATCTCAGAGTACCTCGTGGACATGATTAATGTGAGAGAGTAGTTCACCACCGCTAGGCCCCTGAGCAGGAGCTTCACCACGAGGAGTACGCCCATGTCAGTAATGGTGAATACGCCAGGAACGGCGATGATAGGTCTTCCGGGCTGCGAGAAGATGAACAGGATGGAGATCGTCAGTATGAACAATACAGGAAACAGCGACCAGCCGAGCAGCTTCCTTAGCGGAAACTTCCCCGAGATGTAGATCAACAAAGAGAGAACGTAGAGCGCTAACAGCAGAAGGGTGCTCTGTATTATCGTCGCCGCCACCACGAAGAGGAAGAGACCCATCAACTTGACCCACGGACTCGCCCTGTTCAGCAGTCCCCCTCTCTCCGAGTAGTAGAGGATCGTTGCCAAGTTCGGGACATGCCCCCTCTCAAGACTCTTCAATTTTACTACCACCCAAGAGTTCAGGTTTTACCTTTGCCAGGAAGGCAACCAGAAACCCGGTAACTATCGACTCAACAACCGCCGCGACCTCGTTTATTAGTGCCAGAAGGAGGAGGTTCTGCAGCTCCTCTACTCCTTCCACGCCCTGTATGCCGGAAACGGTTATTGCGCCGACCATCAGCGCGTTTGAGACCGTCAGGGCGATCAGCGTCGCGACAAGCGCGGCTATGAAGGGGAGGACCCTGCGCCTGCGGAATAGAAACACAAAGATCGAGAAGGCAACAACGATCTCTACCATGTTTATCAGGAAGTTGAGCCCGATGGGACCCCAGCCACCGTGACCTACAGCCGAGGAGAGTATGTTAATGATGACAGCGGATACCGAGCCGATGATGGGCCCGACCAGAATTCCCAGCATTGGCGTGAAGTTGAGGTGGAGCCCTCCCAATACCGGAACCTCCACCTGAAAGATCACGAAGGCGAGGGCGGTGGCTACGCCTGCGACCGAGAGCGTCTTGACCTCAATGGACTTACCAGTCCTCCTGAAGTAGAAGGCGACAATCCCAAGCAGGGCGAGCGAGATTAACCAGTAGAATGCCACCCACGTGATGGGCAGAACACCGTCGGGCAGGTGAATGTGGGCCATTGCGAGTCCCTTAATATGATCTGGCTAAGTATGTTTATTAATTTTTCTGATATTTTTAATAAATAGATCAGCGCCTTACGACGAGCACATTGCAAGGGGCGTTCTTAACGACATAATCGGCGACGCTACCGAGAAGTGCGCGCTTGAGACCGGTGAGACCCCTTGAGCCGATGACTATCAGCGAGACGCCTTCTCTTTCGGCCTCTGTTACAAGGCCTCCGTCTACAGTATTCCAAACCGGAATGATCTCAGATTCTACGGCTTTGACGCCGGCTTTCTTTGCTATTTCTTCATACCCCTTCAGGATAGGCTCCATTTTTTCGGTGACCTCCTTTGGCACCTTCGGGGAGTATTCTGGGAAGCTTGTCAATATGTGGGGGTATCCTGGAACGCCTGGTGTTGATGGCATTGCAGGAGAGGCGTGTATGGCAACTATTAGCAGACGCGCATCATGCCGCTTCGCCATATCGGTGGCGACCTTGAAGGCAGCCTCGGCGTGCTTCGAGCCGTCCACGCCAACCATTATGGTTTCTGTTGGTTTTTCCATAGTGGACCGTGAATTACTACATTTGAAAAACTTTTAAGCATTTATTGTTTACCCGCACTAAGACTTTGTCAAGACATCTTTGCGAGGTTCATTAGATCTCAATTCTAAAGACGTTCTGTACTTTTATATCCCTAACACGCCTAATATTGAGTAAAAGTGGTGGAAGCGATATCACCCACCAAAGGCAAAGCCCTTCTTGTAGTTACGTTAGTAGTCTTTGTCGTAGTTGCAGTCTTCTTCGCGTTGGGATACCTTCTGACCATCGCCATCGGAATACCATCCAGCCTTGGTTTTGCGCCTCCTATCCGCTTGATTGGTGGACTAGTTCTTGCCCTCGGTTTTCTATTTTATGGCTGGTTGTTCAGGTATAGGAATCCAGTCGACATACTAGTTTCCACGTATGTAACCATCTCGAAGGTAGGAAGAAGAGAGCCTCTGGAAAAGCCCTCAGGCAGAAAAGAGTCGCTCGTGGTTCAGGGACCGTACCGATACGTCAGACATCCGTTGTACTTTGGAAATGTATTACTGCTCATTGGCTGGTGGCTACTTCTGGATTACACCTTTCTCCTATTTTCAGCAGTACTTCTGCTACTGTGGTTCAATTTTGTGGTGGCCAATTTTGAGGAGAAGGAGCTCAGAGCCATGTTCGGAGAGCAGTATGAGCAGTATTCGAGGGAGGTTCCCAAGATCATCCCTTTTACCAAGCGCCGTAAGAGAGGAGATGAGACTCAATCGGGCGAGCGAAGATGAAGGGAGGTAACAAAGTTCAGTGAAGATAACCCATGCCCGGAATGTTATGGATGGTGGCTTTCATATTCCACCTGCGACCATGAAAAGTACGTCTGCAAGACCTGTGGACGACCCCAGTGCGTCTTGCATTGGCGATACCCTATGCAGAGCAGGGAGGAGGCGATACACTTTTTGAAGAGCGCCGAGGTGCAGACCGGCAAGAGATGCTTCGTGGGGAAGGCGAAGGTTCCAACCGGAGGGGTGAAGTGGAAGATATTCACCTCCGAGGAGGATTACGAGAGTTACGTGAAGTTCAAGAAACACAAACGATAATTTAAGTCGAGTTGAAAGAGATAAGGCAGTAATTTGGGATTGTATTGTGCGAAGGGTGGCTATACGTTGGTAGCATTGAAGGCAAGTTTAGCCGTTTGAGGTCGTTCCTGTTCGGCTCAAAACGCAGATCCTTGTTCGGCGTTTGGCTGATCCTCGTTGTTCTGCCTCTGCTCGTGCAGATCATTGCAGGTGGTGTCAATAACCGCGTGACCAACATCTCAGTCTTTCTTTGTGCGTTCAGCACTCTTCTGTTCTGGAGCTTCCGAGCACCCCTCACCTCATTTGTCAGCAGATGGGGAGCGCTGGTGCGATCTGGGGCGAGTTCCTGTTCTGGTCTGTTGAGAGGGTCTTGGATTACCGGTGTTGCCGCAAACCCCAATCTCGCGATCGACCTTCTGGCTACAATGCCTTGGTACGTGCTTATGATCGCCCTGCTCTGGAGGGTACAGACCACCTACAGGTACACCTCCTCGAGCTGTTGCTCCTCGGGGGCATCTACGAACTGGGCGCGGACGGCATTTTCGGCGCCGTGCTTCACGGATGGCCTCCTTGGAAACTTTGCCACTGGTCGTGTTAATCATACCTCACTTCGTTATGATTTATTCGTTCATGATATTGTCAGGCAGTTACATGCTCAGGACAGAGGTGCAGAAGAGGGTGCGGAAGGAGCCTAAGGGCAACATTCGTAGACTCGTCTTCGGATTACTCCCATTGCTAGGGCTAATCCCCTATATTGTTCTTTTTGTCCTGATCTTTTCGCACTAATCCACTGGCAAGTTTAATAATCGCGGGGCAAGAGATAGGAGGCGATGGTGTCAGGGATATGACCCGCAAGTTGGACTTCAAGGCGTTTATCCTCGATCTGGACGGCAACATCTACAGGGGAGACAGACCGGTGGAGGGAGCCGCGGGCGTTATCGACGCCTTAAGGAAGAAAGGGAAGAAGGTCCTTTTCCTGACCAACAACTCCACCAGAACCCCGCAGGAGTACACGGAGAAGCTGAGGGGGATGGGAATAGAGACATCTCCGGAGGAGATCCTTACGTCCTCCATCGCCACCGCCATCTACATGCGAAACTTGGAGCGCGGTGGGGTCTACGTGGTGGGCGAGGCGGCGCTGAAGTCGGCAATCGCCGGGGAGGGCTTCACCCTGCTGGACGAGGAAGGTGCGAGGAGGGCAAAGTACGTCGTCTGCGGGCTCGACTCTGGGGTCACCTACAGGAAGCTGGCAGCGGCGTGCCTCGCGATTCAGGGCGGCGCCAAGTTCATAGCCGCGAACACCGATCGGAACCTCCCAGTGGAGGGCGGCTACCTGCCGGGAGCAGGTGCCATAGTAGGCGCCATAGTAACGGCAACTGGTGCGAAGCCAATCATAGTGGGGAAGCCGTCCAAGAACATAATGGGCATAGCCCTCAAGAGGCTGGGCGTGGGCAGGGGGGAGGTTGCAATGGTGGGGGACTGCTTGGACATAGACGTTGCGGCGGGGAGGAACGCGGGCGTCTATACCATCCTCGTGCTCACGGGGGTCACCTGCAGGTCGGATCTGAGGGGGAGGAGCGTTTTGCCTGACCTTACCCTAGAGAGCGTCGCGGACCTGATAGAATTGATCTGAGCCCCCTCTGCCTGTTCAGAAATTTTACATGAACGATTAAAAAATGTTAATATATACTATGCGGAAATTTATCTACTGGTGTTTATCATGGAGCTGGCCGAGGATCCCCTAACCAACAAGAAAGTAGAGGTCGTCAGGTACTCCAACCTGGGCGTCGGCGTTCTGAGGAGGGGGAAGATCAGGGACATCTACGACCTCGGTGAGGAGCTCCTGATATACCACACGGACAGGGTCTCAGCCTTCGACGTCGTTCTCCCGACACTGATCCCGAGGAAGGGCGAGTCCCTGCAGAAATTGTCGGTTTACTGGATGGAGAGGAGCAGGAGGGTCTTCCCGAACCATCTAATATCTGTCGAGGACAGCCGGACCATACGGGTCAGGAAGGCGAGGAGGGTCGACATCGAGTGGGTCGTTAGGAAGTACCTCTACGGTTCGCTCTGGAGGGCGTACAGCAAGGGGGAACGCAAGCTCTACGGGATAAAGTTCCCGGAGGGGCTGAGTATGGCGGAGGAACTTCCCGCCCCAGTAATAACTCCCACAACAAAGGCGGACGTGGGCCACGACGAGGAGATCGCCAGAAAACTCGCTGTGGAGAGGGGCATAGTCGACAAGAGCACGTGGGACGAGCTGGAGGAAGCAACTTTAAAGCTGTACGAGTTCTACGAGGCGGAGGCGAGGCAGAGGGGTATAATCATACCCGATTTCAAGATCGAGTTCGGTTGGCACGGTAAAGAGTTGATACAGATAGATGAGCCCCCGACGCACGACTCTGCTAGGATGTGGGCGCGCAGGTACTACAGGCCAGGTGAGGTGCAGGAGAAGCACTGCCTTGACAAGGAATTCTTGAGGGAGTGTCTCAGGAGGCTCGATTTTGCTGGAGAGGGCGAGCCGCCGATATTACCCAGAGGGGTCGTCGGGGAGGTTGTCAAGCGTTGTGTGGGTGCATACAGGGTGCTCGCGGAGGGCGCCAGCGTTGAGGAGCTGAGGCTTGCCGGTGTAGACGATATTTTTAGATAAACGTATAAAAAAACCTTAAAAAGCCCCCTATAAATATACATGTTTATAGTAACGGTCTGGGGGGCACTCTTATGGTGGGGGAGAGGTGTGGGGTATTCGGAGCTAAATGCTTCGACGGCAGCGATGCCTTCGTAAACCTCTACTGGGGACTAGTGGCGCAGAACCACAGAGGACACGAGTCCTACGGGTTCCTCACACACTCCGAGGGGCTGAGGAGGTACGTGGACCTCGGCCTCGTCCCGAGGATAGAGAGGCAGGAGTTCCTCCGCTGGAACATACTCCTGCCGGGCAATGTCGGGATAGCCCACGTCAGGTATGGGACCTCCGGACACAGGGACGTTTACGCTCATCTGAAGGATGCACAGCCCATAGTCGTCTCCCGCGGGAAGGAGAAGCTGGGCTTGGCGTACAACGGCAACCTGGTGAACATCGGGTGGCTGAAGGAGTTTGTAGCCAAGAGAAACGGTAGGCTCAAGACGACCTCTGATACCGAGCTCCTCAGCAGGTACCTCCTCGACAATTTGGACAGGGGCATAATAGATAGCGTAAAGTTATGCATGGAGGATGTGGAGGGTGCATTCTCCGTGGTGGGACTGAGGTCGAGCGGGGAGTTCTTTGCGTTCAGGGATCCGCTCGGGATGAGGCCGCTCTGCCTCGGACAGAGCAGGGACGGCAGCATCAAGGCGGTCTCCTCTGAAACTGTCGGGCTCGACATTAACGATTTCCAGGTCTTGAGCGAGGTGGAGCCGGGCGAGGCTCTGATCTTCACGAAGGACGGGATGGAGAGGCAGAGGCTCGTCAGGAACGGCGGGAGGGCATTCTGCGGCTTCGAGTTCTCCTACTTCGCGAGACCTGACTCGATGATCAACGGCAAGTACGTTTACAGGGTGAGGGAGGAGTTCGGCAGGAACCTAGGGCGGAGGTACCAGGACGTAGTCAGGGACTCTGACCTCATTATATCCATACCGGAGACGGCCGACGACGCGGCGTACGGGCTGCATGAGGAGACTGGTCTGAGGTGGGAGAGGACCCTGAGGAGGCACAGGTTCGTGACCCACAGGGCGTTCATACTGGAGGTCGACGAGAGGACCTCGACCATCGACAGGAAGATCAACGTTCCGGATGGTGGTCTGAAGGGGAAGAGGGCCATAGTCGTCGAGGACAGCATCGTCAGGGGCGACACGACGAGGACGACAGTAAAGAAGCTGAGGGAGGCTGGCGCGGAGAAGGTCTACCTCTTCGTCACCTTCCCCAGGATAACGCATCCCTGCTTCTACGGGATAGATATGGCGACCTTCACGGAGCTCATCGGGTTCTACTTCAACGAAGAGGGGATAGCCAAGGAGATAGGAGCCGACGCGGTCTGCTACCAGCCCCTCGAGGACTTCGTTAAGGCGACCGGCATGCGTAAGGAGGACCTCTGCATGGCTTGCACCACCGGGAGCTATCCGACGGAGCTCGCGCAGAGGATAGCGGACAAGGTCAGGTCCACCGTCGACAAATCGGACAGGAGCAGGGTCTACGAACGACCGAACTTGGAGGTGTGAGGATGGCAGGGATCTTGGGGATATACCTGTTCGACAACAGATGGAACGCTTACAACTTTGGGGTCTTCGGGCTCATGGCACTCCAGCACAGGGGTCAAGAAACGGCAGGCTTCGAACTCTTTGGTGACGATCGCAATAAGGTGGCGGGCAAGGGCCTGGTGGAGCAGGTATTGGCCTCGGCGAATACGAAGGGGCACATCTGCGTAGGAGCGGTCTCTCCGTATCCAGCAGAGGACGCCGAGATACAGCCGATCTCGCTGAACGGCAAGGTCTCCGCTGCTATAGACGGGAAAATACTGAAGGTGGACGGCTACCAGTGGAACGGCTCAATTTCATACGAGGAGAACCTTAGGAGGGCTTTTTCAGAGCAGGTAAAGGGCAGCAACGATCTTGACGGCCTGAAGGGCTTCTTCGGCAGGTGCAGGGGCGGCTTCTCCTACGTAGCGGTCAACGAGAATAGGGATATGGTAGCAGGCAGGGGGGCTATGGGGGTGAAGCCCCTCGTCTTGGGCAAGATGGGGTTCGACGGAGGGATAGTCGCCTCGGAGAGCTGCGTCATGGACATCATCGGGGAGAGGGTTCCCATCAGCCCAGCGGAGAACATCGAGCCAGGAGAGGTGAGGGTCTTCACGCCTCTCTCGGCACACTCGGAGCAGGGCGCCACATCAAAGAGGAGGGCGTACTGTAGCTTCGAGTACGTTTACCTCGCTAGGCCGGACTCTTACATCAACGACGTTCCAGTGTACAGGGTCAGGAGGAGCATAGGGAAGAAGCTCGTGGAGGAGGGCTACGTGGACGCCGACGTTGTTATAGGCGTGCCCGAGACCGCGATACCGTTCGCCATGGCACACTCCAACGAGACCGGGATACCAGTGGAGAAGGGCTTTGAGCTGACGGGGAGAAGGGTGAGGAGCGCCATGAAGCCGAACCAGTTCGAGAGGCTTAAGGGGGTCCAGCTGAAGCTCAATGTGATAAGCGAGGCGGTTAAGGGTAAGAGGGTCGTCCTCATCGATGACAGCGTTGTGAGAGGGAATACGCTGGCAAACATAGTCTACCTGATGAAGGAGAAGGGGGCAAAGGAGATCCACGTCAGGATAGGCAGCCCACACATAGTGTCGCACTGCCCATTCGGGGTCGAGGTCCCGCCAGAGGACGAGCTGATCGGAAAGCACCTCCCTGAGGATAAGATAGCGGAGGTCGTGGGCGCGGACTCGTTCAAGTACCTCAGCATTGAAGGGCTAATCGAGGCCGTTGGCATGAGCAGGAGGGACCTCTGCCTTGGCTGTTTCAACGGCCATTACCCGGAGGTGTGACGAAATGAAAGTTCTCCTAGTCGGGGGAGCCGGCAGGGAGCACGCGATAGCGGCCGCCTTCGCGAGGAGCGGGCACGAGCCGAGGCTCTACTGCCTATCGGACCTGACGAACCCAGGCATAAAGGGGATCGTGAAGAAAAGCGGCGGGGAGTACTACCTCGGAAACATAAACGACCCTGAGGGCGTGATAAAGGCCGCCAAGAAGTCCGGGGCAGATTTCGTCTTCGTCGGACCCGAGGAGCCGAACTTCCACGGAGTGCCGGACAGGCTCGAGGATGGCGGAATACCCTGCATCGGGGCGAACAGGGCGGTCTCGGAGCTGGAGATGTCCAAGGCAAGCATGAGGGACCTCCAGTGGAAGTACAAGATTCCGGGGAGGCTCTGGTACAAGAAGTTCAAGACCTTCGAGGAGGCTGTTCCATACATCGAGGAGTATGCGGACAGCGTCGCGCTCAAGCCGGCGAGGCAGGCGGGGGGGAAGGGAGTAAAAGTGATAGAGGACTTCCAGGTCTACCTGCAGGAGGACAAGAGGAAGGTCAAGAAGGAGCACGCCGAGTCAATTGTCAGGGAGTACATGAAGGGCTACGACGATATCGACTACAAGCTGCTCATAGAGGAGAGGGTCTGGGGTCCGGAGTACACCGTCCACTGCTTCACGGATGGGAGTACGGTCGTGCCCATGCCTGCGGTTCAGGACAACAAGCACGCCTTCGACGGCGACCTGGGGCTGGAGACCGGTGGGATGGGCTCCATATCCTGTGGCATGAACCTCAGGTGGGGTGTGGATGACGGGAGGGCAATCCTCACGGACGAGGAGTACCTAAAGTCCGTGGAGATAGTCAGGATGATGATAGACGCGATACAGACGGAGACGGGCGAGAAGTACCACGGTGTGGTCGCTGGGCAGATGATGCTCACCTCGGTCTGGGGACCCACGGTCATAGAGATGTACTCGAGGCTGGGGGACCCGGAGGCGGGCAACGTGCTCTCGGTGCTGAAGAGTGACATAGTGGACATATGCGAGGCCATCATCGGCGAGAGGCTCAATACAATCAAGGCGGAGTTCGAGGACAAGGCTGTCGTTGTTAAGGCTGTCTGCCCCGAGGGGTACCCCAACAGAAGGGACATTGCGAGCGGGCATCCGGTTAAGATCAAGGGGAACGGGGACGGAATCCTCTGGGCGTCGGCGGACATCAAGGATGAAAGGGTGTTCAGCGGTGGCTCAAGGGTCGTGGAGTGCCTCGGCGTTGGGGAGAGCGTACCGGAGGCGAGCAGGAGGGCTGAAAAACTTACGGAGAAGGTCTCGCTCGAGGACGGGTGGAAGCTCTTCCACAGAAGGGACATTGGGTCGGAGAAGTCCTTGGAGAGGAGGATAGCGCTGGCGAACATGGCGCGTGAGATCTACCAATACAGGGAGAGGAGGGGGCTCCTCGGAAAGAGGATGATATGGATACCGGGTAAAGGGTTGGTGGAGGTCGGTTGATATGGTCTATAAGATGACGGAGGAAGAGAGAAGGGATCTGTTGGATAAGATAGGATCCTACAAGAAGGAGTTCGAGGGGAGGCTAAGTCCACTCGACCCGCTCGACCCTGAGAGGCCGGCGGTCTTCATCTCCGTCGGTGGAGGGGAGCTGGGCGACCTGGCGGTCACGGCGGCGAAGGGGCAGTACGGCGGGGCGGGCGGCGGGGTGAGGACGGTCGCCTTTGATAGGTATAACGGGTTCCCTGCTCAGGACGCGGCCGACGCGTCCGAGGTCTTCGACATGAAGAACGGAGACCTTTTGGAGAGGTACATAAAGAAGTACGTGCCCGATCCCTCCAAGCCACATGCCATATACATGGAGGTTGAGATGATCGACACCCACAGGGCATACAAGCTCGGGATGGACGAGGGCTACAAGGTGATGTCCACACCCTACGGCCCCTTGGTCTGCATGGACAGGCACGCCACCAAGCTGATGTTCGACAGGCTCAGGCTGGAGAGGGCAGACTGGGCATACGCCAACAACGACAAAGAGGTGCACAGGATTGCCAAGGACTTCGGTCTGCCCGTGATAGTGAAGCCCGTGATGACCTCCAGCGGCCACGGCACCTCCATAGTGAAGACCGGAAAGGAGCTTGAGGAGGCATACGCCCACGCCGTGGAGCACGCCAGGGGGGTGGGCGACGAGGTCGTCGTAGAGAGGTTCCTGCCGGGGCTGAAAACCATGGGCACCGAGATCACGCAGATAGTGGTGAGGCACTTCAATGAGCACGGGAAGATCGTGAACTCCTTCGTTCCGCCCATAGAGCACAGGAGGCCCGGCGCGACCTACCACGAGAGCTGGTTGCCCTCCGCCATATCTGAGGGGGCGGCGGAGAGGTGCAAGGCGGACGCCGGGCGCATTGCCGACTTCATGGGAGGGATAGGGGTCTATGCGGTGGAGCAGTTCGTCCTTGGCGACGAGGTCTACAACAACGAGGTGGCGAACAGGCCCCACGACACGGGCATGGTCACGAGGTGGATGCTGAACATGGATGAGGGGGCATTGCAACTCACGTCCACCCTGGGTCTGCAGATTAACCCGTTCCATCTGGAGATCGCAAGGCAGGATGTCTACGGGGTTGCCCACGTGGTCCTTGCGCCGTTGGAGATAAAGAAGGAGGTGAAGGTTCTGGGCTGGAACGCGAGCAAGCTGAACCACTTCCAGACCAAGGGCGTGAGGGGCGACTTCTGGTACTTCGGCAAGCCGACGGCGTACGCAGGAAGGAGGATGGGTATGGCGGCGGCATTCCAGCCCGACCTTGAGAAGGCAAGGAGAAACGCGGAGATCATCGCCCACCTCGCCGAGGGGTGCATAGAGTACGGGGGGAGGGTCTGATGCCAAAGGTGGCTGTGGTCATAGGGAGCAGGTCGGACGCCAAGGCGGGCAATGAGGTCGTGGGTGTGCTCAAGGAGTACGGCGTGGAGTGCGACTACAGGGTCATCTCAGCGCACAGGAGTCCGGATGAGCTGGACTCGTTCGTGAAGACTACCGACGCAGAGGTCTTCATAGCCGTTGCAGGTCTCTCGGCGGCGTTACCAGGCGTTATAGCCTCGAAGACGGTCAGACCGGTCATAGGAGTCCCCATGAACGTGAAGCTTGAGGGCTTGGACGCCTTTCTGTCCATGGCACAGATGCCGCCAGGGGTTCCTGTTGCCACCGTTGGCGTTGACAACTCGAAGAACGCCGCCCTTCTCGCCGTTGAGATATTGGCGATGAAGTACCCCGAGCTGAGGGGGAGGCTTGAGGAGGGCAGGAGGAGACGGAGATGAAGGTAAAGGTCGAGGTGAGGCTGAAGCCAGGACACTTCGATCCAGAGGGCGACATCACCGCAAAGTCCCTCAGGGACTTGGGCTTCCGCGTGAAAGGCGTGGAGGTCAGCAAGGTCTACACCTTGGATCTGGAGGCGAGGGACGCGGAGGATGGCGTGAGGCTCACAAAGGACATGTGCAGGAAGCTTCTGGCCAACCCGACCAAGGACAACTTTTCGGTAGAGGTGCTCCCGGGTGAAGAGCGGACTGTTGAGAAGGGCAAGCGATAAGCTCAGCCTGTTCACCGTGAACCTCTCTGCTACCGATGATAAGGATCTGGTCGAGATCAGCAAGTCCATGGGCCTCAGCCTCAGCTTGGACGAGATGAGGTATCTTAAAGGTTACTTCAAGACACCTCCAACCGACGTGGAGTTGCAGAGCCTCGGTCAGACATGGTCGGAGCACTGCATCCACAAGACCTTCAAGGGCGATATCAGGACGGAGAATAGGGTCGTCAGGGGACTGCTGAAGAACTACATAGCCAGGGCGACGAGGGATCTGAAGAAGCCATGGTGCATCTCCGTCTTCGAGGACAACGCTGGCATCGTGGACTTTGACGACGGATACGTGGTGGCTGCCAAGGTGGAGACTCACAACCACCCCTCGGCTGTGGAGCCCTTCGGCGGTGCCGCAACCGGCGTGGGGGGCGTCATAAGAGACATCCTCGGAGTATGGGGCGAGCCCGTTGCCAACACGGATGTGCTCTGCTTCGGACCCCTCGATATTCGCCATGAGGAGCTACCGCTAGGCGTGAGGCACCCCAAGTACATCTACAAGGGTGTGGTGGCGGGGGTGGGCGCCTACGGCAACAACATGGGGATCCCCACCGTGTCAGGAGGGATACTCTTCGATAAAGGTTACACGGGCAACGTGATAGTCTACTGCGGCTGCATCGGGGTGCTTCCCAAGGATCTATACATCAAAAACACTAGGGAGGGCGATTACGCGGTGATGGCTGGCGGAAAGACGGGGAGGGACGGGATCCACGGGGTGACCTTCGCCTCAGCAGATCTCCCGGAGGGCTCTGAGGAGCTGAGGTCGGCCGTGCAGATACCTAACCCGGTGGTGGAGGAGAGGCTGAAAAGGGCCATCCTGAGGATAAGGGACGGGAGGCTCGCCTCAGGCGTGACCGACCTGGGCGGGGGCGGGATATCCTGCGCCGCCGGCGAGATGGCCCACAGGTCGGGCTTGGGTCTGGACGTGAACCTTGACGTGGTCCACCTCAAGGAGGCGAACCTGGCACCGTGGGAGATCTGGGTCTCCGAGTCGCAGGAGAGGATGCTAGTCTCGGTGCCCGAGGGTAACGTCGAGAAGGTCCTTGAGATATTCAAGGAGGAGGACATAGAGGCGTGCGTCCTCGGGAGGTTCAACAGGAGCGGAAGGATCAAGGTCACGTTGCACGGCGAGGTGGTCTGCAATCTGGACCTCGACTTTCTGTACAGCCCGCCCAAGGTCACTAGGAAGGCTGCGCAGGTGATAATCCCTTCAGCTAGGTACAGGCTGGATGAGCCGAGGGATCTGGCAGAGGAGCTGCTCACCCTCTTAGCAGACCCCAACGTTAGGAGCCGGGAGGACGTCATAAGGACCTATGACCATGAGGTGAGGGGCTGCACGGCGATAAAGCCGCTGCAGGGCGAGGAGGGCGGGCCCAACGACGCGGCAGTGATAAAGCCCCTGAAGGACTCGTGGATGGGGCTCGTGATCTCCTGCGGCATAAATCCCTTCTACCCCGACCCCTACTGGATGGCGGCGGCCTCCATAGAGGAGGCGGTGAGGAACAACGCCTCGGTGGGCGGGAGGAGGGTGGCGATCCTGGACAACTTCGTCTGGGGGAATCCCGAGCGCGAGGAGAGGATGGGCTCACTGTTAAGGGCGGTGGAGGCCTGCTACGACCTCTCAACAGCGCTGGACGTGCCCTTCATATCGGGCAAGGACAGCCTCTACAACGAGTCCCCGCTGGGACCGGTCAGGCCGACGCTCCTGATCACCGGCGTGGGTATAATCCCGGACCTTAGGAGGGCAATCACTCTGGACCTCAAGAGGGAGGGCAACCCGATTTACCTCATCGGGCTTACTAAGGACGAAACCGGCGGATCTGCGTATTTCAGGTCGAAGGGAATCGCGGGAGGTGCTTGTCCCAAAATTGACGCAAAGGTCTCCAAGAGGACGATTGATACGCTCATCAATGCCATGGACGGGGGCATGGTCATGGCGTGCCACGATCTCTCCGAGGGAGGGCTCGGGGTCGCGGCGGCGGAGATGGTTATAGCCTCGGATGGACTCGGTCTCGCCATCGACCTGAGGCGGGCACCTTCAGCGGTAGGGAGGAGCGACATTATTCTCTTCTCAGAGTCTGCCTCGAGGTTCTTGGTGGAGGTCGAGAGAGGTCACGCCAAGGGCTTTGAGAATCTGTTCAAGGGGCTACCCCACAGAGAGGTCGGAGAAGTGGAGGGTGGGAGGGGGGCAGGGCTCAGACTGCATGACCTGAAGGGCAGGGAGTTGGTGCTGGGTTCCTCTGAGATGAGGAGGGCGTGGAGGGGCTATTGATGAGGCTGGAGAAGGCGAGGGCGTGCGTCCTGAGGGTCGGCGGCACGAACTGCGACCTGGAGGTGAAGGTCGCCCTCGAGGAGCTAGGACTGCAGACAGAGATACTGCACATGAACCAGCTGAAGAAGAGAAGGTTGTCGGATTACCACATGCTCGTCTTCCCTGGCGGCTTCTCGTATGGCGACTACGTCAGGGCAGGCGCGATATGGGGGAGGCAGGTCATTACAAAGTTCAGGCGCGACCTTGAGGCCTTCGTGAACGAGGAAAAGCTCGTGATGGGCATCTGCAATGGGTTCCAGGTGCTGGTGGAGGCTGGGCTGCTGCCGGGCAATGGGGTATCTGGCGTTCCCACAGCCACCCTAGCAAACAACTCCTCCGCCAAGTACGAGTGCAGGTGGATCCGCCTCAGGGTGGATGGGAAGAGGACGCCCTTCACCAAGATCATGAAGGTCGGCGAGGTGGTCAGGATACCCATCGGTCACGGCGAGGGGAGGTTCCTGCTCCCGTCCGAGGGCGCCCTCAAGGAACTGATAAAGGAGGGGCAGGTGGTGTTCAGGTACGCCCTTCCGGACGGCAAACCAGCGGAGGGCGCATACCCGCACAACCCCAACGGCGCGGTCTACGACATCGCGGGGATCTGCAACAAGAAAGGAAACGTGATGGGGATGATGCCCCACCCTGAGAGGGCCTTCTTTGGCTGGCAGACACCGGTTTGGGGGGCGGAGCCGCCGGAGCACGGAGACGGCAGGAAGATCTTCGAGGGAGCCGTCGAGTACCTGAAGAGGTACTGAAAAATTCAACGCAGGTATCCAGAGTATGACCATTGAGTACGCCAAAATTATATTAGTAAGGCATATTAAAGATAAGTAAGGAGGAAATAGGATTTGGGAGAAGTAACAGTTACGAGTAAGGGACAAATCACCATACCTGCGGATATAAGAAGGAGGCTGAGTATTGTGGAGGGCACGAAACTGATGGTGATCCAGGAGGGAGGGGCCGTAAAAATAATCCCCATCGTGGAGCTCTCCAAATTGGCTGGGGTAGATAAGGAACTCTTCAAGGGAAGGGACGTGGGTAAGGAGCTCGAGGAGGAGAGGAGAGAGGATTTCCTTGCAGAGGAACGCAGGCTCAGAGACTAGGATCATCCTCGATACCAAACCCATTATCAAGCTGTTCGCCGAGCAGGAGGGCTGGGCCCATGTCAGGCGGATCCTACAGATGGCCGAGGGCGGAGCGATCAAGGCTGGGATCAGCGTCGTTACGCTCTCAGAGGTTTACTATAAGTACCTTCAGAGGTGGCCCAGGGTTGCGGAGGCGAGGATGGAGCAGCTCCGTTATTCCCCTTATCTCAGGAAGATCGGGGTGGACGAAGAGGTTGCGGTGAAGGCTGGTGAGCTTAAGGGTAGGTACGCACTGCCGCTCGCCGACGCGATAATAGCCTCTAGTGCGCATTTAAATGGTGCTATCGTCATCAGCGACGATCCTGAGTTCAAGAAGGTCGAAGAGATTCGGGTCCTAAGCGAGACCGAGTTCTGCAAGAGTCGCGCCTGAGTAAGTTTTTCAGAAATATTATTACAGACTGCCGTAAAGGAGATTGTGGTGGTACCTTGGAGGTAAAGGTCGGCACCTGCGGCTGGAGCGTGAAGGGAGGCAAGGACGCCTACTGCAGAACCTTCCGGACCGTAGAGCTTCAGGACACCTTCTATCGGCTCCCAAAGCCGGAGACGGTCGAGCGCTGGCGGGCAAACGCTCCGGAGGGCTTCGAGTTCATCGTGAAGGCTTGGCAGGCACTGACGCATCCCACCGAGAGCCCGACGTGGAGGAGGGTCGGCGGACCGCCAAGATGGGGGAGGGCGGATGGCTTCGGGCACCTAAGGCCCACGGAGGAGAACTTCAAGGCCTGGGATGAAGTCCTGGGCATATGCCAAGCTCTGAAGAGTAGGATCGTCATTATTCAGACACCACCCAGCTTCGGCTACTCTGAGGAGAACGTCGCAAATGTAAGAGGGTTCATCCCGTTGGTCGAGAGAAAAGGGCTGCTCTTGGGGTGGGAGCCCCGGGGAAGCTGGAGCCAGCATCCAGAGACGGTGGCATCCCTCTGCCAGGAACTCTCCCTCGTTCATGTGGTGGATCCATTCAGGCGCCTCCCCTCCACCGAGACCAACACGGTTTACTTCCGGCTGCACGGCATCGGCAAAGGCGAGACCAACTACAGCTACCGCTACACGAATGGGGATCTGAAAAATCTTCTATCCATAGTCGAAAACCAAGGCGCGAGGGAGGTCTACGTCATGTTCAACAACGTTACCATGGCAGAGGACGCCCTCAAATTCAAGAATTTTGTGCGATCTGCCCATGGTTTATAAACCCGATGGCATAATTTGATCTGATAGTCTATGGCAACCGCCCTCCTCATAATCGACATGCTCAACGACTTCGTCTCCGGCAGGATGAAGTGCGAGGGAGCCAAGGTCATACTCCCAAACATCCGCCTCCTCCTAGATCACGCTAGGAGAAAGCGCATGCCGGTAGTCCACGTCTGCGACTCCCACTACCCGGGCGTGGATGCCGAGCTGAAGCTTTGGGGTCCACATGCCATCGTGGGCACAAAGGGTGCAGAGGTCATCGAGGAGCTCAAACCTATCAAGGGCGAGTACGTTATCAGAAAGAGGAGGTACAGCGGATTCTTCGAGACGGACCTCGACCTTTTACTGCGCGAACTAAAGGTAAACAGATTGATTCTCACCGGCATTGACACCTCCATCTGCGTGAGGCATACCGCGGCGGACGCCTTCTTCAGGGGCTACTCCATAACGGTTCCTAGAGACGCCGTAGCCACGTGGGATCCGGCGGACAACGAGCCGACGATAAAGTACCTCAAGGAGATATACGGGGCAGAGACGCTAACCACAGAAGAGCTGGCATCCAAGCTTTGAATCAATATGCCACCTCCAAAAACTCTGGGTTTGAAATCGATTGTCGACAATTCGATGAAAAAAGCGGGAAGATGAATAAAGGCCCGGTTACCGGTAGTCAGTTCTTCTCCCGGTGACAAGGTATATGGTCTCTTGGGATATGTAGCAGGCGTGGTCCGCCATCCTCTCAACGATCCTTGCCGTAATTCCGTTAAAGAGGATGCAGTTCCCGCTGGCCTTTTGGACCGCGTACTTCCTAAGGATCATCCTGTACCCTTCGTCGATGGACTCGTCGCTCTTTATTAGGTTCGTAGCCGCTTTCTGGTCCTTCTCAAAGTATGCCTTCAGGCTCTGGCGCACCATCTCCCGGGCGTTTTTCAACAGTTCGCAGACCTCCTTAACCTCGCAGTTCTTGACATTGACCTCCTCTAGAACCTCTGTAATGTTTCGTAGGTAACGGCAGACCCTCGACAAATCGTAGGATACCTTCATAGCGACGGTAAGCGCCCTCAGATCGCTGGCGAACGGCTGGTGCCTTATCAGCGATCCCACGCACATCTCCACGATCAGTTCCTCCCTTATCTGTGCTTCTCTGCATAGCTCTGTGGCTACAGGCTTCAAGCCGCTGCTCCTGTTCTTCAGGGCGTCTTGGACCTGCTCCCCAATGCTCTCTACGATCTCCTGCATCTCCATTATCTCGGCATTTATCTTGGTAAGGTATTCTGGTTCTTTCAGCATCTATCCAAACCTCCCTGTGATGTACCTCTCAGTTAGCGGGTTCTTAGGGTGTTCAAATATGTTCCTAGTTTCATCAAACTCTACAAGCTCGCCCAAATAGAAGAAGGCGGTCATGTCAGATATCCTTGCCGCCTGGGACACGTTGTGCGTAATAATTACGACTGAGATCTCATTCTTGAGTTTCTTGACGAGTTCCTCCAGCTTGGCTGTCGATGCGGGATCAAGGGCAGAGGTGGGCTCGTCCATAAGAATTACCTCGGGGTTCATCGCGAGAGCCCTGGCGATGCAAAGGCGCTGCTGCTGACCTCCGGACAAGCTCGCCCCGGACTTCTTGAGTTCGTCCTTGATCTCCTCCCAAAGCCCCACCGATTTGAGGCGCTCCTCCGCAATTTCTGCAAGCTCCTTCTTGCTGTGTGTGCCGACCAGTTTTAGCCCCGCCACCACATTATCTGCCACGGACATGTTGGGAAAGGGGTTGGGCTTCTGGAAGACCATGCCGATCTTCCGGCGCACGTCCATAACGTCCATACCACCATAGACATCGACCCCGTCTAGGAGGGCCTTGCCGGAGGCCTTGGCGCCAGGAATAAGCTCGTGCATGCGATTTATGCACCTAACGAAGGTCGACTTGCCGCAGCCCGACGGCCCTATCACCGCAACCACCTCTTTGTCGGGTATCTTCACGTTGACGTTCTTCAAGGCGTGCTTCTCGCAGAACCAAGCGTTCAGGTTCTGGATGTCAAGCTTGGTGCTGTTGGACAACGTCAAACACCCGCCTTGTACTTGGGTTTAGCGAAGCGCCTAACTATTACATTTATCGATACTACAATAATCACAAGAAGCAGTGACGCGCCCCACGCCTTGATCACCCAGTTCTGGAAGCCGCTCATGGCGTAGTTGTATATCAGGACCTGGAGGCTCGCCATGGGCTGGTCTATGCCGATGGGCCAGTAAAAGCTAAAGAGCGAGGTGAAGAGCAGTGGCGCAGTCTCGCCGCTTATCCTAGCAAACGCAAGTAAGCATCCCGTGAGGATACCGCCCTTGGCTATGCTAAAGACTATCTTCGTGGTGCGGACCCACTTTGGCACGCCCAAGGCGATGGCCGCCTCACGTATGTCGTTTGAGACTATCTTCATGGACTCCTCGGTGGCCTTGGCTATAAGGGGAATCATCATGAGCCCTAAGGCGAAGGCGGCGGCGATGGCGGTGTAGTGCCTGACCGTGAGCACGATCAGCGAGTATGCAAATATCCCAAAGATTATGGACGGCACGCCGGATAGGGACTCGATCACGGTTCTCACTGCGGAGCCGAGCCTGCTCGTTCGGTCGTACTCTGAGAGGTACATGCCCGTCAGGATTCCCACAGGTATCCCGAACAGGGAGGCCATGGCGTTGATTATTAGTGTTCCTAGAATTGCATTGCCAATGCCGCCACCCGACTCGCCGAAGGGCGCCGGGAGCGCCGTGAGGAATTCGAGGTTTATGGCAGATACCCCGTTGTAGACAACCTCACCTATGATCCACAGGAGGGGAACGACCGCGAGCACGGTAAGCAGGAGGCATATGTACTTTATCAGGCGTTCCCTCCCCCTTCTGGACAATATGTCCACTAGTAGTACCCCCTCTTGATCGTTCTGTTGATTATTAATCTGGCGACGGTGTTGATCAAGAGCGTGATTACCAGTAGTATAAGCGCCAGCTCTATAAGCGAGGCTATGTGCAGTGTGCTTGTCGCCTCGTAGAGCTCGCTGGCTATCTTGCTTGTGATTGTCGTCGCTGGCGCGAAAAGTGAGGATGTTTCGAAGGGCCAAAGGTAGCTGTTGCCAATGACCATGGTAACGGCCATGGTCTCGCCCAGCGCGCGCCCCAGCCCCAGAATTATGGCTGAGAAGATCCCGAGGCGGGCAAAGGGTATTCCCACGTGCCGGACCGTCTCCCACTTCGTGGCGCCCAGCGATATGAGACCCTCCCTCAGTGAAGGGGGTGTGCCTCCGAGCAGCTCAATGCTCAGGGAGGAGATGATGGGAATAACCATAATCGTGAGAATCATGGACGCCAGAAATATGCTGAGACCGTAAGCAGGTCCAGCGAAGATCGGGATGAAACCGATCGCTCCGACTATGGGCTGCTGCACATAGATTTTGATAAGGGGGGAGATCACCCAGAGCCCCCAAATTCCATAAATTACGCTGGGGATTGCCGCCAGAAGATCAATGAATAGTGAAAGAACGGATTTGATCCTTGAGGGGGCATACTCCGTAAAGTAGATCGCTACCCCCAAGCTAATTGGTATAGCGAAAAGCGTTGCGATGACGGCGGAGAATAGGGTTCCAGCAATGGCTGGGACCGCCCCGAATATTCCAGCCGCGGAGTTCCAGACCGTACCCGTTAAGGTGCTTAACCCGTTTATGGAAATAGAGGGAAACGACCTATCAATAAGCATGTAAAACAGCGTAATAAATAACAACACCACAAAGGCGGATACGCCTATAAGAAGGTACTTAAATACAGAGTCTTGGAGATTAAAAAACCGGGAGTTCCTGCGTGGCATAGACAACTCTCAGATCCTACCTTAAATTAGGCTCATCCCTTGGTAAGTTATCTGGTGCAGGATACCTTCTCCCAATGTTACTATCTCAGCGGGCAGCTTCGGATACAGCAGTGCTTCGGAGTAGTTCTGACCGTCGTGTACGGCCCACCACAGGAAATTGACCACTGCGGTCGCCTTGGCCTGATCCATGTAGGACAGATCCTTGTACACCAGTACGTACGTGAAGGTTGAGATGGGATAGACGTTGTCTCCTGGCAGATTGGCTATCGATGCTCTCATGTCTTTAGCCAGCAACGGAGCGCCAGCCCTGGCCGCATTTCCAATCGTCTCTAGCGATGGCACAACGAACTGACCGTCGTGATTCTTTACGGTGGCATATGGGATCGAGTTATTGTACGCATACCAGAACTCAAGGTATCCTATAGAGTACGGCGTCTGCAACAGTGTACTTGCAACACCGGCGTTTCCCGGGGCACCTATGCCCGCCGGCCAGTTCACTGTGGTGCCCTGGCCTAGCGTCCAAGTCGTGCTGGCAGTCCTAAGATAGCCTGTGAAGGCAAATGTGGTGCCGCTTGAGTCGGAGCGCCTCACTAAGACGATGTCCTGGTTTGGTAGGTTGAAGTCTGGGTTCATGGCAGTAATTGTAGGGTCGTTCCACTTCGTGATGTTGGCTTGGAAGATCTTTGCGATGGTGTCTGCGTCGAGCTTAAGTCCGCTCGCTACTCCTGGTACATTATAGGAAACTACAACACCGCCTGCGGTTTCTGGCAGATGAAGTACCGGACCAGAATAGTTTGCAATTTGTGCGTCGGTGAGGTAGGCGTCGGAACATGCAAAGTCGAAGGTCTTTGACTTTAGGTTATTCTGACCTCCTCCGCTACCGATTGACTGGTAGGATATCTGGATGTTCGGGTGTAGCTTGTTGTACTCAGAGGTCCACTTTGTCATGAGCGGGTACGGGAACGAGGCGCCGCCGGCTGTGAGGGTGACTGGCTGTTCTGGCGGGGGCGTAAGGAAGTAATAGCCTATTGCGACGGCTGCGACAATTAGGATAATGATGCCAATTATGAGAACCGTTGATACGCCTTTTCCATTAATCTTATGCACGAAATCTCACCATTTCTGCTCAACGGTGAAAATAAATATATACTATTCCTAAATAGTATATATACTATAAGAGGAGATATATACTAGAAAGTAGAAACTTCGGGGGAAAATCATGGGAATCAGGAGGGTTCAGAAGGTCGGGAGGTCGACTTACACGGTCTCTCTGCCACACGATTGGGTCGAGGCAAAAAAGCTGACGCCGAAGACTGAGGTCGATATTCGGGCTTTGCCAGACGGGAGCCTCAGAGTCTCAACGCTCGAGTCGATGAAGGGCGAGACGAGGACGAGGGAGATCGTGATAGGATCCAAGGAGTCGGACGCGGGGTTCCTGATAAGGAGGGCGCTGGCGGCGTACATATCGAACTTTGACGTCATAAAGCTCGACCTCTCGGGTGTGAACTTGGAGGCTGGCGGGAGGGAGAGGATAAGGAGGATGATAAAGAACAAGATGGCCGGCGGGGAGATAATCGAGGAGTCCGTTAACCAGTTAACTGTCCAGATACTGCTGAGGCCCTACGAGTTCCCGCTGGACAAACTGCTCCTAAGGATGGCGACGATGACGCATGACATGATGACAGACATAGGCAAGGCCGTCGACAAGAAGGACAAGAACATCCTCAAGGACGTTATGGACAGGGACGAGGACGTGGACAAGTTGTACTTCATGGGGAGTAGGTGGCTCACTGGTATGATAAGCGACCAGAGCGCGCTTCAGGACTTCGGCCTCAAGGAGGCAAAGAACTGCCTAGAATACAGGCTCGTATTCAGGCATATCGAGAGGGTGGCGGACCATGTGAACAGGATAGCCAGCAAATTCTTCGAGGTGATAGACGAGATAGACGAAGGTCTGAGCGGGGCGCTGGCAGGAGCCTTGAAAGGGTCCGGAGGCGTCTTTATCAGGGCTGTCAACTGCCTTCAGAGTGGCAGCCTGCAGGAGGCAAACAAGGCGATACATGATGCCAGAAAGGTGATAAGCACTGCGGAGGAGCTGATGGACAGGGTCGTGAACAGTAAGCTTCCGGCCCGATTGGTAGGACCGATGATTATCGTAATTGACAGCATAAAGAGAATCGCCGAATACGGGATTGGGATCTCTGAGATCGCATTTAACCTACACTCTCAATGAGGTTGTGCTGATAACTGAAAATAGTGATAAACAAAAAGGGAAGCTGAAGTAGCTCAAATGGACTTGACCACCGTTTCCAGCCCCTTCTTTCTCCGCCTTGGAGTAGGCATCTGCTTTGGGTATCCAAATGCGAGTACAGCGGCAAGCCTCATCTCATCCTTCTTGGCATCAAAGAACTCATAGAACTCCTTTTCAATGAGCAACGGGACGCCGAACCAACACCCGCTTATCCCCAGGCCCCACGCCGCAAGCAGCATGTTTTCAATCGCTGCGGCCGCGCTCTGCTGACCCCATAGCTCCTCGACATCGCTCTTTGTGTAAAACCTCTGCCTCAGGTCAACGAATACGGCGACGTAAAATGGGGCCCTGTACCGACCCTTCTCCACGCTCTTCATCCAGTTATCCATCTGTTCCTTCGACAGAGGCGTCTTGAGCATCTCTGTATAGTAAGCCTTCTGGGCTTCTACGAGTAGCCGCAGGAGTTTTTCCCGTTTCTCGGCAGATTCAACGCAGAGAAATAGCCACTGTTCGTTCCCTCCTGCGGTTGGTGCTCTGATGCCGGCCTGCAGGATCCTTTGTTTCTCTTCATCGCCCAGAGGAGTATCCTTGAACTCCCTCACCATAGCCCTTGTGTTGATCGCCTCAAAAAGTTCTGCCATAGGCTCCACCAGATGTACCAATATTAGGGTTGTTATATTATTAGAGATTACGTTTGGTCTTTGTTAAAACAATTCTTTCGTGATCCCCTCTGATGCAGTTTTCGTAGATAGTATAATTTACCTAGAGTGGTAAATCATCAAACTAAATGGAATCTGCTAAAAGATGCATAATGACATTCTAAGCAGAGCCCCCTTCTATAAGCGCAGGGACCGCGGTCTGGCTTGGACCTACATCATCGTGGTGAAATCCTCGCAAATCCCTTTTTTAAACTCCGAACCCATCCGAATGCTGTGATGTCCTCTCCACGACATAGCTAAAGCCGGGAGCTTCCCGCTTCAATGCGCAGGCTTGCCATCCCCCTTAAGGATGGCAGAGGCCCTTGCTCCATGGGCGTTTTTTCTTCACCCCCGTCCGGGGGCATCGGGGTCGTTTTGATGATACTGATAGGGACAATATCTCTCCAGTCGAAGCATTTAATGGTAAAGGTGCCCCTTCTTACATGTCCTGTTTTTTTAAATCAATACAAGTAAAGCATATGCTATAAAAAAGTTAATTGCCAATGTTATTAGTGTAAATTTGATGGTGACTGAGTGGAATGCTTTTGAAGTTACTTTGACGCCTGCCTTCTCAAGGAGTGTCCAACAAACATACAGCGCGGGAGCAGCCACGATTGTGGCATTGCTCGCCAGCGTAGAAGATATCGCAACAGTCCAGAAGTACGGATAGACATTGAAACCAGGTATTGTCGTGAGATCACCCAGCATCTTATACATTATTAAACAATACGCATCATGTTCAACTATGGTAGACAAAGACGCAGAGATCAAGTAGAGCACTGGTACGCCCACTATAAGGTTTGATAAGAATGGGAATATGGCGTCTGCAAACATTTTTATAAGCCCGACTTTTTCAAGACTTCCAACCAAAATGAATAGGAAGGCGTAAAAGAATACAGCGCGCCACTCGACTTCGCCCAAAATTTGTTGGAAAGTCGGGCCATTTAATCCGCCTTTTTTATTCAATATTTCAACGCAAAGTATTAATGCAATAGCCCCTGAGAAAGTTATCGAACCTAATGGAACTCCAAGATTTTGCCTAAAGATCATTAGTATTATCGTCCCTACGAAAAACACAAGGGCTATTTTTAGAAGTCGCGGGTTCCGCCCCGCAATTCCGTTACCAATGAGAGCCTTTAGATCGATATGCTGGCTTTCGCATTTATAGAACCTAGTAGTGTACAGATAGATAACTATCAGGAAAGTTATTATGAGAATGGGAAAGGCAGAGGGTTTTCCTCTGAAAACTATAAAGTCCATAAATTCAAAATGAGCAATTGAATGTAAAAACTGAGGAGTTATATCACCCAATAACAAAGCGGTGCCCATGAGATTTGCTGCGAGCCCGGTTAATATTGTGGGCACAAACGGATCTTGTTTCAAAGTTTTGCAGATAGTGATCATGATAGGGCAGAATAGTAGGACCACAAGTACGTTATCAACAAACATCGTGACCATGCCAGCGAAAAAAATCAGGGCAAAAACTAATGCCCTAAAGGACTTTACCCTCTTTATTAATACGGAAATGAGTCCTTCAGGCCTACTGGCTTTTATCAAATATATGCTTATTATCCATAGCCCTATGAGTATCGCGAGGATATTCCAGTCAACAAACTGAAAAGCTTCAACAGGAGATATTATACCTATTATTATCATAACAATAACGCCAAAACCACCTATAATGCTCGGCTCAATTGGGCTCCAAATCATCAGGACTATCGTTACAAGAAATATTGCAAGCGTAATCCATTCTAGCATTTCGCGTCACTCAGAGCTGATTACCAACTGTATTGATTTTTTTCAGTAGTTCGTATATTTATGCTTAACTATTTTTGAGTTTATAATAAAAATAGTTAATAAATATAAGAAAATTATTCAAACTTATTTGTTTCATTGCACTAGGATGTAATCATGCCTTCCTAGAGAAATAAAACCATTTTCTAGAATCCAATCAGCTCTTTTTTACGTCAAAGAAAAGAAGGCTGTTTTTATTGGCCCCCCGTTCAGGTAGAGCGGCTCAGACGAAATCATCAGAAATAATGAGAACTGACAATTTAAGCATCGCTATTGAGAAATACTGGAAGGGGTTCAATTGGTTCTTAAATTGTATAGAATGAAGTTGGTCCGTTTCCCATCCTTTTATTCGGTTGCAATTAAGCCGAGCGGCACATGAAACTCTCGACCCTGTTCATGGCCACCTCCAGATTCTTCATTGATGTCGCGTAGCAGAGCCTGAGGTGGTGCACGCCGTACCTGCCGAACGCCGAGCCCGGGACGACGACCACCTTCTCCTCGACGAGCAGCTTCTCCGAGAACGCGCTATCGTCCTTCCCGTCTATCCGGGGGAAGATGTAGAACGCGCCTTGGGGCTTCGCCACGGTAAATGCCTTTATTTTTTTCAGCTTCCTGTAGATGTAGTCCCTTCTCGACTCGTACTCTGACCTCATCCTCTCCGTGGCCTCTCTGCTCCTAGGGTCCTGTAACGCCTTTGCCGCAGCGTACTGACCAAAGGATACCGGGCAGGTCGCGAGGAACATCTGGAACTTCGTCATCCTTGCCACCGTCGCTTCGTCCGCCACGGCGTAGCCGAGCCTCCAACCGGTCATGGCATAGGTCTTGGAGAAGCTGTTGACTATTATGGTTCTGTCGGACATTCCGTTCAGCGAGGCTATGCTGACGTGCTTCGCACCGTCGTAGACAAGCTTCTCATAGACCTCGTCGGTGATCACCTTCAGGTCGTTCTCCACGGCGACCTCGGCTATCGCCCCCAAGTCTTTTTTGGTGAGGACGGCGCCGGTCGGGTTGTTGGGTGAATTTATAATTATGCAACGGGTCTTCTTGGTAACTGCCTTTCGAAGGTCCTCCGCATCGACCCTGAACCCGTTCTCGAGGCGGGTTTCAACCTCCACCGCCCTCCCACCCACCAGCGTGACGGCCGCTCCGTACGTCACGAAGTATGGCGAAGGTAGAAGGACCTCGTCGCCGGGGTTCAGGAAAGTTGATAAAACGAGAAGGAAGGCCTGGTTCCCGCCTATCGTCACTATGATGTTTTTGTCGGGGTCTGCCTCTATGCCGTTCTCCTTCTTCAGCTTGACGGCGATGGCGTCCCTAAGCATCTTGAGACCATTATTCGGGGTGTAGTGGGTCATTCCCTTGTCCAGTCCCTCCTTGGCGTACTCCTTTATGTGCTGGGGAGTGTCGAAGTCAGGCTCCCCGATGCCGAGGGAGACCACGTCCTTGTACCTCCCGGCAAGCTCGAAGAGCCGCCTGATCCCCGACTCCGGAATTCTGTCAAGCCTATCGGGTATAGCCATTAAGACCACCAAAACCAGAGAAATGTTGATGGAAGAAGCTTAAAAAAGATTCCCCGTATCCACAGCGGGCTTAGTACTCAAACTTTCCAAAGCCAGACTTTATCATGACGGCGTTTCCTGAAGCGGATCTCTCGCACCTGCCGATGACCTGCGCGCCGACACCGAACTTTTTCGAGATCTTCAGTATGGACTCTTCATCGCCCTTCTCTACAACGACCTCGAAGCCGACGCCCATGTTGAAGTCTTGGTACATCTCCCGCCAGTCCGCCTTGCTCTCCCGCTTTATAAGATTGAATATTGGGTCAGGCTCCGGGAGAGAGTCCTTAACGTGCCGTATCTTCCGGCCGAGGCGCTTGCACTTCGTCAGACCTCCACCGGTGTTATGGACCATTGCCTTCACGCTGACCCTCTTCAGAATGTTCAAGGCTATGGGGAGGTAGATCCTTGTGGGAGAGAGCAGTGCCTCACCCAACATGGTTCCCAGCTCTGGGAATTGCGAGTCGACCTTGAAGCGCCCGTAGTAGCCTTTTACTTCCTTGCAACCTATCTCGGGGTACTTCTTGAGATACTCCCTAGTCAGGAGGCTGTGCCTCGCAAGCGTGATCCCGTTGCACATCAGGCCGCTGTTCTCGCCCTTTTCATACGAGCACCTTCCTCCGCTTCTCAGTCCCACGATCACGTCACCGGGCGCGATTTCATTGCCAGTTATTACCTTTTGCAACGAGACCTCGCCGTAGACCGTGCCGGAGACGTCGAAGGTTCTGATTATGTCCGGCAGGTCGGCAGTCTCGCCGCCGCTGAAGAGAACTTCGATTCCTAACGCCCTTAGCATGGCGAACGTCTTGGAAAAGCCCCTCGCCAGCCCGCCGAGAAGGTCCTCCTTCTTCACCATGAGAGCGTTTAAGGCGACGTAGTCGGAGAAGGCTATCGGCCTCCCGCCTACGCAGACTACGTCGTCGACGTTCATGGCGATCACATCCACGGCCAGGGGCTCGAACCATCTAGGCTCGCCGGTCTCCCTGTAGCAGATGTAGGAGACTATGGGCTTGCTGCCCGCGCCGTCCTCGTGAAGGATTATGCCCCTCTCAGGATCCGTGGGATGCTTAACGACGGAGCAGAACGAGGCCGGGAACAGGTCGTCGGTGATGGACCTAAGGGCCTCGATCCCCTTCTTGCTTATGTCGACGCCTAGGGAACGGTACCTTGAGGACGTGGAACCCACCATGTTTTGAAATGAGGTTGTTCCGAATTCATAAAGGTTGCCTTTTCAGTTTTGATGAAAGACCCACATATGATGAAGGATTCACACGTGACGTCCTCTCCACGGTTAAAGCCGTGGGTTTTCTGGGCACCCCCCTTTATAATACGCAGAGTATGAGCATTAAACGTAAAACATTTATTTATCGATAGTCATAAGTAAAGCGGTAGTGATATCGATGTCCACTGTGACGGTTTCATCCAAATTCCAGATAGTGATTCCAGACAAGGTCAGGAAGAGGTTGGGAATTATGCCAAAGCAGAAGCTACTCCTGCTTGAGAAGGACGGTACCTTGCACCTCGTCCCCCTGAAGCCAATAAAGGAGACGAGGGGGTTTGTCAAAGGCCTTGACACGCGTGATCTGAGGGAAGAGGGCGACCGGTTTTGATCCTCCTCGACTCCTATGGATGGATAGAGTACTTCACGGATGGCCCCCGGGCAAAGAAGTATGAGAAGTACGTCGAGGCGATCAACGAGGACAACACCGTAATCCCGACGATCGTAGTTTACGAGGTCTACCGGAAGGTAAAGGCTAGCGCGGGTGAGGAGGGTGCCATAGAGGCGTACGCCCAGCTCAGGAGGGCAAGGATAGTGGAACTGGATGAACGTATCGCCCTCAGGGCCGCAGACGTAAGCCTGGCGCTCAACCTTGGGATGGCGGATGCCGTAGTTTACGCCACCGCCCAGACTTTCGATGCGAAGGTAGTAACGAGTGACGTTCACTTCAAGGGCATGAAGGGCGTGGAGTTCATAGAATGAAACGCAAGTTCCTTTAGAGCAAGATTTGCCCTTTTATCTTAGGTAGAGTAGCACCTGTACCCACGTCAATAGGATGGTCAGCAGAGCCCCCGCTACCACCTGCTTTAGGTCATGCGCTCCGAGCTTGAGCCGCGCCCATCCCACAGGAAGTAGGAGTATGAAGAGGGGGAGCATTATCGCCCCCATCTGGAGGGTTAGAAAGGTTGCTGGACCGGATATGCCGACAGCGTGGATGCTGATCTTCCACACCAGGCTTATCACCGTCATCACGAGCGTGTTGACGAAGTAACATGCCATCAGAGCGACGAGACTTGGGGGAGCGTTGAAGACCGTTAGAACGAGTGCTCCCAGCAGATAGCTGGCGATGGTACCCATAAACGGTTTTGTTCTTGTCCTCCTCTCGGAGGCGTACATGTCGTGGATGATGCCCATTCTCAGCATGAGGAAGATAATGGTCATCGGGAGGATAGACCCGAAGAGAGTGGAGACGATAAAAAAGAACAACGATGAGGGAGGATTCAGGAAGAATATTAGGACCGCAAAGGCGTACATAGTAACGAGGGGGGCGTTGAAAACCAACGATATTGCCTCAGCGAGCTTTCGCGTGTCCACCAGACCATCCCTCTCCTTGGCATACGTTGGATCAGTATCCTCTTCCTAACGGCTATGTAAATCTTGCTGAGATCTCTAAGAAACTTTTATAGTTATGGAGCTACGATAATCACCTGTGAACTCGGATGAGCGAGGAGCTTAAGCGCTACGTCGAAGAGGCACTCTACAAGTGGATAATGAAGCAGATAGAGGAGGGCAACTTCAAGGCAAACCTGAGGATCGAGATAGACCACCCCATAGAAGTCAAGGGAATGAAGGGCAGGATCGTCGGCGAGATCATGCTCTCAGAGAAGGAACCAGTTGTTGAGAAGGTCCCGTCCTACGCCGTCGACCCCGCTAAGAAGGAGGAGGTCAAGAAGAAGGAAGGGGCAGCGGAAGGGCAAGGGGAGGAGATGAGCCTACAGGACGTGGAGAAGCTCCTGCGGCAGTTGGGGGTTTAGCGAACTTTTTATTACATTAAAGGCAGACTATGTGAAAACGAAGCCTCTCGGTTGCCGTTCGAATGGTCTCCGGCGCCTGAACTCCCTGTCTTCGCGTTCCCGGAACGGACCTCTCCTATCTCCGTATTCCCGGAATTGCCCTCTCCTGTCGCTGTGCTCCCGGAACTCATCTCTCCTGAACGGAAGCATCCTTATGTCATCAGCGGAGCAGTCAATCTCCTGGATATCGAAGGAGAAGGTATTCACTATCCTGCTGAACAAGTCGAAGTCCTCCCTGGTAAGCAGAACGATGGCCTTCCCAGACTGCCCTGCCCTCGCTGTCCTCCCGATCCTGTTCACATAATCCTCCGCGTTCATGGGTACGCTGTAGTTGAAGATGTGGGTCACGTCCTTGAAGTCCAGCCCCCTTGCAGCCACGTCGGTTGCTACGAGAACCCTTGTGGATCCCCTGTGGAACTCCTCCACTATGTGCTCCCTCCTCTCCTGCGAGAGGCCGCCGTGGAGGGACTTGGCATTTATGCCGTTCTGTTGCAGGTTTCTGGCTACGATGTCTGTGTCCCTCCTGGAGTTGCAGAAGACCATCGCGAGTTTGGGCGCTTCCTTGCGCAGCAAGTGAACGAGCATCGAGAACTTGATCCTTCGATCCACGTCGCAGTAGTACTGTTTTAGGTAGTCCTCCTTCACCTTCGTGTCTGTGACGACCTCCCTAGGGTTCTTGGTGAACCGGTCCCTGATGGACTTGAGCTCGTAGGGCATGGTTGCGCTGAAGAGCAATGTCTGCCTCTCCCTTGGGAGGCTCCTCTCAATGGTCTCTATGTCCTCGATGAAACCCATGTCGATCATCCTGTCCGCTTCGTCCAGGACGAAAATCTTCACGTTATTTAGTTTCAAGGTCCCCCGCCTCATATGATCCATGATCCTGCCGGGGGTTCCCACCACGATCTCCGAACTCCTTAGCCCGGATATCTGGGGCCCCATGGACGCACCACCGTAGACGCACTCTATTCTGAGCCCCTTGGCGCGGGAGAATTTCTTGAGCTCTCCAGCGTTCTGCAGCGCCAGCTCCCTAGTTGGTGCGAGGATGAGCCCTTGGACTGGCGTGCCTCGGGTAACCTTCTCTACGAGCGGTATCCCGAACGCCGCGGTTTTACCAGAGCCTGTCTCGGACTGACCGATGACGTCGTATCCCTCTTTAATGAGCGGTATAGTCTCGTACTGGATTCGTGTGGGTTCATTGAACCCGATCTCGTTTAGAGAGGCCAGTACCTCCCTCTCAATATTCAAATCTTCAAACGTCATAATACATCATCTCTTTTTTATTTTGTTTATTGTTGTTTTTGTTGCCAAAGTCACAAAAGCAATAGAATTAGCGCGATAGGCTAACGCTATTTGTCAAGGCCTTGCACTTTAGACCCGTTTCAAGTAATAAAACAGGTATTTAAACCTTCGCTGTCCCCCTCTGCCATTTTTTATCGTGGTGCATCAAAGGGCGGAGGGATCCGCCTGAAAGGAATATATTGAACTGAGGGGATTATACCTTCAGGTATTTTTGGAGGGATTGGTTTTGGAGAGGAAGGTATACACTCTACCAGCCTTGGCGTACCCGTACAACGCGCTCACGCCGCATATATCCGAGGGGCAGCTGAAGATACACCACACCAAGCACCACCAGGCTTACGTGGACAATGTTAACAACATTAACAAGAAGTTTGACGACGCCACAAAGAGTGGAGCCGATGTCGACATCAAGGCTCTGCTAAAAGAACTCGCCTTTAACCTCGGCGGGCACTCGCTGCACTCATACTTCTGGGAGGACATGGCTCCCCCAAGCAAGGGAGGGGGCAAGCCGGGCGGAAAGCTTGCGGACCAGGTCAACAGGGACTTCGGGGGCCTGGACAGGTTCAAGAAGCTGTTCTCGCAGACCGCCACGAGCGTGGAGGGATCGGGCTGGGCCTCGCTGATATACTGCGGGGAGCTGGACAGGCTGATGCTTCAGCAGATAGAGAAGCACAACGTCAACTATGCCCCGGACTTCACAGCTGTGATGGTCCTGGACGTGTGGGAACACGCCTACTACATCGACTACAAGAACCTGAGGGCGAAGTTCGTCGAGGCGTTCTGGAATGTGGTCAACTGGGACGGAATAGGCAAGTGGTTCGAGGAGATAAAAGGGTGGTATTAGCCACCCACTTTCCCATTTTAAAATCGAATTTCGATTCTGGCTTTTCAAATGCACAGCTCGTGATCCTGAGAAAAGGAGAGAAAGAAAATGGTTAGGATTTTTGCGTCGGAGCAGCGGCCTTCTTCTTTGCGGCCAGCTTCAGGATGCCCTGTACTATGCCATTGATTATGGCCTCTGGCTTGGGGGCGCAACCCGGCACATATACGTCCACTGGTATGAGCAGATCTGGTGAGCCGAGTATTGCATAGTTGTCCGGATCCTCGTTATAGAAGAGGCTCCCTCCGCAGGCGCAGCCACCAATGGCCACCACCACCTTGGGCTCTGGAACCTGCTCGTAGACCCTCTTGACCATAGGTATGAACTGCTTGGGTACGCAACCTGTTGCGATGAGTATGTCCGCGTGCCTTGGGGATGCCACAAGCTGTATGCCGAACCTCTCTGGGTCCCATCTCGGGTCCAGGGCGGCGAGGGTCTCTATGTCGCATCCGTTACATCCGCCGCAGTGCAGGTGGTAGAGCCAAGGCGAGTAGATTCGAGCCTTATCCATTATCCCCATTACGGTCCCTCCAACCAGACATGCTTCTTGGTATGCGTGTCATATTTGTAGGCAAAAGCCCTCCTGCAGGACGGGCAGTAGTCCTGGACCTTCTTGAAGTCCGCGACCACCACATCCTTCACCAGGGGGTTTATCTTCTGCAACAGTAATTCATTGGCCTTGTCCACGTACTTCTTGGGATAGAAAGTATGACCGCAGTTCGCACATCGAAGCAGATCGAGGGTCGTGTCCACGTAGTTCGCCGGATCGTCCCTGCTGCCGGTGGCCACCTCGAACTTCTTGGACATCTTCAGCGCCTCCGTCGGGCACTCGTCCACACAGTGCTGGCAGAAGGTACAGCGAAAGAGGAATATCTGCACGAGCCTCTTCGCCTCTGACTCGTTGTCGAAGATCTTTGTTGCCATTCCGGTGCAGACCCTGGCGCACGCCTCGCAGCCTATGCACTTCTCCTCATCCCTCTCGGGCACCCCTCTAAGACCCTCGGGTATGGCGCTGTACTTCTTGTTGGGGTCCACAGATGAGGGGTAGTTCAGGGTCATGGGGCTGCTGTAGTGAGCCAAGACTTCCTCCAATATTTTAATTCTAGCTGGCATGTTTTCACACCACCCAATAGAACCTTAGTACTAGAACCATCATCGCGGTCAGGACGCCGAAGACCAGCACCCACCTTCCGTACCAGGACATGGCCTTGGCTATCTGGAATCGTGGGTGCAGAACCTGCATCACCGTTATGAAGAACAGGATGACTACGACGGCGATTATGTAGACGGGCAGCCATAGTATCGAGTTCAGCGTGGGCGCGAGAAAGAGTGCTATGAAGAGTGCCACCATGTCGTAAAAGAGGAACGCCTTTGCTAACTGGAAGAGCCCCAAGTATTTGCCACCGTACTCTGTGAATGGACCGGCAACGATCTCGGCCTCAGCCTCCGCCATGTCAAGGGGCTTGATTGCAAGCTTGCCTATTATGACGAGGAAGAGAAGGACTGCTGCGAACGGGTTGAGGATCAGCATCGGCAAACCCGGTCTCGTGGCGATCTCCCACAGCGAGAGGGATCCTGCCACCAGCCCGACCGAGAAGAGGGCGACCACAAAGCCCAGTTCGTATATTAGGAATATCTCGATGTCTCTCCTTGCGCCGATTGCGCCCCAAGGCGAGCCGCTTGAGGCCGCGCCAAGAATGGTGAACATGACCGCACCGATGAGCAGGTAGGAGGCGATGACCAGGCTCTCCTCCATCGTGGACAGTAGCGGGACGCCCGGGAACGGTATGAAGAATATGGCCAAGAAGGCGCAGATAAAGGCGAGGTAGGGTGATGCTATGAATATGGTCTTCCTAGAGATGTCAGGCACAGGCGTGTCCTTGCCGAAGAGCTTTAAGATGTCGTATAGCGGTTGCAGGATCCTTGAGGCGCCCAGGAGCGGCGCGAGATCCTTGTACATACTGACAACAGGTCCGACGCGCCACTGGAACCTCGCAGAGAGCTTCCTGAACAGGAAAACGTAAAGAATACCAGCGAAGAGGGCCACGGGTATCATTATCAGCATCGTTACCGCAGTAAAGAGCATGTCCACCATCTTTAGGGCCTCCATCTCTTCTGGCTCATTCTAACCAGTTCCTCCCACGAGAGCGTGTAGCTCTCCTCTGTCTTGTCGTTGATGACCTCGACCCTGTCGGTGCATGCCAGGCACTGGTCGGTGCTGCCCATGACGATGGGTACGTCTGCGAGGGCCGAGCCGATGAGCATCTGCGGGATGAGGGCGTTGTTGCGGTAGCTTGGGGTCCTGATGCGGACTGCCTGCGGAAGGTTGGATCCCTGGACGTTGTGCTTGCCCTCGGGCATCATGTAATCGGGGACATCGGTCCCGCCTGCCCTCATGTAGTAGAAGAGCTCGCCTCTGGGCGCCTCATTGAGACCGACTGCCTCGGAGCCGGGTTCTATTGTCTTGGGCTTGTCCCTTATCTCTCCCGCTGTCTTCTCCAAGTACGCTAGGCACTGGTCCACTATGCCAATGGATACGAAGGTCTCCTTGGCTCTCACGAGCGTTCGTCCGAGCATGTCGCAGTGGTCGTCAACCACTATGTCCCACGATATCTTGCTTGGGTCGTACATTGCGTGTGGCGGGTTGTCCCTCCTGGTGTCTATCTTCCAGTTGCTCGCCCTGGCAACCGGACCGACCGCGCCGCCGTCGAAGGCCTGGGCGAAGGTGAGCGGGCCGACGCCTACAACCCTTGCCTTGACAACCGGGTGATCGACAACTGCCGGTATAAGTTGTGTGAGCGCCTCCTTCAAGCCTGGAATTGTCTGCCTTGCCTTCATGGCGAGTTCTTGTGATACGTCTCTGCTGACGCCGCCCAGCCTCCAGATGCCGTAGTTGACCCTGTTGCCAGTTATAGCCTCGATTATGTCCATGACGCGCTCCCTGAGGCCCCACGTGATCATGAAGCCTGTCTTCCATCCGATTAGGTCGGCGGCCACGCCGATCCACAGGATGTGGCTGTGGACCCTGTTTAGCTCGACCAGCAGCGTCCTTATGTACTGAGCCCTCTCCGGGATCTCAGCATCGTACAGGTTCTCCGCACAGGTCACGTAAGCCAGGCCGTGGGCCGCGCTGCAGATGCCGCAGACACGCTCGGAGACGAAGACTCCCTTGTTGTAGCCCCTCCGCTCGATGAGGCGGTGGATGCCCCTGTGGTGGTAGCCTGTCTTGATGTCGGCATCGACCACGTGCTCGCCCTCCACCCTGACGTAGACGGTCTGTCCCTCGATTACGCCCGGGTGGTATGGACCTATGGGTAGGAGTGATGACCTTGCGGTCTTGGGGTCGATGCCTACTGGCTTCCAATTCTCAGAAGTCGGCGAAACTCCCGTGGTGGCAGGCATGTAGAGGCTCGGGTCACTCGGCAGACCAGTCTCTGGGTTCTTCGGCCACTCGTACGGCAGGAACTGGTGCCGCGGGTCTGGCATTCCCGCGACGTTTATGCCTAGGAACTCCTTGATCTCCCTCTCAGCCCAAACCGCCTGCCATGTCACCTTACCCACAGAGGGGATGATCGGGTTATCCCTATCGACATGAGCCTCGAGAACGAGCACAAGGTTCTTCGCCTTGGAGAAGTCATAGACGTAGACGATGTCGAAGCCGAACTGCTCCCTGTCCACACCCGTCGCGTGGATCAGTCGGGCACCCAGCTTCTTCACGAACCTCTCGGCCAGCCTGTCGACATCCTCTGGCTTGACCATGACTAAAACCCTGTTCTCCCTCAGGGGTTTGAATTCCAGTCCTTCAGGAACTACCTCGGTCTTGAGCCATTCCATGATGGTTGGATCAGTAGATGTGGTCAATTATTTTCCCCCCTCTACCTTTGAGATGAGCTTGCTGGGGGACGTAGTCCTGAAGACGTCCATCCCAAACTCCTCTGGCTTGTAGCCGAACGCCAGCGCCAAGATCTCCGAGAGGTGGACTATCGGGACGTCAAAGCCCTGTGGGAGCTGACCGGTTGGGTCACCCTCATCCTCCAAGATCTTGATCCCCCTGTCGAACTGGTCGTAGCAGCCCGAGCATATTATCGCGATGGCATCGACGCCTAGGTCCTGCGCCAGCTTGAACTTCTTGAAGACATTGCGGTAGATGGATGTCTTGGGGTCCGCGAAGTATAGCAGGAGTCCGCAGCACATGGAGTCGTACGGTGTGTCGACTAGCTCCACGCCACACGCCTCCAGGATCTCGTCGAAGTACCTCGGCATGACATCGTTGCCAAGCTTCCTCGCGTGGCAGCCTATGTGCCTCATCATCCGAAGGTTGAGCGGCTTCTTTATGGACTTCCTGATCTTGTCGAGCCCGACATCCTCATACAGAACCTGAAGGAAGTGCTTGACTTGCACAGTCCCCTCGAGCCTCATGTTCGCCTTGGCGAGGTGCTTGTTCACCATAGCCATCTTCTCGGGCTCGTCCAACAGCTCCTCAAGAGTCTCGTAGTGCGTTATCCAGCATCCGTTGCACGAGTCCACTAGGGTTACGCCCTGCTTCTCTGCTAGCGCCAAGTTCTGCCCGGTGAGGGTCAGCCATGTGTCCGGATCGATCGCCTTCCAGACTCCGGGCCTGACGCAGCAGAGCGTCTCCTTCATATAGTCCCAGCTGAGACCCAGCTTCTCGGCGACCAAGAAGGTTGCCTTCTCGGCCCACGGCATCTTAGCCGGCATGACGCAACCCAAGAAGTAACCGTACTTCTCGTTCGAGGCATTAGTCTTTGATTTTGAAGCGGTCACTCTGTTCCCTCCATATCAATACTTGTAAACCCTCTTCTCCGGGTCAAAGGCGAGCTTCTTGCCTGTCCCCATGTCCTTCATAATCTCGCGCTTCTTCTCCGCCTGCTCCGTGAACTTGTGTGCCGTAGGCGGCATCGGATCCAAGTTTGCGGCCTTCCGCGCCCCCGAGACGTCCTCTGTTATTGGGTAGACGAGCCCCTGCTCGAAGTCCCTCTTGAGGGAGGGCTTCGCCGCGTCCGGGGCCGTGGCGTTGAACGGCCTTCTCCATGGATGCTTCACCATCTCATCCTCGAGCCTGTGCTCAGTCACCTTCTTCGCAGAATCAAGAAGGCGGGTAAAACTTTTCATTGGCTTCTCTTGCTCCATCTCAGACACCCCTCAACTTCTTTACGTAATCGAATGCCTCCCTTCTGGGGAGAAGTTGCAGCGCGTTTGTGCTGCACATCTTGACGCAGTTTGGATACTCCCCGTTGCAAAGGTCACACTTCACGTAGATCTTCTTGGTATTGTCCAGCCTTGGGACGGCTATCGGGCAGGTCTGGGCGCATATGCCGCACCCTATGCACTTCAGTGGGGAGATCCTCACTATGCCCAAGTGGTCCTTGTAGATCGCCTCCCTCGGGCAGGCAGCCAGGCACATGGGGTAAACGCAGTGGGAGCAGTTGGCGTTCACCCAGGACCCCGGCGTGGCGGGGTTATCGTTGACGTAAAGGAGAGCATAGTTGATGTCGAAGGTCTTGAAGTGGCTGTAGGCGCAGCCCACCATGCACTGCATGCACCCGGTGCAGAATTCTGGATTGTGGATAATTACGTTCTCCGTCACATTCTCGTTGGCTATAGGCACCAGCACTGGTGCACTCAGCCTCTTTGAAACTTTAACTTTTAGTGCCATACGGACCGCCTACTTTTGACCCTCTTTCTTGCCTCCCATATCCACGAGATAGTAACCCACGCCCAATACGAAGGCGCCAAGCGCTATTAGGTTCACATACAACGGCACGGCCTTTATCAGGGATATGAGCTGCAAAGCCCAAAAGACGAGAACGCTGACGGCCAAAAGGGTGATGTGCATCCTTGGCATCTTCGGGCGGTAGACCTGTTCGTTGCTGATGTAAGGCTCCTTGGCGAGACCGCTGTAGTAGATCGACTCGGCCTTGATGTTTCTGGGGAATACCCCAGGGATAAAGCTCAAGAATAGAAGCGTGATAACGGCGACCAAGGTCAGCTCCACAAAGGCAAGGTTCATCACTGGGTGTGCGTAGAGGCTTGCATAGACGCTCCCCACGAGCCCTATGACGACCAGTGCCGAGGAGATAAGCAGAGAAATTCTCTCTGAAGAGGTGTAAGAAACCATTATTTTTCCTCCTCTTTCAGTTGGCGCTTTTTCAGTATATAAAACATTTTACCATTCGCCACCTAATGGTATCCCTTGGCCTATGAGGAAATACCATTACGTTTTAAATCGTGGAATTGGTCGAATATAAGGGTTACGACAAAGTAATATTTTAGTTACAAAAATGTACAAAGATGAAAGTAAAGAACAGTGTTATATTTTGTAATTTGTGGCCCTGCAGGCTACTCGGAGATTATATCCTCTTCGGTGGCGCGGCACTTGTTGAACTTCAGTACGTACGTGCCCTTCTTCTTCCCTGGGGCTATCTCGCCCTCTTCCATGAGCCTCTTCACAACGCCCTCTGGATCCTTGAGGCCCGCCCTCTTCAGCTTCTGCATAAGGCCGTCCTTCGTCTCTATGTAGTTGCCCGTGGAGCAGAGGTAGGCGTATCCTTTATCATAATCCACTTTGTTCATTACCATATCCCCTGATCTTTCAGGGAGAATATCCCATTGAATGCATATAAGCCTTTAACAAATACAGTCCCAGGCGGTCGGCCTCCGGCTCTTTGCCCGTCCGGTACGAATTGTGTACAAATAGATAGAACTTATTACATTAGACCAAGAAGTGTATAAATAGACCAAAGACACCGTAGATAACTGCGTAATAACCAAAGTGTGGTGCGGAAATTGAGCGAATCTGCTGAATCGACGTTAAGGACGTTTAGACTGGATGCAGATGTCATAAAGGGACTTGAGGAAGAGGCGAAGAGGCAGGGTGCGACCGTAAACGGGCTCGCGTGCAGAGTGTTAAAGAATTACGTCAAGATTAGGGCAAAGCTGGAGCCCTTCGGCATAGTGTGTCTGGCTAAGAGCGACATCGTTGAGCTGATAAACAGCCTTGATGCGGATGCCCTTGCCAAGACGGCCTCAAAGATCGGAGGTTTGATCGCAAAGGAGATCATAATCCAGCTTTATGGAGAGCTCTCACCAGAGAACTTCAAGCAGTTTCTTGAGACCGTGATCTGCAGCTTTGGGGATTGGGCCGCTTACTCCGAGGATGTAAAAGAGGGCTACTACGAGATAAGGCTCGGCCACAACATGGGACAGAAGTGGTCGATATTCCTTCGAAACTACGTAGATGCCGCTTTGATGGTGATCACGGGCAAGAAGACGGAGTTCAAGTACGTCTCAAATTATAGCGTCATATTCAACCTTAAGATCCGCTAGCGATGCCGTCATGGATCGCCAGAGGAGACAGCGGTCTTTAGTCCTTGCTGTGAATCGCTAGCCAGCCTAGCAAAGGGTTAAGAATAAGATGGAAATATCAAGTTTTGGAGGGTTGTTATGCCCGTTTGCCCCATCGACACCGGAAGGTATGGCAGCCCGGAGATGAAGGCGTTATTTGAGGATGAGAGCAGGCTCCAGAAGCTCCTTGACGTGGAGGCAGCTCTGGCAGAGGCCCACGCCAGAGTCGGCGAGATACCCAAAGCGGCTGCCGATGAGATCAAGAGGAGGGCGGTCGTAGGCGTCGTCACGCTGGAGAAGGTGAAGGAGAGGGAGAAGAAGACCCACCACGACATAATGGCGATGGTCGAGGTCCTTGCCGAGGAGTGCGGCGAGTACGGCAAGTACGTCCACTGGGGGGCTACGAGCTACGATATCGTGGATACCGCCTGGGCACTGACCATGAGGGGCGGCGTCTCCATACTGAAGAAGAGGGTGGGGGATCTGAGGGACGTCCTCTGCGATCTGGCCACGGAGAACAGGGACCTCGTGATGGTAGGGAGGACACATGGACAGCACGCCACGCCCATAACGTTCGGCTTCAAGATGGCGGTGTACGCCGCCGAGGCCGGGAGGAACCTGGAGAGGCTGGGCGATCTGGAGAGGAGACTCATCGTGGGAAAGATGAGCGGCGCCGTAGGGACCATGGCGAGCCAGGGCGAGGGGGCCCTCGACATAGAGCAACTGATTATGAAGGAGCTCAGGATAAGGCCGGCGGTGATCACGACCCAGATCGTCTGCCGGGACAGGATAGCGGAGTTCGTCTGCTGGGCGGCGGTCACGGCGTCGAGCCTGGACAGGATCTCGACGGAGATAAGAAACCTGCAGAGGACCGAGATCCTGGAGGTGGCTGAGGGGTTCGAGGCGAAGTCACAGGTGGGGAGTAGCACGATGCCCCACAAGCAGAACCCTGTGGACTGTGAGAAGGTCTCCGGCCTGGCGAGGGTGATAAGGGGGCTTGTGGTGCCGGCGCTGGAGAACGTGCCGCTCTGGCACGAGAGGGACCTCACAGACTCGAGCAGCGAGAGGTTCATCATACCCCTTACGTTCATAATATTGGACGAGATGCTCCTCACGCTTGTCAATGTACTGAGGAACCTAAGGATCTTTCCGGAGAACATGCAGAGGAACTTGGAGACGACGAAGGGAGCGATACTCACCGAGGCTGTCATGATGGCGCTTGCGAGGAAGGGTATGGGAAGGCAGAGGGCGCACGAGGTGCTCAGGGGCGTCTCCGTGAGGGCGTTCAGTGAGGGAGTTCCATTAAGGGACCTTCTTTGCAAGACGCCTGAGGTCACTGCGTACCTATCTAAGAAGGAGGTAGAGGAGCTGACCAAGCCTGAGAACTACGTGGGCAGGGTCAGAGAGCTGATAGACAGGGCAGTGAGGTACGCGAGGAGCGTCTGAGTTCTTTTCCCCTCGGCAACTTTTCTGATTGCAAGCGCCTACAGTGGTGTATAACCGTAAGAGATAACATAATATTTTGCTTCTTTAACAATGTTCATTTAGAATGAAGGTTGCAACCGGATGGAGCAGAAGGAAAAGAGTCTGATTGTCGGCATCTCGACCAACATCATCTTCCTGGGAGTGGTGAGCTTCTTCACCGACATCAGCACTGAGATCGTCGTCGCTCTCCTGCCGACCTTCCTTGTGCTCCAGCTCGGAGCCACGCCGGAGATTGTCGGCGGTATCGAGGGCGCGGCCGAGAGCATCACATCCTTCCTGAAGCTGATCTCGGGGGCTATAGCCGACAAGACCGGCAAGAGGAAGAGCCTCACGCTCGTGGGATATGGTCTATCGAATGTAGTGAAGCCCTTCATGGGGTTCGTCGGCAACTGGGAGCAGGTCCTCGGACTGAGGATGACGGACAGGGTGGGGAAGGGTCTCAGGACCCCTCCAAGGGACGCCATGATAGCCGATTCCACGCAGGAGAAGAAGATGGGCAGAGCCTTCGGCATCCACAGGACCCTAGATCAGATGGGGGCGGTAGTCGGACCGGTTATAGCATTCCTGCTCTTCGTTCCCTTGGGGTATCAGGGCATCTTCCTGTTCACGGCCATTCCCGGTGCCATAGCCGTTGCGGTACTGTTCATATTCGTGAAGGAGCCGCCGAGGAGGAACAGCGCCCCGAATGCCTCGCTGAAGAATGCAAGGAGCCTGCTCAACAGAACCTTTTCAATGTACCTCGGCTCGGCCACGCTCTACGCGATTGCCGCAATAAGCTATGCATTCATCCTGCTGAGGGCGGTGGAGCTTGGAGTTCCCAAGGAGGTCACACCGCTCGTCTACGCCGGGATACAGGTCTTCCACGTCTTTGCCAGCCTCCCGGCCGGGGAGATCTCGGACAGGCTCGGGAGGGTCAGGGCGATTCAGCTTGGCTACCTCTTCCTGCTGCTCTCCTTCGTGGTCATCGCGCTGGCTCCTAACGCGTGGGTCTTGGTTCTCGGCGTGGCGCTCTACGGCACGCACCAAGGCATCGTGGAGACATCGCAGAGGGCGATAATACCGAGCCTCGTCACGGAGGAGTACAGGGGAACAGCGTACGGTCTTTACAACACGCTCATTGGCATCGTGACCTTCCCCACGAACTTGATTGCTGGCTTCCTCTTTACGATTAACGGTTCCTATACCTTCTATTACGGCGCCGTGTTCGCGGTCTTGGCTTCGCTGACCATGGCTTTAACACAAAGAGAGGGCAACAAACAGGCAACAAAGAGGGGACTTTAAACACCGGCAGAAGAGGTAGGCGCCAATGGGTCGTTTTCCGCGATTTCTATCCCGATTGCTCACCGCATTCTGTCTTTAGACCCTCTTGCCATAGTAAGGCTCAGCATTACGATGAATCACCAAGATGTAGTACCAAGAGAACGGTTTGGGATCGTAGATTAGTACCTTTACGTTCGGGAGGGGAAAAGGTTTAAATAATTTCTGTGAGCACCCTATGCTTTATGTTTGCCCCAATCTCTGAGATAGCCATTACCTCTTGGGTAGCTTCGACCATGGGTATCGCCGTCATCGGTCTAGCAGCAGTTCTAGTAACCTATTTCTTTTTGAAGAAGAGAAAGTAGGAATAGGGCTCTGCGGATTTTATGCCCAAAAAGGCTTTCGCCTATGAGTAGGCTATACTGCCCTCCCCCAAGTTTCCAATGTTTTTTTTTGGTGGCGTGCTGAGTAAGGGGAGATGCCGCGACAGAGTTTGTAGCAGCAAAAGGTTTGCCAACAGTGCCTACGCTTCTACTCCGGTGCTCTGTTCGCGGTGTTAGTCTCGCTGGTCAAAGCAATGGCACAGAGGCAGATCGGCAGAGGTAAGTAGAGGAATAAAATACTTTTAATGGAGGGCAAATTCATGCCAGAGGACGCGATCAGGAGGGCAGCGGAGATAATAACAGAAGTGAAACTCACCCCGCAGGACGTAGAGGCATACGAAAGATGCGAGATAATATCAGACCTTATGGATGATGAGATGCTGAGGCAGGTTGATGATGAGGAGCTTCGGAAGATACTTCAGGAGATGAGAAGGCTGCACGTGGAGGTTAGAAGGATGAACTATGCGGCCTACATCGATGTGGCCAAAGAGCTGTTCGGGAAAATTCCAGATAAGAGGTACGTCCTAAAATATCACGAATTGGAGGGGTTATGCAAAAAGATCGGCGAGCAGGAGATTAGACGGATTAAGGATGCAAATGTTAGAGGCACCCTAGTTAAGGTTAAGCACATCCACGACGACATAGCCAATAAAAAAGCAAATGTGATCAGAAGGATTAAACTGTACTAAAGAAGGATGAGGGCAGGGTTTTATCGTGTTTTGCTCTTCAGCAAACGCAGTACAAAGTAGGAGGGCATGGACGAGAAGAGGGCATTGAGTGGGGCGATGCCCACCTCCAAGAAGTACCCCACAGCGGAGCCGACGAGCCAGGAGAGGACGCCCACGAGGTTGGTACCGTCCCTTGCCGCCATCTTTCTCTTAGAGAGCAGGCAGTACTCCGCTAGGTTGATCCCGATGAAGGGTGGGAGGAGGATCCCGATCAGCCTGAGAAATATCGTCAACTGCTCCACGATGCCTAGGTATGCCAGCACAAGACCCACCAGAGCTGCCGGGATAGTCGCGTAGTTTCTCGGAATCTTCACTATGTTTGCCAAGGCGAGCGTCGGCGGGTAGAGGGAGGATGCGGCTGCGGCGCTGCCGAGGAACAACAGCAGGTTTGCCAATAATGGCATGCTTATGGCAATGAGGGCAAATACTGGGTTCGGTATTAGGCTGTAGGCACCCATCAAGTTCCCCGAGATTAAGGTGAAGAGGATCAGCGGGAGCACTACCCCGAAGGTCGTGATCCGCAGGTCCCTCCTGCTCCTCGTATCCTTGACGAAGTCGGGCGAGACGGTAGAGATGGACATGGCACCGCCTATGGCCAGCCCGGATGCGTGGAGCAACCTCTCCGTCGAGAGGGAGGGTGCCGAAAAGGTCGGACCTTGGGTCAGTATCGCGTAGAGGGCCCACAGCGCAAATACCGCTGTGAGGGAGGCCATTACCTTGGTGAAGTCGGAGAGCCGTCTGAAGCCGGAGTAGGTGACCGCCGCAACCGCAACGCCGAAGAGCGTGATCATGAGCAGACGGTCGAGACCGGTCAACTGGGAGAGGGCCTCTCCGCCCAGTGTTACGTTTACGGAGTACCAGCCGACCTGAGTTATCGTTATCAGCGAGGAGGCTAGAAACCTGGAACCGTTGATACCCAGAGAGGCGTCCATCAGCCTTGTGAAGGATAGGTGCTCCTTTGCACCCACGCCGCCGTGGAAGTAGATGATGGGGGTGAACGTCACGCGGCGATGACCGAGGTTGCCACGGCGTACCAGAAGGGCACGAGGGTTCCCAGCGTGCTCCCCACCGTGAGTACGGCCGGGCTGACGAAGATAACGCCCAGAGTCGGTGCCACCTTCGTCCAGGGGTAGAGCTCGACCTTGTCCATAGGGATCACTTATTGTGCTGGGGGCGATGCGTGAATGACCTTTTATGGATTTGTGGGGATAAAAAGGTAGGTTTTTGCTCCTCAAACTATCGGTCTACAGCGATGCGAGGATCCTATTGACGATGGCTTGGAAGTCCTTGCTCTTGTAGCCCTCGATTCTACCCTCGTCGCATGCCTTTGAGAGCTCCGGGTCTATCGGCAATGAACCGAGGAACTTTGTGTCGATCTTTTCCGCCAGTAACCTTCCCCTAGAATCACCGAACAGGTTTATCTTCTCACCGCAATTCGGGCACTTGACGTAACTCATGTTCTCGATCACTCCCAGTATCGGCACGTTGAGTCTCTGCGACATGTTGGCTGCCTTCGAGACGATCATGCCCGCAAGCTCCTGCGGCGAGGTGACCACTACTATCCCGTCCACCGGCAGGAGCTGCATCACTGTAAGCTGCGCGTCGCTGGTCCCCGGCGGGAGGTCCACGATGAGGTAGTCCAGCTCACCCCAGTCCACATCAACGTAGAACTGCCTTATGGCGCTGCTAACGAGGGGACCCCTCCAGATGATGGGCGCCTCCTGGTCCCCTGTGATGAGGTTCATGGAGATGATCTTTATCCCGCCCTTCGAGGCCGACGGAACTATCTTGCCTGCCTTTACGAGGGGGGGTGCGATTGCCCCAAAGATCTTTGGTATGCTCGGACCGGTTATGTCAGCATCCAGGACACCGACTTTCAACCCCTTCCTCGAGAACTCCACGGCAAGCATGGCTGCTACGGAGGATTTGCCGACGCCGCCCTTCCCAGAGAGGACCGTGAGTATATTCTTTATTCCCTTCTTCGGGAGTTTCTCCGGCAACTGCGGGGTCTTGCCCTTTGACCTGACTTTCTCAACGAGCCTGTTCAGCTCCTCCTCACTCATAACGGTAAGCTCCACGTTGACCTTGCCGATGCCTTCGAGGCTACGGATGGCCTCCTCAGAACTCTTCCTCAGCTTGTTGGCCAAGGGGCATGTTTCAGAGGTCAGCGCCAAAACAACCGAGACGGAGGCGCCCTCGACGCTTATTCCCCGTACCATCTCCGCCGAGACAATGTCCATCCCCAGCTCTGGATCCATTACATTTTTCAAAGCTTTGAGAACCTCATCCTTTGTGACCATGAGAACACCTTTTGATAGGGTTTTAGAGGCTTGGGCGATCTTATAAATCTCTCCAGCAGGACGAAAGAGTTTTTAAGACGGATGGATAAACTATCCATATGATGAATATGAAGAGCGGGGTGCCGAGGACCAAGAAGATAACGTACACGGCTATCCTCATAGCCCTGGCCGTGTCGCTCAGGCTCATCAAGCATGCCCTCTTCGGCCCGATGCAGTTCGTGAATTTCCCGGGTATATTCACATTGATATCAGGGGTGCTGTTTGGACCAGTAACAGGGATAACTGTTGGGTTTGCCTCTTACGTGTTCTCAGACATCTTGATAGGTCTGCCAGGGCCATGGACAGCGGTGAACGCGTTTTTCATGGCGATTCTGGGGCTCATCAGCGGGTTGATCTGGAGTAGAAAGGACAAAACCAAGATTTCCAAGGCGGGACTTGGGATAGGTGCATTTATGCTGATGTTTGCCTTTGATATCACATCGTCATGGCTCCTCCTGATAACAATGGGTGTTGAGTGGTTCACGGCACTTGTGATTGGATTGATCGGTTTGTTCATGCCCGCATCAGGTGGTTTCCTCATCGCAGTAGGTCCGCTAACCGAGGGGACAACAGCAGTCCTGACTGTGATGTTAGTCCATGCATTGGTTAGAGGCATTAAGAGAGTCAACTAAAGTTGAATGTGATTTTTTATTAAAGCAAATCCGCACAGATAGTCAAAGGTCACCTACGCTAATAATGTTTGGTTCCCGGTCAAAACTGTTATCTAAAAAGAAGGGAAAAGGGAATGTTTTGTTTATCATAAACGCTAAGCTTAGAATTGTTTCAGCGACCACATTACTATTTCATTGTCGTGCAGTGCGTAATCAGTGGTTGCGATCCATACAATTTCCCATTTCCCGTTGCTCCAGGTATCATAAACCCAGTATCGATTGGCTGCGACGTCTTGACTGACGCCGTTTATCCCTGTCACAAAAGTCCCTAAAGGAGATGTTGTATAATTCAGAGTTGCCACTTTTTGCGTGGCATTAAAGAGGGAAAAGCCTATTGGTATGTAAGTGTCATTATGCCACTCTATTGTGCCGTTTCCATAGTTGATCGCAATGTTTACCTTGATCCCGAGGTTATTGACGAGAGACTGGAGATTTGATATCGTGGTCTGTTGGTTCTGGGAGATCTGGTAGTAGTTTACCGCGCCTGCTGTGGCGCCCACGGCCCAGATAAGGAAGACAAGCGAGATTACCACCCAGATGTTTGCCTTCATATCGATCACATTATGGATAGATAATCCATCCATATAAAAGTTGCCGTCTACTGGAGGTGACACATTTATAGGTTATCGAAAATTCAGAATAATGGCGTCCAAAATGCGCAAGCCCGTACCCGATCTGGAGATGGAGATCGTGGACTCCCTTCCGGGTTTTTCGTGCAGGCGGTGTGCCAGGTGTTGCACGGGCAAGGTTATTGCCTTATACGATCGCGATATGGAGAGGATCAGATCACACGTGAAGGAGAGGTACTGCGAGAGGACGAGCACCGTCGAGAGGGCGCTCACGGGCGCCAGGTACAAGATGCGGATGGTGGACGGAGGGTGCGTCTTCCTCGAGAAGGGACTCTGCAGGCACTACGACCTCAGACCGAATACCTGCAGGAGGCACCCCTTCATCGTCTCGGAGGGGCACAAGCTCGTCGCGTCAACGTGCCCGGGAGTTGAGTGGTCATCAGAGCAGGGCGAGGGTGAGTACCGGTCGCTCTCCAAGGGTATCGCAGAAAAGATCGACCTATTTTTGGATAACCATGCCAGATGAGGGCTTGTTCGGGACTCGGCTCACTTCTCTACCGATTCCAGACGGAAACCAGTCCCTGAGAGGGACGCTTGGATCGGCGAGCCGCCCACGACGCGTATGGCCACGGAGACCTCCTCGATCCTGTTCGGGCAGAGGGCGATCATGCAACCTCCTCCGCCGGCACCCGTCATCTTCGAGCCTATGGCTCCAGCGCTCCTCGCGGAGTAGACCATGTCGTTCAGCCTTCTGGAAGAGACCCCTAGGGACTCGAGCTGACCGTGGTTCATGTTCATGAGGACCCCTAGGGATACGAGATCACCCTTCACTAGGGCGATCCTTGCCTCCTCAACTATCTCGTGGATGGTGCTCAGGATCGAATCCACGGCAGCGGGATGAGCCTTCCTCAGTTCACGCACCCTCTTCAGGAGCTCTCCGGTCCTAGCCTCGCGTTCGGTGTAGCCAATAATGGACGGCAGCGGGAATGAGATCTTCAGCCTCTCTATGTAGGGATCGGGCCTCGTCGGCCGCAGGTAGATTGTGCCGCCGTACGTGGAGATGGCGGTGTCCATCGGGCTGGCGGCGCCCTGCACCTCGAATTCGGTGGCATGGCCGAGCCGCGCTACCTCCTCCGCCTTCAGCTCGTGACCCAGCAGGCGGGTGTAGGCGGCGACCGTACCAACGGCTATGGCTGCCGATGTTCCTAGACCGGCACCCACGGGCATCTCGGACCTTATGGTAACGTTTACGCCCTGTCTCTTCTCGATATGTTTGGAGGCTAGTTCTATCGCCTTTCGGACGTAGCTCATGGCGCCCGCTATACGGTTGTAGTCAGTCTCCACGACCAGATCTTTGGAGCCCTCCTTGAATGTCAGTATGAGGCCAGGTATATGCAGGTCGAGGGCGGAGACCTTTATCGAGGAGTCGCTCCTCTCCTCCACGGTGACGTGAACCCTTCTGTCTATGGCGCTGACCAGAGCCGGCTTACCATAAACAACTGCATGCTCCCCGAACAGGGTTACTTTGCCGGGTGCGGAGACTGTGACCTTCATGATGATCGACCTTTCACAGCATGATATCGACCGAAACGGCCTTCTTTTACTCTATTCCATCGTTTGATATAAAATGTTTCGTCTTGTATCCAAGTCTCGAGGTACAGCCCGCAGAGGGCTATCAAGGTCGGAATAAAAGAAGAGAAGCGGGAAGTGGGAAGTGGAAATCGCTTGAATCAGCCTTGCTTGACGGCATCCAGTAGCCTCTGCACCGAGTCGGTCTTCTCCCATGGGAACTCCTTTCTTCCAAAGTGTCCGTAGACAGCGGTCTGGGCGTAAATCGGCCTGAGGAGCTGTAGCGCATCTATTATCGCCCTTGGTCTTAGGTCAAAAAGCCTCTCGCATGCCCTTAGCAGAACCTCGTCCGGATACTTACCAGTTCCGAAGGTCTCGACGGAGAAGGCAACGGGCTTTGCAAGGCCGATGGCGTAGGCAAGGTGCACCTCGCATCTCGAGGCGAGGCCTGCCGCAACTATGTTCTTGGCGATGTACCTGCACATGTATGACCCGGACCTGTCAACCTTTGACGGGTCCTTCCCTGAGAAGCAGCCACCACCGTGCTTCGCGGTCCCGCCGTAGGAGTCGACCTGAGTCTTCCTGCCCGTAAGGCCAGAGTCCGCGAGCGTCCCGCCTATCACAAACCTCCCGGTTCCGTTGATGACTATCAAGGTGTCCTTGTCCATGATTTTTTTCGGCATAACCTCCCTTACGACCTTCTCCTCGATGTCCTTCCTCAGCCTCTCGGTACCCACATCATCGCTGTGCTGTGCGGCTATTACGACAGCAGTGGCCCTCTTTGGCCTGCCGTTCTCGTACTCGATGCTGACCTGTGACTTTCCGTCAGGTCTCAGGTAAGGGAGCATCCTCTTTTTCCTGCACTCTGCGAGTCTCTTGACCAAGGCGTGGGATAGCATGATTGGCATCGGCATCATCTCAGGTGTTTCGTCGCAGGCGTACCCAAACATCACCCCCTGGTCCCCGGCGCCCTGTTCATGACCGGGGGTCTGCGTGACCCCCCGCGAGATGTCAGGCGACTGCTCCGTGATAGAGGTCAGGATTCCGCAGGTCCTCCAGTCAAGACCGTCCTTCGCGTCGTTGAGACCTATCTCCTTGAGCTTTGAGCGTATCACGGCAGGTATATCCACATAACATTTCGTCGTTATCTGACCCGTGACAACTATCATTCCCTGCATGATGAGGGTCTCGCAGTCTACCCTGGCCTCCGGATCTTTTGCCAATATCGCATCTAAAACTGTGTCAGAAATTTGGTCTGCGACCTTATCCGGGTGTCCCTCTGCCACCGACTCGGAGGTGACTATCCTCTTGGAGTTTTCAATTGACATAACGAACTATTTGGGCGGAAGTCTATTTAAACTCTGATTGCGCTCAAGTGGTGCGAATGCCATTTTGGCCAAGATTTATGACGGGTCAAAGATTAAAATACAGGAGACAAATAACCTAAGGCACTGATGGGGACCTGCCAATAATGAAGGACAAGCTTCTTGGAATAGGCGAGGGGATAATCAAGGAGATGAGGGGGAGGGGCGCCGACGAGGCCATCGTCCTCCCGGTTCACAGGGAGAGGATGATGGTCAGGTTCAGCAACAACAAGGTCACGGTCGTACAGAACTGGAGCCTGATCAGCGCCGACCTTCTCGCAGTATTCGGAAGGAGGAGGCTGATCAGCAGGTTCGAGGACATATCGGAGGGCGCGTTCAGGAACACCATCGACAGGATCGTGAAGGAGGCGACCCTCGTGCCAGAGGCTAAGGAGATGGCGCCGCTGCCGGCAGGCAGGAAATTCCCGGATAGGCTTACGAAGGAGAGGATAGACCCGGACGGCATAAACAACAGTGTGAGTCTTGCCATCAACGCCGCAGTCAGAGAGGGGGTGGAGAGGGTCTCTGGCGTCTTCACGGCGGACGTTGTGCGATGTGGCCTGATGGGGAGCAACGGAGCGGAGGGCTACGATGAGAGGTTCGCCTACGAACTCAACGTGAGGGCATTCGGGGGCGAGGCATCTGGCCAAGGTCTCAGCTGCGGAACCAGGATGAAGGGACTGAGGGCGGAGGAGGCGGGCGGAGAGGCAGGAAGGATAGTCAGGTACAGCAGGAACCACGCAGAATGGACGGAGGGCAGATATAACGTGCTCTTTGGTCCCATAATAGGCGCAAATCTCATCGAGCGCGTGGGCAATGCGTGCTCGGCCTTTGATGTGGAGGCTGGATATTCTTGCCTTGCTGGAAAGCTTGGACGGAGGGTGGTCTCTGAGAACCTAACGATGGTGGATGATGGTCCGTGGGACGAGGGGCTCGGTTCTAGAGTCTTTGACGCTGAGGGAGTCCCTACCAAGAGGACGGTTCTGTTGGACAAAGGCACGCTGAGGACGTACCTCCACAACTCCGTAACTGCGAGGAAGTTCAAAACAGAGGGTACAGGGAACGCGGGCTGGATAGAACCATCCCCCTGGAACTTGGTCGTAGGCGAGGGAATCCTCTCGTTCGAGGAGGCATTGAGGGAGCTGGGCAGCGGCGTCTACATGGTCAGCAACTGGTACACGAGGTTCCAAAACTACAGCACCGGGGACTTCTCCACAATATGCAGGGACGGTACCTTCCTGGTGGAGAAGGGGGAGATCAAGGGTGGTCTGAAGGGCGTTAGGGTCAGCGACAACCTGCTCAGGATGTTCGGTTCGGTGAAGGCGATGGGCAGGGAGAGGAGGTGGGTCAGGTGGTGGGAGGTAAGGGTCCCGACGCTGCTGCCGGCTATGATCATCTCCGATGTGGCGCTGACGAAGGCCCAGGAGACCTAGTGTCTTCCCGTGCACTAAGCCCGAGGATTTAGCGGGTAAGGCTTTTATTCCAGTATATACAGTAATACAAGTATGACTGTAATTACGGTAAGGGTGGACGAGGAGACGAAGAGGATGATGGAGTCCCTCGAGATCAACTGGAGCGAGTTCATCAGGCAGACTGTAAGGAAGAGGATCAGGGAGGATCGCGGGAAGAACCTTGCCAGAGCAGTTCTGATAAATGAGAGGCTGAGGAGGAAGACAAAGGGAGAGGCGAAGGCGGAGGAGATCGTGAGGAAGTTCAGGGAGGAGAGGAATGCCTAGGGTAGTCGTGGACGCCAGTGTTGTGATCAAGTGGTTCGTGGAGGAGGAGGGATCCGAGGAGGCATTGGCAATAAGGGACGGGTACATCGAGGGAGAATTTGAGATCGCCGCGCCAGAACTTTTGTTGTTCGAGGTTATGAATTCCCTGCGCTACAAGGGGCTTTTCACGGTGACTGAGCTGAAAGGGATATCCGAGGCACTGGAGGCCTTCTCGTTTGATCTTTACTCGTTGAGGGGGGATTGTGCTAGGAGGGCTGTGGAGATCGCCGATGAGAATAATATAACGATCTACGACGCCTCTTACATCGCACTTGCAATGATGGAGAGGGCGGAGTTCTATACTGCCGACGAGAAGTTGCTGGGCAGACTCAAGAAGAGATACCGCGAGTTCGCAAAGGGTTTGGAAGGGAGAACCACAGGCAGTTCTAAAGAGGGAACTTAGAAAAGAGGTAAAAGGTAGAGTTTACTTCTCTACCTCTGCGTCCGCGACCTTCAAAGCCTCGTCGAGGGCGTCCACTCCGAAGTCGATCTGCTCCTTGTTGATGATCAGCGGCGGGGCTATCACGAAGTGGCTTATCCACGTGGACTGGAATACGCCCATCTTGCCCATTTCTGCAGCAACCTTGTCCACCATCAGTGGCGCTCCGGCAGCCTTCTCCGCCCGGGTGTTGAATGGCTTTTTGGTCTTCCTGTTCTTGACTATCTCAAGGGCCCAGAAGAGGCCTATTCCCCTAACGTCGCCCACCGAGGGGTGCCTCTCCTTAAGCTCGTTCAGCCTCTTTCCTAGGTACGCGCCCATCTTCTTTGCGTTCTCCATTAGGTTGAGGCGTTTGTACTCGTTTATAGCCGCGACCACAGGCGACAGCGCCAGCGGGTGCGCCTCGTAGGTGTGTCCATGGGCGAAGTAGTTCTCCTCGAAGTAGTCGGCTATCTTCCTCGTGGTGGCCGTAATCCCAAGCGGGGTGTAGGCACCTGTGCTGCCCTTGGCTGTGGTGAGTATGTCCGGCTTTACGCCCCAGTTGTCCACCGCGAACCAAGTACCGGTTCTTCCCCAGCCGGACATTACCTCGTCAGTAATGAGGAAAACGCCGTTCTCCTCCGTAATCTGTCTCAGCCTCGGTAGGTACTCCTTCACGGGAACTATGACGCCATTTGTCCCGACTACGGGCTCCACGATCATGGTAGCGACGTTCGCCTCATTCTTTATCATGTAGTCCACGTACTCTGCGCATGTGATGCCGCAGTCAGGGTACTCCTGCTTGAATGGGCACCTGTAGCAGTAGCAGTCTGGCGCGAATATCACGCCAGGTATCTTGTTCGTCGGTTCTGAGAACCACCTCCTCGGATCGCCGGTGCAGGCGATTGCGGCGGCGGTGGATCCGTGGTAGGAGTGGTACCGCGATATGACCTTGTAGGCGCCCTTGGGCTTCATGTACATCCTGACTATCTTCAGGGCTGCCTCGTTTGCCTCGGTGCCCGATGTGGAATAGAAGATCTTCTCGAGCCCCTGCGGTAGAACCTTGACGAGCGCCTCGCTAACTTTCGCCCGGATGTCTATGGCGTAGGCGGGGCTGATGTACGGCATCTTCCTTGCCTGCTCGACTATGGCATCGATGACCGCCTTGTTCTTGTGCCCCAGGTTCGAGCACATGAGCTGGGACGAGAAGTCCAAGAACTTCTTCCCTGAGACATCCGTGAAGTAGACGCCCTCTGCGTCAACTATGTGCGGTGGCTTCTTCCACCCTTTCTGAAAACGCCATGTTCCATAGGTGTACTTTGCCACCAGATCTACGGTTTCATCCGGTTGTCCTGACAATTTTTTTCCCCCCTTAAAATTATAGAAGAAGATTGGTTATGAACCATAATAAACTTTCTCCTCATTCCATTATGTGCCGCCAGATGGAGGCATAGGGGTTTGTGGCTTTGATGATAGTGCAAAAAAGATTTAAAGATTTTGATGAGAAGATGGTTACGGGATGAATTTTGAACAGGAAGATCCTCATAGTCTTCTTACTCACATCTCTCATCGCATCATACGTCCCATATCCCACGGTTTCTGCCTCCGAGAACTATAAGGTACTACTTTTTGACGAGACGGTTACGGTACTCGATAGCAGGACGGTGCAAGTGTCCCTCAATTACAAATTCATGCCTTTGTTGATGGAAGGCTATTATTACAGTACTTGGTACATGTACATTCACACGGCCGATGCGTATGGAATAACGGTTGAGAACGAATATGGTCCTCTGCCCTTCAACGCAAGTGTCGAGGGCAACTGGACGCTACTCGTCATCGACCTAGGCAGGCACGTTTATGCCAATCAGAGCTACCTCTTGAAGATAGGTTACCTCGCTACGGACGTTATAGAGTCCAAAGGCCCTGAGAAGAACCTCAGGATGTGGACGGTAACGGATAGCGTCTACAAAGAGAACGTAACGCTCACCATCAACATTCCGAAGGGTTTTGGTGTGGTAAAGTACGAGCCGCTCTTCCTGAGCAGTAGGGAAGGGGCGGATGGCACTGTGCTGTCCGGCCAGATGCTTGGGGTCGGTTCCGATGCAAAGTACTACCTCGGCGTGGAGTTTGCGGACACGGTCGTGCAATACGCCGTTGCCTACAGCTATACGTTTGTGAACGAAGGCTCGGCAACCGAAAGCACACCCAAATTCGAGGTGCCCGGCCCTCTAGAGAGTGGAGGGCAGGAAGTTTCACAGGTAAGCTATAACCCCTCCCCTATTTCCACATCTTATGATGAATCTGGAAACCTAAGGGCTCTGTTCAGAACCTCGCCCATAGCGCCAGGAGGGAACGTGACCATAACCATCAGCTATGTGGTGAAGATTACCCTCCCGCCGGCGATAAACGATTCGTTTAGTGGAGGGTTGAGCGACATACCATCAGAGTATTTGAAGTACACCTCGGCAGACAGGTACTGGGAGGTGAACGACACGAGCATCAAAAGTCTGGCCCAGAACCTCACGAGGGGTGAGGACAGCGTTCTGGACAAGGTTAAGGCAATTTACAACTACATCGTGGATAACATAGAGTACGACTACGCAAAGTACCAGACAAGGCTGGCGGGAGAGGGCACCGAGAGGTACGGCGCCGTCGAGACCCTTGCCCTCAAGAGGGGGGTGTGCGAGGACATCTCCGACCTCTTTGTTACACTCTGCAGGGCCTCGAGGATACCTGCCATTGAGGTGAGCGGCCCGACCTATAGCAGAGATGGGGTGACCTCCCCGGCTGAAAGTGCTCACGTCTGGACCGAGGTCTACATACCCGGATACGGCTGGCTCCAAGTTGATCCGACGTGGGGACTCTTCGGTAGGCTCGAGGGACGGCACATATCCGAGTTGCTGTACAGGGACTCTTCGGAACCCAAGTATGTCTGGTGGTGGGTGTACCAGCCCTTTAGCTACGAATTGAGGTATAATATCAGGCTCCTAGCAACAGGAGGAATCTACAGACCGGCCCTATCCGTTTCTGCAGACTATGATGCACAGGTGTCGGTCAGCAGTACTTTGAATCTTAGGCTAACCTTAAGCAACAGCGGCAATGGCACCGCATATGCAACAAACGTAACAATCGCCGCCTCAGACAACTTAATGTTTCTCAACATGTCCTCGCACTCGCTCGGCAAACTACGCGGGTACGAGACCAGAGATTTCAACCTAGTCTTTAATGCGAGTTCTTTAGGGAATGCGTCCATAGTGGTAACAGTAAAATATCAGGCAGAAGAGGGCGGGATTGAGGCGCAGACGTATAATTACACCGTTGTGGTGACCGAGACCCCGACCACCCTTTCGTGTGGTGTTTCGCCGTCTGAAATAACCGCGGGCAACAGTATCAGGGTAGCAGGATCCATGAGCCCCATATTACCTGGAAGAAACGTTACTCTCACCTACACAAGACCGGACGGGGGAACCTTCGTGAGGATCGTCACGACCGGACCGGACGGCTCCTACAGTGACCTCTATCAGCCCGACGCCAACGGTTCGTGGAGCGTCTACGCTTCTTGGGAAGGGGACGCAGAGTACCAAGGGGCACAAAGTCAGTCAGTCTTGTTCAATGTTGCGCCTGCCCCACAAGGGGGCGGGTCCCAGTGCATAATAGCTACTGCAACCTACGGGTCGGAGCTTGCCCCTCAGGTGCAGTTCCTAAGGGACTTCAGGGAGAACCTTGTCATTAAGACCTTCGCCGGAAGCAGCTTCATGGTCGTCTTCAACACATGGTACTACTCTTGGAGCCCACCTGTCGCGGATACTATAGCGTTTGATCCTACAGTCAGAGGTATCATGAGGGTGATCCTACAGCCCCTGCTAGACATACTCCGGCTTTCGACTGCAACCTTTTCCCTCTTCTCCTTCAACAGTGAGGTTGCTGTAGTAATGGCGGGGTTGGTCGCTTCCGCGCTCATAGGCATCGTGTATTTCGTGCCGATAACAGCGGGAATCCTTGTCGCCACAACCAAGTTGTACAGATCTTGGTCCGTGCCGAGACCGAACTGCCTCAAAGTCTGGGGGACGCCCTGGGTTGCTAGCGTTGCGTTGATGCTGCTCGGCGAAGTGACCAAGGCGCCTCTTCTGATGATGATCGCAACGAGTGCCTTTGTCATCCTCACAATAGCCATTGTGGTGGGGGTGACCTCTCTGAAGCTAGCAAGCCTCCTCGTAAGGCATATCTTCATGTAGCGGATAACATTAGTGATAGAAGGTTTTTGCCAAGGGAAGAGGCTTGAGGCGGATGCGGGGGTTCCACAAACTGACGGCTATCGATGACGCAGTGAATTTGGTGATGATCCATTGTGGAAGGAGAGACCTCGGGTCTGAGGATGTGGACATAAGGGATGCCTGGGGCAGGACGCTGGAGGAGGAGATAGTCTCAATGGTCGATGTTCCACCCTTTGATAGGTCGGCGGTCGACGGCTACGCCATAAAGTCGGAGGAGAGCTTCAGCGCCTCGCGTTCAAACCCCGCGGTCTTCCGAATCAGAGGACTTCTAGAGGCGGGTGGAGCCGGAGGGGAGGTGCGCAGGGGCGAGGGCTATGAGGTGTACACCGGGGCACCGATACCAGAGGGGGCGGACGCCGTGGTCATGGCAGAGGACTGCGAGAGGAGGGGCGAGATGCTCAGCGTCTACAGAGCCGTCCCGAAGTTCGCGAACATATCGGCGAGGGGGGAGGACATTCGCGCAGGGGAAACCATCCTGAAGAAGGGTGGGTGCCTGCGACCTTGGCACATCGGGGTTCTGGCATCCATAGGCAGGAGGAGGGCAAGGGTGAGGAGGAGGCCGGTTGTTGGGGTCTTCTCCACCGGCGACGAGCTCGTTGATGTAGTAAATGCAGACAAGCGAGGGGGCGCAAATAAGATAATCGACTCCACAAGGCCCATGATTGTGGGGCTCCTCAAGGAGTTGGTGTGCGAGGTGGTCGACGAGGGAATAGTTCAGGACGAACTTGGGGAGATCTCCGGCAGGCTCACTGGGTTGAGGGACAGGGTCGATCTCATAGTCACGATAGGCGGGACGTCTGTCGGTGGCAGGGATTTGGTGCCGGAGGTTGCCCGATCCCTTGTAAAATCGGCGATTATCTTCCACGGGCTCGCGGCAAAGCCGGGTAAGCCGGCAGGGTTCGGGGTGCTCGGCGAGACACCATTCTTTATGCTACCGGGGTACCCGGTCTCAGCCCTGGTCGGGTTCGAGGTTCTGATCGTACCTCTCCTCTGCAGGTGGATGGGGCTCGAGGTGCCGAAGAGGGAGAGGGTCAGAGCAGTCATGTCGAGGAGGGTACCAACCACCCCGGGTATCAGGCACTTCCTCAGGGTGACCTTAAGCAGGCGAAAGGGCGTGCTAATTGCCTCGCCCATAGCCCTTACGGGATCGGGCCTCCTCTCCTCGATCACGAAGGCTGACGGAATGGTGATCATACCCGAGAACATGGAGGGGGTAGAGGGGGGGGACGAGGTGGAGGTCGAACTGCTCAGGGGAGGGTTCTCCGGTGCTAGGTAAAGCCGCAGGAAGGAAGATCTTCCACAGGTTGGCGACAATTGAGGATGCCAAGGAAATCCTCTCGAAGAGCGCCTCAAATGAGATAGGGATGGAAACGGTCAGGCTCGAGGACGCGGGCGGAAGGGTGCTTGCGGAGTCCGTCTTCTCGGGGGTGGACCTGCCGCCCTTCGACAGGGCAGAGATGGACGGCTTCGCGGTTGTGTCAGAGGACCTCGAGGGTGCCTCGGAACGGAAACCGGTCAGGCTCAAGGTCTCGGGCAGCATAGGCGCTGGGGAGCCGGTGCATAGAGAGATCCGCAGGGGGGAGTGCGCTGAGATAGCCACCGGAGCGCCAGTGCCTCGGGGGGCAGACTCGGTGGTCATGGTAGAGTACACCGGGAGGGCAGGGGAGTACGTAAAGATCTTCAGGGGGACGACGCCCGGGGAGAACGTCGCGTCGGCGGGCTCGGATATTCAGGTGGGGGAGATGATCCTCAGAGGGGGGACGGTTCTGGGGACGAGGGAGATCGGGATACTGGCAGCGGCTGGTAAGAGGAACGTGAGGGTGGGAAGGAAGCCGAGGGTGGGAATAATCTCCACCGGTGACGAGCTCGTGGATGTCGGGGAGAGGCTCTCCTTTGGCAAGATCTACGATGTCAACTCGTCCTCGCTGAGGGCAGCCGTCGAGGAGGCGGGAGGAGAGGCACTTTACCTGGGGAGGACAAAGGACGACTATGAGAACGTGAAGAAGATCATCGCGGAGGGGATAGAAAGATGCGATATTCTCATAATCTCCGGCGGAACCTCAGCCGGGACTGGCGACCTCGTGTACAGGGTGCTGGAGGAGGCGTGCAAGCCCGGGATACTTGTCCACGGGCTGCAGGTAAAGCCAGGGAAGCCGACCATAATCGCGGCGGATAAAGGCAAGCCGATATTCGGGCTGCCCGGCTACCCTGTATCGGCCCTCATCATATTCGACCAGATCGTCAGACCCTACCTAGAACGGCTGGGAAGAAGACCGCCAAGTGCCAGAGGCGTGCTCAGGGGCAGGCTCGCAGAGAGGGTGAACGGTGCGAGGGGGAGGAGATGGTTCCTGCCGGTCCACGTGATAAGGAGGGAGGAACGGAACAGCGTGTACCCCGTCCTCTCTAGTTCGGGGGCGATTGGGACGCTGGCAAAGGCGGACGGATACATCGTGGTGGGGGAGGACGTGGAGTTCCTCGACTCCGGGAAGGAGGTCGTAGTGAACCTCTTCCTCGACCAAGTGACCTCGGCTGATCTGACGGTGATGGGAAGCCACTGCCCAGGTCTGGACCTTCTGCTCGAGCTTCTCTTCAGGAGGGAGGGGATCAGATCCAAGACCGCCAATATCGGCTCCCTCGGGGGGCTGGGCGCAGTGGCGAGGGGGGAGGCGGACATTGCCGGGATCCACCTGCTCGACGAGGAGAGCCTCAAGTACAACGAGCCCTACGTGATCAAGGCGGGCCTCCCTAAGGGGAGCTTCGTTAAGGGCTACAGGCGCCTCCAAGGGATAATGGTGAAGAAGGGCACCCCGAAGAGGGTGAGGAACCTAAAGGATGTCCTTCTGGGCGACACCATCCTCGTCAACAGGAACAGGGGGTCGGGGACTAGGATCCTCACGGACCACATCCTCAAGGCTGTCGCGAGGGAGAGGGGCTTGGACCTGGCAGAGCTGGTGAAGGGGATAAAAGGTTACAGGTGGGAGGCTAAGACCCACTCCGCCGTCGCCGCCGCGGTCCACCAAGGCAGGGCTGACGCGGGCGTGGGGGTGAAGAGTGTGGCTAGAGCGTACGGTCTGGGCTTCATACCCATCGGCTACGAGGAGTACGACTTCGTCGTGAACCCTGAGAGCAGGAATAAGGATGGTGTAAAGGCCTTTCTCAGGTACCTCAGATCCGAGGACTTCAAGGGGTTGCTGGGGAGGCTGCCCGGCTACACCGTTTAACCCCAAAGAGTGACGCATAGGTTCATTTAGCAATAGGGCAGAAGATCAAACTGGAGGCGATCCACATGGGCAGAAGGACCCCCTTATTTGGCTTTCACTCCTCTCACGGTCACATCGGCGACTTCGTTGGTTTTGATATGCCGCTGTGGTACGAGGGCATCGTGCTCGAGGTCACGAGCGTAAGGGAGCGGGCGGGACTCTTCGACATAAGCCACATGGGCAAGGCCCGCTTTGAGGGAAAGGAGGCGGGGAGGTTTCTGGATCACCTAACCACCAACGAGGTCTCCACCCTCCAGCCGCTCCAGGCAAGGTACTGCCTCCTCTGCAACGAGGACGGAGGGATCTTGGACGATGTAATCGTGGTCAGATTCGGGGAGGAATACCAAGTTGTTTGGAACGCATCGAACAGGGAGAAGAACCTGAAATGGTCGATGGGGCATCTGAAGGGCTTTGATGTAAAGATCGAGGAACTCTCGGACAGATCCTTCATGTTTGCTCTGCAGGGTCCACTCGCCCAGAAGGTTCTGCAGCCCCTATGCGATGCAGATCTCGCCGGGTTGAAGAGGTTCAGGGGAACGTGGGGGGAGGTAAGGGGGGCGGAGTGCCTGATCACCAGGACAGGTTACACCGGGGAGGACGGCTTCGAGATCTTCTCCACCCATCCGGAGAGAGCGGAGAAGGTGTGGACGGCGATGCTCTCATCGGGTGCCGTTCCCGCGGGGCTCGGTGCGCGGGACGTGCTGAGGACGGAGGCGGGATTCCCGCTCTACGGGCACGATATCAATGAGGCGATTAATCCGTTTGAGGCGAGGCTGGAGTTCGCCGTCAAGCTCGAGAAGCCGGACTTTCTCGGGAAGGATGCCCTCTTAAAGATCTCAAAGGAGGGCGTGAGGAGGAGGCGCACCGGCATCAGGATGGTTGACAGGGCAATACCGCGGGAAGGGTTCGAGATATTGCTGGGCGGCAAAGAGATCGGGCATGTGACCAGCGGGACCTATTCCCCAACCCTGAAGACAGGGATAGCCATGGGCTACATTAATGTGGAGCTGGCGCCGGGGACGGAGGTCTTCATCGACATAAGGGGCAGGGAGAGCAGGGGCGTCGTCTCGGGCATGCCTTTCTACGACACTGAGAGGTACGGCTGGAAGAGGAAGCAAACTTGATCAGAATCCATTGCGTGAGGGAAAAATGTGAGGACGCAGGAAGATGTCAGATGTTGAAATTGTAGAGGTCACCAAGAAGAGTAAGTACGAGAAGTATCTTTACAGATGTCTTGCGCCGATTCCGTACAGAAAATACAACAAGAGGTACGCTTATCTCAAGGCAGTCATTCCAAGAGGGCTTCGCAAGAAAATTTTGTTATTCAAAGGAGATGTCGTGGGTCAGATTGAGTATGCGCCCGCGGGATTGTCCGGCTATCCCATCCAAGGCGACAACGTTGTTGTGATGAACTGCATCTGGGTTCTAAGGAGGGCGAAGGGGCACAATTTTGGAGGGAAGTTGATGGCTGAGATGATGAAAAGTGAGAAGGGTGCGGCCGGCTTCGCCACATTGGCCTTGGAGGATCACTGGAGTGGCTGGCTGAGGAAGGAGCAGTTAGAGAGGTTGGGTTTCAAGTCGATTGGTTCGCTCGAGGTTAGGGATAGGGTGAAGCGCAAGGGGCGGCGCTTCTTAATTCACCTGATGTGGCTACCGGTCGTCAGAGGTGCCAGTCCTCCTGAGTGGGATAAATCAAAGATCCTGCAGGGTGTGGACTTCTGCATCGCCCACCCGCTCTACCGCCCGCAAGGGGTAAAAGAGAAGGATATTATGGAAGGTTAAAAAGCAACCTCCTATTTGACTCAAGTGGTGTCCCGAATGAACATTAACGTAAGCCTCAGCCAGCTCTCCGGGGAGAAGCTGATGGATCTGGAGAGGGGGGTCACGAACCTTCAAGTGACCACCAACATCAGCATCGTTAGGTTAACCTATGCCGAGGGGATTTTGGACTGCAACTTCGTCTTTGTGGTCAACTACATACCCGCGGTTGCTAACCTGACCATAAAGGGGTCGGCGAGGGTCACCGGGGATAAGAGTGAGCTTGAGCAGATAAAGAAGGCATTTGATGACAAGAAGGCGCTTCCACCTCCGATCCTCCAGACAATAGCGAACGTCTCCTTCTTAGAGGGGATAGTGCTTGCCAGATCTCTAAACATACCGCCTCCGATCCCTCTGCCCGCCCTTGCGCAACAGCAGGAGAACAAGGAGGGCGGGGTCAGACCGAGCTACATCGCCTAGACTACCTTAGTTGCCTCGAGAACCAGTCAGCAATGTGGTCAGGGAGCTTGAGCAGGACGGCGTGATCCTGAAGTACACGATGAAGGTGGACTGGCGCAAACTTGGCTACAGCTCGATATTCTGCATCCAGATAGCCACCACGCCCGATGCGGATATAGGCGGCGTGGGAAGGAGCCTCAGGAAGATACCCTCCCTGAAGGAGGTCTTCTACACCACTGGGGATATGAGCTTCTCAGCATACGTCGTCGCGAGGGATACGGAAGAGGCCACATCCACCATTCAGAAGCTGAGGGAGATCCCGGGCGTTGAGCGCGTGGTCCCCCACCTGGTGCTGAAGGTATTCTGAGGGCGCACGTCCAATGCCATTTTTATAGTGCTAAAAAATGCTGTTAAAAAAGGAGAGAAGAAAGAAGGAGATTACTTTGCGATCTGCCTGTAGTCGACCTTCTTCCTCGAGTCTGGGATCATCTTCTGGGACATCTGTTTGAGGGCGTTGGCAATTCCATCGAGTTCCTTGAACGGTATCCCGATTATCATCTCGGTCTCTGCGAAGTCCGGATTGTTCTTCCTGCAACCCCAGCAGCCCAGAGAGAGGTTCACCTTGCCGGTCTTGTACGGTATTATGGTGGAGTCCACGCATATGGCATTGAAGGAGGCAGTGTTCAACGAGATCCTACCACCAGTGGTGAAGACCGATGCCACCAGGATCCAATCTATGGACTCCGGTGGGCCTATGACCAGCACCACGTCCGGGTCCACGGGCGTGGCCTCCAAAGGCGTAACCACGGTTGCCGCAGCTTCCCCGGCAATGAGCTCGGGCCTCTGGTCGATCATCCTCTTGGCGGCCTCTGGGGAGGCAAAGCCACCAATGTTGTAGTGTAACTCGCCGCTCTTTATCTTGGGTGGCGTCTCCATCTGGCCTAGTGCGGACGCCCCGGCCCCGCAGGAGTCTTTCTTGGCAGGCAGAACCAGAGACTTACCATTTCTCGCCTCACAAATGGCGTTGCAGTACCTCATGTGTATGTCAGACTCCGGGACGTTCGCTGGGATGCTCTCGCCTTGCTTGATCAGCTTTACGGCAACAGGCGACCCCTTTAACCTGAGTACTTCCTTGAACATTGCAGATATTTCGGCGTAGTTCATTCCATTCACCGTAATTAAATGGTTTGATATTTTATTAAGCTTTATCGGAGAAACGAGCGCCGTCCAACAGGGGTGCGCAGAAGTTTATGGCGTCAGGGTGTTATTCAACGAGCAGCAGACCGTAGTATGAGGGGGTCTCATCCTCGCTCTTCACCACTCTCAGATCGAAGCCCGCCTTCCTCACGGTGGCAAAGACGTCAACCCCGCAGCTCTCCATGGATGGCCTGACGAGGTCAGGGTATTTGCACTTCTTAAGGTCGCACTCCTCGCAACGCGGGCAGGGCCCGGCAGCGAGCCCAAACGCCGCGTAGTGTCCACCAAGAAAGGCCTCCCTCTCGATCTTGATCATGTGGTCGTGAACCTCGTCCTCCTCTCTTCGCCCATCGAACTTGATGAGGATGGCCCAACGGTACTCCTTCAGGATCCTCCTGAACTCTTCGGGCGTTGGGGTATAGGGAGGGCATGTGAGTGATCTCCCATAACCGCCGCATCCAAATTGGCATTTTAGCCGGACCCAGTTCCGTACTACGACATCTCCTGCTCCAATCAGTCTGGCATCCACAGCCCCAATTTTTTTAGCAACGTTACACAGCCCGTTCAGGCGATCCTTGTTGCTTGAGGTCATAACCCTCCCTGCCCATCCATCAGGGTGCATTATACTCAGAGGAGGGGTTATTTATGCATTCCAACGAGGGCTTAAAGTACGGCGATGGGTATGGAATACATGAGGATGCTTGGGGTAGCGACCTTGCAGACCCGAGTCGTGATGCTGGTGGATCTTGACTACTTCTTTGCACAGGTGGAGGAGAGAAGGAACCCGTCCATAAGGGATAAGCCCGTGGTGGTCTGCGTCTACTCCGGACGAACCGAGGAGAGCGGTGTCGTGAGCACCGCCAACTACATAGCGAGGCGGTTCGGCGTCAGGTCTGGGATGCCCATCATCCTTGCAAAGAAGAGGCTCAAGGGTGTGGAGGCCGTATTCCTGCCGGTGGATCATGACTACTACGAGGAGGTCTCGGAGAGGGTAACGACGATCCTTAGGGGCAACGCCGACGACTTCGAGCGGGTAGGGATAGACGAGGCGTACCTCGAGGTCAGCCGGAGGGTTGAGGGGGACTTTGGGAGGGCTGCCGCGCTCGCCCAGCTGATAAAGGGCGAGGTCAGGGACAGGGAGGGGCTCACGTGCTCGGTGGGCGTGGGACCCAACAAGGTCGTGGCAAAGATAGCGGCGGATGCCAAGAAGCCCGACGGTCTCACGGTTGTTCGACCGGGGGAGGTCGTTCCCTTTCTCTCCCCACTCCCAGCGGATAGCCTGATCGGCGTGGGGAAGAAGACGGCGGAGAGGCTGGAGGCTCTAGGGGTAAAGACCATCGGTGACCTGGCGAATTATGACGTGCAGAGGCTGATCGAGTGCTTCGGGAAGAGCCTCGGCACCTACCTGCACAATGCCTCGAATGGCATAGACGACGAGCCCGTCCAAGAGAGGGGGGAGGCGGAGTCCATAAGCAGGATCGCAACGCTGAAGGAGGACACGCTGGATCTGCGAGGGATTATAGAGGTGACGGACCGGCTGTGCAAGGAGATCCATGAGAGTCTCGTGCAGAGGGGGCTCAGCTTCAAGTCGGTCGGTATAGTGGCGGTCATGAAGGACCTGAGCATCCGAACCCGTTCTAGGACCCTTGAGAGCCCAACGGACGATGTGGGGGTATTGAGGGGGGCTGTTAAGGAACTCTTCGAGAGGTTCCTCGGCGAGTCCGAGATCGAGGCGAGGAGGGTGGGCGTGCGCGTCTCGGGCCTCGTGAAGGGGATGGAGACGCAGAGACGGCTGACGAGCTTCTTTTAATCAGCGCGGTTTTATAAAAATAGAAGGAACCTAGCTTCCCATGAGGCCAGGGTTGTTATTATTAGATTCTTGATGGACAAGAGAGCCGGAGAAGATGGGCAATTTCTCGCTCGGAAGGCTTATCTGTCGTAGTCAACCGATGTTATTTCGAGGTGAGTTGTTGAACGTCAAATTGCTTGTTGACGGCGAGGAGATAGACCTGAACGACTTCGTCGTCAAGATCCTTGGAGGAATGGTGGGAGGGGCTGTGACCTCCTTAAGGGGCATAAGAGAGGACTGGAAGCAAATCGAGATAAAGGTAAAGAAATGAGGGCGCAGGAAAGACGGTCGAGGAAGAAGCTAGACGGTCGTCGTCCTCAGTTTTACCTCGGCGAACATCTCCCTCTTCGCCTTGCATATGGGGCAGATGTACGGCGGCTCCTCCCGGAAGACGACGTAGCCGCACTGCTTGCAGTACCAGAACTTCATCTTGCCCTCGCCCTCCAATTCCTCGGATGGTTCTTTTGCCACGGCCGCGGCCGGCTCTCCAGTGGGCGTGGAACCTGTGGCAACCGCGAACGCCCTGGCCTGCTTCTCGGGCGGTCTCCGCTCCGGCACAGGCTGTATCTTGACCTTGCCCTCGTAGATGTCCTTCCTAACGTAGAGCGCGCAGTAGCAGGCGCCGAACTCCTCCACATCTGGGTCCCGGTAGTCGCATGGGCATATTATGTCCCTGTCTACATCGAACCTGCCGGTGGCGATCCTGCAGGGGCAGGAGGGGTAGCCGAAGCGCGCCTCGTTGGTCTTGAGACCCTCAAGGAGGTCCTTCAGGAAGGCAGGATCAGGGTTCAGCTCGTAGCCGCTGGACTTTGCGTTGCTCGCGACCCTCTGCCTAACCTGATCGAGGGTTATCAACCCGCAAGGGCCTCCTCAATCTTGTCCTCGCGGAACCCGACGACCAGCGTCTTGTCGTCCACAATAACTAGGGGGAAGGTCATGCCCGCGCCCCTCCTAGTTATGTCCGCCCTTACCCTCTTTAGGTCCTCCTCGCTGCAGAGGTCGACGTCCACGAACTCGAACTCGACCCCCTTGTCCTGAAGGAGCCTCTTCGTCTTCTTGCACCAGGCGCAGGTGCTCAGGGCATACAGAAAGACCTTGTGCTTCTTATTGGTGCCGGGAACCCTCTCGATCTTCATAATGTACCACAGAGGAGAATTGGACTCGGTTCGATATAACTTTATCAGGAATAGAGTAGGTTGTTCAGAGGTAGCCGTTGTTCCATGTTTAACCTTGCGTCGCAGTGTTTAAATAGTTACATAGTTATGTAGTTATATGGTGGCTAAAAATTAGCTCCGGAAAGGATGAGAGGTACGTGACGATCTCTGTTCCTCCCCGCGTCAAGAAGGCCCTTCAGAGGGCAAAGAGGGATAGAGAATGGGGGGAGTACCTTATGGAACTCTACAGCGAGAACCTGAGGCTTAGGCAAGAGAAGGCGTATGAGGAGCTCAGGGAACTGCTCACGCCTGAGGAACTTGCAGAGATCGAGGCATCGTCCAAGGGGTTCAGAAGATCCTTCAGGATGAGAGAGGGCGGCCGTTAGCGGCGGGGAACAGAGCTTGATACTTGACACGTCCGCGGTTATTGAGGCGCTGAAGGGCGGGGAATTTGAGGCGGGCAGGGTCTCCGTGATTACGCTGATCGAGGTCCTCAGGGGCATTAGACCCGGTAAAAGGGAGAGAACCAAAAGGCTGCTTGAGGAGGCTTATGAGGTTGTTGACGTCCACAATGATGTTGTGCTGAGGTACTGCGCGCTGTATGATAAGCTCAAAAATAAGGGCGAGATGTTGCCCGATGCTGACCTTTTGATTGCGGCTACGGCACTGGCAGAGGAAGAGTCTTTAAAGACGAAGGATACAGACTTTGAGCGCTTAAAGCCGTTGGGACTTCAGCTAGAGTGAGAGAAGGGTTAGTAGTTTTAGAGCAGCTGACCCACCATTCGGAAGATCTAGCCTTTACAGGACGCCCGCTTCCCTGATCGCTTCTCTGAGGGTCTTCTTGGTCGGGCAGACTCCTATTATCCGCACGTCCCTGTCGATTATTATTGCGGGGCTGACGGCCAGGCCGTACTCCTTAGCCTTCTCGGAGGGACCCCTGTAGACCTCTACCTCCACCTTGTCTCCGTACTCCTCCTTTATCTCGTCCACCAGCCTGAGCATTAAACGCCCTCCAGAGCACGAGGGCTGGGACGTGAATACCTCTATCTTCAGCGGCACTCAGTCCACCCCCAGCTCCCGGAGGGATGCAGTTAAAGTCTCCATGTCCGGGCATACCCCCATGATCATTATCCTCCCCTCCTCGAATACAACTGCTGGAACCATCGTTAGGTTGTAGCGCTTGAACTCGTCGCACGGACCGATGTGCTTCACGACGTTGACTTTTTTGCCGTACTTCTTCGCAATGACATCGGCTATCTTCAGAAGCTCCACGCATCCTGCGCAAGGCGGCTCGGCTGTGAAGAACTCCACCTTGACCATCTTAGTTACCCCCCATCTCCTTCTGGAGGATCTTCTTGAACTCCTCCTTCGTAGGGACCTTGCCGGACAGGATCACCTTATCGTTTATGACCACCGCGGGGGTCAGCATGATGTCGTACCTGTCCGCCTCCTCCGACATGGCCGAGATGTGGACGACCTTTGCGCTGAGCCCCAGCTCCGCTACGGCCGCAGTGGCAACCCTCTCGGTTGCCTTGCACTTGGCGCAGGGCGGCTCTCCCCCGAATATCTTTATCACCTGCTCCGCCATGTTTTCACCCTTGATTTACTAATTACGATTTGTCGATTTAACTTTATCGGCGGGAAGTCCCCTTCCTTCAGGGAGGGGTAGTTCACATGACTATTGGACGGTGGGTATCAGAAGGGAACGGTCTTCACACCGACTCTTTTTGCCACTTCGATCTGTTTGGCATCTTTCGATAGTAGCGTGGCACTCAATTTCTTCGCCAATACCAGGTAGAGCGTATCATAAATCGTCACATTATTCTCCGAAGCGATCTTGAATGCGTCCTCGAGGAGGTCCCTCTGTGGATGCATCTTTACGTTTGTATCTGCAAGCATCAGTAGCACCTTGAGTGCTCTTCGGGACTGTTCTGCGTTAATAAGCCCGCGCCTGTGCGCCAGGAGTACGGCGTTGCAGCTCTCCTTAACGACGAGGTCTATGCTTACGGCCCCTCTCTCAAGCAGGATCCTGATCGGTTCGGATCCCTCCTCTCTCAGAGAGTAGGATGCCAGCGCAGAGGCGTCAATGACTACCACGGTCCTCCCTCACAAGCATCGAAACCGTCCCCTTGGGCTGAACCGGCATGGTGCCGAGCAACTCTTCCACCTGCTCCACGGTCTCGCGGTTCTTGGCCTCTTCGAGCTTCTTGGCTATGAAGGACCGTATCTCCTCAGGCCAGCTGACCCTGTCCTTGAGCTTCTCCATGTCTTCTTTTACACGCTTTGGAACCTTCACGCTTACTACGGACATTCTTTCACCGTATACTTTTTGGTATACCAAAAAATAAACCTATCGGTTTACCAAGCTCTGATGTGGGGTAGCAAATCAGGAGCCCCAAAGGGCAACGCAGAGACGTTTGATTTTGTCGGCGCTCATAGCTTTGCCAATGACCTCTCGTAATCGGCGACGACGTACTTTTTTCCCTTTTGGACGACGGTGTGCCCCTCTCTCTCCAAGAGCCGCTTCTGCCCCTCAACCCCGCCGGGGTACTTCTCGTTGATGACACCGCCGACCTTGAGGGTGCGCCAGTACGGGATGGTCTTTTTGCCCTTCGTCTTCTCCTCTTCGGCTGCATTCGCCGCGATCCAGGCGAAGATGCCTGTTGTTATCGGGCAGCCTATGGTCGCTCCGTGCTTTTTGGCGAGGGCAGAACGGATCTCGTTGATGGTGATGACCTTTCCTTTGGGCACCCTTGACATTATTTCGTTGACCTCCATCGGCGCGGGGATGACCACTGTGCCTGTTCCCCACCTCTTGCTCCTCTTGTCGGTAATCTCTTCTACCACCGGCAGACCTTTGCTGTCCTTCAACTTCTCGGACCAACTCTTTCTGGGCATAGCTTCTTCCCAGAGAAGTCTCGGAGCTTTGTTATAATAAGCTTTCAGATACTGAGCGAGTTTCATCAGTATTTTACCAGAAGAGGTTCCCCAAGGCGAAGGCTGCGAGGGTGGATAGGATGATGGTTGTGATGATGTACACCGCTCCCTTCTTGACGGTGAAGATCCTCATTATGGCCAGCATGCTCGGCAGGCTCAGCCCCGGACCGGTCAGGAGCATGGCCAGCGCCGGCGACTTGCCCATCCCCAGATTCATGAGCATCTTCACGAACGGCGACTCGGTCAAGCTCGAGAAGTAAATGACCGAGCCCAGAAGGTTTGCCAAGAAAGTGGGAAGGATGCCGTTCCCACCCAACACCTGCTGGACCCACAACTCTGGGATGATCGCCCCCACGACCCCTACGACGAACACGCCAGCCAAGAGGAGCGGGAAGATCATCCTGACAAACCACCAAGTCTCGTGGAGCCATTCCTTGATCTCCTCAGTTTTGAACGCCTTATACGCGTAGATCAGGGTCACGGCGAACGGCACCGAGAAGATCAGGACCTTCTCCAGATAGGGCCGCCCGATCCCCAGGTAGTTCGGCAACAGGAGGGTAGCAACCAGCAGTAGCAGCAACAGCAGGGATCTCCTCCAGCTTATGGGGCCGCCGCCCCCCGCTGTTGAGGGCTTTGACCTCGCCTTCTCGGCTCTCTCCCTCTCCTCGCGCCTGAAGACGTAGACCATGACCAGCCCCACTATGAAGGCGGTGGAGAGGGCCGCCACGATCCTCATGACGGTCATGCCGAGCCCCAGTATTGCCCCACTGTAGACGATGGTGAGCACGTTCAGGGCCGGGGCGGTCCAAAGGAATATGAAGGCAGGGCCTAGGCTGCTCCCCCGCCGGTAGAGCCCAGATGCGATGGGTATGACCGTGCAGGAGCATACGGCAAGACCTATGCTCGAGACGGCGGCCAAGGGGAATGAGACGGTCTTCCTCCCCGACGAACCAAGATAGCGGACGATCGTGTCCCTCGACAGAAAGGTGTTCATGGCGCCGGCAAGGAAGAAGGCGGGGACTAGACAGGTGAGCACGTGCAGTGCCACGTAATCGGTCAGGGTCGTGAGCCCGGCAACCAGCAGGGGCAGCAACAGATCGAGGAGCATTATGCCACGCCTTCGCAGTGGTATTACTTGCTCTTCAGCGACTCCTCCAGTATCCTAGCGGTCTTTGAGAAGGACGACAGCTGTTCCAAGGCCACGGCGTCCACCTCCTTCAGTAGGTCGAAGACCTTAGGGCTCCTTATCTTGTACAGGGTCCGCTTGCCGTCCACCCGCCTATCGAGTATGCCAGCCCTGTAGAGGATGTCCAAGTTCTTCGATGTGGTGGACTGGGACCTGCCAAGAAACGGAATGATCTCGCAGACGCACCTCTCCCCGCCCTTCAAAAATTCCACTATCTTGAGCCTGACCGGATCGGATAGCGCCTTGAGCACGCCCGCCCGGCACTCCAGAAGGTCTTTCATCTTGCTCATCTTTCATCGAATTACGATGGTTTCTAGCAATATTTAAATATATCGATATATTCATAAATCACGATATAATTTGTTAGGATCTCGCTGGTTAGGGCAACGAGGGCACGACCTGCGAGCTGATGCACCCAGTCAATATATATAGTAGTAAAAGGTTGATTTTGTGGAGTGCCGTCCGCACATTATCTGAGCGAGGAAGGGGGGAATATTGTGATCATCAAGACCGAGGGTATCACAAAGGCATTCAAGAGCCTCGTAGCGGTGGATCACGTTGATCTCTCCATAGATGAGGGGGAGATCTTCGGTCTCCTTGGTCCGAACGGTGCCGGAAAGACAACTCTACTCTCCATGCTTGCCACGCTCCTTAGACCCACCGAGGGAACCGCGATGATCAACGGCTTTGATGTTATTAAGCAGCCCGGCCACGTGAGGAGGTCCATCGGAATGGTCTTCCAGGCGCCGAGCTCGGACGATTTATTGACCGGGTGGGAGAACCTGTACCTGCACGCGCTGATGTTCGGCGTCCCGGCTGAGGTAAGGAGGGAGAGGATTGATGAAGTGCTGACGCTGGTGGATCTAAAGGACAGGGCGAACGACCGTGTAAAGACGTACTCGGGAGGAATGAGGAGGAGGCTGGAGCTAGCCCGCGGCCTACTGCACAAGCCGAAGATACTGCTTCTAGATGAGCCGACATTAGGGCTAGACCCGCAAACGAGGGAGCACATCTGGGAGTACATCGAGAGGCTAGCCAGGGAGGGGAGGGTTACAATATTGATCACGACGCACTACATGGAGGAGGCCGATAGGCTCTGCGACCGAGTGGCTGTGATAGACCACGGGAAGATCATAGCGCTGGACTCCCCCGCCAACCTGAAGATGCAGATAGGGAAGAGCATGATAAAGGCGAAGGTGAAGGAGCCCAACTTGGAGAAGATAAGGGCGTTGCCGTACGTCAGCAAGGTGGAGGCGAAGGACGGCGACGTCTCGATTGTGCTTTCCGAGGTCGGTGCACACATACAGGAGGTTCTGTGCAATCTGGGGGACGCATCCTTCGTGGAGCTGAGGGAGCCGACGCTGAACGATGTGTTTTTGCAGCTGACGGGCAAGGAGATAAGGGCAGAGGGTGCCGAGAGCTTAGAAGAGAGGTATACGAGGGCGACCGGCAAATGAGCGAGCTTACTGGACTGTACGCGCTTTGGTACAGGGAAGTGAAGGTATTTTTGAGGGAGAGGTCGAGGATCATCTCCTCGGTGGTGAACCCCCTGATATGGCTTGTGGCGTTCGGGGGAGGGCTGGGTTCGGCGATTTCTTTCGGCGGAACAGGGTACCAGACCTTCATCTTTCCGGGAGTGCTGATGATGACCGTTTTGTTCACGTCAATATTCTTTGGACTGTACATTGTGTGGGACAAGAAGCTGGACTTCTTCAAGGAGGTGATGGTAGCGCCACTCTCAAGGACGACGTTATTCGTGGGGAAGATGCTTGGCGGGTGCACGGACGCGCTGATCCAGGGATCTATCCTCCTGGTGCTTGGGATCTTCTTTGGGATACAGTACACGGTATACGCGGTGGTGATACTGGTCCTGTTTCTGCTGTTCGTAGCGATTGGGATCACCAGCATCGGACTGGCGATAGGCTCGCAGATGAGCAGCTTCGAGGGCTTCGGCCTGATCCAGAGCTTCGTGGTAATGCCGCTCTTCTTCTTGAGCGGGGCGCTCTATCCGCTGAGCGGACTGCCCGATTGGCTGATGATCGTGGTGCGCGCCAATCCTTTGACCTACATTGTGGACGGGATGAGGGGGGCGCTTCTGGGGATATACAACTTTCCGCTCGTTGAGGATGTGGTGGTTTCGCTGGCCTTCGTCGCGGTTATGGTAGGTGTGGGAACTCTTGCCTTCAAAAGGATGAGCGCAACCTAGAGAGCGGTCAACGAACTAGGCTCATCCCATTCCCTTTTACTCTGAAGATCATTCAAGGGAACGCAAGTTATTCAAGCAAAAGACCTCTTACTGATAGTAGACTCAGGTGTTTGCCATGAAGTTTGAGGTCAGGGCGCAGGAGATAATACGGCGCACCGCCGACGTCAAGAGCTTCAGGTTCTCAAGACCCGATGGTTTCAACTACGACCCCGGGCAGTTCATGCTGATTACGGTCCCCGTCGGTGGCGATCGCAAGACCAAGCCTCTGACAGTATCCAGTAGCCCGACGGAGGACTTTATCGAGTTCACCAAGAAGATAACGAGCCACGAGTTCTCCGCGGCCTTGGATGAACTCAGGGTTGGGGACACGGTTCAGATAGACGGGCCCTACGGAAACTTCACGTTCAAGGGCGAGCGCCCGAAGGTTGGGATGATCTCGGGCGGCATAGGGATAACGCCCTTGAGGAGTATGATCAAGTACTGTACCGATAAAGGGGTGGAATCCAACATACTCCTCCTCTACGGGAACAGGAGCGAGGAGAGCATAGCATTCAAGGACGAGTTTGACCGCCTGGAGGAGGCGAATAGGAACCTCAGAGTTGTTCATGCACTCTCGCGCCCGGGCGAGGGGTGGAAAGGGAGACGTGAGCATATAGACCTCCAGATGATTCAGGAGGAGGTACCCGACTATGCTGAGAGGGTCTTCTACGTCTGCGGACCGCCGGCTCTGGTGACGGACTGCGTGAACCATCTAAAAGCGCTGAGGGTGCCTGCTGAAAAGATAAGGGTGGAGAACTTCCCTGGCTACTGAAGGTTCTGGGCTGCCTTCTTCACAACCTCAGGGAGGGCAGGATGGATGTGGACGACGCCCGTTATGCTCCTTATTGTGCCGTCTCCGGACTTCATGGCGACGAGGACCTCATGGATCAGCGTCGAGGCGTTCGTGCCCATTATGTGGCACCCAAGGATCTTCTGCGTCCTTTTGTCGACGAGGAACTTCACGAAGCCGGTCTGGTCCTCTATGGCTTTGCCCATCCCCGTGTCGTAGTAGCTGTAGCCACCCACCAGGTACTCCGCGCTCTCGGCCTTCAGCTGCTGCTCGGTCTTACCCACCCCCGCGATCTGCGGCGAGGTGAAGACGGCGTGGGGCATGGCGGTGTAGTCCACGGGCACCTTATTATCAGGGTCCATGATGTTATCATAGACGTACTGGGCCTCGTAGTTGGCGACGTGCTTGAAGGGGTAGCGCCCGATGATGTCCCCCAGCGCGAAGATCCCCTTGACATTTGTCTCGAGGAACTGGTCGACCACCACGTTCCCCTTCTCGTCCGTCTTCACGCCGGTCTTCTCGAGGTCTAGTAGGTCGGAGTTGGGGGGCCTTCCGGTGGCGACCAAGAGCTGGTCCGACCTTAAGGTCCTCTGTTCTTTCGTCTCCACGCTCTCAACGGTGACCGCAAAAATATCGCCCTGCTTTAAGACCGCAACGGGTTGATAGCCTGTAAGTACATTGTACCTATGAGACGAGAGGCGGGTGAACTGCGAGGATACATCCTCGTCCTCGTTGGGCACGAGCAGCCTACCCCTCTGTACGATGTTGATCTCGGTCCCGAGGGAGCCGAAGAAGTGCGCCAGCTCGGCTGCGATGTACCCTCCGCCCAGTATCGTCAGCGCCTTTGGCTGCGCCTTCAGCCTGAGCGCCTCGTCGCTGGTGATGAAGCCTGATCCTTTAAGCCCCTTGATGTCTGGAATCTTCGCCCTGCTGCCGGCTGCTATCAGCACCTTCTCTGCCTTAATCGTCTCGTTCCCGACCTGGAGCGTCTTATGGTCAATGAACCGGCACTCCTCCTTGAAGAGGACTGGGTTCTTTGAGCTCCTCAGGCTCTTCTCGATCTCGGCGGAGTCGTGGTCGATATCGTCGGTGACCCGCTTCACTATGGAGGCAAAGTCCACCTCATAGCCCTTCACCTTTATGCCGAACTGCTCGGCGGTATTGATTGTCTCCATAACGTCTGCGCTGTGTATAAGCATCTTCGACGGGATGCAACCCCTGTTGAGGCACGTCCCGCCGAGGGGGCCCCTCTCCACGATGGCTACCCGCTGCCCAGACTCCGCAACAGCATCGGCCACGTCCAATCCAGATCCGCTTCCAATAACGATGAGGTCAAATTCCCGCATAGTTCTGCCCTCTGATAATAATTCGCGCCTCTGGTATAATCGCTTGTCGATGGAAGGGAGAAGGAAAAAGTGATGGAAAAAGACTGGTGCCCTACCTTGCCCCGCCGCCACCGCCTCCGAACCCGCCACCACCGAAGCCACCCCCTCCGCCGAACCCGCCACCGCGTCCGCCACCCGCCGCGGCAGGGATGCGTGCCACCACTATGGGTCGGAACATGAAGGGTATGTAGGGGGCGTATCTAACCTCCTCGAGCTTGATGTCCAGGTCCTTCATTGCCTTCACCACATTGTCGCCCACGCCAAGGGCGGTGCCGTAGACCAGCCACTCGCCCCACATGGAGAGGTCCTGGGGGGCATACTTCTTGATGGCAGCCATGTCTGAGAGCATCCTCTTGAAGGCATCCCACTCGAGCTTCTCCTTGTACTCCTCCCCCTTCCACCTGCCGAAGAGCGCCGACGGGAAGGCGAGGGCGATGACGCACTGTATGATTACTATGAATGACGCGACGACCGCCTCTATGAGGAAGGACTCAACGTTGGGGAGGACGGCGCCCAGCGCGATCGAGGCAATGAGCAGTGTCACGCCGATGAGGATTACCGGCAGGACTCTCTTCCTACCGTTGCTGGCGTACTGCGAGGAGACGCGGGAGTTTCTGTGACTGGTGAGGTGCTGCAGCTCCGTCTTGAGCCCCATGAGCGAGGAGGCCCTCCTGTGGTCGGTGTAGGAGGTCACGCGCGTTTTGATCATGTCCGTATCCACCATTCCGTTCGCCGAGAGCCCGTTCAGGAAGTGGAGAACCTCGGTCTCATACTCGTCGTCGCTCTGGGTGGTCAGCACCTGTATCCTCAGGCCGCCGCCGACATCCTTGGAGGTCATCTTGATCTTGCCCTTTCTGTGCAGGTCGAGTATGGTTGCGTAATACCCGTTCTGGTCGAAGTCCACCGTGTCCCCCTTGTAGACCAGATTGACGAACCAAGGCCTCCTCTTGTTGTTGGGCACGGTGCTGAGGAACTCTGGTACGCCGAAGGTCCTCTCCCTGCCGTAGGCCATGTAGATGAGCAGGAATATCAGGGGGGTCGCGAGGAGCATTATCTTTGCCAAGGTGTTGACCGCCACGCCCGCGTAGTACTGGGCGTTGTAGGCGGTGTTTGCCTGCTCTGTCAGGATCCTAACATCGCTGTACTGCTGTGGGAACCCGTCAATAAAGGTGAGGGCATCCCTGTTGAGGAGCATCTCCACCTCGAGGAGCTCGTTCTCGGAGGAGGAGCCACTGATAACTATGCTGTCACCCCTGTTGGTGACAATTAGGGAGGGTGGGTGCGGGTAGACCGCCACGACGTTGGAGGCGCCCTCGATTGTTATCGTGGCGCTGCGGTACTTCAGGTGCTGGCTGGCGAACTTGACGTTCAAGTGGGCGTAGGTGCCGTCATACTCCACAGGGGGTCTCAGTTTGAAGGTGTACTGGACGGTATAGCTCCCTGCCTCGAACCTGTCCGGATTGTAGACCCCCACCTCGTTGTCCTCGGCCAGGGACAGAATCGCCGAGATGACGGAGCGGCTCTGGTTGTAGCGGGGCTCCACCCAGACGGAGGAGCGGTAGTCCTTGGCGTACACGACGGTGTTGTCCGGCCCCGCCGCGCTCAGGAGCTCCACATGAGGGTATCCGAGGTCCGATGCCCCTACCACCAGAGGGGCCTCCCACGACCTGTAGAGCATCCTGTACTCCCCCGAGGACTTCACGTTGTAGACGTAGGTCTCCACGAGCGTCCCGTTGGGGTAGAGGACCGCGCTGTACTGGTCCACCAGCACATCGCCCTCTAGAAGGGATGGGACGTACGTTAAAAGAAATAGGCCTACGGCCCCCACCGAGAGGGTCAGGACCACCAGGGCGAGTATCTGTCTTGTCTCCGCCAAGGTCGCTTACCCTTAGAAGGCTATAGTCGGGGGCTTCTCCACGGCTTCCTCGAACTGGAGGTACCCCATCTTGGTCATACCGATTATGCGACCCACGAAGTTGGACGGAACAACGTCCATCTTGATGTTGAACTCCTGCGCTATGTTGTTGTAGGTGTACCTCTGCCTTGCTATCTCATCCTCAATGCCCTTCACGGAGTCCATGAGGCTTGTCACCGTGGTTGCGGTCTTCAGGTCAGGGTAGTTCTCCACCACCGCGACGATGCCGCCGAAGAGCCTCCTAGACTCTGCGTCAATGCTCCTCAGGGCCTCTGCCCCGGCCGTCCCGACCTGGGCTCTCATGGCAGTAACCTTTTCCAGCGTCTCCCTCTCGAACTTGGCATAGCTTTTCACGGCACCAAGGAGCTGCTCGATCATGTCGAGCCTCTTCTTCATGGCGACCCTAATCTGCCCCAAGGTTGCGCCGGCGGAGTTCTTGAGCGTGTAGAACCTGTTGTATACGAATATGAACCAGACTATCAACCCCAGTACGATTACTACGGCCGCACCAATTATCAAGTAGGATATCACGTCCATCGTGATTCACGAGCCTTTCATTTAAAAAGCATTGGGATTTAAGGATTGTCCTCTCTCTTAAAAAATCAGGTCCGGCAGTCGGCGCCCAGCTGGACTGGACCGGAGAGGATGCTGACGGATTTATATTAGGTTCCGCGTAATCTAAAACAGGCTGGTGAGTTTGATGGCAGAGACCTACGACGTGATAATTGTCGGCGGTGGCCCAGCGGGCATAACGGCCGCCATATACACTAGAAGAAAACTCCTGAAAACTCTGCTGATAAGCAAGGATATCGGAGGTCAGATTCTCCTGACGGGATACCTCGAGAACTACCCCGGATTTGTGGAGAGGAGCGGCATCGCCTTGGCGGATGTCTTTGAACGGCAGATCAAGGAGCTTGGGACTGAGATCCTCGTGGGGGAGGTTAAGAGGGTCAAGAGGGTTGGTGATAGGTTCAAGGTTATCAGCAGCGAGGGGGAGTTCTTGGCGAGGGTGCTCATAGTGACCGGCGGTAGCTCGTATAAGAAGCTCAACGTGCCCGGAGAGGAGGAGTTCTTCGGGAGGGGCGTGAGCACCTGCGCCACATGCGACGCGCCACTGGCGAGAAACAGGGTGGTGGCGGTTGTGGGAGGTGGTAACGCTGCCCTGCAGGGGGTCGAGTTGCTCGCCAAGTATGCGAGTAAGGTTTACGCGATCCATAGGAGAGAACGGTTTAGGGCGGACGAGATACTCGTCGAGAGGGTGAGGGGGATGCCGAACGTGGAGCCAGTGCTCAACTCCGAGGTCAAGGAGGTAAGGGGGGAGAAAAAGGTGGAGGGAGTCCTTATAAAGGACGTGAAAACGGGCGAGGTAAAGGAGCTCATGGCGGAGAGGGTCTTCATAGAGGTCGGGAGGGAGATCAAGCTGGATTACATAAAGCACCTCGTGAGGATCAACAAGATCGGGCAGGTGATCGTGGACAGGGAGCAGAGGACGAGCTGCAGGGGTATATTCGCCGCAGGGGACATAACGGACCTGAAGTATGGGCAGGCCATAATAGCCGCGGGCGACGGGGCGGTGGCAGCTCTGTCGGCTTATGACTACTTGATGGAGAAGGGGCGGTAAGGTCACCTCAAGGATCCTTTGGCAAGCCTCACCGCGGTATAAGCGGCCTCCCTTGGATCCTCTATAAAATTGATCTTGATCAGGCGCCTGTGGTCCAGGTAGCCATCCGGGAAGAGCTTCGGCAGCCTGTCAGCCATCATTCCACTACCCTTCAGGACCACGACGGGCCTCCTCAGGTTGTAGGCTATGGCCGTCTCCGTCAGCGTGCCGACGCCGCCTGCCACGACTATGACTGCGTCGCTGCTCCTGACCACCGTGGAACTCCTGGCGGTGAAGGTCTGACCCGTCTTGATCTTCACGGTGTTGTAGGGGTTGTACCACTTGTGATCCGGTTCTATATCCTCCAGCTCGCGCGCAAGTATGCCCACGGTTACGCCCCCTGCCTTGGCCACTGCCTCTGCTACGACGGTCATCAACCCTCCGTTGCCGCCCGTGATAACTATGGCACCGCTCTCTGCCAAGGCCCTGCCGAGAGCCCTTGCCTTCTCCTCCACCTCGAGGGGTACGGGATCATAGGTTGTGAGTATGCCAATTTGAACCATGATGTTTTCTTCTGTTTTTGGGGTTATATTAGTTTACAGGAAGCATCGCGAAGAATTCGTGTCTTATACGACGACAGGCACAGAGCCCCTGAACGATAACGCGGCAGTCTCTTCCTCAAAGGAGACCTTCACGGCCAGCGTTTGGAGACCCTTTCCTATGGCAGATTTGAGCGTCCTAGAGAAGTCAGGGTCGGTACTCCAGTTGGGCGATACTGAGTCTGCGTCCGGGCGGAGGATGATGAAAACGAGCAGGGATCTGCCACCGAGGGTTGTCCACCTCATGAGGTCCTCAATCTGCCTCCTGCCCCTCAAGGTCGGGGCGTCTGGAAATAGTGCCTTCCCGTTCTCGCAGAGGGAGCAGCCCTTGACCTCGGTGAGGAACCTCTCGCCGCCCCTTTCCAAGAGGAAGTCCATCCGCGAACCCTCGAAGGCGTACTCCTCCTTGAGGATCTTGAAGTTGAGAACGGATCTCCCGATGAGCTCTTTGAAGACCCTGTTGGGTATCCTTGAGTCCAGAACGACACAAATACCGCCGCGTCTAACCGCGACGATATCCCACACAGTCTTTCTCCCCTCGGATCCTACGCCTCTGTAGAGCAGCTCAACGCCGGGGATCAGGAGCTCCTTAAGCCTTCCGGGGTCATGGAGGTGGCACATCACCTCACCGCCCTGCGACTCGAGGACCACTGTAAAACGGTTCGGTCTCCTGAGAAACTCTCCTCTGTGCAGAGGGCCACCTATATCAAAGAGCTTGGTCGAGGAGGGCAATGGAGGGTTAACCATCCAACCATATTACCGTCTCAGTAAAATTAGAGACTTTCCATTACCGATGATGATCTTTCTCAAAAGCAGGAAGTCCCCAGACTCGGGCTGGGAGGACGTAAAGCCTGCTCAGAGGTTTCACTCGATAACTATCATGGTCACGGTCGATCTTACGTTATCCAGTCGCCTGATTTCCTTCGTCACAATTTGCCGTAGCTTCTTGAGATTCTCTGACTCAAGTATCGCTACGATATCGTACAAGCCATAGACCATGTGCACTGCCTTTACTTCAGAAATCTTCTTTATACTATCTAGCACCTCTTTCTCTGTTCCTGTTTCAACATTCGCCAGAACGAATGCCAGAGGCAACGGTATCATCAAAGAGAATATTGCTGGTTCGGCTTATATCCTATTTCTTCAGATTGTTCGCAGAACATTTCCAAGAGGCGGAGGAGCCTATTTTTTTAACGAGCCTGTTCGCGACGAGCGCCACGATGACGAATACCACGACCCAGAAGACGAGGTCGATTGCGAGGTTGGAGTAATCTATGAGCGTAGGCGAGCCTGGATAGACTACCACGGAACGCCACGGGAGCGGGACGCCGTAGTTGACCGCACCGACGAGGGGACCGAGCCCGGGCGTCTCGATAAACCATGTGGCTAGCGTTACCACTATCCCTATTAAAACTCCAACCAAGATGAAGCTCTTTCTCATGGTTGCAAGTGGATAACATAGACATTAAAAGTGTTGCTGTGGCGGGGCTGATTGCGAGCCGCCAAGCAGCGGCAACACCAGAGTTTCCAATGACGATGACGATGACGATGACAAAGATATTAGGAAGTTTGCTTTACCCTTTTTCGGATACTTATGGACGATCTGTTGTCGACCTTCTCCAAGCCCATTCAGAGGATAATAGGGGAGAGGGGGTTCGGGGAGTTCACTGAGCCCCAGAAGAGGGCGATACCGTTCGTAGTGGAGGGCAAGAACGTCCTGGTCATCGCGCCCACTGGTACGGGAAAGACCGAGGCGGCCTTCCTCCCCATACTGGACCGGCTGATAAGGGAGGGTGGGAGGGGAGGGATACGCCTCCTATACATATCACCGCTGAGGGCGCTGAACAGGGACCTGCTGGACAGGCTCCAGTGGTGGTGCAACAGGCTGGACCTGAAGGTCTCCGTGAGGCACGGCGACACAGAGACGAAGGAGAGGGGGAGGCAGGCCATGGCACCCCCCGATGTGATGATTACTACGCCAGAGACCCTGCAGGCGATACTCCCGGGGAGGATCCTCCGGAAGCACCTCTTGAGGGTCAAGTGGGTCGTCGTGGACGAGGTACACGAGCTTACCAACGACAAGAGGGGGAGTCAGCTCACCATAGCGCTTGAGAGGCTGAGGAGGATAACCGCAGTGGAGCCGCAGATCATAGGGCTCTCCGCCACCATAGGTTCTCCCGAGAAGGTCGCCCAGTTCCTCGTCGGCAAGGACAGGGAGTGCGAGATCGTGAGGGTCTCTGTTGCAAAGAGCACAAAGCTTGATGTCATGCTCCCTGAGGCGGACGAGAGGGACTCTGAGCTCGCCGAGAGGTTAGCCACCTTCCCCGAGGTGGCGGCGAGGCTAAGGAAGATCAAGGAGCTCATAGACCAGCAGAGGTCCACCCTGATCTTCACAAACACTAGGTCTGAGGCCGAGGTCTTAGCCAGCAAGTTCAGGGTCTGGGACATCAACATGCCGGTGAGCATACACCACGGCAGCCTGGCAAAGTCCTCAAGGGTGGAGACCGAGTCGAGCCTCAAGAAGGGCGAGCTCAAGGGCGTCGTCTGCACCTCCTCTCTGGAGCTGGGCATAGACATCGGAAGCGTAGACCTCGTGGTCCAGTACAACTCGCCGAGGCAGGTGACCCGCCTACTCCAGAGGGTGGGCAGGGCAGGGCACTGGGTCGGAGGGACCTCAAAGGGTGTCGTGATCACCATGAACTCGGACGACGCGCTGGAGTCCACGGTCATCGCGAGGAGGGGCCTAAGGGAGGAGCTTGAGGATGTGGAGATCGTGACGAGGCCGCTGGATGTCCTGGCACACCAGGTGGCGGGTCTCCTTCTTGAGGACAGGAGCTTGAAGCTGGACGAGATCCTCGACGTGGTAAGGGGCGCATGCCCCTTCTCGGACCTGAAGGAGGAGGATCTGCTGGAGGTTCTGGATTATATGAGCGGTAGGAGGCCGAGGTTCGCGATGTACATTCCTGAGGAGAGGCTCGTCCTAAAGCCTAGGCCCTCCGACGCCCTCTACAAGTACTACTTCGAGAACCTCTCCATGATACCCGAGGAGAGGCACTACGTGGTCATAGACGAGGAGAAGGACGAGGCGGTGGGCATGCTGGACGAGGCCTTCGTGGCGGAGTACGGGGAGCCTGGGGTGAAGTTCATTGAGAGAGGAAGGCCGTGGAAGATCATCCAGGTTTACAACGAGGTCGTCTACGTAAGGGGGGAGGAGGACCCGACTGGCGCGATACCGGACTGGATCGGCGACGAGATACCCATTCCCTACGAGATCGCGCAGGAGGTGGGGGCGATAAGGGGACGCGTCGCGGAGATGCTGAGGGGCGGAACGTCCGTGGAGGAGACCGTTGAAAAATTGTTGAAGGAGTACCCGGTTTCGAAGGAATTCCTGGTCAGGGCCCTCAGGGAACTGAAGGAGCAGGCGGAGGGGAGGTGGGATGTCCCGACGGACAGGCTGGTCACGGTGGAGGGTTGGGAGGGGTACGTGATAGTCAGCTGCGCCTTCGGGCTTATGATAAACAAGACCCTATCGAGGCTGCTCGGCTACCTCCTGACGCAGAGGACCGGGAGCGGCGTAGGGGCCTCGCAGGACGCCTACAGGATCTACCTGAAGACGGCGATCGAACCGCAGGTCGTGGCAGAGGTGCTGAGGGGGACGGCGACGAAGCCGGAGGAGGTGGAGAGGCTCACGCAGGTTGCTGTGGAGAGGACAGGACTCTTCAAGAGGAGGCTCCTCCACGTGGCCAAGAGGTTCGGGGTGGTGGAGAAGAACGCGGACATAAGCGATGTTGGGATGACCCAGCTGGTTGACGGGCTCAGGGGCACGGTCATCTGGAGGGAGGCGATGAGGGAGGTCCTCTTCAAGGATCTCGACGTGGAGGGGACGATCAGGGTGATAAAAGGGATGAGGGGAGGGGGGTTCGAGATAAAGGTCGTGGAGGGGGATCTTCCGCTCTCGCCGATATCGAGGGTAGGGGTCAGCATGCTCAGCTGGAAGACTGATTTGGTCCCGGCGGACAGGCTCAGGAGGCTCCTCATCGAGTCGGGGAAGGCGAGGCTCCTCAACGAAGCGAGGGTCACGGTCTGCACGAACTGCTTCAGGTACGTGGAGAATCTGCGGATAAAGAGGTTCCTGGGCGAGGTGAGGTGCCCGGAGTGCGGCTCCAGCAAGATAGGGCTGCTCAGCGATGACCCCCTGGAGGTCGCACAGATGGCTGCTGAGAAGGCGGAGACCGATAAGGTCTCGGAGAGGTTCCGCGGAATATACAAGTCGGCCATAGAGAGCGGGGAGCTCGTGAGCCTCTACGGTCTGCCGGCGGCGCTGGTGCTGGTGGCGAGGGGGCTGCCGAAGCCCGTGATGATGACCTTGGCGATCTCTGAGGTAAAGGACATGGACTACTTCATCGACCTGATTCTGAGGGAGGAGAGGGCGGCGCTGAAGAGCAGGCTCAGGCGCTCATACCCCCAGAGGGGAACTGCCCCCCAGAGCTAAACTTGAGAAAAGGTAAAATGTGATGTTTGTTAAATTTAATTGGTGGGCATTTTGGTTGTTTCAGTAAGGTGGCTGGCGCACTCGAGCTTCCAGATCACGACCGAGGGAAGGATCGTCTACGTCGACTTGGAGATGTATGGCGAGGCCTCTGAGAAGGCGGATCTGATACTGGTCACGCACTCCCACACGGACCATTGTGATCCAGAGAAGATAGGTAAGCTCAGTGGGAGCGAAACGGTTGTAATCGCCCCGGCGGACTGCGCCTCGAAGATCGGTGGGAACGTCAAGACGCTCAAGCCAGGGGAGGAGGCGACCGTCGGCAAGGTGAGGGTCAAGGCTGTACAAGCGTACAACATTAAACGCTTCAGGTCCCCCGGGATTCCATTCCACCCCAAGGGATATGGCGTCGGCTACCTGATAACGATCGGGGGGAAGACCGTATACCATGCCGGGGACACGGACTTCATCCCTGAGATGAGAGAGCTCGGACCGGTGGACTTGGCGTTGCTCCCGAGCGGGGACATCTATACCATGAACAACGCCGAGGCTACCGAGGCAGCGTTGGCGATTAACCCTAAGATCGCGGTTCCCATGCATCGCTTGAGCAGTAACCCGGAGGAGTTCAGGAAGAGGGTTGAAGGTAGCTCGAAGGTGAGGGTAAGCATATTGCAGGAAGGCGAAGAGGTCATACTCAAGTAGGTCGATTATCTGTTCGGTTAATCCATCGCCCTATTTAGGCTACCGGCTTAAGGCAGGTTAAGTCGTGGTGTGAGGTAGTGCTCCAGCTACCATGCGTCAGCGGACGATCCAGCAATGATCCCGAGCAACGTCTTCCTGTCTATCTCGGCCCTCGTCCTCCACCCTATGAAGAGGTTGCCCTCCTCGTCCTCGTCGAGATATCCTCTCCTTATGAAACGGTTAAGGTCTTGGTCCACCTTCCAGTCTGGGAACTTCTCCCGCAGGAGGTCCTCCACCTCCCTCCTCGTCGCCCTCCCCTGCTTCGATGTTATGAAGGCAAGGGTAGCGGCAAGGACGGCCAGGGTGTCGATCCTCCACCCGGACAAAGATGCCTCACCGGTCTGTATCGGCGACTTCGATAGTACGTAGAACCTCGCCTGCTCGAGATCGTCCTCGGTGGGACTCGGGTGGTCGAGGCCGTCCTCGTAGACCACCTTGACCTCAAGACCCAGGTCGTCCAGTCGCCTCTCAAGCAGCTTCACGATCTTCATGTAGTCCTTTCCAAGGATCTTCCTCAGCTCCCATCCCTTCGCGCCCGGCAGACGGTGGTGCTGGTAAAGTAGGAGCTGGGAGGCCTTCTTCAGCTTCCTCGAGATTGTTGGATCCTCACTCACTGGTAACACCTCTGAGCTCCTTCCACTTCTGGTACCAGATTGATATTGGGACAGACTTACCGCCCCGCTTCAGGCCGGGACCGGGGAGGGCCTCCACTGAGGTGGTCTCCTCCACGGGGTTGATTATCAGGTTGGCGAGCCCGTTGGAGATGAGGAAGCTGAGGGTGTATGCCCGCATTACCGTCTCCTCGTAGTTGTCACGAGTTATGAACCTCCAGTAGTCAACCGGACCTCCCTTGGTCTCCTCCGTTAGTTCGTCATGAAGCCTCTTGATCTCTTCGTCGAAGACCTTGTCAGAGAGGAACTTCAGGCGTATAAGGTCCGAGATCGTGAGGGTCTTCTCCTCCATCTGTTCGGCCGCCTCCAGCTCCTTCATCCTCTGCGAGAGCGGGAGGAGGACGTTCCAGTAGTCCAGCGCCTCGGATAGTCGCCGGGGCGTGAGCTGCTCGGAGGCTATGAGCGGGTGCCACGAGGAGAGAAGGGCGGAGGCAAGGGACTCCTTGCCTAGCATCTTAACCTTAACCTCCACCAGGAATGGGTCTATGAAGAGCCCGGAGGCGCGCCGCTTCACCCAGTCGCTCTGCAGCTTCACCATGAGCGAGAGCTCCTTTATCGCCTCCGCGTCCATGAGCAGTTCGTCGAGGAGCTTCCACTGTGGGAGTAACCTCTTCAGGATCATGAGCTTCTGCGGGATGTCCACGAGGAACGGGTCGTCGCTCTTTGTCCTTATGCTCTGGCAGAGGTTTATTATCCTGGCGAGCTCCTCGTAGTACTCCTCTTTACGCCTTTGCTGTGGCAGCCTTCACCACCTCCGACCTTCCGTGGACGTTCTGCACGAATATTATGTTCGCGAACTCCCCTATGGCACTGAGCTGGCTTGGGGTAATAACTACGAACTGGACATCCGCGTTCTCGTTCATGAATGAGAAGAGCATCCTCATCATGGACTCCCTATTGTGGGGATCCATATGCACGTCGAACTCGTCGACGGCCCTGACAGGGGACTTGAGGTGATCCTGAAGGGCCAAAAGGAATGCCATGGTGGAGACCGCGCGCTCGCCGCCGCTCTGGGCGTAAGCGTCCAGAACCACTGGAGAGACACCCCTGAAACCCACCGTAACCTCTATGCCTGCGTGGTCGGGGTCTTCCATGTTTGAGAGGCGGACGCTCCCCATACCGCCGACCCTGCCCAGCACACTGAGGTATGTGGGATTGATCTCCTCGGTCAGGTGCTCCATCACGCTCTTCCAGATCTTCTTCCGCTCATCCAGCTCCTCTATGGTCTTCTTCCTGTTCTCGCCGACCACATCCGCCTTCTGCTTCAGATCGCTGTAGGTCTTGAGGTAGGTCTGGTACATGGAGGGAGCGTCGTCCGGAACCTCGCCGAGAGAGAGGAGGTGCGCGTTGGCGAACTTTATCTCGTCGGAGATCTCAAGCATGGTCCTAGAGGTCTCTATGCGGTCGCCCGCCTTGTCCATGAACTTGTTAGACTCCTCCAGCGCCGCCTTGGCCTCAGCCAGCGAGGACTTCAGCTCCTTCAACTCCTTCTCGAGCTCGCCGGTCCTGTAACGCATTATAGCCTCCTTGACACGAAGGTCGACGTAGTTCTTAACGGTCTCGTCCAGCTTCTCGTCCACGACACCGATCTCCTTCAGCCTCTCGTCGCCTTCCTTACTGGTGAGTAATGATCTGAACTTCTCCTTCTGGGTCAGGTAAGACTCCCAGAGGTCCTTCGCCTCCCCCTCCTTCCTCAGGACATCCCTCCGCAGGTCCTCGAGTTGGGAGGTCTTGAGGCGCATCCTCTCCTCTATCTGTGCCAGGGCTCGCTCGTTCTTGAGGATCTGGGCCCATATGAGCTCCCTCTCAAGGTAAGCCTTCTTCTCAAGGAGGGACCTCTTTTCGTTGTATTTGTCGTTCAGTTCCTTCCAGTAGGCAAGGGTCTGCTCGGCGCTTGCCAGTAGCTGCGAGGTCGCCTCCTCCTCCCCTAGGATCCTGTTGAGCCTCTCCTCTGACTCGTATATGGCCCTCCTGTACTGGGAGAAGCCGACAGCCTCCTCCACCATCTTCAGCTTCTCCTCTGGGGAGGTGATGGCGAACTCCTCGATCATGTTCTGGTGCATTATTATCAGCATGTTGTCGGGGTTCATGCCAACGTTCTTGAAGAGGCGGTTGATGTTGAACTTGCTCGCCTCCCTTCCGTTTATCTCGAACCAGTACGTCCCGTCCTTTTTTAGGTACCTAGAGACTGAGATTAGGTCGCTGTTGATGAGGGGTACCGGCCGTTTGCCGTCCTCCGCCTTGTTGTTCAGGATGAGCGTGACCCTTGCGGTTTCCTTGCCCCTCCTTATAAGGTCGGCCAGCTTCCTTGACCGCTCGGTGTAACTCTGTCCGGTTGCAACCGAGATGGCGAGGAGGATGGAGGACTTGCCGGCGCCGTTGGGACCGCTTATCAGGTTCAGCCCCCGTCTGAGTTGCACCCTAGCGTACTCATAGGACATGAAGTTCTCAAGAACGACCTCTAAGATCGTGAGCTTTGTCGTCTCACTGCACCCCTTAGGGCTTTTTCAATTCACCGAGCCAAACTTATAAACCTCACTCTCGACAAAAATACCATGCCTTTTAAGCAATACGATACCCACTCTAGTAAAATCGAAAAATCGATTCCTATCTACGTTTTTCTCAATATTACTTCGCAGACGCTGTCGCCCTTGCTTCTTCTTTTTGTGCAGCAGTAGTCGATTTTCTTGTCTATGCCCTTTACAAGCCCAACATCGTATCTTTCCACCGAGGCACATACCTCAGGGGTCCAGTTTCTCTTGTTCTTCCAGAGGCACTCTGTCGCATGAATTATCACCTCGTTTTTGTCTTCTTTTATGATGCGGCTTTCTATTCCAAAAACACAGTTCATAGCCAATATTGCGACCGCGCACCCGTGCAGGTTTCTCTCAATCCCCAGTGTTGCGATGACATCATCTGCATCATTCATACCCCATTCGTACAAGAGTTCCGCCAGCCTTCTTCTTTCTCCCTCGTCAAGTAGGTGGAAAACATCATTGAAAAGCCTGCCAACTCCACTCGCACTCTTCTTCCATCGGACTCGAGCAGGCAATAAATTGTGCCTTACAACAAACTCATTTACTCTTCTAGATACCATACCTTTGCTGATCAGTTCACTGTTTCAAATATCTGTTGCCAGTTCAAACATCATTCGCGGTGCTGACGATGATCGAACTTAATGGGGCGCCAGCCAGTTATACCAATAAAATCCCATGAAAAGGCATATCTCTATTTGATTACTTATGAATATGATGAGCAAAGTTTATGTAACAAATACTGTTACTATCCTCAGATTATGAACCGTGGCGAGTGTTGATGGTAAATTTCAAGATAAAGCAGCTTAGCCATAACGGCGTGCTGATACCGGTCTACAAGCCTCTGGGCTTCAGGATACGCTTCAAGGGTAAGGAGCTCTCCCTCACGCCAGAGCAGGAGGAGATGGCCGTCGCCTGGGTGAGGAAGCTCGCCACGGACTATGCGAAGGACGAGGTCTTCATAAAGAACTTCTTCAAGGACTTCGGCGATGCCCTCGGGATGAAGGAGAGGGTTGGACCTGAGGACTTCGACCTCTCCCAGATAATCAAGTGGGTGGAGGCGGAGAGGGCAAGGAAGGAGGGCATGAGTAAGGAGGAGAAGAAGGCTCTCGCCGTCGAGAGGAAGAGGCTGAGGGAGGAGAACAAGCAGAAGTACGGCTTCGCCATGGTCAACGGGACGCCCATGGAGATCAGCAACTACATGGTGGAGCCCGCATGTATATTCATGGGGAGGGGCAACCATCCCCTGAGGGGTAGCTGGAAGCCGGGCATTAAGGCGGAGGACGTCACCCTCAACCTCTCCCCGGACGCTAAGGTGCCTGCTCCCCCCACCGGACGCTCTTGGAAGGGGGTGGTGTTCGACCCCTCGTTCCTATGGATAGCGAGCTGGAGGGACAAGCTAAGGGGCAAGATGAAGTACGTCTGGCTCTCGGATACGGCGTACGTCAAGCAGGTCAGGGACATAGAGAAGTTCAGCAGGGCGTGGGAGCTCGAGGAGAAGATAGACAAGGTCAGGTCCCACATCGTGAAGGGGCTGGGGTCCCGCGACATCCTGACGAGGAAGGTGGCTACTGTCTGCTACCTGATCGACGTGCTGAAGCTGAGGGTGGGGGACGAGAAGGACGAGGACGAGGCTGATACGGTGGGCGCCACGACCCTGAGGGCGGAGCACCTCACCTTCAACGAGGATGGATCCGTTACGTTTGACTTCCTCGGCAAGGACGCGGTCAGGTGGGTGAGCACCAAGAGGCCACCGGAGGTGGTGGTGAGGAACCTGAAGGAGTTTATAGCCGAGGGGAACGAGACCATATTCAACGGCGTGAGGTCCCAGAAGGTCAACGCCTACCTGGCAGAGGTCATGCCAGAACTTACGGCGAAGGTATTCAGGACATATCACGCCTCCACGACGACCAAGAAGGTGCTCGATGGCTCGGGCATCAGCAGGAACGCACCGCCATATCTGAAGAAGTACCACGCGACGATGGCAAACCTCGAGGTTGCCAAGGTCTGCAACCATAAGAGGAAGTTGCCCAAGACATGGGAGGAGATGCTCAACAAGAAGAAGGAGAGGCTGCAGGCGCTGAAGGAGAAGAAGGCCAAGAGGGAGAAGCTAAAGGAGCTGGAGCTGAAGATAAGGGCGATGCAGGCCACGAGGGACTACAACCTGAACACATCTCTGAAGAACTACATAGACCCCAGGGTCTACGCGGACTGGGGGAGGCGGATAGACTTCGACTGGAAGCTCTACTACTCAAAATCGCTCCAGAGAAGGTTCGCCTGGGTGGATAAGGAGACAGCGCCGAGCAGTAGTTAAGGCGATCAGTTTTGGAAGAGGTTCGCGGTCACATTTTTATATGACACCACCTACCAACAAAAATGTGGTGCTATAGATGGTTCTCGCAGGCAAGGTCTTCAAGGTGAAGGAGGACGTGGACCTCGCAACTATATCCGGGAAGCTGAAGGGCTACAGGTACGAGGAGGAGTTTGTCCATGAGGATCAGAAGATACCCCTCCTCACCGAGGTGGACAGGCTACAGCTCGCCCCGGACTCTCTGGAAGGGGTATTCTCTCAGGACATCGCTTTCACCGTCCAGCACAGGGAAGGGGAGAGGCTGGTGGTAAAGACGATGGAGGCACCCTTCCTCTTCGCAAGGGACGGGGATAGGACGCTCCTGATCATCCTGGAGAAGAAAAGGGCGGCGAACAACATAGCGAACCAGCTCAGCAAGATCCTCTTCATCTCCACGGGGAGCATAGTCGAGGCAAAGATCACGCCCCAGACGCTCAAAAAGTTCCACGAGGCAAACCCTGAGGATACCAAGGTGATATTCTTCGACGGCGTGGACATACCCAACATAAACAAGCTCTCGCTCTACGGCTCAGGCCTTGCCGACACGGCGCTCTACAACGACTACCTCACCCACGGGGCGATATGGTACATAGTATTCAAGTCCAGGAGGTACGGCATCGTGGCTGGCGTCACCAGAAGCTCGGTCGTCACGGCCTTCAGCGAGATACAGCCGCCGGAGTTCCTTGGTTACATAAAGGAAGAGGTCTTCCCTCTCATCGGCTAGGCTTCACGACATAGAGTAACTCTTGCAGATCTACTTCTCCTTGGTCCCGCGTTCGAGTTCCAGTACCCCGAGGCGCGTGGAGTTTCTGACTATCTCCTGCTTCTCCGAGTCCTGCGTCTCCTCGCTCTGGACTATGAAGATCACGTCGTAGAGGATGTAGAGCTCGTAGGACCTTATGGTGATCCTCCCGTTGGGTTCTCTCAGCTGCTCCCCGTATATGATCTTTGAGCCCTCCATCTCATTCTCGTGGACAAAGTGGTAGATCTCGTGGAGGTCCTCCTTGTTATCCTCGATCCACTTCTCAATCATTTTGATGTCCTTTTTAGGGATCCTGAGATCGTCCACGGTTGCATACCACTCGACCGCCAAGAATTCCACCGAGTTTATACCCCTCGCGATGGATAATAAACTTTTACCACCTGTTTCGCGATGTGTAGGATGCGACCCTCTTTGTGGGCTCTCCTTGTTATATGCCCATCAGTACCGCCCTTATGTCGGAGGAGGAGTAGGAGAAGTCGCCGAATATGACGTTGTCGCTCTTGTGAACGCTTCCTGCCTTGGCGAGGACCGACGTGATCACATCCTGGTATTTGAGATCCACATCGCTACTGACAGGGAAGTATAAGAGATAACGCACCATGATCCCGGAGGAGTTGGTGGCGCTCCGCATCTCCCAATCCACCTTCAGGGTGTTGTCCCCGGACTTGAAGAATGAGAAGGCGAACTGCTCCTCGCCGAGCGAGGCTGTGAGGTAGCCCACCTTAAACGTGTCATCGCTGAAGAAGGGATTTGAGGGAGCATCTATGACCGATTCGATGGCCTCAAGGGCAAGAATGTCGCCCTCGCTCAGTATTACGGACTGGTTGTAGACGCATATCCAAGCTCCACCCTGATTTGTGATCGGCCCAATGTTGAGCCTGTACAGGGTCACGTTGTTATAAACTGCGGTGGTCAGGTTGCTTCCCTCTAAAGCCATCGCGATCCTGTCGCTCTCCGCTTTGTCCTCGGCGATGATGCTCACGACCGTGTTGTTCTTTGTCTGCATGTCCAGCCCGTAGGTGACTTCAGAAACGCTTATGTTGAATCCGATTTCGGCTATGGAGAGCAGAACCGGATCCAGGAAGAGGTTCGGGTACTTGGAGAGCTGGGTCATGTTCAGGAAGCGGAATCCCTCCACGCCAGCGGGTATGAGAGACATCCATGGGTGGGGCTCGAAGGAGGAGGGGGAGGGGGGAGTAACGTAATTGCTCTGGGGGACGATGAAGATCGCCACGTAGGAGAGTACCAGTATGCCGATTAAGAGCAGCATCAGGACTTTCATCCTGTTCGAGGGCTTCTCTTTAGCGGGCGTCTTCTTCGATGGTCCTCTCTTCTTGTCTGGCACAAGAATCACCACGGCGCACAGAAGCATTAGACCGACGGTCGGTTATTAAAGTTTTTATTACGATGGCCCTTTTTGTTGATGGTATCAGTAAAGCATTTAGACGACCGAGTGGACGGGTGTTACTGAAGGAACCTGCGTTGAAGAGGTATGCGTTAGACTTCCTTGCAATGAATGTGGTAACCCTCGTGATCGCGTCACTGCTGTACCTTACGGGCATGGACCTCGTGGGCACGTTTATGTTGGCCCTGTTCATTGAAAGCGCATTCGTGTTAATTCTGGGAGGGGCATTTGGGTTTATAATATCAAGCGCCTCGTTTTACGCACTGGAGAAGCTCCTTGGTAAGAAGGGTTCAAAGAAGGATGATCAGGAGACTGGACCGCAGAAGGAAGTGACAAAGAAGCAGATAGCGACGGGCAAGAGATTCGTGATATTGGGGATGGCACTTCTGGCCGAATCGATCTTGATTGCCCTGATGTTGATCTGATGATATGAAGACGTATTATTATTACCCATAGAAATAGAAAAAGAAATAGAAAAAAAGGAAAAGGAAGTTATTTCTTCCGCATGCCAAACACTGCGGCGACGAGTATGGCGAGTATGGCAATGATTACGCCAGCGTATGCGACGGTTGTGAGCGTTGCGACCTGCGCGTCCAGCGAGGACACCTGCGTGTTCAGAGCAGTCACCTGGTTCCTGTAGGTGGCAATGGCGTCGTCGATTGTGACCACGGTTAACTTAACCGCTGGCGTGGTCTGCGGATCAACTGAAGTAGTAATATCAGAGTATGGGAATGTTGGGCCGGTAGCTAAGCTCTGTGAAGCAGTCATTGCACCTACTCCAGTGAGCGTCACCCTGAAGTAGAGCGTGCCGCTCTGGGTCGGCGTGTAGGCAAGCTGGTAGTATCCACCCGTTGTGGTTACAGTCTGTGCGACTGGGGTGAACGTGGCGTTGTCTGTGCTCATCTCGAGCAGAGCCACGATACCGCCCTGCTCAACGGCGGCTACAGGATCTATGGCGAACTGCCCGGTGAGGATGATTGGTTCGTTGACGAAGTAGTTCGTGACCGCGGCTACTGGTCCACCTGGCGTAACTCCCACTTCGTATCCCGCCAGTGCAAGGTACTCCTTCGCCTTCGCCGGGTCGTAGGCCCTTGGTTCGCATGCGGTGTTCACGTACGGGCTGAGTGGGTTCACGTGAACCGCACCGGGATCTCCGAAGCCGCTCAGGAGGTTGTCGATGATCAGATCTCTGGGTATCAGGTAGTCAAAGGCAGTCCTCACGTATCTGGCAGCCTCGGCCGCTCTCGTTGGGTCCTGAATACCCAGCGGCGTGGCAGTACCAGTACCCCAGATGGGGTGCCTCATGTTGTAGCCGAGCTGTTGTAAGCCCGATCCGGCAAGGATGTAGGAGGTGGCGAAGTAGAGGTTTCCAGCCATATAATCCCTCTGCAACTGGTAGTTCTGGTCAAGTATGTGTACCTGCTCGTTCTTCAGGGCAGCGATTGCTGAGTCCTTCTCCACGATGTACCTCACGTAGTAGTTCTGGATGGTGAACTGGCCTTTGGACTCCAAGCCTGTCTTGTTCCAGTAGTCGTTGAACTTCTCCGTTGTTACTATCGCTCTGGTCGGATCGTAGCTCACGTACTTGTAAGGTCCGCAACCGATAGGCCCTGAGAAGGTCTGGCCGTTTACGGTGTATGTACCGGTACCCGCGTTGAACGGGTGGTTCATCCAGTCTTCGAAGGGAACAGCCTCTAAGACGTGCTTGGGCACAAGGTAACCGGGTATACCCTCAGGGAAGAATGTGGCGGCTGGCATTCCGAGGGCGCCAAAGTCTGCGATCGTGCATTTAACCGTGTACGTGTCCACAGCCTCTACAGACGCGACTCTAGTTCCCGTCTCGGTTGTAGCAGGGTAGTAGCCAACGCCCTTCTCGAGGTCGATCACCAGTCTTGTGGTTGTTCCGTTGAGCCACGTGAAGGTGATATCGTCGCCGATGTAGCCTGCTGTGAAGGCTGACTGTTGGGAGCCGGACTGCAGGTTGAGGTACGCGAGCCACGTGAAGACCACGTCGTCAGCCGTGACCTCAACGCCGTCGTGCCATTTCACGCCCTGTCTCAGGGTGAAGGTGTATTCCCTACCGTCGGCAGAAACAACAGGAAGTGCAGCGGCAACCGAGGGTTTGAACGAGTAGTCGCTATCAAGGTAGTACAGACCGTCGAAGATAGGGTGGAAGACCAAAGTATCATACCAAGAGTTGGAGAGAGGCGGGTTTAGATCGAGCAGCTCGCCCGTAGTTGCCAGAACGGCATCAGTCCTTCCTGTTACGAATTGGGGTGTCGGGCCAATATTGTCAAAGATCCACTCAAAACCGTGGAAGTTGAGGGCGCTATCAGCAGTGAAGACAGCCTGTGTTAAGAGTATCTGGGAGGCAGGCAAGTCCTGGTACTGTACGAGTTGCCAGTCCTTGAATGCCTGTATGCCCTCGGCGGTGTATCCCTTGGTCAGGCAAAGCTCCAACAGCCGATCGGCGGTGGCGTTGTTCCACAGGAAGTAGTTTGAGTTGGGCGGCGTGTTCGCTCCGTAGTATATCTGGAAGGACCCTGCGAAGGGTGTAGAAGGTGCCCCAGGGGTCCAACCTATAAACAGGGCGTCATATCCGCCCTCGTCGTAGGTCTTTCCTATCATCTCTGGTACAGGTGTCAGACATCTGTCATAGACGGAACCCCATCCCATAAAGACCATCCTGGCGTCTATTCCCACGGACTGGAAAGAGTTGGCGATGATAAGACCCCACTGGCGCCTAAGCAGGTTGGCACTACCGGGAGCTATCATGGTTATTTTGAAGATGCCTTGATCTGTTGCGACCACTGGTTGAACGATTGCAAAGGTGGAAACGACCATTAGTCCAAGCATGGCAATAGCAAAAATCTCTTTGGTTCTCATTTTGTTTTCACCAAACCACACACTATAGTGTAGTAATGAGATATTAGTTACAAACTGTATTTAAGGGCTATCATTTTTACCATCATAAATCGGCTTACATTGAGCCTAAGAGGACGTCTTCTGATTAAAAGATGTAATATTTCAGGCAGGCATATTCATATTTGAAAAACATTGTTTTTGTTTAACAGAAATTGAACTGGTACTGTGGACCAGACTTCAATCATATAAATTTTACCTTAGTTTGGTTAAATGAACTTATGGTAATAGTGGCACGAGACGTAGTGGTCCACATCGACCTGTGCTAGGACTGGCTTCTCTTGGGAACACTTCGATGTGGCGTACTGACACCTCGGGTGGAACCTGCAACCCGACGGGGGGTTGACGGGGCTCGGGACCTCCCCCGGCAGCAGTATGATATTCATCTTCCTCTTTGGATCCGGGATGGGCACCGCCGACATCAGTGCCCTCGTGTAGGGATGAACGGGGCGATCGAACAGCTTCTCCGTTGTTGCGGACTCCACGATCTCGCCCAAGTACATCACCATCACCCTCTGGGAGATCTGCCTGACCGAGCTGAGGTCGTGGGAGATGTAGAGGTAGGACATCCCCAGTTTGTTCTGCAGGTCCATTATCAGGTTAAGTATCTGAGCCCTTATTGAAACGTCAAGGGAGGAGACAGGCTCGTCCGCAATGATGAACGTTGGGTTCACTGCAAGTGCCCTGGCGATGCAGATCCTCTGCCTCTGCCCGCCGCTGAACTCGTGCGGGTACCTCTCGGCGTGGTACGGCTCGAGGCCGACCAGCTCAAGTAGCTTGTAGACCCTCTCCTTCCATTCGTTTGAAGAGACGTGCTTGTGGATCTTGAAGGGCTCGCTTATGATATCGAAGACCGTCATTCTCGGGTCCAGAGACGAGTACGGGTTTTGGAAGACCATCTGCATGGCTCTCCTCAGCCTCATCTTCTCCTCGCCCGAGCCCTTCGAGAAGGTCTTTATCGCATCCCTTCCTTGGAACAGAACCTCACCGGATGTAGGGCGCTCCAGATAAAGGATCAGCTTCCCCGTGGTGGTCTTGCCGCAGCCGCTTTCCCCCACCAAGCCAACCGTCTCGCACTCGTTAATGGCAAAATTGATGTGATCAACGGCATGGACCTGACCAACAACCTTCTTCATCAGGATGCCCCTCGAGTATACCGGGAAGTACTTTACGAGGTCCTTAACCTCGAGGAGTGGCTGTGCCATGTCTATCATCTCCCTCCTTGCAGCTCGCGCCACCTATGACAGGTTATGAAGTGTGATCCTCCCACATCCTCCAGCGGAGGTACCTTTTCCATGCAGATGTTTATTGCGTACTGGCACCTCGGGTGGAAGACGCAGCCAGAAGGCGGGTCGATGAGGTTGGGAATGTTGCCGGGTATTGAGGTGAGCTTCCGGGTCTGGTCCAACCTGGGCACTGCCTTCAGTAGGGCCTCTGTATACGGGTGCGGCTTCTCAAAGATCGTCTCGATGTCGCCGCTTTCCATGACGTGGCCCGCGTAGAGGACGACGACGCACTTGCACATCTCGGCAACTATGCCCATATCGTGCGTGATCATGACAAGGGTCATCCCTAGGTCTCTCTGGAGATCCTTGAGTAATGTAATTATCTGGGCTTGGATCGTCACGTCAAGATTTGTGGTGGGCTCGTCGGCGAAGAGGAGCTGAGGGTTTAGAAGCAGGGCTCTGGCGATGCAGATCCTCTGTTTCATGCCGCCGCTGAACTGGTGTGGGTATTGGCCGAGAGACTGCTCCGGGTCTGGCAATCTTGCAACCTTTAGCGTCTTTATAACCTGTTCGAGTGCCTGATCCTTCTTCACCCTATCGTGCTGTATCACGATGTCGGCGAGCTGGTCTCCAATGGCGAACAGGGGGTTCAGGGAGCTTGTTGGGTCCTGGAATATCAGGGAGATCTTTTTGCCCCTGAACTTGCGCATGTCATCCTCCTTCTTGGCTAGGAGGTCCTCCCCATCAAAAAGGATTTTACCGCCAATAATTTTGCCAGGTTTTGGGACGATCCTCAGCACCGACTGCGCGGTGACGGATTTGCCGCTGCCGCTCTCACCGACAAGCCCCACCGTGCAGCCCTTCTCGACGGTGAATGAGATGTCCTCAAGGGCCTTCACCACGCCTGCCTCGGTGAAGAAGTGAGTCTTGAGGTTCTGCACGTCTAGTATGTTCATTTTGAACTACTCCCTGAGCCTCGGGTTCAGCGCATCTGATAGACCATCGCCGACTAAATTGAAAGCGAGAACGGTAAGGAATACGGCAAGGCCCGGAAACATCTCAACCCACCATACCGTGCTGAGGTCTTGCAGACCCTCTTCCATGAGCCGCCCCCAGGTAATCGTGTTGGGGTCTCCGAATCCTAGGAAGCTCACCGCAGCTTCAAGAAGTACCGCGACGGCCATGGTGAGAGTCCCCAGCACTATGATCTGAGAAAGGGTGTTAGGGAGGACGTGCCTGAGCATTATCCATCTGGAGCTCGCTCCCAGACTCTTGGCGGCTTGGATGTACTCGGTCTCCTTCATTCTGAGAACCTCTCCTCTTATCACACGGGCGTATGAGGCCCAACTAAATATGGAGAGGATCACGATCACCATTGTCAAGCCGGCGGGCACGTTTATACCGAAGATGTTCCAGAAGGGCTCGGGATTTCTCAGCTGATAGAGCCTCGCGAAGACGAGTATGAATAAGAGTGAGGGGAAGACCAGAAATATCTCGGTTATTCGCATGAGGACATCGTCAACGTAGCTGCCCAGATACCCTGAGACGATACCAACACTGACTGCGATCAACATGGTAATGAGGGTCACTGTAACTGCGACATATACCGTGTAAACAGAGCCGTGGATCACCTCGCTGTACACATCTGTGCCCATAACAGATGTGCCGAAGGGATGTTTCCATGAGGGTGGTTGGGCTGCTTCACCCTCGTAGAGCGGTTTGAAGGAGTCGGGAGCGGGTCTTGCAGGGTAAGGGGCTATTACCGTATGTAGCGCGGCTATTGCGAGGAGAACAATTACCATGCCGAGACCAAACAGTCCAGACTTGTGCTTCTTGAACCTCCTCCATGCAACGGCCCACTGGCTCGCGCCTCTTTTCATGGTTTTTTCAGAGTTTTTGTTTCTTCTGAGGGCGACCATTTAGCATGACTCTCCTACTCGATGCTTATTCTTGGATCTATCCAGGCATAGGCCATATCTGTTATCAGATTGGCAACGAGTATCATTATGGTGATAATCATGGTGATTCCCATTATCAGGGGGAAGTCAAGCCGGAGGGTGGCCGCTACATAAGCCCTTCCCAACCCTGGCCAGCTGAAGACGGTCTCCGTGATGGGTGCACCTGCTATCATATAACCTATCGAGATGCCAAGGAGGGTTATGAGCGGGGTGATGGCGTTCTTGAGAGCATACTTATAGAGAATTTTCCGCTCAGATATCCCGCTGGCCCTTGCTGCCATTATGTAGTCTTGCCTAAGAACGTCGAGCATTCCTGCTCTGAGCAACCGCACGTTGTACGCCAGCCCGGCTAACGTTAGAACCGTTGCAGGCAGCACGAGATGAACCAATTCGTCAAGAGTCTCGTTTCTAATTCCAAAAACCGGCCAGAGGTATGGCGCACCATGCGCGCCCGCTGAGGGGAGCCACCCAAGCTGGAAGGAGAAGACAAGTATTAGAACTATACCCAACCAGAAGACTGGAACGGATATTCCGAATATGGCGATACTTGAAATGGTGTAATCGGTAGCAGAACGCTGCTTTAGTGCAGAGTATATGCCCGCTGGGAGGGAGATAAGGAACGCGAGAAGTATAGAGACTAGCTGCAACTTTATGGTCTCCCAGAAGAGCGTTGAGATAATCTCGTTAACCGGTCTTCCGCCGTAAAGGGACTTGCCAAAATCAGCATGAACAAAGTGATCCAACCATCTGACGTACTGCATCGGAATTGGGTCGTTCAGCCCGTAGTACTCTCTCAGGGCATTCCTCTGAGCCTCAGTAATGCTGGGATTTCCGGCTGTTGCCAGCTGGATGGGGTCCCCCGCCGCATACATCACCAGAAAGGCCACAATGGATATTCCGATTATGAGTGGGACCATATAGATGGCTCTTCGGGCGATGTATTTGCCAAGCCCCATAACAACCAACACTCGTTACATGTTCTGGGTGAATATAAATATTTACAGATTTCCCCCTTGGATTAATATTTATTCGACATATTCTGGACGGTTTCGTAGAAAGTCCTTGAGTCTCCTTTCAAACTCGGCCGAACCAAGACCTCTTATGTAAATCTCCTTCACTTTCGGTAGAGCCACGAATTATAAACACGGACGATCCGGGTACCCCCGCCGCCTTTGAGAGTAGCTTGATTACGCCGAGGTTAGCCCTGTTCCTCGACGGAGGTTCCCTAGTCTCAACGCAGAGTTCGTCGGAGATCTTGATGGCATCCCTTCTAGAGGACGGTTTGACGAAGGCCGTTACGATGATGTCCTCTTTCAGCTCTTTTATCCTAAAGACCTTCAGCTCAGGAGCTCGTAGGCCTTTATCAGCGCCTGAGTTCCCTTGTCGCCGAGTCCCTTCGCCTCGGCTATCCGGAATATCTGGTGCGCCAGACCCGAGGCTGGGAGCGGGAGCTTGAGCTCCTCGGCGAGCTGCAGGGCAAGCCGGATGTCCTTCTGCTGCAGGCGGAGCTTGAAGCCTGGCTCCATGTCGCCCCTGAGGATCTTGGGCGCCAGGTTTGAGATTATGTTTGACGCGCCGAGACCCCCGCTGACCACCTCTATCATCTTCCCCACATCCACCCCGGTCTTCCTGCAGAGGGTGATCCCCTCACACATGGAGACGATGTTAAGCGCGCATATCACCTGGTTGCACAGCTTCACGGTCTCACCGGCGCCGTGATCCCCAACGTGGACGACGACCCGCCCCATCGCCTTGAATATTGGCATGCACCTCTCGAAGACCTCCTTCTTGCCGCCCACCATTATGGAGAGGGTCCCCTCCATCGCGCCCTTCTGACCGCCGCTGACAGGAGCATCCAGCATATCTGCGCCCTTTGCGGCGAGGGCCTCTGCAATCTCTTTCGTGACCCTCGGGGAGATGGTGCTCATGTCTATTACCGTCATGCCCGATCGAACGCCCTCCAGAACGCCTCCCTTTCCAAGTATGACCTCCCTCACGTCTGGGGAGTCGGGCAGCATCGTTATCACCACATCGCTCCTCTGGACCACCTCTCTCCCAAAGTTGGCAGCCTGCGCGCCAAGGGATGCGAGCTCTTCTACGGGCCTCCTGCTCCGGTTATGAACCACGAGGCTGAAGCCTGCCTTCATAAGGTTCTTTGCCATTGGGAGTCCCATTATTCCAAGGCCGATAAAACCTATTTTCAAGACAACCACCAGCAAGTTGGTCTGTACGATAAACTGGAACGTTCCGATGTTTAAACTTTCGTAAAGTATTGCAAAGAACCGTTATAACTTACATTTGTGGATACTATACCGTGTGAAAGCCTATGCCTTTCTGTAGGGAGTGCAGGTGGTGGAGGCCCGATGTGTTTTTCGCATACATCGGAGAGTGCGAGAAGAAAGGAAAAGCATCCCAGGAAGACGAATCCTGTGACGGTTTTGAGTTGAAGCAGGATGCGGAATTCATGTGGTGCCGCGACTGCAGGATCACGATCCATAGGTCGGAGAGGGCCAGGCACAAGAGCCACGGCTTGTTCGCCCAAGTGCATGTAGACTATGACGCTCACGAGTACACCAGTGCTGGTGATTAGGATTGGACGTTAACGTGGTCATCGGAGGGCCGCAGGGCGGCGGCATAGAGACGGCGGGGATGCTGGCGGTCAGGACGCTGGTAATGGCCGGGCTGGAGGTATTCGGAGACAGGGAGTACCACTCCAACATCAAGGGAAAGCACAGCTACTTCCACATAAGGGCGGCGGACAGACCGGTAGGTAGCATAAGGTACCCGGTGGACGTCTTGGGGGCGCTGGATGCGGAGACGCTGGGCACGCACTTCCACGAGGTCAAGGATGGCGGCGTCGTGGTTTATGACTCTGCCCTATCGAGCAAATCACTGACAAGGATACCCTCACTCGATCCAATAAGGGTAGAGAGGCTGAAGGAGGACCTTCTGGAGAGGAAAATAGGTGAGACCGTCGAGGCTCTTAGCCAATACCTCGGGAGCCGGGGGACACAGGTTGTGCCCATCCCTTTCTCCAAGCTTCTGTCAGAGGTCCTGAAGTTCCCTAACCCGCTGATAGCGAGGACAATGAACACCTCGATAACTGCCGCGCTTCTCACGCTGATGGGAGTCCAGCAGGAGGCGATCTCCAAAGCTGTGGGGTTTCTATTCAGGGAGAAGGAGGAGGTTGCGGAATTAAATCTTAAGGTAGTAGAAGCGGTCTGTGATTTTGTAAAATCTTACGTAAAGAGAGAACCCGTAGCCGTGAGAAGGCGAACGGAAAGGAGGCTTCTTGTCGCCGGAAACGATTCCGTGGCAATCGGGAAGCTCATGGGCGGGCTCAGGCTTCAGACCTACTACCCCATTACCCCTGCCGCTGACGAGTCCTTCGACATAGAGGAGAACTTCGAGTTGAGGGATTCCGCAGGGAACATCATAGGCAACCCGGTGGTCGTGCAAACGGAGGATGAGATCTCTGCTATAGCCATGGCGATAGGCGGAGCCCTAGCCGGCACCAGGTCTGCCACGTCCACAAGCGGTCCCGGCTTCTCGCTCATGGCGGAGGGGCTGAGTTGGGCCGGGAACAACGAGGTGCCTGTGGTGATAACCCACTACCAGCGGGGAGGGCCATCCACGGGGCTTCCCACAAGGCACAGCCAGTCGGACCTGCTCTTCACCATATTTGCCGGCCACGGGGAGTTCGCCAGGATCGTGCTGGCCTCTGGAGATCACAGGGAGGCCATGGCGGATGCTGTGAAGAGCTTGAACTATGCCGAAAGGTACCAGGTTCCGGTTATCCATCTGCTGGACAAGGGGGTCGCAAACTGCGTGACGACTACAACCCTTGAGGAGAGGTTCGAGATAACGCGCGGTAAGAGGTTTGATGGGGTTCTGAAGGAGGGTGAGGTCTACAGGAGGTTCCGGTTCACCGATGACGGAATCTCTCCCAGGGCCTTCCTTGGCGAGGAGACCATGTGGTACTCCGGTGACGAGCACAACGAGCTCGGCAACATATGCGAGGACCCCCTCAACAGGAACAGGATGTACGCCAAGAGGATGGAGAAGAGCAGGAGGATCATGGAGGAGGCCCCCGACGAGGACAAAGCCCTGCTCCATGGACCCGAGAGGTACGACGACCTGATACTCACGTGGGGAATCACCAAGGGTGCAGCGGTCGACGCCTTAGAGTCCATGGGGAGGTTGGGGAGGAGGGTGGCGGTGCTTCAGGTGAGGATGATGGAGCCCTTCCCAGGTAGCTACATCTCAAAGTTCCTTTCCGAGGCGGCTCAGGTTATTGACGTGGAGGCAAACTACCTTGGCCAGCTGGCGGAGCTTGTGAGGCTAAGGTGTGGCATGGTTGTGAGGAATAGGGTGCTCAAGTACACAGGAAGGATCGTGACAGAGGACGAGGTCGCCTCCTCGTACGAGAGGATCCTGAAGGGGGAGGAGAGGATCGTGCTCTGGGGTGGCGAGTAGGATGTCGTCGTTCGAATGGAGCTCAGGGGTCTGGCCGGACTGGTGCCAGGGGTGTGGCAATTTCGGAATATTTACGGCCCTGAGGATGGCGCTTGCTGAGATGGGCATGGACAGAAAAAGGGTGGTGCTGGTCTCGGGGATAGGTTGCAGCGGTAAGATTCCCCACTTCGTAAAGGCGACGGGCGTTCACGCGCTCCATGGGAGGTCTATACCCTTCGCCACCGGAATAAAAATTGCTAACCCAAACCTGAAGGTCGTAGTACACGGCGGCGATGGGGATCTCCTGGGTATCGGCATGGGTCACTTTGTGGCGCTGGGGAGGAGAAATCCGGACATACTGGTGATGATTCACAACAACTGGGTCTACGGGCTCACCAAAGGGCAGGCGTCACCGACATTGGGGAGGGGCATAAGGACGAAGGCACTCGCATTTCCTAACATAAACGACCCCGTGAATCCGATACTCATAGGCATGGCATCGGGGTACACCTTCCTTGCAAGGAGCTACGCCTACAATGCAGAGCACCTTAAAGAGGTGATCAAGGCGGGCCTGAGTCACAGGGGGGCGGGTGCCATCGAGATCATCCAGCCCTGCCCGACCTGGAACAACATAGTGAACATGGAGTGGGTGGCGCAGAACACTCAGTACCTGAGCGGCTGGGATCCGGTGGTGGCCAGTGAGGACGACCTTCTAAAGAAGATGCAGGAGGTGATGCGGCTGGAGTCCATGGACAAGAAACAGTTGGGCATCATCTTCGAGAACAGGTTCAAGGAGACCTTCGAGGATCGCCTGGCATCGATAAACGGCTACTACAAGGATAACCCACCAGCCAGGCAGCGCATAGAGGACGAAGGCTCATCCCTTCCGGTGAGCATGGATAAGACCTTTGGAAGGTACATGGTATAACACTAGCGAAGCTCAGGGCCATAACCTCGTCAGCGAACGGTTTATCTTGACGGCGCCGTGTTCGCAGACCTCGTGGCAGACGTAGCACTTTATGCACTTGGACTTGTCTCTCTTGGCATGGCCCTCAATGGTTATGGCGGAGGCAGGGCACGCCTTAGCACAGTTGCCGCACCCGATGCATTTCGAGGATATAAAGGAGACCGACGGACTAATCGTGGGCGCAAGGGATCCGGCGAGGGAGGCAACCCTCGAGAGGAAGGTTGACGGCAGTTCGAACTTCGCCACAGAGAACGCGTCGCCAAGAATGTCGATGTCCTCAAGGTTCTCGGGTCCGAGGGAGCGCCTGGAGGCCTCCAACACATGAGGGATGTCCTTCGGGTCTAGGCCAGCCATGGCGAACGAGACCATGTCCAAGGCGAGGGCGTCGGTACTCGCCAGCACCTTTCCGAGCCTCAGGGGGCTTCCCCCCGTCGGCCCGTTCCCCTCCATGCACACCACGGCATCCATGACGTTCAGGGAGACGAGCGGGCGTATGGCGGAGTACACGTCGACCATGGCCTTTGCCATGCGATCGGGCGTCCTCCCCACCGAATGGATCACGCCCTTACCCGAGCCCGGTATGCAGCCGAGGGCCAGGTTCTTCAGCGCGCCGGTCATGATGGTCTGGACATGGGTCTTTAGCTTTGGCACGTTGATCAGCCTGTAGTCGAATATGGGTCTTGCCAGACCGATGGACTTTATCAGCTCGCCGTTGACCTTAACGATCTTGGGGGGCAGCCCCTCGAACTCCACGAACTCCGAGCCGCCCTCCCTTATGGCGTCCAGCATACCCGTCGCCGAGAAGACCTCGCGCGCCTTGCCTGGATAGGCGTTGCCTGGGGAGTCGCCCACATCTGCCATCCCCCCAGCAGCCCTCACGATCTCGATCAGGGCAAGTACGACTCTGGGATCGGTGGTGACGCCCTCCTCTGAGGTCTTTGCATTTATCATGTTGGGCTTGATGAGGAGGCGTTCGCCTTTGGGAGGGCTCCACCCGATCAGGTCTATAGCCTTCGCAACGGCGCTCCGAATGTCGTCCTTCGCGTCCACGACCGATACAGAGTAGCGCATGTTGATCTCGACTAAATTGGGAAGGAGGTAAAATAAAGATATGGGATTCTCTGCTGTCCGTTAGGTGCATTCCCGCAGTTTGCTTGCCATATGCAGCGAGAAGACCCCCTTCATCCTCTGTGCTTGGACCTCCGCCGAGCCCTTCTCGGGTAGCGCCTTTCTCAGGTCGGAGATAATTTCCTCCAGCCGAGCCGTACGATCCTCGTCCACCTTGCCTCTTAGAACGCCCTCGTAGCAGGGGATCAGATCCTTGGAGCCGCTCTTGAGGATCCCCTGGAGTGCCCTTCCCATGAAGAGCATAAGGGAGGCGTCTTTCAGGTACCTGACGGCGGTACCATGCTCGGTCTCGGGCGTAATGGAAAATAGCCTGTTCCTGGTCGCAACTACCATATCGAAGGATGATGCTGCCTCAAAGGAGGGGGGCATCTGTGGTGGAGCGTAGGCGAGAGGCTTGCCCCAGAACCCCAACTTCTCGGCGAAGAGCGAGTCCGGCGGGCTGAAGGCGTAGCACTCCCCAGCGCAGCACGTAGCGGCGCACTCCACTGCGGGCGAGCCGCTCCTCGGGCAGATTCGGCCTGGAACCGGCATCCGTCCGCTTGCGGGCGGCACCGGTCTCAGCTAACCGCTGCCCAGAGCGAGCGTACGAACCTGCTCAGCTGCCAGAAGGCACTGCTCTCGTTGGAGGCGCGCCGGATCAGCACCCGTCCCTCTGAGAAGCCCATCACGTCCCCCCACTCCGATTCCAGCCTTGCGATGCCGAGCGAGGGGGAGATCCTGAGACCGGGAACGGCGTGGTTGAATATGTTGTCGAGGGTAATCATGTCAAAGTATCCATATTTGGAACCCTCAGGCGGTAGCAGGGAGACCTCAACAGATATGCGGTCGGCGTCGGTGGGACATGGGCGTATGTAGGATATACTCGGTTTCTGAGTCCCTCGGGGAACTGGTGGACTGCACGAGAATTCGTTCACATTGTAAAGGCCTGCCCGGAAGTATATGCACTCTGATAGGGGGAGCTCGCCCGAGCAGAACCTCCGCAGCATTGTGATGCAGGAGGTATTGCCGCAGTAGCCGCAGTCGGTCTTCGGAAAGTTCTTGTAGTTCTCATAAAGGCTCTTCGCCATTGTTATCACCTCACAGCATGGTCTTTGATATCTCGGAGAGGGCGCTGAGGAGGACTTCCACATCCTGCTCCGTATTGTAGAGGTACACGGATGCCCTCACGGTCCCGCTGTCCAACTTTAGGATGTGCTTGTGCAAAGGGAGGGCGCAGTGGTGACCTGATCTGACCATCACACCTGCCGCTGCGTCCAACGCTACTGCCAGGTCGTGGGGGTGGAATCTTCCAAGATTGAAGGAGAAGATGCCGGCCCTCTTTCTCGGGTCCTTTGGACCGTAGAGGGTGAGGCTCGGCACCTCTTGGAGGCCCTCGAGTACCTTTTTGGTAAGGGAAGCGTCGTGTGCCGCTATATTGGGCATACCTATCTCCATGAGGTACGAGGCGGCAGCCCCCATCCCTATGACCTCGGCTATGGCAGGTGTGCCGGCCTCATAGCGGGACGGCCCCTGCCTCAGCCTGTAATGATCAATCCCCACATCCTCGATTGTGCCGCCCCCTATACAGAGCGGCTCGATCTTCTCCTGCAGGTCCTCACGTATGTACAGAGCACCCGCACCGGTCGGGCCACACATCTTGTGACCTGAGAAGGCGAGGAAGTCGCACCCCAGAGCCTTCACGTCGACCTTCGTGTGCGGCACGGACTGCGCTCCGTCGACGAGCACGAGGGCGCCCTTGTCATGGGCCATCTTGACGATCTCCTTCACCGGGGGCCTCACGCCCAGAACGTTGGAGGTATGCGTAACGGCGACGAGCCTTGTCCTGCCATTTATAGCCCGCTCAAAGTCTGAGAGGTCGAGGAAGCCCTCTCCGTCGGACATGACGACCTTTACCTCTGCTCCCACCCTCTTGCGGGCCCTCAGCCACACGATGAAGTTCGAGTGGTGCTCGAGGATGGTCGTGACGACCCTGTCGCCCTTCTTCAGACCCTGCCCGCTGGCAACAAGGTTTATGCCCTCTGAGGTGTTCCTCACCAAGATGATCTCCTCGGGCTTCGCATTTATGAGGCGGGCGATCTCCGCCCTCGCGCCCTCGAAGGCGTCGGTCGCGATCTGCGCTGCCTTGTATATCCCCCTTTCGATGTTTGCCCTGTACTCCCTGTAGTACTCCAGCATCTTATTCAGGACCGGTTCTGGCGTCAAACTGGTCGCCGTCGAGTCCAGGTATATGCAACCCTGCCTCAGGAATGGAAAGTCCTTCCGAATGGACTCAGTGTCGAGCATCGGATCACCAGATTGAACATGGAAATTATTGCCTTATTTCAATTTAAAGGTATGGTGGGGCATTTTCCTAAGTTTTTATTCTGGGGTTTAGCAACGTTTATATCTTGTTGGATCAGAGATTTGAAACGTTAAGGAGGCAATATGTATGGGAAGAACTGGAGTTCTAATCGCGTTTGCGGTGATAGGCTACTTCGTCGGAGTGGCGGCGTACTACATTGGTAAGCACGTGTGGCCTTGGCTACTGGAAGTTCTGCCATTCTTGGCTCAAGCGGACTGGATAATAGCGGGTATAATTGGGGCAATCGTAACGGTGGTACTTGTAGTCGTCTGGTCCTACACCACAAAGAGTTCCTAGCCCAACTTAGGAGCCATCTCTTTTTCATCAACCCCAGCCTTTTCTGGCCTACCTGGTCCCCTGCTCGTGAGCTTGTACTGCATCAGCCAGTGGTTCTCGTTGGAGTTGTAGACGCTCGCTATGGAGACAGCGTCAAATCCGAATATATCAAGGAGGCCAAGGAAGAAGAGGCCCCAGATAGAGGGCGGGATACCGAATCCGCGATCGGCGGCTATCTTGTACGAGGGAGAGATGTTCCCTGAGAGTTCGCATGTTATGAGGTTCAGCGGCGCATCGTACGTGAATTTGGACTCCACGCCCTCGTAGAGCAGGTAGAGCGAACTCAAGAGGTTAAGGGAATCTGGGAGGTTGGACAGTACGAAGGGCGTGGAGGATTTCACCGACTCCAACGTCTTGCGCCCGAGTTCGGTGAGGGCGGGATGAAGCTTGGAGCCCATCTTCGTGGAGAGGCTGTCCATAAGGTGCAGGTAGAAGAACGGCAGGAACTGGTTTACCTTGGGGTCGATGATGAAACTCTCGGGTAGCAACGAGTTTTCAATCACCAGCATGAGGGAACCAAAGTCTCTGGCGGTGCTCCAGTCTATGCCATTCATGATATCCTTGAAGAAGGTGCAGATGTCTCCGCCCATGAAGTACTCCGAGATGGTGGTGGTTGTTTTCTTAACCACCGTCCTCCTGAATATTATGAGTTCCTTCCCGTCCACGAGCATGAGGTTGTTCTGGGCTGCGAAGGGCAGGTACTTGATGGTTATCAGGTCGGAGAACCTGCGCAGGGTGGCGCTGTCCTGCTTGGTCGCGTTTATCATTACTTTTACTTGGACGTCGCCTCTGGACGCCGCGTTCAGTGCATCATAGCAGTTTTCGAATATTATCTCCAGCCCCTCATGATTTAGCGTGAACAGGATATCCTTGGACGCGTTATCGATCAGCTCTCTGAGCCGCTTTATGGTGTCCTCCTGATTTCCAGTTATCCAATACTCTCTCTTCTCCAGCTTGTCGGCGGCCGAGGAGGTCTCATGGATCTTTCTCAGCTCAATAACGGCATTCTTCATGAGCTTGAGGTCCTGCTCAAGGTCTTTGATGGGGTCTGTCAGCGCTGTGGAAGGTGCTCGCCCCGTGACCCTCACTGGCTTCACTGGGAAGAAGCTGACGAGTTTGCGCTTCTCCAGGTTCTTTAAGACAGGATAGATCTTTGTCCGCGGGACTTTGCTGTTGGCGGCTATGTCTTTTATACCGCAGGTGCCGGTCTGCATTAGAGTTAAATAGACTTTTGACTCGTATTCGGTCAGCCCAAACTTGGTTAGAGCCTGGGCGAGGGATTTATTCTGTAACTCCACTCGGTGTCACCGAAGTAACAGGCACTGCAGTTACACTATTTTATGGTCACACCACTCTTATAAAGTTTAGGATTTTACCGTAGAGTGGTGACCGAAAGTGAGCAAATTCGTAGATAGATGGGAGAAGACAGACTCTCCGAGCATAGGCACCAAGGTGAGGGAATCGGTTCGCCCACCAGGTGCACTGAAGCCGAGGCTAGACGCCGCTATAAGATCCATACAACTGCAGACCCAGAAGCTGGAGATCGCCAACCAAAGGTTCCAAGAAAGAGACAGGATGATGTTCAGCAAGGTTGTTGACGCTTACTCCAAGCATGATATAGACCACGCAAAGATCTACGCGAATGAGTTGGCCGAGATACGAAAGATGTCAAAGATGCTGATGCAGGCCAAGATGGCTCTGGAGCAGATAGTGATGAGGCTGAACACAGTCACGGAGCTCGGCGACATCGTCGTGACGCTCGCCCCAGCCATGGGAGTGATAAGGAGTGTCAGAACAGGCATTGCATCCCTACTGCCAGAGGCAGAGAGGGAGCTCGGCGACATTAGCACGACCCTCAGCAGCATACTCGTCGATGCTGGACAGGGCGCAGGTCTGAGCCTGAACTTCGACAGTGCCAATGAGGATGCAATGAAGATCCTCGACGAGGCCGCAACGGTGGCGGAGCAGAAGGTAAAGGAGAAGTTCCCAGAGCTTCCAGCGGGCGTAGCTACAGGAGAGAAGACAGGGTTCTAGGAGAGCGGATAATGGCTACTCCAAAAACCCCCCTTTTTCTTGTAACGGTAGGAACATATGTTTCAAAAGTTCCCCCTTCAGGCTTACAAGGAACCCCAAATCCCCAGACAGTCTAGTCCAGGAGGTGGAGTCTCTTGTTTAAGAAATTATTCAAGCGGGCTCCACCTCTTAAGGACGCATTGGATGACACGATTATCAGGTTGAATCAGCAGAGGAAGAAGTTAGAGATTCTCAGCTGCAAGATCAAGAGCAGGGAGAGGGTGCTCTTTGAGTCTTGCACCATTGCCCTCCAGAAGAAGGATTCTGAGAGGGCGAATATTTACGCTAACGAGCTTACTGAGGTAAAGAAGGTTCACAGGACGATAACGAACGGCACGCTGCTCTTGGAGCAGCTCATACTCAGGATGGAGACCCTGAGGGAGGTTGGATCGACCTTCGCCCAGCTGAAGCCCACCTTGGAGGTCGTCAAGGAGATCTCGGGTCAGCTCTCGGAGGTCATGCCGGAGGTCTCCAACGAGTTGTCAAACATCGGAAGCATCCTTGATGACGCAATGATAAGCATGAATATTGACGTGAGTCAAGAAATGATTATGAGGATACCCGACTCGGTGATGGGCGAGGAGATAATTGAGCAGGCGTCAAACGTCCTCAAGAGCAGGATAGAGGAGGAGCTGCCCGTTCCGCCCAAGGAGGAGAGGTACGCGCGAGCGATACTGCTCGGAGGGGACGAGGAGGCGGTGGATGTTCCCACCCCGAGGGTCGTAACGAATATCGGGAAGAACGTAGGAAACAAGGAGGAGGCGGTCCTCGTCTATCTGAGAACGAACGGCGGAGAGTTCGATCTCGGGGAGTGCAGCAAGTGCTGCAAGGTTCCGGAGTCTGAGATACCAGATATAATAGAGGGCTTATCCAGGAAGGGGCTGATAAAGATAATGACTGTCGAGGGGGCAATCGCAGACGATGGCAGTAAGTGAGCTGGAGTCCGCGGTCAAGAAGTATGCCGGAGAGGCCATAAGGCTCGATAAGCAGGGTTCAAAGGGATTGGCAATCACCTACTATCAGAAGGCGATAGACGTCCTTCTGAAGATGGTGAACCTTTATCCGAACTACGAGCTGAACAAGGTCTACGTCCAGAAGGCCATGGAATACCAAGAGAGGGTAAAGGTTCTTCAGGTCGGCTCCTCGGCGGAGTCGGCGGACGATGATTACTCCATGCCGGAGATAAGGCCGCTTAACAAGCCCGACTCGGCGATCAAGGCCGTGGAGGCCCAGCCAAAGAAGGCGGCTTATGAGGATCTATTGGTGGTGGACAAGCCAAACGTCAGGTGGGAGGACGTATCCGGGTTAGAGGATACGAAGAAGGCGCTGAAGGAGGCGATAGTTTATCCCGCTAGGAGACCAGACCTCTTCCCGCTCGGCTATCCTAGGGGGATACTCCTATATGGTCCGCCAGGGTGCGGGAAGACCCTTACCGCGGCGGCCGTTGCCACCGAGATAGACGCCGCGTTCTACTCTGTGGATGCGGCATCGATAATGTCAAAGTGGCTGGGTGAGGCCGAGAAGAACGTCGCGAAGCTCTTCAGGTCGGCCAGAGAGGTCGCGATGAGCAACGGGTCCTCGATAGTGTTCATAGACGAGATAGACTCCTTGCTTGGGTTACACTCCAACGAGGTTGGTGGGGAGATAAGGGTCAGAAACCAGTTCCTGAAGGAGATGGACGGCATCATAGACAAGGGCAAGACATGGCCGGTTTACGTCATAGGCGCCACTAACAAGCCCTGGGCTCTTGACTGGGCATTCATAAGAAGGTTCCAGAAGAGGATCTACGTCCCGGTACCGGACTACGATACGAGGTTGAAGATGTTCCAGCTCTATACGCAGAAGCTAGTTATGGATGGTGTAGACATCCAGGAGGTCGCAAGACTTTCCGAGGGATTCTCAGGAAGTGACATCAGGGATATCTGCCAGGCGGTTCAGCTGAAGGTGGTAAGTGAACTCTTCGAGTCAGGTCTCATCACGGATATGAGCTCGAGGCCACGTCCCATAAACATGGACGACTTCAGGTACGTCTTCGGGCGGCGGAGGCCCAGCGTCACGCAGGACATGATAAAGGCATACGAGATGTGGTCAGAGAACTTCAAGGCGACCTAGTGCAGGCGCCCTATCTCCCCTCCCGTTTCCATTCCCTATTTTCATTTTTTGTTTTCGATTGGTTTTTTAGTTATCCTATGCATAGTAAAATGTATGGTCAAATGGATCATTGCCCACGGCGATTCTGACGGCATATGCTCCGGAGCAGTAGCCCTCGCCGCATACAAGGAGGCGAAACTGTTCTTCTCGCACCCCACGGGTCTCGCGGAGGACATCAAGCAAGTGGACGGGGACGTGATAATCTGCGATATAGCACTCCCGGCTCGCACCCTTAACGGCGTGCTTGAAGAACTCGTGCGGATAAAAGGCAGCGGGCACAAGACGATATACATCGACCACCACCCATTTCCGCCCAACTTTGACCCTGAGGCCTTCCCGTGGGAGTTTCACCACTCTCTAAGCGCCAGCGCGGCAGAGCAGACTTTCTCGACCTTGGAGGACAGACTGACGCTGGACTTTAGCAGGGTCGCCATCTACGGTGCCATCGGTGACTACCTCGACAGGACTCCGAATATAGACGAGTGGTTGATGTACTGGGACAAGAGGTCGCTATATCTGGAGAGCGGGCTCCTGATACGGGCCATTGACTCGATGGGCAGAAACCACGACCTAAAGAGGGAGGTCGCAAGATACCTTGCGAATAACAACCTCCCAAGCCAGGACGAGAAACTCGTTAGGAGGGCTATCGCTGAGGCGATCCGCGATGAGGAGATGAGGAGCCAGGTAAAGGAGGTCGTGAAGGTGGTCGGGGAGGTGGCCTACGTCCTTGACCTCGACTGGTCCCTAAGCAAGAGCGCGATAAACTCGAAGGCCCTGACAGGGACGCAAGTGGGAATTGGTGCCGAGACCCGAAGGGAGTTCATTGATATGAGCCTCAGGACGCATTCGGAGAGATTGGATCTGAACAGGATGGTCTTAGCCATTACGGAGAAGATTGGCGGCAGCGGGGGCGGGCACCCAAAGGCGGCAGGGGCAAGGGTGCCTAGGGAGAAGTTCCAACTCTTTGTGGAGGAGCTGAACCGCTTGATTTCAGAGGCTCTCAAGGAACCTACTGTGGAGTACTAAATCAAAAGTCAACATTTGACTAAGTAAATTTTACAGAAATATTTATAAATATAAATAACTGTTAATTCGAAATCAATCTAGGAGGACTCTATGTGAAGCTGAAATGTCCAGAGTGCGACGGAGATATAGAGACCAAGGAGGTCATCGAGGGAGAGATCTTAAACTGCAACGACTGCGGAGCCGAGCTTGAAGTTACAAAGAGTAAAAAGGGAACTTTTGAGCTGAAGGTAGCAGAGTCTGAAGGGGAAGACTGGGGAGAGTAAAAGCAGGTGGCACCGTCCCTCTCTCTTCTCTATGACAGGATAAGGACGGAGGAGAAGGAGCTCATCAATGCGGCTGAGAAGAGGGGGGCAGATCTGAAGGCCGTGGATGCGAAGGAGCTGCATCTGACACTGACCGACCCTTCAAAGGAGAGGGACCTATTCGGAGACATCGCGCTCGAGAGGTGCGTGAGCTACTTCAGGGGACTCCACATCACAGCGGCGTTGGAGGGCAAGGGGATACGCGTCATCAACCCGCACAGCGTGGCCAGCGTATGCGGCAACAAGCTCCTCTCCAGCATCCTGCTAGCCAGAGAGGGCATACCGACCCCCAAGACTGTTGTGGCGTTCACTAAGGAGGAGGCGATGAAGGCGGTGGAGGAGATGGGCTACCCCGCGGTGATTAAGCCGGTCTTCGGCAGCTGGGGAAGGCTCATAGCTCCGCTGAAGGACAGGGAGACCGCTCAGGCGATACTGGAGCATAGGGAGGAGATGGGGAACCCGCTCTACCAGATATACTACATCCAAGAGATGGTGGAGAGACCCCCAAGGGACATAAGGACAGTGGTGGTGGGGGACGAGATCGCGGCGTCCATATACAGGTACTCCGCGCCGGAGGACTGGAGGACAAACATCGCGAGGGGCGGTAGGGCTGAGGTCTGCCCCCTGAGCGAGCAGTTGAAGGAGATAATCCTAAAGGCGGCCAGGGCGGTTGGCGGCGGCGTCCTCGGCGTGGATGCCATGGAGACCAAGGAAGGGATAGTCATTCACGAGGTGAACAGCACGGTGGAGTTCAAGGGGGCGATGTCGGTATCAGAGGTCGACATACCCGGAAAGATAATCGAGTACGCGCTGAACCTCGCTAAAAGATAGACCTCTTCTTCGCCTTCTCTATCTTGGTGTCCACAACATCAAGGCATTCCTGCAGGGACTGCATGACGCTGAGTATTGTCTCGCGCCTCGCCTTCAATTCTTTGAACCCCTCCGTCATCACTTCGGAGATAAACATGGAGAATATGCTTGGAGGGGCGATGTGTGGATTATCCAGATCAAACATGTCCTTCAGGAAGCTCTCGAAGAGCCTGTTTATTCCGAGGGCTATCTCGCTCTGTTTTAGGATGACCTTCTCGAGGGTCTTCTTTCCATCGTCTGTAATTACATAGACCTTTCTCTTCCTGCCCTTGTTTGAGGACCACTCGCCCTGCACCAGGCCCTCGTTCTCCAGCTTCTTCAGGACCGGGTAGACGCCGCCGGGCGTCGGTTTCCAGAAGCCCTGCGTGGTCTCCCGCATGACTCGCATCACGTCATAACCGGTAAGGGGCCTCTCGTTTATCATGAGAAGCAGAGCCATGCCCATGTAGCCCTTCCTGCTCCACTCCAGACTCTTGGAGACTGGATCGCTAAACATGGTTAATCACTCTGTCCACATTTGACTGAATATATTTGACTCCGATATATGAACCTTGCGTTAGGAACCCGATTCCTTTGGCATAAAATAGGGTCTCAATAGCAAAGAGCCTTGGCGCATGATGTTTCATGGGTGTATAGGAAATTTTTTAAGGGTTCTTACACAAATAAGCGAAGGTCTTTGGTGACCTTTAATGGTAATGACCATATCGGAGAAGGTCTTGGCCAGGGCCTCCGGCAGGGAACGCGTAGAGGCAGGGGAGTACGTGGTTGGAAAGATCGATCTGGCAATGATCCACGACCTCACTGGCCCGCTCACGCTCAATGTTCTCAAGGAGGTGGGCTACGACAAGCCATGGGATCCGGATCGCGTTGCGATAATTTTAGATCACCAAGTTCCTGCGAACTCCACCGTTACCGCTGCGCTCCAAAAGCAGCTCAGGGATTACGCCAGAAAGTACGGCCTGAAGAATTACCACGACTTGGGAAGGCAGGGCGTCTGCCACCAGATACTGGCGGAGAGCTACGTAAAGCCAGGGATGCTGGTGGTGGGGGCGGACTCCCATACCTGCTCGCTCGGCGCGCTCGGTGCCTTCGCCACGGGGATCGGTTCGACCGAGATGGCTGCGGTCTTCTTGACGGGTGAACTCTGGTTCAGGGTCCCCGAAAGCATAAAGTTCGACCTCAAAGGGAGGTTAGGAAAGGGAGTGTCCGCAAAGGACGTCATACTCAATATCATTGGAAGAGTGGGTGTAGATGGCGCGCTTTACTGCGCCGCCGAATTTACCGGAGAAGGTGTGGAGCGGTTGAGCGTTGACGGCAGGCTGACCGTGTGCAATATGGCAATAGAGATGGGCGGAAAGACGGGGATAATCAACCCGGATAGGAGAACGCTGGAGTATACGGGCGTGAAGTCTGCCCCCCTGAGGAGCGACCCAGACGCCAATTACTTGAAGGTCGTAGAGGTGGACCTGGACGAGATTGAGCCGCAGGTGGCAATGCCCCACTCAGTGGACAACGTGAAGCCCGTAAGTGATGCTGGCGGGGTGAGGGCAGATCAGGTCTTCATCGGATCATGCACCAACGGCAGACTCGAGGATCTCAAGGCGGCGGCAGGGATCTTGGAGGGTAAGAAGGTCAACCCGAACACCAGACTGATAGTGATACCTGCTTCACAGAAGATCTACCTCGAGGCAGAGAGGAGAGGGTACATCAAGACCTTCGTAGAGGCCGGCGGGGTCGTCTGCAACCCCAACTGCGGTCCCTGCTTGGGCGGACACATGGGGATCCTGGCAGATGACGAGACGTGTGTAAGCACCTCCAACAGGAACTTCATGGGCAGGATGGGCAGCACCTCCTCGAAGGTCTACTTGGTCTCGCCAGAGACGGCGGCAGCGACCGCCATCGAGGGAAGGCTGGCTGATCCTAGAAAGTATATGGGGGGATGATGGACGTGAATGGTAGGGGTAAGGTCTGGCTCTTTGGAGACGACATAGACACGGACGTGATACTCCCCGGAAAGTACCTCGTACTTACGGATCCGAACGAGATGGCGAAGCATGCGCTTGAGGGGCTGGTGGAAGGCTTCTCTAAAAAGATCGCCAAGGGAGACATAATCGTTGCGGGGAAGAACTTCGGCTGCGGCTCCAGCAGGGAGCACGCGCCGCTGGCGCTCAAGTATGCCGGGGTAGGCGCGGTCGTTGCGAGATCCTTCTCCAGGATATTCTTCCGGAATGCGATAAACATAGGGTTGCCAGCGGTCATATCCGAGGACGCCAGGGACGTATTAAGGGAGGGAGAGGTCATCTCAATTGATCTCAAGGGGGGTTACATCCAGAGGAGGAACGGCGAGAAACTGCCCGTTGGGGGGTATCCGCAGTTCCTGCTCGAGATCCTCAATGACGGCGGACTGTTGCAGAATCTCAAGAAGAGGGTCAAGAAGGAGAAGAGAAAATGACAAAGAAATATAAAATTGCCCTGATGCGTGGGGACGGGATAGGTCCGGAGCAGACGGAGGCCACGCTTACGGTCCTCTCTGCGCTGGAGGAGACGGCGAGCTTTAGGATGAAATTCCTCGAGGCAGAAGGTGGCGACGAGTGCATGAAGAGGAGGGGGGAGGCGCTGCCCGCCGAGACCGTAGAGACCATAAGGAACTCTGACGCCTGCCTCAAAGGACCCGTGGGCGAGAGCGCTGCAGACGTGATAGTGAGGCTGAGGATACTGTTCGATCTCTACGCAAACCTGCGGCCCATCAAGTCATACCCCGGAATTCCAGCCATGAGGCCGGACATAGACATGATGTTCGTGAGGGAGAACACGGAGGACCTCTACAAGGGGTATGAGTTCATGGTTGGAGACGACACCGTTGCCCTCAGGGTTATCACCAAGAGGGGGTGCCTGAGAATAGCTGAGGCTGCCTTCAAGCACGCCCTCAGAAGGAGGAAGAAGGTCACTGCGGTCCACAAGGCTAACGTCTTGAGGGTGACCGACGGCCTATTCAGAGACATGTGCAGGGAGGTCTCTGCCAGACATCCAGACGTCTCCTTCGAGGAGCTGTATGTGGATGCGGCATCCATGCATCTCATAAAAAGACCGCAGGAGTTCGACGTGATAGTTATAACGAACATGTTTGGGGACATCCTTTCGGACGAGGCCGCACAGATTGGCGGCGGGCTGGGCATAGCGGCGGGTGCCAACGTTGGTGACAGGTACGGTCTATTCGAGCCGATCCACGGCTCGGTGCCGGCGAAGGCAGGCAAGAACGTGGCGAACCCAACATCGATGATACTCTCGGCTAAGTTGATGCTGGACTGGTTGGGAGAGGCTGCTGCCGCCAGGAGGATCGAGGCTGCGGTGCACAAGACCCTCTCTGAGATGAAGGTCGTGACGTACGACTTGGGCGGAACCGCGAAGACGAACGAGATGGCAGAGGAGATCGCGAAAAATATCCGCGCCCTGTCAGTTACCCGCGGCTGAAGCCTGTGGGCTTGCAACTCAGGGTGTTTTGATACCATCTTCCACACCCCTCATTTTGCAAGACGAGCCCACTGACGAGGGCTCCCCCTCAGGAAACTGGCCCCCAAGAAATAACGTCTGGGGATGCCTATTCTGGTGCGGTTCAATCTAAGCTGAGGACAGGGTTGCCCCGTTTTGTTCCCCTGAAGCTGAGCCTGAGGCTGAAGAGCCTCTTATCAAAACGGACTATGCACTTCCTTATGCCCCTTTTCACGGTTTTGCGTACGCTCCACGCATAGCTTATAGCCTCTATCACTAGCTGGGATGCCACACTGTACTTGTCCCTGAACCCTCGGTATGTTTCAGCGTGGAGTTCAGCCCTCGACTTGACGCCGCCGGCGTGGCTAAGGGTCTCATGCACATACTAAAGAATGTCGTGTAGGTCTCCCTGAGCAGCCTCTCCTTTTTCCTGGTGGGATCGAGAAGGTTCAGAGGCAGGCACTTCTGCGTAGGCTTCCCCAAAACAATATAACATATTCAAATAGAACACATTATGTCGCAATTCCTCCCACCTCTAAAGAGCGTGGCTTCCTTTTGACGGAATTGTGACCCAGGGCGCTCACTTGGTCTCTTCTACGTCGATTATGCCGTCAGTGGTTATTGCGAAGAGGCACTCGCTCTCCGGGTGCATAGGGGAGTCGATTATCCGTGCAATCCTCCGGCTCTCCTTTGACTTTCTGAGCCAGATCCTGTAGGTGGTGCCGTGGGCAAGGATGTTCCCTCCGGCGGGCTTGTTCGGGTTGCCGAAGAAGGTGTCTGGGGTGGACTGTATCTGGTTCGTCACGACGACTGCCATGTTGTAGATGTCCGACATCCTGAGCAGCTGGTGCAGGTGCTTGTTCAGCTTCTGCTGTCTGGGGGCGAGGGCCTCCCTGCCTGGGTACTCTGACCTAAGGTGCGTTATCACGGAGTCCACAACCAGCAGGCGCACGTTGTTTGGGACTACGAGGTTGGCGGCCTCGTCTGCTAGGAGCATCTGATGGTCCGAGTTGTAAGCCCTGGCGTAGATTATGTTTCCCAGTATTGTGTCCGGGTCAAGGCCAAAGTTCTTGGCTATGTTCATTATGCGCTCCGGCCTGAAGGTGCCCTCAGTGTCGATGAAAAGCGCCCGTGCCCCGAGCCCGCCCTGCTCCACGGGGAGCTGCACGGTCACGCAGAGTTCGTGGCAGATCTGGGTCTTGCCCGATCCGTACTCGCCTATGAGCTCTGTGATGGCCTGCGTCTCTATACCTCTTCCCAGCAGGTTATCAATGGCCTTTGTGCCGGTCGTGACAAAGCCTATGTTTGCCCTTTTCGAGAGGACATCCTTGGCCGTCGTGAACCGAATGTTGAGTAGCGCCCTTGCGTTCTGGGTGATGACCGATGCCTTCTCCTCCGTGAGTTCGGCTATCTCGGTAAGCGTGCGTGTGGGCGTTACCGCCAGAGCCTCCACCGAAGTTATCCCTGCCTCCCTTAGCTTCTCGGCGGTGGCCGGTCCGACGCCCTCGACGTCTTCCAGTTCGTGTTTTACTGCCAAAATTTTTCTTCTCCTAGTTTAGAGGGCGTTAGAGGGAGGATTTAAACCTTTCAATTGTTGGGCTCCATTAACGTATCCTGACTGAAGGACGATATTATTTTAAAGTTATTGAGGGGGGAGAGGATAGTAGGGCGAAGGTATTCGAAAACGCCTTCGGGAAAAGACTTAAATTAACGATGAAAGCAATACTATGGTAATTCGATGGTTGCTCAACGGGGGGTACTGTGGTGACCGCCTACCAAACCCAGTAAGGGACTCGGCACGAATTCTCTACATGGCAATCTCGTTCTCTGGGGCAACCATGAACATGTGCAGGAGGTTTTTGCGTGGATAAAATCAGAGTAGGAATTTTGGGATCTACTGGTTCGGTGGGTCAGAGATACGTGAACATGCTTAGGGACCACCCGTGGTTCGAGGTAGCTGCCCTCTCGGCATCCAGAGACTCTGTTGGAAAGACGTACAAGGAGGCAGCCAAGTGGTTCCTCGATAGGGATATGCCAGTCGAGTGTGCCGAGATGAAGGTGATTCCGGCTGACCAGAAGGCGTTTAAGGCGGAGAAGGTGGAGCTTGTCTTTTCGGCGCTCCCCTCCGAGGTTGCCAAGACCGCGGAGGCGGAGATGGCTGAGGCGGGCTTCACTGTTGTCGCGGATACAGGCGCCCACAGGATGGATCCGGACGTCCCGATCTTGATACCTGAGGTCAACAGCGAGCATCTTCTCGCGTTAAAGGAGCAGAGATCCAGGAGAAAAGGGATAATCGTCACCTTATCCAACTGCACGGCACTCGGGCTCGCCATATCCCTGAAGCCTGTGCAGAAGGGGTTCGGGCTCAGAAGGGTCCTCGTATCAACCATGCAGGCGGTTTCAGGCGCCGGGTACTTCGGGGTGCCTTCTATGGCAATCGTTGACAACCTCATACCATACATCAAGAATGAGGAGGAGAAGGTTGCCCAGGAGATCCTGAAGATTCTGGGTGAGTACAAGAACGGGTTCAAGTTTGCCAAGATAAAGGTGGGAGCTAGCTGCCAGCGGGTGGGAGTTCTCGACGGGCACACGGAGGCGGTCTTTCTCGAGACGGAGAAGCCGGCGACTCCGGAGGAGGTAAAGGCTTGTATGAGGGCCTTCGAGGGCGAGCCGCAGAGGCTGAAGCTTCCCTCGGCACCCATACCACCGATCATTGTCAGGGAGGAGATCGACAGGCCACAGCCTAGGCTGGACAGGATGGCTGGGAGCCCCGAGAGGGCTAAGGGCATGGCAACGGTGGTGGGAAGGGTTAGGAGCGAGTCCGCCCTGGACAATGGGATAAAGTACGTGATGCTGAGCCACAACACCATAAGGGGCGCCGCAGGGAATGCTATATTAATAGCCGAACTCTTAAAAGCAAAAGGCATAATCTGATCGTGTTCATGAAAGATGGAGCATAACAAAGGTGATTCCATGAGGCTTGTGATGAAGTACGGCGGGCCCTTGATGGATGGTCCGGAGCAGATAGATAATTCGGCCACGCTAGTTGCGGAGAGGTCAAAGAAGGATGACGAGATCGTGGTCGTGGTATCCGCCATGTCCGACGTCACGGACGAGCTCTTGACGATGGGGGAGAGCGCGAGGCTTGGGGACATGGAGCGCGTCAGGGCGAACTTGTCGAAGATGGAGAAGAAGCACCTGGAGGCTGCCCAGAAGCTCTGCGACGAGAAGACGCTGGGCGAGACCGCGGTAAAGATTAAGAAGCTGATGGAGACCCTCGACCAGTGCCTTACGGGGATCTTTCTGCTGAGGGAGCTGACGCCTAGGTCAAAGGACCTCCTGCTCTCCTTCGGGGAGAGGCTCGCCACGCCGCTGATGAGGGGGGCGCTCTTGCGCAAGGGAATCAAGGCAGTGGATCTCACCGGAGGCGAGGTGGGGATAATAACGGACAGCACCTACGGCAATGCCAAGCCGCTCCTCAACATCACCGAGGTGATGGTAAAGGACAGGCTGCTTCCCATTCTTAAGGGGGGGGTGGTGCCTGTGGTGACAGGGTTCATCGGGCAGGACGAGAATGGGGTGATCACGACCCTGGGCAGGGGCGGCTCAGACTATACGGCCACCATTCTGGCATCGGCGCTGGAGGCGGACGAGGTCTGGATCTGGAAGGACGTGGACGGGATAATGACGGCTGACCCCAAGATGGTCGCCAGCGCCAAGACCATCTCGATCCTCTCCTACGCGGAGGTCATGGAGATGGCCTACTTCGGCGCCAAGGTTTTGCACCCGCTCACGGTGACCCCGGTTCAGGAGCGGAGGATACCCATAAGGATCCGGAGCGCATACAACCCGTCCAATCCAGGAACGATAATCAAGGAAAAGGGTAATGAGGACAAGACCGTCAAGGCGGTCACCGCTATAGAGGACCTCAGCATCATTACCACGGGCGGCGCCGGGATGATCGGGATACCCAGCGTCGTGGCCAGGGTCTTCTCCACCCTTGCCGCCAATAACATCAACGTGCAGATGATCTCCCAGAGCTCCTCGCAGGCGAACATATCGATGCTGGTGAGGAAGACGGATCTGGAGAGGGCACTGAAGGCGCTGAAGGTGGAGTTCAGGAATGGCGACCTCGTACGGGACATACACACGATTCCAAAGGTGGCGGTCGTCGCCATAGTCGGCGAGGGGATGCGCGGCACAAAAGGGATCGCTGCCAAGATGTTCTCGGCGGTGGCGGAGGCCGGCGGAAACGTCCTCACCATTGCTCAGGGCTCCTCCGAGCTGAACATATCCTTTGCCATACTCGAGGAGGACGTGAAGAAGGTGGTGGAGGCCATCCACAAGGCCTTTGGACTGGATAAAGCCTGAGCCGCCGCTTTTGATATTTTCTGAGCGGAAAACAAAAAGAGGAAAGGGCAGCATCTGACTTCTAGCCGAAGGCCCTGTCTCCTGCATCTCCGAGGCCGGGGAGTATATAGCCGTGCTCGTTAAGCCCTTTATCCACCGCAGCCGTGAAAATCTCGATCTTCGGGTACTTTTCAAGTATCCTCTGGATGCCCAGCGGCGCACATATGACCGTGGCCACGATGAACCTCTTTGGATTGTTGGCCTTGCAGATCTCGTCTATGACGGCCAGTAACGTGCAGCCTGAGGCCAGCATGGGATCGGCTATGATGAGGGTATCATTCGGGTAGATCGTGGAGATCTTGCTGTAGTTCCTCTCTATCCTGAAGTTGTAATTTGGAGCCGCTATCCCTCCCTCGATCCTCTTAGCACTGACAATGCTCTGTCTGGCTGCTGGCAGCACCTTGAGCATGCCCTCAACGAACGGCACCGCGGCACGGAGTACGTTAACGATCATGACGTGCTCTGCGTCCGTGAGCTTAATTCCCTTGGTTTTGACGCCCGTTGGTGTATGAACCGCCACCGTCTCGTAGTCCATGGTTCTTGCGATCTCTATTCCGATGAGGCGGCCGAGCTTGACCAGCCCTTTTCGGAATGCGATCTGTCCGGTATTCTTGTCTCGAAGGGTGGTTAGAACCTCTTGCGCCAGAGGATGATCCACAATTTTAACGTTTGGATAGTTTTTCAAATGAACCCTTCTCAAAGTTAATTTAGAAGGTGTATATTTAGGTTTAGGTTCATGGAAAAATGATGGGCGAGGATGAAAAACGGCTATTTCTTGGAGAGTTCGTCTGCGACCGCCCTTGCAAAGTCCATCGTTCCCGCCTTACCGCCCAGGTCACGGGTGACGGTCTTTCCCTCGGCAAGAACTGCGTCGATGGCTACCTCGAAGCGGGCGCCTGCATCAAGCTCGCCCAGGTACTTGAGCATCATGGCGGCAGAGAACATTATTGCTGCGGGGTTTGCGTCCCCCTTTCCAGCGTGCTTGGGCGCCGAGCCGTGTATCGCCTCGAAGAAGGCGTAACGGTCTCCCACGTTGGCGCTGGGTGCGATGCCGAGGCCTCCCACGATGCCCGCGCACTCGTCTGAGAGAACGTCACCGAAGAGGTTGGTGGTGACGATGACATCGATGTCCTGCGGTTTCATGGCAATCCTCATGGCAGCCGCGTCTATGTGCATCTCGTCGAAGAGTATGTCAGGGTAACTCTTGGCGACCTCGGCGCAGACGTTTCTGAAGAGGCCGCAGGTCTCCTTCAGGACATTGGCCTTGTGGACTGCGGTGACCCTCTTCCTCTTCTCTCTCCTCGCGAGGTCGAAGGCGAACTTCGCTATCCTCTCTGAGCCCCTCCTCGTTATGACCCTTACGCCCAAAGCGGAATCCCCAAGGTTGTACTCCAGTCCCTTGTACATTCCCTCGGTGTTCTCCCTGACTATTACCATGTCCACGCCCTTATGGATCGACGGGACACCCGGATGGTTCCTGAAGGGCCTCACGTTGGCGTAGAGATCGAGCAGTTGCCTGAGCGTGACGGTGGCGCTCTTGAAGGAGCCCGGTCCTGGAGGGGTCTGAGTCGGCCCCTTCAGGCACGCATCCGAGGACTTTATGATGTCCACGGTCTCCTGCGGAAGCTGGTTCTTGTACTTCTCCCATGCGTTGAGCCCGGCGGCGACCTTTGTGAACTCAAGTTTGAGACCCACGTTCCCAAGAGCGTGGATGGCGGCCTCGGTGATCTCAGGACCTATTCCGTCACCGGTTATAACAGCTACCTTGTAGACTCTCCCCAATTCAGACACCCAGAATGTTGTTTATGTAGTCGTGGTTCTGAAATACTGCACGACAGTATATGATTCTTACGCTTTTCAAGCGCTTCGAGGGCAAGCTTTAAATTTATGTTGTATAAATACTACATATGATGAAAGAATACAACATAAACCAGACGACGCTGAGGATACTCGGGCTGTACCGGAGCGACTACAGGCGATCCCTTCATCTGAGGGAGGTGTCCAGGGAAACAGGTGTTGATGTAAAGGCGGTCCAGCTACAGCTCAAGAGGCTTGAGAAGATCAACATCCTATCGAGCGCCGCCAAGGGGAGGGGCAAGGATTACTCCCTAAACCTTAATGACCCGCTCACGATGTATTACATGGTGCTTGCGGAGGCCTTTGCTTCCACAGAATACCTTGCCAGGAACTTCGTGATCAAGAAGATCGCCAGCGAGACCAGAGATCGTGTAGATGGGACGATGATACTGTTTGGAAGCTTTGCAAGAGGGGAGGGCACGGAGGGCAACCCCGTAGACCTCCTGATAATAACGGGCGGAACGATGGATAGCAGCATCTTCGCGAAGACGGGCGGCCTCATTAGCAGGGAGATAAGGGTGAAGTCCATGGACAAGGCATGGTTCCTCGAAGGCTTTGGGATGGGGGATCCCTTGATAACGGAGGCAGTCTCGAGCCACATCCTGCTGAAAGGAATTGATGAATTCTGTAGCCTCATGTGGCAATATCATGCGAAAAAACGGACCTAATGCCCGGAACAGAACAGAAGAGGGACCGAAGGCACCCCATTAACGCCCGCGCATGATCTTTTTTCATGAATTCTCTATTATCCAGACCATCTCTTGCTTGTAGGAGGTCAGGGGGCGGTAGTCGAAGCCACCGTATATGAACCACTTCTTGAAGCCAGCCAAGCGCAGGAGCACCTCAAACTCCCTCTTGTAGATGAGGGCAAACCGGTAGTTCCCCTTCCAGTAGACGTCCCCGCCCTTGTAAACTATGGCAGCAGTCTCGATGATCTGATCAACCTCATTCACGAAGTAAGACTTCTCCCTTAGCCCAAAGTTTCCCTTATCGGTGACTATCAGTTCCTCGGATTCCTTCCCGTAGCTCATCATCCGCTCTATGTCGGGATAGAAGAAGTTGAGGATGAGTCGGCCTCCTGGCGCGAGGTGCTTCTTGAAGTTCCTCAGGGTCTTCAGCTGGTCATTGGTTGTGAGGTTGTAAAGGAACGACCTGAAGGGGACGACTATGAGGGCAAACCTCTCGTCCAGCTTGAAGTTACGCATATCACCTACGCTTACCCTCGGCTTCAGGTTCATGGCTTTTGCCTTATTCTTCAGTTCAACCAGCATCTCGCTGGATATGTCTATGCCGTATGTGTCTATCCCTTCCTTCAGGAGCTCGAGGTATATCCTTCCCGTGCCGCAACCGACTTCCAAGACCTTTCCTTTGGCTTTTTTGGTCTCTTTCTTGTAAAAATCGATGTCTTCAGTGTATTTGCCGTAGATTATATCATACACCTTAGCCCAAGCGTCATATTCAGCAGTAATATTTATTCCCCCGTTTTATATAATATATTTAATATTTCATATATAAGTAGCGGTGGGTAATAGCTTAAATCATTGGATGGGCTACAACATGGGTTCTGAGAGGAGCGGGGTGCTGGAGAGGGTAAAGAGGCAGATCCTGACCGTGGCGGGGACGCTGGGGGCTGCGGAGCTGAACATGGAGCAGCGCCAGACCGTGGCGGTGCTGGAGGAGAAGGCGATGGGGAACGTCCTCGGCGGGATGGGCAGGGGGAGGAACGAGGGAGTGACCGAGACACTGAAGAGGGAGGTCGTGATGGTCTTCTTCGTGGACGCCAACTTCGTGATCCCCGAGGATCCCCAGATAATGGTCCTCATGCACAAGGGCGAGGTGGTCGGCTGGACGTCCATGGATCCGAGCGTGATAAAGAGGTACAAGGAGGACAAGAACTACCTGGTGCTCAGCGACTACTTCATAATAAAGAAGGACGCAAAGATCAGCGCCGCCGCCTTCGCCAGCGGGGACTCGTGCTTCATCTTCAAGGGCGCGCAGATGGAGGAGTTCTCGAGGATTCCGGAGATAAAGGATCATATCATCTCCATACCCTCACCGCCCGGCTTCGCCTACCTGCATACGCTCTTCAAGGACAAGATGGGCCTCAAGGACCCGAGGATAGGCGGATTCCTCATCGGATTCAACCTGAGATGAATGGTTCATATTGGTTGAGATGATTGTTCGATCTCACAGGGGTGCAAAAATGGAGGCGGAGGATCTGAGGAATAAGCTGGTCGTGGTCGCCGGCGGAGGATACTTCGGCACAAAGGCCGTGAGGCTTGCCAAGGATATGGGGGGAAGGGTTGTGGCGATTGACAGCAGAGTTGATTGCGAGGCGAGCAAGTTTGTAGACAGAATAGTTAAGGGGGAGGATCTTCATGGAGCCCTGAACGTAAGGGCGGGGTCTGCGACCCTCTTCCTGTGCGATGCGGTGGAATTCCTATCCCATATAATGAAGGCCACCGTGCCAGACTATATTGTCCCCTCCGTGCCCGGGCATCTGGCAGGGAAGTTGGTTAAGAATTGGCTCGAGCGAGAGGGTTTTGTGGTTGAATGCGGATCAGAAGCCATGAGGAGCGTCGTAGAGGGTATTCCTGAGGGTCTGGTCGTACACCAAGACGAGGGCATGGGCATCATCATCACAAGCTACATGCAAGAGGGAGGGCAATGCAAAGTTCCTTGCGACCAGCCCTTGGATCGTTGTAAGACCACTGGTAGACCTAAGAGTGGACCTATGTACCGCATATTGACATACGCTACCCGTGACAAAGTTATCTTATCGAGAATACTGTTCAGCCACAATCTTAGGGGGGAGGTCGGCTTTTTTGAGGGATCAGAGCTGATGTCCTTTTTATTAGACGTTAAACGGCTTAAAGTCCCCTACAGTATTGCCATAGGGACCGCGTGCGGCTGTCATGGGATCGTGAACCTGTTCTCAATCCGTACCCCGTCATGAGTGTTGGAGGTGGAGGGATAGAGTTGCAAGGGAGTGTTCGGCCTTACCTGATCTACTGCGGAATATTGAAGGAAGAGATAGAAAGATTGATGGAGCGCGGTTCTCTGCCCGTTGAGCCATACTTTTTGGATGCAGGCCTCCATGCCGACTACGGCGACTTGGAGAAGGGGCTGACCCGGGCCATAGGGAAGTGTTCGAGGGACGGAACGAGGGGGGTTGTCGTTGTCTACGGCGACCTGTGCCACCCCAACATGAAGGGGCTGATAGGAAAGTATGATAATGTCGTTAAGGTGGACGCCCTCAACTGCATCGATTGCCTGCTTGGCGGTCACGGAAGGCTCTTGGAGATAGACCCGAACCACGAGTACTTCTATCTCTCGCCCGGCTGGATGCCCTCAAGGTTAAAGGCAAACGCGCGGTTCAGATCCATCTTCGAGAAGAGCGAGGAGGAGATGAGGAGGCAGTTCAGCAGGCTGAGAGGGATTATTCTCTTTGACAGCCTTGGAAATCTGGAGGGTTTTGAGGAAGAGGTGGAAGACTTCAGTCGTAGGACGGGGCTTCCAGTCTTGGAAAGTAGAGTGGTGGGCCTGGACGGACTGGAAGGTCTTATCCTTGAGGCGATCAAAAGGCTTGAGCAGGTTCGTGGGGCCAAGTCACGGTGAGTCCAAGAGGCAGATCCGAGAATGGGTGAGGGCCTACTTGGTAGGTTCTCTTTCCCAGACGAAGCCGCCCCTCTTCCTATAGTGATCTACAAGCCCGCCATCCTCGAGTATGGTCATCAGGAATGTGGGGATGGGCTTGAAGGAGTATATCTTGTTCCCCGCCTTTATCTTACCTTCTCTGAGCGAGACCTCGACAATGTCCCCCGTCTTGACCCTGTCCACCACCTCTGGGCACTCCACGACCGGCAGACCAACGTTGAAGGAGTTTCTGTAGAATATCCTGGCGAATGACTTCGCCACCACCGCGCTCACCCCGGCGTGCTTTACGACCACGGGCGCCTGCTCCCTGCTGGATCCGCAGCCGAAGTTCTCGCCCGCAACGATTATGCCCCCCTTGGAGACTTTGGACGCGAACTTAGGGTCGGCGCCTTCCATCGCGTGTTTGGCGAGTTCGTTGAAATCGATGGTCTTGAACTTGTACTTGCCTGGAATTATCAGGTCGGTGGAGATATCGTCCCCGAACTTCCAGACCCTCCCTTTCAGTACCTCCATGTTTAGTCCCCCTCAGGAACAGTGAACATTCCATTGAGTGCCGAGTGTGCCGCTGTTAGCGGGGACGCAAGATAGATGTCTGCGTCGGCGCAACCCATCCTCCCCTTGAAGTTCCTGTTCGTCGTTGAGATCACTATCTCACCCTGTGAGGGGACACCATGGTGCCCGCCGACACAGGGTCCACAGCCAGGCACGCCCACCGCGCAGCCGGCCTTCACCAGCTCCTCGATTACACCCTCCCTTAAGGCATCCAGCATAACCTCGCGGGAGGCAGGCATAACTATGGTTCTTGCCTTCACCCTCTTCCCTTTAAGGATCTTAGCTGCGATCCTGAGATCCTCGAGCCTACCGTTGGTGCAGGACCCGATGAATACCTGGTCGACAGGCTTGCCCTCGAACTCCGAGACAGGCTTCACGTTGTCCACTTGGTGCGGACACGAAAGCTGCGGCTCCAAACTTGTGGCGTCAACCTCCAGCACATCCGAGTACCTGGCGTCTTTATCGCCAGACAGTTCGATGAAGGGCACATCTATCCTCCCCTTCAAAAACTCCTTCGTCGTGCTATCGGAGGCAATCAGACCGGTCTTGCCGCCCATCTCGATCGCCATATTGGTCATGGTCATCCTGCTGTCCATGGTCATACCCTTGACGGTGTTGCCCGTGAACTCCACCGCCTTGTATGTGGCGCCGTCTGCCCCCACCTCGCCTATGGCGTAGATGACGGCGTCCTTTGACGTCACGTTCCTCTTGAGCTTTCCAGTAACATTTACCTTCAGCGACTCCGGCACTTTAAACCAGAGCCTTCCCGAGGCGAAGACTGCGGCCATGTCCGTGGACCCTATTCCTGTCGCGAAGGCTGCGAACGCGCCGTGGGTGCAGGTGTGCGAGTCCGCCCCGACGACGACACCGCCCGGGAAGACGTAACCCTTCTCAGGAAGGATCTGGTGGCAGATTCCCTCGCCCACGTCGTAGAGTGTTATCCCGTGCTTCTTGGCGAAGTCGCGCATCATCTTGTGGAGCGCCGACGTGCCCTCGTTGGAGCTGGGAGAGATGTGGTCGATGACGAATATTGCCTTCTTCTTGTCCCAGACCCTCTTTGCGCCCATATCCTCGAAGCTCTTGATCATTAACGGTGCGGTCCCGTCGTGCGCCATGGCGGCATCTATGGGGAGGACGACTATTTCCCCGGGGGACGGGTCGCGTCCTATCTTCCTTGAGATGATCTTCTCGGCAAGTGTCAAACCCATCGTAAGACCACCAAACGTCGTCTTTTATTGGCGGGTATAATTTTAAACCTATCGGGAGCCCAAGGAAACCATTATTAAAAACAAGAGCGCCTTATGTATTGAAGGCATATGAGCAAGAGATCCGGTGTCGAACGATTCAGCGTTTCCGCCCCGCCCGAGCTGGTGCGCGAGTTCGACGAGGTGATAAACAAGCTGGGACAGGACCGGTCGAAGGCAATACAGCAGGCCATGAGGCTGTTCCTCTCGGAGCACAGGTGGGTCGATGGACCGGAGTCGGGAGGGTGCACGGGGGCGATCGTGCTGATATACGACCACGGGGTGCACGAGGCCGAGGAGGAGCTGACAGACCTGCAGCACGGCTACCGGCAGGTGATAAACTCGACGCTCCACCTCCACATAGATGAGAGGAACTGCCTCGAGATAATCGCGGTCAGGGGAAGGGTATCGAGCGTGAAGGGACTGATCGACAGACTCGCGGCGTGCAAAGGGGTTAAGCAACTAAAGCACACGGTAGTCGGAGTCTAATGTTAAAGAAACGACAGGGGTTAAGGGATGTTTTGGTACGCACCGTAGTTCATATAAATACAATTTCTTTCTGCAAATCTTTGAAGTGCTGATCGCCCGTGACAACTTTCGCATTGTTCATTTGAGCGGTGGCCAATATTATCGAGTCGGTCAGTCCCCAGTTGGGCACATCCCTCTTACGCACAACATCTATCTCCCCAGCCTTCTCCGCTATCTCCTCTGTGAGATCCACGATCACGGTCGACGCCTTTGTGAATGCCAACTTGGCAGTTCTCCCTGCCATCGTCTCCCTGTCAGCGGTGACTTCCTTGAGGAATTTTCTGCTTAGCTCAGCGATTACTATGGTGGGCGTGGCAGATTCCTTCCCTTCCACATATCTCCTGACGGCCTCACCCCGCTTTGAGCCTATGAAGTACTCAAACCACGCGAAGGAGTCTATCACATAATCAAAGCTCATGGGACTCGGCCTCGTCCTCTTCCGTGAAGGGTGCAAGGTTAGGGTTTGAGCCGAACATTGATTTGGGGATCTTGTACCTCTCAGCCAGAAGTCGCATTATTACCTCATCGTAGTTCTTTGCCTTCTTTTTCTTTACGAGATCACGCAGTATCTGAGCCGTCTTCTTGCTGACCTGGATCGTGGTGCTCATAGTTATATCTATAGCTATAGATATAGATATAGACAGTCTTAAACGTTGTGGAAAAAGGAAGAAATCCTGCATAATTAATGGAAGGATAAAAAAGGAAAAAGGGTATTGACCGTCGCAGACTACAGCTTGACGCCTTCCCGGGATACCTCTGCAGGGAGTTCTGGGAACTTCTCCTTGATCTTCTGCTCAGCCACTGCGGCGGCGTCCGTCAGGATCTTGGCGGCATCATCGTTCGCGGTCTCGAATGAGACGCTCAAGCCCGAGGTCGCGCCCGCTTCAGCGACTATGCTGGAGAGCGACTCGCCGAGGCTGGCGAACCCTTTCTCCGCCTCGGGCACCACCTTGAGCACGCTGCTCTGTATGCCCTTGAGAATCGATAGCGCCGGCGTCACGGTGTTGAGGAAGTCGCCATAGTCCTTCACCGTTACGAGGCGCAGGGATATGGTTTCCAGTGCCAGTTTTATCTGCAGTACGCGCTTCTCAAGCTTTCTCACCTCAGCCAGCTCGTTCGCGTACATCAGAGCCCTTTGCCTGTCATGCTTGGTGTAGGAGTCGACGACCTTGGCAAAGATCGTCCTGTCCTTCTCGGAGAGCCTGGCGTTGGCGAAGTCGAGCCTCTGGTTCTGGGCGTTTATCAGGTTTATTGCATTCTCTATATGCGGCTTGAGGGGACCAGGAGGGGCACGGGTCTTCTTCTGTGGGGCATCCCAGCTCTTTGTAAAGTCTCTCATTAAATTTTTCCACCTTAGATGATTTCAAAGGTGAAAGTAGTTAAAAAGAGTTTCGAGTTGGCTACACAGGATTCTGCGCAAAAGCCGGAGAGGGCTGGCAGGCTTCTGTTAGCGCTCGATGAGCACGGAGCACCCCGCCTCGGCGGCAACCCTCGTGCTCACGCTCCCGAGGTTCTTTAGAGATCCCACCTTGTCCTTGCTCCCCATAACGACCAGATCTATACCCTTCTCTTTTGTGAAGCGAAGGATCTCTTCTGCCGGATCGCCCTCCAGCAGCACGATCTCAGCATCTATGTGTGCCTCAGCAGCCGCCTTCTTTGCATAGTCCAAGATCTCCTTGGAAAACTCCATCTGGATGTCGTAAAACGCAGGCTCGATGGCGATCTCGGATTTGGTCTGGTACGGGAGTGCTGTGCTCAGCACATGCACTATGTAGAGCCTTGAACTGGATACCTTCGCTAATGCCAAAGCCCTCATGAGAATCATTACCGAGACTAATGGGCGGTCGACGCCTACCATGATCTTTTTGTAGGGGGGGATGCGGTAGCTCTTAATATACTCCTCAAAATGTGTTTTAGCGGCTGCAGGAACTTTCTTTGCTTCCGGCATATTCGCTCACCAAGCCAGTGCGCTGATTTCATATATGCTCTGAGATATACATATTTTATTGTTGGTCAGTCTCGTCACCCCGTCAACATCATAGTTATATTCCACGGAGGTGTCGGTTACCAAGGAGGATCAGCATGGAGAAGGCACTGTACTTGGTGTCTGGAGGGATCGATTCGCCGGTTGCCGCGTACCTAGGCATATGTAGTGGCTGGAAGCCGGTCTTTGTATACTTTGACAATGTGCCCTTCACGGGCGCAGATACCAAGGAGAGGGCGCTAAGGACCATCGAGAGGGTAACCCGTGTGACTGGCGTCAAGGGGGAGACGATCGTAGTGCCCCACGGGAGGGATCTCGAGATGATCGTTGGGAGGTGTAAGAGGAACTTCTCATGCCTACTCTGCAAGAGGATGATGTACAGGAAGGCGGAGAGGATCGCCGATCAGCATGGCTGCGGTGTTATAGTTACCGGCGAGATCCTGGGGGAGCAGGCGAGCCAGACGCTACGCAACCTGATCTTGGACAGCACGGTTGTTAGAACCCCGATCCTGAGACCGCTATTGGGCATGAACAAGCTGGAGGTGGAGGGCATCGCCAAGGAGATAGGGACGTTCGAGATCTCCACCTCAAGGGCACAGCCCTGTAGCGCCGCCGCGGTAAAGGCGAGGACCCGCGCCAAGCCGGAGGAGCTGGAGGGGGAGGAGGGGAAGATACCCGTCGAGGAGCTGGTAGAAGAAGGGGTAAGGGGCGCGGTGAGGGTCAGTCCGCCCTGACCGTGATCTCTTTTGAGGCAGAGAGGATCCGTTCCAGCTCACTATCGGAAAAGTCATGATCCAGCGAGGTCTTCTTATCGTACCTGGCGGAGACTGAGAGGTCAATGCCTACCATTTCAGACCAGCGCTCGAGGAGGCGGTCATCCATGGCGATGAGTGGGAAGAAGATACAGACCTGAGGCTGTGTGATCTTTCTGAGTGCCTTCAGGCTTGGCTGCAGGCCTGAGACCGCCCCTCCCATCCCCTTACTCTTGGCGGCGCACACGGCTAGCTGGAGCTGGAGGGGGCGCAACCTGTCAGCATTCCTCTCGTTGGGGGGTACGACTATTGCCCTAATGCGGTTTCCTGGCATCCACCCGGCGAGGATTCGCAGGTTCACGAGCGTGGAGCTCGTTAGCCCCTCCTTCTTCTCCAAAACCAGCGCCTTCAGCTGGGCGCCCCTCTTCATCATGCACCATGACGCGAGCAGAGAGTCCGCCGTCTCGTCCACGATCCCTAGTAGCATCTCCTGGGTGCCGACCGGGAAGCCGTCCGGACCCCTTATGGCCCGTGCGTAGATGATCGCCAGCTCGTCCCGGATCTCCACGCTGATCACCTGCTGGGGGTTGGTGAGGTCGACCTTAAGGTCCTTGCCGAGACCCCGAATCGACTCGCCGAGGAGGGCGGCCACCTGAACGCTTGAGTAGGGGTGAGAACCAGTCCTCCTGCACCTCACCGCGAAGGTGCCCGACCTGAGGGTCTTTTGAGCGATCTCGGTCCCGGCCTGCACTATAGTCTCTAAGTCGGACTTTAAGGCGACCCCTGGCGAGGTGGAGGAGACCCCGAATACCCTCGCCACGCGCCTGGCGGCCCTCTCGCTCTCCTCCGTGCGTATGTAGATCCTCCCAGCCGTGCGCCAGATATCTGAAAACGGGATGCCCTCGTCCTTGAGGATTCCGTGAATTGTCTTGAGGACGAGGTTCTCGTACGCCCGCCTCACCGGCTTGCTCTTGATCCCTATCTCCCCTCCGGTCCGGACGACGACCACACCCTCCATGGCACATGCTTCCTTCAAGAAGATTGACGGGGACGGGATAAATACTTAACTAAAAGAAAGAATATGAGTGGTGTAAACGATAGAGGTTATGGAGGTTCGGGTTCATGTCCTTTGACGAGGCTGAACTTAAGGAGCAGCTCGTAAGGTGTATGAAGGTGCTCCACATGAGGGGGCTCATGACGGGCATAGGGGGCAACGCCAGCGTCAGGATGGAGGGGACCACTGAGGTCCTGATAACCCCGGCAGCCCTTTACAAGGGGGAACTCAAGCCTGAGGACATCGTCAAGATCGACCTCGAGGGTAACGTGATAGAGGGGGTCTTCAAGCCCTCCATAGAGTGGCACTTCCACAGCGCCATTTATAAGAGGAGGATCGATGTGAACGCGGTCATACACACCCACAGCCCCATGACCACCGGTCTGGCGCTGGCGGGCAGGAAGATAGAGCCCGTGACCCTCGAGTCCGCCGTGATGCTCGCGGACGTCCCCATCCTCGAGTTCAGGTACCCCGGTACGAAGGAGTTGGGTGACCTGGTGGCGGAGAACATACTCGGGCACCGCGCCGTGATACTGCAGAACCACGGCGTCATCGCCGTTGGATACGACCTGATAGAGGCTCTGACAACCGTGGAGGTCCTGGAGGAGGTCGCGACCATGATGTTCGTCGCCTCCCACTTCGGGGGGGCTAAACTTATACCCTCAGACCAGATAGAGTTAATCAAAAAACTCTACAAGATCTAGAGGGATCAGGATGCTCGACATAAAGATCGTCAGGGATAACCCAGGCGCCGTGAGGACCAACCTGGCAAGAAGGAATGACCCTGGGGTTTTAAGGATGTTCGACGAGCTCCTCGGCCACGACCAGGAGTGGAGGAGGTACTTCGCAGAGGCAGGCGAGCTGAGGAGCAGGAGGAACAAGGTCACGGAGGAGATAGCCAGGCTGAAGAGGCAGGGGCTAGACGCCTCGGAGAGGATGAGGGAGGCGGCAGAGATCCCGCAGAGGATCAAGGAGGTGGAGGATAAGATGAACCTCCAAAGGGAGAGGATGGACTACATCCTAATGCGACTGCCGAACCTCATGGACGAGAGCGTGCCGTACGGGAAGGACGACACCGAGAACGTCGTTGTGAGGACATGGGGCGAGCCGAGGAAGTTTGGCTTCAAGGTGAAGGATCACATTGATCTGGCTGAGGCTCTCGACCTAGCGGATATGGAGAGGGCGGCCAAGGTATCGGGGGCGAGGTTCTACTACCTGAAGGGGGACCTGGTGAGGCTGAACTTTGCGGTTGTGGCATACGGATTGGACTTCATGGCACAGAGGGGCTTCCTGCCATTCCTTCCGCCCTACATGATGAGGAGGAGGATCGTGGAGGGAGCGGTCGCGCTAACGGACTTCGAGGACATGATCTACAAGATAGAGGGGGAGGATCTCTTTCTACTGGCTACGGCGGAGCACGCACTTTTAGGGTTGCACGCCGACGAGATACTGGACGGGAAGAGCCTCCCGCTGAGGTACTGCGGGGTGAGTCCCTGTTTTAGGAAGGAGGCGGGGGCGCACGGCAGGGACACCAAGGGGATATTCAGGGTCCACCAGTTTGAGAAGGTGGAGCAGTTCGTGTTCTGCAAGCCTGAGGACTCGCCGAAGGAGCACGAGCTCCTGATAAGGAACGCGGAGGAGCTCTTCCGGAGCCTGAAGCTGCCGTATAGGATAGTGAACGTCTGCAGCGGGGACCTGGGAACGGTGGCGGCCAAGAAGTATGATTTAGAGGCTTGGCTGCCGGGGCAGGGGAAGTACAGGGAGGAGGTCTCGTGCAGCAACTGCACCTCGTATCAGGCGGTCAGGTCGAACGTGAGGTGCAGGGACAGGACAAGCGACCCCACGAGGTACGTCCACACGCTCAACAGCACCCTCGTAGCTACAGAGAGGACTCTGGTTGCCATCATGGAGAACTACCAGCAGGAAGACGGTAGCATAGCCATCCCCGAGGTGCTGGTACCGTACATGTCCGGACTGAGAGAGATAAAGCGCGCCAAGTAGCATGCTGATTTGAGCCGTTATGTGGGGCGACGGAGGGTTTCATACTGAGTTATCAGGGCGGCTACACAGGAAAGCTCCTCAGGGTTGACCTCACGTCCAAAGAAATGCGTGAGGGGAGGCTGAGCGAAGAGGTTCTGAGGAAGTTCCTAGGCGGCAGTTCCCTAGGGGCAAAGATGATCTACGACGAGCTCGACCCCTCTGTGGGGCCTTTGGAACCTGATAATCTGCTCATATTCTTGACCGGCCCGCTGACCGGAACCATGTGCCCCTCCTGCGGAAGGTACTGCGTCTGCACCAGATCGCCTCTGACAAACATATGGGCTGAGGCCCACGCGGCGGGCTACTGGGGTCCGGAGCTGAAGTTCGCGGGCTTCGATGGGATTGTGATAAAGGGGAGGTCCGAGAGGCCTGTTTGCCTATGGATCAAGGACGGGGCTTACGAGCTGAAGGACGCCGTGGCGCTCTGGGGCAGGGACACCTACGAGACGGAGGAGGCGCTTAGAAAGGAGCTGCAGGACGAGAAGGTTAAGGTTGCATGCATAGGGCAGGCTGGCGAGAGGCTCGCAAGGATATCCTCGATAATGAACGACATGGGCAGGGCTGCGGGCAGGTGTGGCGTTGGGGCGGTAATGGGCTCAAAGAACCTAAAGGCGATAGCGGTAAGGGGGACGAAGGTGAACGTCTTCCCAGTGGCCAAGGAGGCTCAGCTGAAGGAGTACCTCCGGAAGATCTACGTCTCCATCAGATCCCATCCAACGGTCCAGATCTACACCTCTTACGGTACGGACGGCATAATGAGCATGATGCACGAGTACGGGGACGTCCCGATAAAGTACTTCACGAGGGGCGAGTGGACCGACGGCGTCAGGAAGCTGTGCGGCGAGACCATGTCCAAGACGATCCTCTACAAGCAGTACGCCTGTTACAGGTGCCTGATAGCCTGCGGGAGGGAGGTCAAGGTCGCAGACGAGAAGTACGGGGTTTTGGGTGCAGGACCTGAGTACGAGACCTGCGCCTCGCTCGGCATGCTTTGTATGAACGACAACTTGGAAGCGGTCTCGAAGGCGAACGACCTCTGCAACAGGTACGGGCTGGACACCATATCCACGGGCAACGTGATAGCCTTCGCCATGGAGTGCTACGAGAAGGGGCTGATAACCAAGGATGAAGTTGGTCTGAACCTCACGTGGGGGAATGCCGACGCGATAATCGAGATGGTCAACAAAATAGGGAGGGGGGAGGGCTTTGGCGCCGTTTTGGGGGAGGGCGTAAGGAGGGCGGCAGAGAGGATAGGGAAGGGCGCGGAGGAGTTTGCGGTTCACGTCAAAGGGCTGGAGGTGCCCATGCACGACCCGAGGGCGTTCAAGGGGATGGGGCTTCAGTACGCCACATCGCACAGGGGTGCCTGCCACCTGAGGGGAATGATGTACCATATAGAGCAGGGCGAGAGGGTGCCCGATCTTGGAATACACAAGAGGTACGAGAGGTTCACGGTCGACGACAAGGCTGAGCCGGTCATCGCCATGCAGAACTGGCACGACGTGTTGGACTCCATGATAATGTGCAAGTTCGCGATCGTGCCGCCGGCATCCGTCCTGGCTATGCTACAGATGGTCACTGGGTTGGACTACAAGCTCCCGGACCTGCTGAAGGCTGGGGAGAGGGCTTACAACCTGAAGAGGCTAATAAACGCGAGGTACGGGATGACCAAAAAAGACGATACCCTGCCCAAGAGGCTGCTACTCGAGCCGCTCCCCGACGGCGGATGCAAGGGGAGCGTGGTGGAGCTGGACAGGATGCTGCCCGAATATTATAGGTTGAGGGGCTGGGACGCGGAGGGTATGCCTACACCTGAGAAGCTGCGGGAGCTCGGGCTTCCGTGATGAGATGTTGCTGAAAGAGGCACCTAGTCGATCAGAGGGAGTTCAGGATCCCCGGCACCTCGGCGATAGAGTTGACCGATACGTCGGGATGGGACGCGGTCAGCTCTTTTTTGAAGATGCCGTTCAGTAATCCGACGGTCTTTGTTCCCGCCCGTCTTCCGGCCTCGATGTCTATGGGCATATCACCAACCATGGCTGTCTCCTCCGGCCTGAGTCCCAGCTGCTTCAGAGCAAAGAGCAGAGGGTCTGGAGAGGGTTTTCCATTCTTTACGTCATCCCTGGACACTGCAGCGTCGAAGTACGACTCTATAGAGAACATCTTCAGTATGTGATGCAGCTCCTTTCTGCTCCTGGTGGTCACGATGGCCATCTTTACTCCCCTATTCTTGAGGGTCTCCAGGACCTCGGGGACGCCGTTGAAGAGATTTGAGTTGTTTGCGATGTGTTTCAGGCGGTAGTATACGAGCACCATCATATGGACCCTCTTGTAAGGGCGGAGCCCCACATATTTTCCAAGCCGCCACAGGAACGAGATGTTGGCTAACAGCGAGGATCTTGCTATCAGAATCTTGCTCAGGTTCTCGCCCACGTTGCGCCTCTCCTCCTCGGTGATGGTGATGCCCAGACTCTCCACTACCTTGACGAATGCCTCCTGCATGGGCATTATGCAGTCGAGCAATGTCCCATCAAGGTCGAAGAGGACTCCTGAGATCAAGGGGCACACCTGAAGCGAGATCAATTCGTGATAGACCTTAATAATTTATTGATCGAAGACGCGTAAATTTTACCATAGTTTTAATGGTAGGGCGAGCGCGGTCTATCAGCTCTTAGTTTCGTCATATTAGCAGTTATCATGCTCATGGTTACAGACTGCTTCCTCATGTTCAGAGATCCCCCATTCCCTATGTAATAGCTCTTCCACTGCACTTCGAGGATCGATACTAGAAAGATGGTCAATTACCTCTTGTCCATACTTGGAATCAAATCTGAGGGAATTTAGTATTGTTCGTGCTTCTTCTTTCGAGAGTCCATAGAGGGTGAATACCACGAAGTCAATTTTCTCCAAAGTTTCATTCAGCCCCTTCTCTATGGAGAACAGATCTTTTGGGATTGACAGAGCCTCACCATTGAAGACTCTGAAGTCGTGAGGTTTCAATTTTTCCGCGCTCACATAATTTCTAAAGTCCCACGATACTGCCTTAACGATTTCAATGGTCTGCTTTGCCGGATCAGGTCTGAGGATCGGTATATTTCTGTTCAATAACCCCGCCAGCGTTATGGGCGGCGGGGCATAAGGATCATTAAGCGCACAGTAAACGTGGAGCATTAGTTCCTTTTTGATAAAGACAATCTCGAATAGCCCGATTAGAGGCCCTCGCTCATTTTGACCATAGATCATGATAGATTTTTTTTCAGGATCCGCCTCGATCACCAAGTTCTCAAAACTTTTATGATGGATCTCTGGGGTGGAATGAAATGCGGTTTTGGAGGTCCAGCGGTCATCTAATCTCTTTTCCGAAGAGCATTTTTTGTCCTCTGCTAGGATCTCTCGAAGTTTCACGGATTCTGACATCATGTATTCGGAATAGTTTTTCCAGATGTCGAGAAAGCCACGCCTTGCCTTCTTCAGGTTAGATGCCTCATTCGAGAGCCGGATCAATAGGCTTCCGATCCTGTCATCAGGTTTGACCAGCGGAGCCAATTTTATCGCTTCGGCATCGATCTTGAGTACTTTGCCGTGAGTCCTCTTCGCCCCATAGACGAGCCAGAACCACATGAGGGAGGAGTTTAGGATGGCCACCAAATATCTTGGGTCTATACCCTCCGGATCGATGTAATATGCATGCCCGTCCATAAAATATGGCAATTCAACCCAAGCAAACTTTGGATGCCTCGTGGCACTCACGGAAACAATCTTTCTTCTGTTCATAAAGATGCCGTCTTCGAGCACCGCACTTTTCTTAGCATCAAGAATCAACTTGCCCGCTGGTTTATCTTCGTGGTAAAAAGAATCTATCTGATCGCCCAGATAGAAAGGTTGGATAGACTTTTCATATCCCGGAGTTATTGAATTGAGTTCAGCCTCGGCAGGAAGGAAGACCTCCTCTTTTCCTTTCACGCCCAGAGTCTTTTTGATGCGATTCGAAGCCCTATACCTTGAAAGCATAACCCCTCGTGAGATCTTCCGGGCGGGTATCTTGTAATCCGATCGCAACGTGATCTTATTTAGGATGCTCTTGTATTGTTTGGAGAGAGTAAGGTCCCTGCCGAGCCGTTTGCCTTCCCAAGGGCGCATGCCTGTCATCAGCCATTACCTTCACCGCGACAGCTATATAAAAGTAAAAGAAAGGGCCCATAGCTACCAACACGCCGATCGTGGCGCGCATTGAAGGAAAACAATCCAAAATCCAACGCAAAATCTTTAATATTTTTTTTAATAGAGAGAGATGCATGAACTTTTCCGAAAAGAAACAGGATTCACAGGCATCATTCCATGAGGCCGAATCCCATTATGCGAAGGCCTCCAAGCTTGAACAGCAGGGGAGGTATGAGGAGGCGATAGCAGAGATGGACAAGGCAATAGAACTCATTCCGAATCTTGATCATTATCGTTACACCAAGATCAGGATCCTTGAGTTGGCGGGCAGGCGTGAGGAGGCGATAAAAGAGTATGATAAATTGTTAGCCATACTCCCTAAAGATGCGGGCGCCCACTTTAGCAAGGCGTATTTCCTGTTTCTGAAGACGCAGAGGTATGAAGAGTCTCGAGAGGAGTACGATAAGGCAATAGAGATTAATCCGAATAAATGGGAGTACCGCTATTGGAAGGGGCGGGTCTTATCTTTAATGGGCAAGTACGAGGAGTCGTTAAAGGAGTACGATAAGGCAATAGAAATTATTGCGGTCGTCTCGGACGTACTGCGCTATGATTTTGCGTTGTACAGGGGCGTCGCCCTGTTAGGGTTGGGAAGATACGAGGAGTCGATATCCGAATTCAACAAGGCCATAGGGCTCTATCAGGATGAGTTTACAGCATACATGTACAAGGGCTACTCACTCGCCAAGATGCACAGATACGATGAGTCTGCCCAGGAATTTCAGAGAGCACTTCAGATACGGCCCGGCTCGGTCCCCACATATGTCAACTACAGCAAGCTCCATGCCATAAAGGGCGATATAGAAGGGGGGTTGAGGCTGTTGACTGCATTATTGAAATCAGGAGAGGCTGATCAAGATCTCTGCAAATTTATTCGGGGAGTGCTCACGGGAGAGAAGGATCGGGAACTGGGAAGGATAATGGAGGAAAAAGAGAGGGAAATGCTTCAAGCATTTCTGAGGGAGAATTGCCCCTCGTAATATTGAATGCCCACCATGGGAAAGAAAGTGCTTGTGAATATGTGCATTATAAACGAAAGAAGTTCTTAATTACAAAAGCCAAACCTTTTAAACAATAACACCGTTAAGGAAGATACAGGTTGTACATATGGCAACAAAAGAGGAAATTTTGGCAGGTCTAGCAAAGGCCGTGATAGATGGAGATGTCGATACTGCAAAAAAATGGGCGCAGGCTGCGATTGACAGCAACATTGATGCATTCGAGGCGCTTACCAAGGGCTGCCAACAAGGCATGAAGGTCATGGGTGACAGGTACTCCGCCGGGGAGGCGTATATCCCCGAGATCATGCTCTCTGCAGATGCGATGTACACGACCATGGACATGTTGAGGCCACACCTGAAGGCAAAGGCTGTCGCACCGGGCACCATAGTGATGGGCGTCATAGAGGGAGACGTTCACGACATCGGCAAGAACATTGTGAAGATGATGCTGGAGGCTTCGTCTGTTAACGTGGTCGACCTAGGGAGAGACGTGCCAATCGCCGCATTCGTTGACAAGGTCAAGGAGGTCAACGCCAACGCCATCGGCATGTCATCACTGATGACCACCTGCATGTTCAAGATGAAGGACGTCGTGGACATGCTGGTAGAGCAGGGTCTCAAGCCCAAGGTCAAGGTGATGGTCGGCGGCGCACCAATATCTGAGGAGTTCGCAAAGTCGGTCGGTGCCGACGGATACGCTCCGGATGCCGCCGAGGCGGTCAAGGTCTTCGAGAAACTAATGAGGGGTGCCTAAAATGGTAACGTCATTGGAGAGAATAGTAGCAGCGCTTACCATGCAGGAGGCCGACCGAGTCCCAGCGGGACCGCTCGTATGCGGTGCCGCGCGGAGGGTCTACGGCATAACGTACGACAAGGCTGCAAGGAACCCCGAGCTCTGGGCGAGGTCTCTTATACAGTCGCAGAAGATGATTGGACACGACGGCTTCCTTCTGCTGGTCGATCTTAGCGTTGAGTGCGCAGCTTGGGGGCAGTCGGTGGATTACCCAATAGAGAGCACGCCGATAACAAAGGCGCTGAAGGGCGACCCGCTGATAAAGACCACTGAGGACTATGAGAAGCTTGAGTACGTGGACGCTAGAAAGGCAAACAGGATGAAGGATGTCATAAAGATAGCGGAGATTGTAGCCAAGGAAAAGGGCAAGGAACTTGGTGTAATGGGATTCGTTTATGGACCGGCAGGGACCCTGTCCATGATGAGAGGCCTTGACAAGATGAGCATTGACCTCAAGAGGAACCCATCGGCGGTCAAGAAGGCGCTGAAGGTTATCAACGATGTGTTGCTGGACTATACGGTGGCTCAGATGGAGGCGGGAGTCCACGCAATCGTCCTTGATGTCCTCTTCGCGTCAAAGTTCATCTGGAGCAGATCAGTCTACGACGAGTTCGAGGGCCAGTTCTGCACGAAGATCGCTGACGAGGTCCGCAAGCACAACTGCGTGGTAATACTGCACAACTGCGGCCAGGCAACATACTTCGACACGATGATCAAGTGGTACAAGCCAACGGGCATCTCGATCCACTACCTGCCCGACGGTGTGACATCGTTGCAAGATCTCAAGGAGAAGTGGGGCAAGCAGACGGCCATACTGGGACTCATGGACTGCCCGAAGACGCTCTACATGGGAACCGAGGAGGACGTGATAAGGGAGGCGAAGGCTCAGATCGAGGCCCTAGCGCCGGGTGGAGGCTTCCTGCTCTGCTCGGGTTGCGAGTTCCCGCCAAACGCATCGCTTCTGAACGCCAGAGCCATGGTAGAGGCCTGCAAGATGTTCCCGTACAAGAAGTCGTAAACCACCCTTTTTCCTTTTTTTATTACCCAACAGGCTTTAATAGAGAGAATTGGTGTGTTTCTCATATGTTTGGCGTCGGAATTAGCAGCGGCGGATCATTCACCGACGCGGTAATAATGGACCTTAAGGACTGGCGGGTCATCGCCAAGGCGAAGTCGCCGACGACCTACCAGGACTTTTCCCTAGGAATCATAAGCTCGCTCGACAAGGTGCTCTTGGCGAGCCAGATCCCCGCGGATCAGGTGGGGCTCGTCTCCCTCGCCACCACCCTCGCCACGAATGCCATAATAGAGGGACGCGGGGGCAGGATCGGGCTCATTCTGATCGGGATAAAGCATTTGGAGCTGGTGGGGTTAAAGCCTGAGACCGCGAGGGATCTGCCCGTGCACAGCGTCGCGAGCATAGTGGGAGGGCACGGACCGGACGGGATCGAGGCCGCCCCGCTTGACGTCGGCGGCGTGAGGGAGGCGGTCAAGCACATGCTAGGGGAGGTCGACGGCTTTGCCGTCTCGGGGTTGTTCAGCGTCAGGAACCCCGAGCACGAGCTTACGGTCAAGAGGATGATAGCGCAGACCTGTTCAAAGCCGGTAGTCTGCGGTCACGAGCTCGCGGGCTCGCTGGGCATTTACGAGAGGACGGTCACGGCAGTCCTCAATGCAAGAATCATCCCGATAATCGAGCGCCTCATGAAAGAGGTGAAGGGGGCGCTCGCGCAGAGGGGGATCAGCGCGCCGCTCATGCTCGTGAGGGGGGACGGAGCCCTGATGAATGAGGCGGTGGCCCTCGAGCGGGCGATCGAGACTATCCAGTCAGGGCCGGCCGCAAGCGTCATCGGGGGCAAGTTCCTCGCCTCGAAGGACGACGTGGTGGTTATGGACATCGGTAGCACAACAACCATCATTTCCACCGTGAAGGCTGGGACGGTAAAGACGGACGAGAGCGGCGCGACCATATCAGGGTGGAAGACGAGGGTACGGGCGGTCGACGCCGACGCTCTGGGCAACGGCGGTGATAGCAGGATCTGGATCGACGATGCAGGGAGACTGAAGGTCGGACCGCGGAGGGTGATGCCCCTCGCATTTGCGTCCATAGACTTCCCAACATTGAAGGAGAAGATTGCCAAATCGGGCTCTTGGGAGTTCATAAACGCGTCCAAGGCAATGAGGAAGGTTGACGGCAGCGAACTCATTAACCGCTTCATCGGAACCGTCAGCAGGCTTGAGCCGATAACGTTGGACGGCCTGAAAAATGAGCTTAGTGATGTCCCGGTGGTTGATCACCTTTTCAAGACGCTCGACGAGGCGGGCTTCATCGCTAGGATAGGTCTGACGCCAACTGACCTCATGCATATCAAGGGGCTGTTCCCGCTCGGCGACATCGAGGCTGCCAGAATGGGAGCGGAACTTCTGGCTAAGACGCTGGGCATCACGGCAGAGGAGCTCTTCGACAGGGTCTGGAAGATAATGGTTCACAAGATCACGCTCAGGCTCACGGAGTTGCAGAACTCGGGCGGCGCCTCATACAGCAACTCGGCGGATCAAAGCGCCGTCATAGGTGTGCTTGAAAGCGTGGTCAGCGGCGCGCTCGGAGATCTCAAGATCTCATGCACGCTCAACTCCCCTATTGTCGGCATAGGAGCACCTGCGCACCTCTTTATACCCCAGGTGGCCAAGGAGCTGAACACCGAGGCCATAATACCCCCCAACCATGAGGTGGGTGCGGCCATTGGTGCGCTGATAGGTAACGTCGCGAGCACAAGCGAGTTCCTCATCAAGAAGGAGATGGCTACATCGAATTTCGTGGTCTTCCCCGGCCGGCATGTATTCACGGAGCTTGAGCCCGCGGTCGAGTTCACCTTAAAGATGGGCAAGGAGGTATCCTTCGCGCAGGCAAAAAGGGCAGGCGCCGCCGAGATCGAATTCAGGGTCGAGAGGAAGGACAAGGTTGTTCCAAATCTGGGGTTCATGTGGAGCGAGATTAAGGTAACTGCCACAGGCAGACCATCTCTGGAAGGGAGAGAGAAGTGATTTGAAGGTCATTCAGATAGCAGGCTTTCTGGGAAGTGGAAAGACCTCCGCCCTATTGATAATATCGAGGAAGATCAGTTCCGAGCATAAGAAGAGAGTTGCCATTATAGTCAATGAGATCGGCGACGTGCCTGTGGATGCCAGGGTTTTGGAGCTTGGCGGTCTGAGGGTAAAGGAGATAGCCGGGGGCTGCATCTGCTGCGAGCTCAGTGGCAACCTAGCTCTGACGCTATCAGAATTGGCTGACAAGTTTGGTCCAGATATCGTCCTGATTGAGCCCACAGGGGTCGCCATCCCAGATCAGGTGAAGGTGGCGATCGGCATGGGCCGCCGGGATACCACTATCCCAATAGACGCCGGTCCAGTTATCGTCATCTACGATGCCTTCAGGATCGATGAGCTCCTTTCCAATGAAACAGTAAACAATTTCATAAACAGACAGATTTTGAATGCCGACGTTGTAGCCATCAACAAGGTTGATCTCGTTGACGGGGCGCGTATTCAATACTGTGAGAATAAGATCCGGGAGACGAACCCGAACGTCAGGATGATGAGGATATCCGCACTGAAGGGTGAAGGAATCGATGAACTGACCAGAATAATCCTCGAGGAGGAGGGCACCGCCAGCATTAGACCGGGTGCTCTGCCATGAGTGGGCTTTCCCATTATGTAGCGGACAAAGAGTGGGGATACGGGATCGCCTTCAAACTGTCCTCATCAAAGGCTTTAACCCCCGAGGAGACGACTGAGATGGCCCGTGAGGCTATGAAGGAACTGGCAGAGGAGGCCATTCGCAGGGGCGCCATAATGATAGGCCACATAAAGTGTATTCTTAAGGCCTCTGGCGGCTATGTCAAGGCGGACACTATAGGCGCAAAATACGGCGTATATGTAGAGGCCAAGCTAACGGAGCCGGTGCGGGAGGCCATTCTGGTGGTAAACTCCATAGTTGTGGGCTTGAGCAAGGACGAGAACATAGAATTGACGCGTAACCTCACCAAGAAGGTCGCCGAAGGGTATGGTTTCAACGTGATAATTCTCGAAACGAAGACCTAAACAATCACGATGCCTGCAATTTTGGAAGAAGGCCGTGCGAAGAAGTTCTGGCATAATAGTGATTATTTATCATTTTCAGTCGATTTCTCAAGAAGAGCACTTTTTACCATGCCTATTAAAACCTGTCTCAAAAATGGAGGTAAATTAACCGAATCGTATTCTTTCGTATTAGTGTTCACGCTCAGGGGCTCCGTGCTGTTATGAATCTGCTTAGAAAAGAGAAAATCGGTAAAATTTTTCCCCAAAACTTCTATTTTTCCAAATTCTGGCGGAATTAATCCTTTTTCGATATCCTCATCTATTTTCACAGCGGCCATCAAAACCAAAGCGGAGAGCGGATCTTTTTTCAAAATTGTGATTAGGTAAGAGGACAGGGCATTCTCATCCGCATTCAGACTTTTGATTTTCGATAATTCTGAGGCCAATTTCTCTATCGGCAACTGGCGTTCTTTGAGTCTTTCAAAGATCGAACGGCAGGGCAAATATTCGTCTTGGTTCAATATAGATTCTCTCACAGCCGATCTTGTGCAATGCCCAATTAATCTGCCCAGTTTCGAGGCTGGCCCGCCATACTTTATAGCCGAGCCTCTGTTTGTAGTTGCCACGACGAGGCTGTCCGTTATTGTTCCAGTAGCCGAGTCGCCAGAATACTTACTTCGTATATCTAAGGCCCTTAATGTAGCGGTTTTGGCCTCGGTTGCTGTACATAAAGTGCTCATCAGACAACTTTCCGTGGGATTTCCATCTATTAGGACTATCAAGTTTACTGTTCCGGTGATGGCTTCTACTTGTATATCCTCACCGGCAGATTCGGCGTGATGGCAACCAGCGGTGGCAATAACGCTGACAGCAAGATCGCCCTCTTTTTTGGTGACCACGGAAAAATTATCTATCTTTGCAGCGGTAATCATACCAATCGCATCTTCTGTAAATCCAAGTTTTTTTGAAGAGTTTAAAACGAGAGTTTCCGGGTTCTCGTGAAGTATTTTATCGTCATATCCTTTAGGGACTTCCACATTAAGTATTGTCTTTACTTTCTTGAAACCGCCATTATAAACAGCAGTGCTAACTGTGCTCAGAGGGGTGCCAGAGATTACCGCGAGCACATTGCCCTTTAAGATTAATTCCACATCATTGTCAACAAGTTTAAATTGACGCATAATGCCACCTTCAAAATATGTCTCTCATTGCTTAGCACCCTTGAAGAACTCCCATGCTATATTGAATCTCCAGGGATCACCCTTCTCGGTTAACCGTATTTTGTTATCTCTAATCTCGATTAGCCCTTTTTGTTGCAATCTCCTTATGGCATCCGGGAATGCCTCTTCAGGGAACTTGCCGAACCGCGCATTAAACTCCTCACGGTCCACAGGAATCCGAATGTAGATTAGCATCATAGCCTCCCTCATTTCATCTTCCTTTGAAAGCCTCGAAAGCTTTGCTACGGGAAGCACCCCTTTTTTAACTGTCGCAATATAATCTTGGACACCCTCTATGTCTGAGTAGGGAAAGTTGCCTATGCGCCCCATGAAAAAACCAGCCCCCGTTCCCACAATCTCAGAAGAGGGTTTGTAAAAATCTTCCTTGAGCCTTGAGAACCTGTTGTGGCATGTGGGCGAATACCCATTTTCCTTGAAGGTATTATAAGCTTCAAGATACATTTCGAGTTCCGTTGCGCAACCACCAGCGGGAGGTATCTCACCCATTGCAATTCTTTTTGCAAGACTCGTGTCCGGGTATATATCAAGAGGGTAACAATCCACGCTTTCCAAGTCCAACTCTAGCGCTTGCTTTAGGTCTTCTTTCCACTGCCTCAATGTCTGCGAAGGGAGGTTGTAGAGTAAATCGATGCTGACGTATAGTCCATGCCTCTTGGCCTCTTTCAATTTCAGCACCGCGTGTTGGCGGCTATCACGAAGCATAAGGATTTTGCGGAGTGAATCGTCAAATGTTTGGATCCCTATATCTAACTGGTCAACCTTATTTGAAGATAAAAGGCTTATTTTTTCCTCAGAAAGATTATTGGTGCACGCAGTGAATTTTGTAAGGGAGTCCTCCCTTAAGTTAAAAGTTTCTCTGCAATATCGCAAAATATCCACGATCTGTTCCTTTGCAATGACCGAGGGACTACCGCCACCCACGTAAAGTTCATTGAAAATGCTAGATTTGACGTACTTTTTTTCTGCGTAAAGGCCCAATGCCTTCTTCATAGCAGTTATGTATGATGCAACATTTTGCTTTTCACAGCTAACAGGAAAATAGCAAAAGGCACATCTACCATCGCAGAATGGAATCCAGGGCTGAAGTTCGCTCACCTGATCGGTTATTTTTTCTGTTTTGAGAAAATCAGTAAAAATAGTGAGGGCGCGGGAGGTGGGAACTGCAAGATCTCTGTAGGTCATCGGAGGCCAGTGTTCAATTTTATCATATGGCCAACCCCCATGACTTACATGTTGCATCGGAAGTTCCACTCTTAATAGAAGGATTCTTTGAAACTTTTATAGTTAACTCACAATAGAATAAAACATCCATATGACGACCTAGGGCGCCATCGTAGCCATGCTATGCCGGTCCCAAAGCATCCGGGGGGACCGATCTCCATCTCAGCCCAATAGGAAACCTGTTACCCGGAAATAGGCTGAAGAAAAATTGATAAGTTGTCCTTCCCTTTGATGAGTTATGAACGGCAAGTTTCACGAAGATATGACTATTAATTCTCTACTTAGGCGGGGATACGACGTTTCCGCGGCAAAGAAGGTAGCCGTCGGTAACCTGCTGATCGACGTATATTCCAACATGCCGGTGTCCCTGTCTGTTGTTAAACTTGGACCACGGAACTCCGAATGCGCTAGATTCCACTTTGACAACCTTCTCACACCGAAAGACGTTAGGGATAATTGGGGCCTCCTCCAAAGATCTGCTGAAGAGGCATTTCGAGAACCGGCAAAAAAGTGTGATTACGAACTTATTCTTCTGAAGATGGGGGTAGTTCTTCATGCCGTTCAAGACTTCTATTCACATTCAAATTGGGTCGAACAGTGGGACAAGAACGGCTACGAGGTCAGCAGAATACCGACTTGGGACGAAGCGGAGGCGCTGATGAGAACAAATCCGAATGAACAGGTGGCAAAAGATGCTGCGATGATAGTAAACTCGGTACATACGGGAGAACTTGGGACCAACAGAAAAAAAGTGAAAAAGAACGCAGAAACACATGATGATCTAAACAAAGACGCGCCAAACTCGAAGAGGGGGTTGATGCAACCTCAATTCACTAAGGCGATGAGCTACCACGATCTAGCGAGGACGCTGGGTGAGCGAGCTACAGACGAATGGGAAAAGAAGATAGAGGGTTGGATAAGGGCTATCAACAGCAATTGCAGCGGTAACTCATTGAAGCCTGAAAAAGGACTCAGGAGGAAAATAGCTGACGAAAACCGAGAGTTGAGGAACTTGTTCGAGAGTGCAGGTAGATGGGAAGAGAACAAAGACCCAGAATGGGTGAAAGTTACCTCTGCCTATCTTAAATGGGGAAATAGGTTTCTAGGTGAAATGAAAGAGATAGTTAGTAAAGACTTCAAAGAGTTCCGAGATAAAAACCCTATGAACAAGTATCTATGAAAGGATTCGGAATTGTATGAAAAAAGATTGTCAGAATCGTCCTTGGGAACAAATTCATGGTTCTCTGCCTAGTCCCTTTTGTTCTTTATACCAACTCCTCCCTATTGAACCTAGTAAAGGATCACGTCAAGGCGCTTGAGGAAGAGACCGGCCTGCATATAGAACTTACGAGGCAGTAGCCTTTAACGGGAATGATCGAGGGTAAACTCAAATAATTGAAATACCTAAATGGGCTGCAGTTTGTCGTCTACATAGATTTCAAGGGTGCATACGATACCTTCCTTCAGTACAACCTTCAGAGAATGCTTCTCCTGCTCCCCTACCTCCAATTGAACCGATCTGGAAGGGTTGGCAACGTTGGTGTTGCAGATTAGATTACCATCAACAGACACCTTTACGTTTTCAGACAGCGAGCAGGCAGTTATGCTGACGGCGTGTTTCTCCTTTTCGCCTACTTGAAGTGAGACGTTTACCATACGTATCGCCACTAAAGTTTGGCAATCGGCTTTATTTAAGCTTATAAGAACTGAACCCTAGGTTCTGCTATTTAAAAGCGCTTTGAGGGACTTTTGGCACCAAGAACCGTTTCGCAAGCCCGAATCCGAAGACGATGATCCACGCAACCGCCAAGTCGATCACGCCCTGCGTCACGTTCATGCCAGAGACGAAGCTCACGAAGCCCCACATGGAGCCGAAGAAGAAGGACTGGATCACCTGCTCCACTGGCATGGCGAAGAAGAGCGGGATCGCCCAATAGTAGTTGAGGAATACTGCTACGACGCACCTCGCTAGTAGGGCCAGGGCGCCCGCGGGGGCGAACCTGGCGACAGAGCGGTAGGTCAGCGCAAGGTTGCTCCTATCCCTAAGGGGGGTTAGCTGGAGGGCACCGAGGACCAGCACCATGGATATCGTTGTTGAGAACTTCATCACGGCTCCCACAAAGCTGGCATATCCGATGACCATGAGTATGGCGAAGAGCCCGACCCCGGTGAGAAGGGCGTACCGGATCCCCAGTATGAAGAACACGATCATGACCGGAAGGGCAACGAAGTCTATGGACATCCCCCAAGGCGCCCTCAGGGGGAGTGCCCTGTTTATGAGCTCGAATACGGCTGTCAGCGCCAGCATGGACGCCACGACGGATATCTTGAAGGCTCTGGACTCCACCCGCGCCATGGAAACCACGAATAAGCATAGACGCGGGTACTAAAATTTAAGAGTATCTACTTATTTGTGAGTATGTTGCGGATTCTTTGCCAAGAGATCAGGCATGATCAGCCATAGCCGGAGGGATGACCCCTCTTGACATTTACTTTACCGAACGGACAGACCTTGATGCACATGCCACAGATGTGGGCGGCGTGCTCCACCATATGGTGCTTTTTGGCAAGCAGCTCCTTATTCTTGCTGAGCCTCTCGTAGCACTTGTTGGCGTCTAAGATCTCCTCCCTGCTGACGGGGCGAACCTCGAAGTTGGAGTACCTGAGCGCCTTCGATGGGCAGGACAGGACGCAGAGCCTGCACTCGCCGCACCTGTTGTCCATGGGCTTGCCCGGCTTGAGGGGCATGTCCGTGAGAGCCGTGGCCAGCCTGATCCTCGAGCCGTACGTCGGGTTTATGAGCAGCCCGTTCCGCCCTATCCAGCCCAGCCCCGCGGCCCAGGCGAAGGGCTTGTGGGAGACGTGTCCTAGATGATTCTTCTGGTCGACTCTCATGCTGGCTGGGACCGCGAGGGCGCGGTAACCTTTGCCAGAGATCTTTCCGGCGACCTTGAGGGTTATGCTGTCGAGGGCGAGGTTTGCTGTCCTGTAGGCGTGTGCGTAGAGCATTCCCGGATCCTCCGCGGTTATCATCTCGATGGCGCAACTGGGCAGTGCGATCGCCACGGAGACGGCGTACCTGAAGTTCTTAAGAGAGAGGCCGCCATACGTATCAACGTTTTTGAGCAGATGCAGGTCGGCAATGCCGGCGAGGCTGGTCCCTGCGTAACGAGCAAACGATAAGATCTCCTTTGTTTGCTTCTCCATCTCATTGGGCAAGAAAGCCACCAGTATAAGGATGTTGAAGCGAATATAAAAGCTACAATTAAGCGGCCTGCGACATAAGAGATAGATATTGGTTCTATCCAATTTTGAGCGTGGGTGGGTATTTTGATAATTGTGGAGTTTTCTATCGTCCCCCTGGGAACTGGAGGCACGAGCATGAGCGACTACGTCTCAAAGGCTTGCAGGGAGGTAGAGAAGTCGGGCGTCCGCTATATGATAACACCGATGGGAACGATCATAGAAACAAATACTGTCGACAAGGCGTTTGAGGTAATAAAAAAGGCGCACGAGGCGGTGATCAAAGCAGGAGCCGCCAGAGTGAGCACCAGCATCAAGATTGACGACAGGAGGGACAAGGAGAGGAGGATGGAGGACAAGGTCAAGGCAGTAAAGGTCAAAACGAGTCAGTAGACCATCTCTCCCCTGATAAAAGAGAGTGTCTTGCTGTCCCGAGGGCTCGCGAAGAAGGCGGCGGAGTCGCTGAACTCCACGAGCTCGCCCTCGAGCAGGAAGGCAACGTTCTTGGCAAGCCTCTTCGCTTGGAATATGTTGTGGGTGATCACTATCACCGTGGTTCCCTGTTCCCTGTTTGATCTCTGCAGCACCTCCTCGATTATCGAGACATTGTAGGGATCGAGGTTTGCGGTTGGCTCATCCAAAAGGAGGAGGTCAGGGTCGTACACCAAAGCTCTCGCTAGCGCCACCCTCTGGGCTTCCCCGCCGGAGAGGGTCAGCGCGTTTCTCCCCCGAAGGTCGTGGAGGCGGAGGAGCTTCAGCATCTCCTCCACCTTCTTCTTTATTGTCTCGCCCTCTTCCCCGCGGAACTTCAGGCTGTACGCGATGTTGTTGAAGACCGTGGTGTTGAAGAGAACGGGGTTCTGAAAGACCATCCCAATCATCTTCCGGTGAAGAAAGGGCTCACCAGAGATCTTCTTGCCCTTGAGGAGCACCTCTCCAGAGTCAGCTTTCTCCAACCCGTCGATGATCCTGAGAAGCGTCGTCTTGCCGGAGCCGCTGGGACCAACCACGGAGAGGAGGTCCCCGCCCTCGATTTCGAAGGTCACGTCCTTTAGGGCATGTTTCCCATCGTAGCTCTTGCTTATCGATCGGCACTCAAGGAAGGACAATCTATCCCCTCCGCATCTTATGTGGTCCTCCTTACCCTCGACCGCATCTGCAGGTACGTAAGGAAGAGGTTCACGCCGAAGGCTATCAGAAGCAGTATTATCCCCAGCGCGATGGCGGTCGCGAACTCACCCATATTTGTGTAGAGCATTATGGCAGTGGTGAGTGCGCGGGTGTAGCCGAGGAGGTTCCCGCCCACCATCATTATGGCACCCACTTCGGAGATTGCTGCACCGAAGGCTGCTATTATTGCGGTTATTAGCCCGAGCTTGCTCTCATTTAGGAGGACCCTCGCCTCCCATGAAGGGGGTGCCGACAGGGACACCAGCGTCTCCTTCAGCTTCGGGTTCAGGCTCAGGACGGAGGATATAGTGATCCCGCACACCACTGGGAAGGTGAGTATCATCTGGGCAATTATCATGGCCTCCGGCGTGTATAGGAGCCTCAGGAAGCCGAGCGGGCCGGACACCGAGAGGAATAGGTAGACGACAAGGCCGACCACCACGGGGGGCAGGCCCATCAGGGTGTTGATGACGGTGGTGACAACGGACCTCCCTCGAAAGTCCTTCCTCGCCACCAGGAAGCCGATGGGGATGCCGAAGGCTGCGCCCAGCAGGGTCGCGGCCAGCGAGACCCTCAGCGACAGGAGGGTAATCTCGAGTATCCCCTGGTCGCCGGAGAGGAGGATCTGGAGGGCCCTTGCGAAGCCCTCGGCTATTACCTCGAAGCCGTCCAACTTATCACTACTCCAAACCTTTCGACTTTAGCAGAGAGTTGAGGTAGGTCACGGTGGCATTCTCTGAAGGCAGACCGATCGACTCCGGATTGCCGTAGACGGGGAAGAAGAGCTGCCTGCCGTCCACCGTGAAGTTGCCGATCAGCGACTGCCCCTGCCTGCTCACCATGAAGAGGAGGAAGTTCGTGGCGAGGTCAGAGTTGATGTTTGGGTGCTTGGTGGAGTTGAGGAGTATTATGCTGTACGGGTTCAGGAGCGAGGTATCGTTCTCGCAGAGTACTACAAGGGAGAGGGTGGCGTTCATCGTCGACCGGAGCTTGTAGAAGGATCCCCGATCGCTTATGGTGTAGCCGCCCCTCTCGTTGGCGACCCTTATCGTCGGCGCCATTCCGGACCCTGTGGATACGTACCATGTGCCGCTGGCGGATACGCCCGCGTCCGCCCACAACCTCTTCTCGAGGGCTTCTGTGCCGGAGTTGTCGCCCCTGGAGACGAAGGCCGCGTTGCCGTCGGCTCCTGCTCGGGCGATCCTGATCATCGCCTCCGTGGCGTTCGTCCCCCTCGCGCCTGCGGGATCGTTTGGAGGCCCTACTATCACGAAGTCGTTGTACATCACCGTCACCCTGAGCGTGCCGTTGCCGGACGAGACGAAGGCCTCCTCCCTTGCCCTGTCGTGGACCAGCAGGACGTCGGCGTCGCCCCTTGAAGCTACTTCTAACGCCTGCCCTGTGCCGAGGTAGAGCCATGTCATGTTCGCACCGAACCTGTTGTCGAAGTAGGGCTTGAGGTGGTCCAAGAGGCCGGTGTCTGCGGTGCTGGTGGTCGTCGCGATTACGAGCCTCTGGGGGGCGGCTGGCTTGTTTACGTAAAAGATCGCCAGGATTGCGGCTATTACCACGATTGCCACCACGACAAGAACCGAGATTCTGCTGTCTTTCAGCGAGGGCACGCGCTCACCGCCTGTCGTTATATTTTTATGAATATAACGGTCATCTTTAAATAAGTTACGGTAGAGTTTAAAATCATGAAGCCCGGCTTTACGGTCTGGCTGGAGGAGGACGGGAGATACATTCTGGGAGAGAAGGAGGCCAGCATACTTGAAGGAATTAAAAAGTTCGGGTCCTTCATGGCGACGGCGAAGTCCCTCGGAATGACCTACGCTCACGTCTGGATCGTTGTGGACGAGCTCTCCAAGAGGGTTGGTGAGCCAGTGGTTAGGGCACAGAGGGGCGGCGAGACCGGAGGGGGCGCGGTCCTCACGGACGCCGGGAACCGTTTTTTGGAGGAGTACAAGGCTCTGGAGGAGAAGGTCTCCAACTTCCTCGGTTCAAAAAAGGAGTTCATCTTCATCGAGTTCAAGAGACCAGACCTCGCCATCATCGGAAGTAGCTGCGTCGGTGTCAAGGTACTTGCTGAGATGGTGAAGGGCCTCTCGACGGAGGTTGTGGAGGTGGGCTCGAGCGCGGGGATAACGGCGGTAATGCTGGGGGAGGCTGACGTGGCAGGCATCCACCTCTTCGACGAGGAAAGTAAGACATACAACGTTCCGTTCGTTAGGAGGGCGTGGCCTAGCGGGATGGCGGTGTTGATCAGGGGGTACACCAGGGAGCAGGGGCTGATGATGAAGAGGGGGAACCCGAAACATATTAGATCAATAGAGGACCTGCGGCACAGGGGCGTGCGTCTAATCAACAGAAACTTGGGCTCCGGCACGAGGGAGCTTTTGGATAGGCTGCTGAGGGAGCACAGGATAGCGCCCAAGGATGTCAAGGGCTACGACTTCGAGGTTAGGACCCACGAGGAGGTGGCGAGGGCGGTCGAGGAGGGAAGGGCAGATGTGGGGCTGGGCCTCAGGGCAACGGCCTCAGTTTTAGGCCTTGACTTCGTGAAGGTCTGCGAAGAGAGCTTCGACTTTGTCGTAGAGAGGAGGAGGCTAGGGAAGTCGTCTGTCAGGGCCTTTATTGAGGCGCTCAAGTCTCCAAGGTTTGGAAGGGAGCTGGAGGGCAGGGCGCCGGGGATAAACACCCTTCCCGATACCGGAAAGGTACTAGATTATGGGAAGTAGCCCACAACGAATGGTGTTACGTAGGTCTCCATGATAGCGGCCGCGAGCAGCATCATTGCTGATATGATATAGAGCCTCCATGCCCACATAAACGCCTGGCCCATGGAGTATGGCTTGTGCTCCCAGACGCTGATAGCCTTCCTGATAGCCGCCAGACCGAAGCGCAACCCGCCGGCGCAGGCGAAGACCAGCGCGGGCAGTTCGAATATACCGTGGGGAGCAAGTGCCGCTACGGCGACGACCAGAGAGATCTGGTTGGTCAGGGCAGATCCCACCATCCCCACCATGAACCCGTTCAGCAGGAGGATGCCCGCCGGAACTACCAGAAGGACTGGGGCGAGGAGGAAGGCGAGCGAGGCGGTCAGGGTGTTCTTTGATACGAGAAAGAGGACTGTGAGCGCATCATACGGCTTGTAGAACTGCACGTACTGCCCGATGCCCCTCAGAAACGGGTTGTCGGATATCGGGCCGCTGGTCTGGGGGATCAAGGCGCCCATCCACATGCCGAAAATCATCATCAGAGAAGCAGCCAATAAGTACACTCTATTCTCTTTGAGTAGCCCCATTCGAGACCATCAGCCTTTGTAGAGCATATTGCCATATTCTGGGTGCCTCTTAAAATACTCGACTGCGAAGGTGCATACGGGCACGATAAGAAGGCCGTGCTCCCTGGCGTACTTCATGGAGGCCTTCACGAGCTCGCCTCCTACCCCCCTCCCCCTGTACTCCTCTGGAGTGTAAGTGGAGTCTAGGTACATCCTGTTCCCCTCTATGTGGAACATGATGTTGGCGCTTGCCCTCTCGTCGAGCTTTATGACGATCGCATTGTCCTTGACCTTAACCTCCATAAAAGCGCCCTCAGAACTATATATGGCACGTTTATTTATTTCGTTTAGGATCAAGGTGGGTTGCCTAAAAGGTTTAGAATAGAAGATGCCTTCGAATATGATGATTATTAAGGAAGAAGAGACAGTAGAGATCTAAAAAGCACGAGGGGTCTACATGAGTGGCAGACATTCCGGTTCCAAGATCGGTAAAAGGAGAGAGATCAGGGATTCACTCATCGCAGACAAGGTGAAGGATCTCTTTGTGGACGGGAGGATGGACATAGTGACCCTGGTTCAAGGGTTTAGCAAGATGGGGGGGTTCATGGCTCCTCACCTAGCCAAGGCCTCTGAGATCCTTAAGGAGATGACCGCGGGCGGCACCACGGTATTCCTCTCGTTCACAGGGAACGTCGTCTCCACGGGGCTCCGCGGAGTGATAGCGCAGATGGTGAGGAAGGGGCTGGTGAACGCGATCGTTACCACCTGCGGCGCGCTCGACCACGACTTGGCGAGGGCGTACGGAGGCAGATATTCCTGTGGGGAGTTCGAGTACGACGACGTTATGCTGAACGAGCTCGAGATCCACAGGCTCGGGAATGTCCTAATCCCACTCGAGGACTACGGACCGCTAATCGAGAAGGTGATGAGGAGGGAACTGCCGGAGATAATGAGGGGGAGGGACTCGATCAGCCCGAGCGAGCTTGCCAGTGAGTTCGGAGGCAGGATAAAGGACGAGAACTCCATACTGAGGGCGGCCTGCGAGATGAAGGTCCCCGTTTATGTCCCGGGGATTATAGACGGATCGTTCGGCACGAACCTCTTCTTCTACGCCCAGACCAACAAGATCAGGCTGGACCTCTTCAAGGACATGAACTCGATCCTGAACACTGTTTACGACTCTAGGAAGACCGGCGGCGTGATAATCGGTGGCGGGATAAGCAAGCATCACGTGATATGGTGGAACCAGTTCAAGGAAGGACTTGACTACTGCGTCTACCTCACCACAGCGCAGGAGTACGATGGGAGCCTCTCCGGGGCGCTGCCGAGGGAGGCGATCTCCTGGGGGAAGGTGAAGCCAAAGGCGAGGCACGTGGCGGTCATCGGGGACGTCACGATAACGCTCCCCCTAATAGTGGGGGCGGTGCTGTAGGCGGTGTAAAAATGACGAAACTGAGACACTGCTACCCGCTCAACTTCAGGCCGGCAAAGGTCTTCGAGAGGCGCAGGTACTACTCACGGCTGGACTTTGGTCTCATGGAGAGGTGGTTCAAGGAGAAGCCGGAGGAGCTGAGGAGACCACTCTTCCACCTCGATGTGGGGAACGAGACGAGGTACTACAAGAGGGAGTATCAGGGCAAGCTGGGAAAGCTCCTCTACTTCGACGTCAAAGACTTCCAGGAACTTAGGGAGATGGTCCTTGAGTATCTGCCGGAGGACCTCTACTACGACAGGAACGTCTACAAGAACCCCTCCAAGTGCGCCGACTGCGACAGGAGGGGAAAGGGGTGCCTATCCTGCAACGAGGTTCTGGGTCAGGAGCTGATGTTCGACATCGACCCGGAGAACATAGACTGCCCCAACTGCGGCTCCCTGGACGACAGGGTCAAGGGCGCCTCAATGTTCAAGTTCTGCTACATCTGCTTCAACCGGGCGAAAGACCAGACGGTAGAACTCTACAAGTGGCTGGAATCGAAGGGTTATGGGAGGCTCTCCACGGTCTACTCTGGGAGGGGCTTCCACATATACGTGGAGGACGAGGGGGCCTACAAGATGAACTACGCCGAGAGGAAGAGGCTTGCAGGGGAGGTCAAGAAGAAGGGAATCGCGATAGACCCGTGGGTTACTGAGGGGGGATCAAGGCTCGCCAGGGTGCCGTACTCCCTGAACGGGCTGGTAAGCAGGGTTTGCTACCCGATAGAGATAGGAGAGCTTAAGAAGCTCGACTTCTGGCGGTCCCGCCCCTTCGTGCCAGACTTCATCTAATTGACTATTTCTTCTTCTTTGCAGTCTTCTTTGCAGTCTTCTTTGCAGTCTTCTTTGCAGTCTTCTTTGCAGTCTTCTTTGCAGTCTTCTTTGCAGTCTTCTTTGCCTTCTCTTCCTTCTTCTTGTAGTACTCCTTCTTCTTCGCGGCTGACACCATTTCATCCTCAGATAACATGTTGTCATGAGAGTTAATATCAGTTTCTATGGATCATGGTCGGCTGTCGTTGGTGGGCATCAAGCAGAGATGCGAAAGGGTTATGATGAGAGGTTTACAATATTATCTGGAATTAGGATGAGCAAGGACACTTTATCGGGGCTGCCTAGGGAGCGTGAGGAGGGCAACGTAGAGTACAAGCTCAAGATCACCCAGCCCACGAAGGACAGACTGGAGGAGCTAGCCTCCCAGATAAGGTACCGGCTGGCGGAGAAGGGAGGGGAGGCCTTCTACATCATAGGGGTGAGCGACTCAGGCGAGCCCTTAGGGATAAGGGACGAGGAGCTCGAGCTCTCGCTGGAGAACCTAAAGAAGGCGGCGGACCTCGCCGGTGCCAGAATCAGTAGGGTGAGGGAGGCCAAGGGAAAAGGCGGCAGGATCGTGGAGCTCCTTCTACGTAGGTGCAGGGACCAGCTCCCGATACAGATATCTGTCGTGACCGCTGGTCAGGCGGACCACGGCAAGACGACCACGGTCGGCGTCCTGGTCGGCGGTGAGCTGGATGACGGCGACGGGCTGGTTATGGGCAAGATCGCGAGGTACAAGCATGAGGTGGTAATGAGGAGGACCTCCTCGGTTGCGGAGAGGGTGATGGGCTTCGACGAGGAGGGCACGGTCGTGAACTACCTGCTGCCGTCCCCGCTTGACGAGGCAGAGGTCTACCTGAACAGCAGCAAACTGGTCTCCTTCGTGGATATCGGCGGGCACGAGAGGTATCTCAGGACGGCGGTCAGGGGGCTCCTCTCCTACAACCCGGACTACGTCATGCTGGTGGTCGCGGGGAACGCGGGGGTCTCGACGATGACCAAGGAGCACCTGGGGATAGCCCTGAGCTTCAAGATCCCGATATTCGTGGTCGTGACCAAGACGGACCTGGCACCGAAGGAGGTCTTCTCGAGCGTCTTCGAGGACCTCATGGCCCTGCTCAAGTCCCCCGGCGTCAACAAGATACCCCTGATGGTCAAGGATCTAGATGACGTAGCGATCTCCGCGAGGAACATAGGGAGCGGGAGGGTCGCCCCCATATTCGTTGCCTCCAACAGGAGCGGCGAGGGACTCTACCTACTGCGCAGGTTCCTCAACCTGCTCCCGCCCAGGCTCAAGTGGGACGCGGAACTCACCAAGCCGTTCATCCTCTACATAGACGACAAGTTCAACGTGCCGGGCGTCGGAGTCGTGGTCGCCGGGCTGGTACTACAGGGCTGGATAAGGACGAACGACAGGGTGCGGATAGGTCCCTTCGGGGACGGAACGTTCAGGGAGACGAGGATCAAGAGCATTCACGCGAAGAGGGGGGTCTACGTGGAGAAGGCACAGGCCGGGAGGAGCGTTACCTTCGCTATAAGCGATGTCTCCTACGAGGAGGTTGAGAAGGGCATGGTCCTCGTGGGGGACGGGCTTCCGGCAAAGGCCGCCAGGGGCTTTGAGGCAGAGGTCTTCATACTCCACCACCCCACGACCATCCGGCCTGGCTACGAGGCCATCTTTCACATCCACTCCATAAAGGAGGCCTGCAGGCTCGTCTGGAGCTCCAAGGATCCGCTGAGGACCGGGGACAAGGCCATGATTAGGGCGGAGACCGTCTTCAGCCCGATATACGCCAGGGAGGGCGACCAGTTCCTGTTCAGGGAAGGAAGGGCCAGGGGCATGGGCGTCATAACCAAGGTCTTTTATTAGTGTGGAAAGTGCCACGCCCGGCGTCAGCATTTATGGAGTTCCTATTGGTCGGTGTTGTTTTTTGAGGCGATGAAACGGCAATAGTTCTCTTCCACAACCCTCCTAGTCACGCAACCGATGTGCGGGCGGAGTCCGCCACCGAAGGCCTTCGGGATGTGGAGGAGCTCGTGGATGATCACCTTTACCTTGTTCTCCTCAGATAGGGCGTCATACCTCTCCGAGATCACCTCTACAATATAGTACGACGGGATGGAGAGGGCCTTTTGCCATATCTTGGAGAGGGAGTAGCAGCGCGCGATGCCCCGCCTAGACCGCGATCCCCTGCTCCGGAAGCAGAAGACGCGGTTAGGGTCTATGTGTGCAAGGGAGAGCCTCTCGATGACCTCCCTCACGAGCGACTGAACGTCCTCTGCGGGGTGGTACGTTATGGACATGGCAGATCATCGTGTTATAACTGATACCGGATAAATTGACATTAATAAAAATGAGGTGACGATAAAGCAAAGGAGGGTTTTGTTGAACCCTGCTACCTTCTTCGCCTGAACCTTCCCCGGTCATCGTCGTGGTAGAGGGGCCTGAACCTCGGGATCTGCTGGTCGTATGACCGGTTCGAGATGTTGTTCTCCCTGTTGACGTTGGTGATGGTCTCGGTGGTCTCCTCAAGCGTTCCGTACTTGCCGATGTTCAGCCGCATGGTCCCCCTGAAGAGAGAGACGTAGCCGTTCTTTATGGATATGGTCTGGTCAGCCTTCACCCTCGGGATGTCGTTATCCCAGAGGCTGAGAATGATGCAGCCGGTCTCATCCCCGACGAGGGCGTCTGCAACGTTGTGCAGCGATCCGTCCTTTGTGGAGACCTCCCTGCTCGGGTTTATCTCCAAAACTTTTACTAAAACGTCCACGCTTCTGGAGCCTGGATTCAGTTCCTCAACTTTCTTTACTTCAGACATTGTTTCTCCAACTTTTGACTTGTCCGACTCGGCTAGAAGCAGAGTCTGCAAGGAGGAGATAAAGGGCCGAAGTAAATAAATCTTACTAACGCCAGTTCTGTCTAATCTAGGTCTGCGGCGTTTAAATAGGCGACCTTGGATTAGGCAGAACCCTAGCGCTTCCTCGCGCCCGAGACGAACTCCTCGAACCAGCGCTGCGCCTCTGCGATGGAGGTGTGTATTGGGGGGTTCTTGAACCCATACGCGGAGACGCTCGTCAGCTGTCCTCCAACCTTCCTATCCAACGCCAACTTGACCCCCCGCAGGACGTCCAGCAGCATCCCCGCACCGTTGGAGCCGTCATAGGTCCTGAAGTAGATGTCGACGATGACATCGGTTCCCAAGGTGTTCCTCCCCTCGATGTAGAAGTAGCTGGTCCTCCGGTCCTTCATGAAGCTCACGTAGTCGGAGGTGCCGGTTGCGACCTCAGACCCTGCGGGGAGGGCGTGCTTTATCGTATCTGACTTTACTTTGCGCTTCTCCTCCCTCCTGAAGTCCTCCAGTACGCCGTAGGCCTCCATGGATCCCCCGATATCCAGCTGGTAGGTCTTTTCCACCTTTACCCCCCTCCTGCTGAGGAAGTCCAGCAGTCCCATGTGGAAGGCTGTGCCCCCTATCTGGCTCATCAGGTCGTCACCCACCAGCGGGAGGTTCTTGTCCTCAAAGGCCTCGACCCAGCGGTTGTCCGAGGCGATCCTTGACGGTGTGCAGTTTATGAAGCCACACCCACCATGTATCGCGGCGTCTGCGTAGAACTCTGATGCTCTCTGGCAGCCCGTGGGGAGGAGGCTCACCAAGATCTCTGCCCCCACCTCGCGGAGGTACCTCTTGACGTCCACATCAGGAGATCCGTCCACGGATATCAGGTCCTTGAGGATCCCGTCGGCGCCGTCGAGCACCGGACCCTTGACGACCTCAACACCAAGAGGGGGGACATCGCATACCTTCAGGGCAACGTTTGGTTGAGCAAATATCGCCTCCGAGAGATCGCGCCCCACCTTTCTAGAGTCGATGTCGATCGCCCCAACGATCTCTACATCCGATGGGCGCATCCCGCCCACTTCTTGATGGATCAGGCCCACATCGTTATCCTTGTGAAAGACGATGCTCTGGACGAGGGCTGAACAACAGTTGCCCACGCCGGCCACAGCCGCTCTAGTCTTGCCCATATGGAATCACATGACCTCTTTACGCCACACGTATATTAAAACAGATTGTTCCATAGAAAGGTTTTTATCCTAACAGTGGAAGTAATAACCTAACTGTTTAACACTAATACACAGGCTGTGTTTTGATGAGCAGACCAGAGAGCAGACAAGATAAAGATACGCTGGAAGCGTTGGCGAGGATGGAGAAAGACTTCAGCGCCATGAAGACCTACCTAGAGCAGATGGTCTTTCTCCAAAAGGAGATCCTCGACAGGCTCGGACAGGAGCAGACCAAGGTCAAAGAGAGTGAGGACGGCGGCTTGGATGCAGGCGTATTGCTAAGGCTCCCAGACCACCTCAGGAAGACCATGATCGCGCTTAGCAGGCTCATTGAGGGGAGGGCCGACGGGGTAGCGAAGATCACCGGTCGAGCGAGGGCAATCGAGAGCGGCTATCTGAACCAGCTCGTTAGGATGGGTTACGTCAAGAAGATGCGCAGAAAACACCAGATTTATTTCTCGATAGAGGATGGTTACAACTATGGGTAAATTCATAACAGTGCACTCGTTCAAGGGAGGGACGGGAAAGAGCTTTCTCGCAGTCAATCTTGCGACGCTTTATGCCATGCAGGGGAAGAAGGTCGCCCTGCTGGATCTCGACTTCAGGGCGCCCACGCTACACGTGGTCTTTGAGCCGATGTTCCTGAAGTGCTGGATCAACAACGTGCTCGACGGGAGCATAAACGTCAAGGAGTGCATGGAGGACTGCTCGGACAGGATAGACAACAAGGGCAAGCTGTTCGTGAGCTTTGCGGACTTCTCGACCGAGGCGATAAGGGAGATGGTCTCGAAGGGCAAGAAGTGGGAGATCGAGGCGCTTCAGAGGCTACTGCAGATGAGGAGGGACCTCCTAGACAACCTGAACTTCGACATCGTCCTCGCGGACACAAGCCCCGGTATACAGTACCTCGCGATAAACGCCGTGGTCGCGGCGGATGTTGCCCTTGTGGTTTCCACTCTGGACGATTCGGACGTCACCGGGACCGTGAGGATGATCCAGGAACTCTACGACGTCTTTGAGAAGAAGACGGCCATCATAGTAAACAAAGCGATCGGGTACGGGACCATGAACGATGGGGAGAAGACAAAGATCCTGAACGGCCTGCACGAGAAGTACAAGGAGACGGTGATAGGGGTACTGCCGTGCTTCTGCGAGGTCGGTGCGATGAAGAGGGCCTCAGTCTTTGTCCTCAAGGAGCCGAAGCACCCGTTCACGAAGATGATTGAAAAGATAGCCACCAAACTTGACGCGCTCTGATTATCCGAGGCTACCGATACTTCTCCTTTACTTTTTTAGCGCGCTGCAGATAGTTCTGCAGCTCTTTTTTCTGCATAACCTTATCCGGGAGGGTTTCTGGCAACAAAAGTATTACAAATACAGCCACAAAGAGGAATACACTGGTAAGCGGGAAAATCTGTTCCATTTGGATAACTGTCTCTTCTGTGTACAATATGCTCCTCGAATACAATCCGAGTATGGCTAAAGCCATTATGACTGATACAAAAAAGGGTCTCATTTTTGGCACAATAATATCGCCCACCAGAACCATTATGAAGTACACGGTGAGGATTCCCCATGCGATTCCATCAAGAAAAGTGTATCTGATTAGGAAACCGCCTGAAAGGGATACCATTGCATACTCCAAACCCAGATAGGCATAACAAAAGATCAACATCTTTTTCCTACCTATCTCATCCATCAGCACACCGCCCAAAGTCATCGACACAAGCCCGATTACCAGAGTTGTGATGTTTAAGATAACAAACTCATTCCCCAATACCAGTTTCGTGCCGATGGCAGAGGTTATTGCATTAACCAATAGAAATGTGAACCAAATGAAGCAGAACGCTACCTTTACACCTGCTCCGTATTTCACAAAAGGGCTCTCAACAGGCGTACTTTTCATGAAATCAATTTTAAACACAAGAAATGTGCTAATGAGTTTTATTAGACACAAAAGAATGCCCATTTGCACCGTCGTGGTGATGGAGAGAGAGCACCCAATTATCAAGACATATATAATCGCTATGAAGACGCCAGATACGCTCCCTCGGTTCTCATAATTTGTTTTATTGACGATACGCGTAATAACACTTGGAACACAGAAACCTACCGATAGTCCACCAAGAATGGAATAAAGCACCAGTCCATAAAGGCCGCTTATTGGCAAAATTAACATTATGCCGAAGATTACTCCTAGGAGGTTCCAAATCAGATGCCCCTTCAGCCTCAGCTTTTCATGAAAGAATGCGCCAATTATAAGGGAGACTATCGTGCAGGTAAAAAATGCCCCGAGGAAGAAGGGTTCCAGTCCCTGGCCTATGAGGTCAACTATTGCCATATAATTGTAAGTTGCCACATACATAGCAACAATGCTCAGTCCTGAATAGTAAAATATGGGAGATCGTCCAATAACTGACCAGCTCTCTCTGATCGAACGGGCCGTCTTCCCTACGTAAGCCATTGTCACTCTATCCTTTTGTTGACATTCATAAACATTATAAGCATTGTTATGGTAACTCACCGAAAGCTTTTTATTTCAGTTAAGTGTATATTAGTTCAACAGAAAAACAACAATATTGGTGGAAGGGGGTTAAACAAATGAAGAAATATCAGCCAGTTGCTATAAGACTTTGGTTCTAAGCCGCCGTTAAATGGGAAATAGTGGGTATAACAGCTTAGTGTACTTCAGATTGCGGTCGCTTAGGTTTACGCCCAAATTTCTTCATGAGGTTATAGTGGTATTATGGCATAGTGGTTTTTTTATGATTTGAAGAGGGAAAGCAGCAACCAAGGCTCCTTTAGGCCTTCTATCGATGATTTGGCCTCTCTTACGTATTGTTCAGTGACATTAACCGTCTTCTCGAAGCCGTGGTTCTTCTCAGCCATAGATAAGATTTCGCATAGATCCTCATTCCTGAGTGGTTCTTTTGGGTCGGCTATAGAAGCGTACATTTTCTGCAACTTTTGTCTGAGGGCAGGGTCCTTAAGGGTGTAAACCAGTGGAAGAGGAAGACTTTCCTTCGTTATCCTGGACGAGAGCTCGATTTTATCGTTAAACGTATCCTCAATGTCATCCCTCAGGATCGCAATCATGCCTACCAGTCGCCCAAACCTGCCAAGGGCCTCTATCTCCTTTCTGGAGCCGCCGCCGATTATCCCTCCAACTCTTGTGTAGGACTCCACATCTGCCGCCTTCATTCG
>VGLU01000002.1 GCA_016882195.1 Thermoproteota archaeon
AATATATGTGAGGATTTATAAAATAGTAGGGGCTGAGCGGGGGTCGCCAAGTCAGGTCAAAGGTGCGAGGCTCAGGACCTCGTGGCGTAGGCCTTCGTGGGTTCAAATCCCACCCCCCGCACTTTGAAATTTATACGTATGCTCGAATAGCTGGCAAAGGGATTCAGAGGTTTAGTGAAGGAGCATTTTTAACTAATTTGAGCAATCTTTGACAATCTATACCTAGAAGGCCTCCTAATATATTTAAAGAGATATGTTATATTTAGATAGGCAAACAAATGCTTGGGGCCTGTGGAATAAATTGGGTGGGCAGTCTGTGCTTCGAACATTAGACGACTACTCAGGCTCCACTATAGGCAGGAAGCCAATCATCGGGGATTTCAGTTGGATAACTTCCTCTACCCCGCTATCAAGCATCAATCTGAACTGGTGCGAGAGAGATTTGCCAGAGAGATTACGCACTAAACACGTCCACAGGCTTCATCCGTACCTCGGTAAATATGTTCCGCAGTTAGTCGAGATCTTCCTTAGAAAGTTTGAGCCAAAAACCGTGTGCGATCCTTTTTGTGGGTCTGGCACTACTCTTGTTGAGGCAAACAGCTTGGGAGTAGCCTCAATCGGTTGCGACATTTCCTCATTCAACTGTTTGTTGACTAAGGTCAAGACAGACAAATATGATGTTCAGAAGCTGGAGTTCGAAATAAAAGATATTCTTTCCAAAGTCGCTGCCGAGATAAATCGAGGAGATATCAAAAAGGAGTTTGTAGAGAAAGAGTCGACCCAATACCTGAAAGATTGGTTTGCCCCCAAAGCACTTTTCCAGTTGTTGTTGTACCGCTCATTTATCAAGAATTATGAGTATGGAGATATTCTGAGGATCATCTTGTCACGGGCCGCTAGATCAGCTAGGTTGACTACTCACTTCGACTTGGATTTTCCAAAGGAACCTCAGACGAGGCCATATTTTTGCCACAAACACCACAGGATTTGTAGGCCTACAGATGACGCACTGATATTTCTTTCACGCTACAGCATGGACACTGTCAAGAGAATTAAGGAATTCTCAAAGTTAAGAACAAACGCGCCCGTGACAATAATATGCGATGATTCACGAAGCGTTGATTTTCCACCATTCGATGCTGTCGTAACTTCTCCTCCTTACGTAGGACTGATTGATTATCATGAACAACATCGCTATGCATATGAGCTACTGGGTTTGCCTCAGAGAAGAGACTTGGAGATTGGTGCCGCGTCTAATGGAAACTCAAAAAAGGCTAGAGATGCGTATATCAAAGGTATTGGTGAAGTGTTTGCAAATGTACGAAGAAGGATTAGTGATGACGGTGTTGTGGTCATAGTGGTTCATGACAAGCATAACCTATTCTCCGACATGGCCAACAAGATTGGATTCAGAACAGAGGATGTCTTGACTAGGAGTGTAAATCGTAGAACAGGCAGAAGGGCTGAAGACTTCTTTGAACAAGTCCTAATTTGGAGGGCTACATGATGATAATGCCTGAGACACGAATGAAAATAAAAGGATACTTGGAGGGTTTCATCCAAGGAATAATTCTGGAGCACAAAGAATCTAGTGATCTCAAAGCCACTGATTTGCGTCCTACAAAGACTTTGTCACCCGCCGGTGATATCAAACCATTCCACGAGGCTCTGCTCCCTCACGGGATACTGCTCGTAAACGAATTCGAACGATCATTCTCAACAAAACTTGGTACGACCTTTGAGGAGTGTGCCAAACTTATTGCACAAGACCGTTTTGCGCAGGCTGAAAGAGGTTACAAATTGACAGGAAAAGTTTCTCTCAAAGCATTACGAACCATAGAGAGCATTATCAACGATCTGGGATCCAAGCGGATGAAGAGCTATCCTGAATTAATCCGAAGGATCCTTGAGTCTTCTGGTGGCAGGTCGGTTGAAAGGACTCGCATAGCAGACCTGTACCTTCGCGATAAGAAAGGCAATGAGATTTTTATGGAGATCAAAAGCCCTAAGCCTAACAAGGGACAGTGCCTCGAAGTGACGGATAGATTGTTGCAAGTTCATGCCATCAGAAAACAGGGCCCTCCTAAGGTGAGAACCTTCTACGCGATGGCATACAACCCTTATGGGGAAGAAAAGTCGGCCTACAACCATAGCTTTGCTTTGAACTACCTTGACCTTAGGAATCAAGTCTTGATCGGGAAGGAATTCTGGGAGCTTGTAGGTGGACCAAGCACATTTGAAGAGGTTCTTGACATCTACAGAGAAGTTGGAAGAGAGAAGGGTTCGGACATGATAGACCAGCTTGCACTGGGTTACTAGCTTTAGAAAAAAGCACTTTGTAAAGGGCATTCTTTCCACAAGAGGGCCAATCTCCCCCCGCACCTCGTACAAGAATCTCACTTCTCGCGTCTTTTTGAGGTCAAAGTCTAAATAACAGCACAGCACACAATGATACAGTGATGGAGAAATGAAAAGGGCGATAGTTATTTACGATACAAAATTTGGCAACACCGAAAAGATAGCCAGAGCATTGGCATGTGGTATGGAAAAACAAGGGGTCAAGGTTGATTGTGTCAAAGCCGATGAAGTTGATGTCGATAAATTGGTTGAATATGATTTTCTGGTAATTGGCGGACCCACGCACGCGTTTGGCGTATCTAAACCGATGAAAGCCTTTCTTGAAAAACTGAGAAGCGTGGACATAAAAGGCAAGAAAGCCTTTGCCTTCGACACCAAGTACAAGTCTTGGTTGGCAGGAAGTGCAGGGAAAGGGATTGAAAAAACGTTGAAAGGGCTTGGAATGAGCATTGTCAAGCCCCATTCCTCAGCCATAATCAAGGGAAGCGAGGGACCACTCGAAGAAGGTATGGAAGAAATGTTTGAACGAATCGGTGGCGAGGTACAGAATTAATTCAATTGAAGTAATGATAGTTGGGAATAATAAAAAAGATTACGGGTCTCTTCTTCATGTTATTAGGTATCGGGCCTGATCCGCTACTTCAGAACTCTGCCCGTCATCATGTACCACAGGTATAGGTCAAGTTCCGCTAGGGTGATGCCAAGCTTGTGGGCTATTGCGGAGAGCAATCGCTCGAACTCGAGGTACTTGCGCCTAGTCAAGGTCCTTGGAGTTTCTACGAGACCCTTGCTCCTCAGGAACTTTAAGATGTGCCTATCTATTATGGCCACATCCTTGAAGCCTGCGTTCCTGAGGAAGTGGCTTGCCTCCTTGTAGCTAAATCCCTTCACGTTCTCAACCAGCCAACCTCTTGCCTTTTTTCCGTCCTTGAAACCCCTCAAGGTCTTGATCAAGGATCCATACAGAGCCTTGTTCTCCACGATGTAAGTAGCCCTAGTATTTGGAAATCTGTGCTTTAGTGCCCTGAGCCTCTTAGCTAATTCTTCCTCAGCCAAGCTGGTAAAACTGTCCTCCAGGCTCTGCTGGATCTTTATTCCGCCCTCGGCTGTGAAGTTGGCGGTTAGAATACAGAAGCACAGTTCATTGAATAGGGATCCTTCGTCTCTGCCTATTCTCTCGAACTCGCCTATTCTACTTTTGACGACCCCTTCTACCTTGCTTATAGCGGACCTTATTTCGCCCAAAAAGTCCAGTTTGACGATCTTGACTATGAAGAGTGGCGCATTCCCCGATGTTTTCACGGCATCCCACACCGCATAAGGGGCACCGGAGACCTCTTCCAAGACCAAAGCCAAGTCATCAAAATAGTCATATGCACAACAAGTATGGCAGACATTCCCCCAGAACTCCACCTCTAGAACGCGTCCCTTAGTTGAGAGAGGACGCACGAACACCTCGGCACCAACCCGCTCCAAGAAGAGGGTCGTGGCTCCACTGACTTCGCTTGCGCTGATGGGATTTGAGCCGAGGCTTGACATAAAGCATACCTTCTGGCGCCATACTTCCATATACATATTAAATTGCCTCAGGTATTTAATTGGTGAGAGTGGAGAAGCGGGAGTGAGAGGGTGACTAAAAATTTACAAGTCTATAGGTGTGGGATTTGTGGGAACACCGTGCTAGTCATAAATGCGGGCAAGGGAGAGCTTGTCTGCTGCGGTCAGCCGATGAAACTCCTCTGATGACTTGATAAACGGCAACATGAGGACTTGCAAGCCTCATAAACGACTTGCTAATTCAGCAAAAGATCATTGCGGACATTACTGAAAGGGATATGTTCAACATACTACTTTGGTTATTATACCACGTTCATTTTTTTATCAGAAAGTTTTATATATGATTAGAAAACACTCTTAAAAGTTATTAAACAGGGTGACAAGTGTGAGAAATTTCAAAAATGCGGTGTGGAGGGGGAAGGTAACTGAAGTAGTCAAAAAAATAAAAGAGGCGCAGATAAAGTTCGTAAGGCTCCAGTTTACCGACATAAACGGAATACTGAAGAGCCTGGCTGTGAGCGCAAAGAATATCGAGAGCATCTTCGAGAACGGCCAGTCCTTTGACGGGTCCTCGATTACGGGCTATAGACCTATCGAGGAGTCGGATATGGTGCTATTCCCTGATCCCACAACGTTCGCGGAGCTGCCATGGAGACCAAAGGAGAGGTCCTCATGCAGGCTTATCTGCGATGTGTACACCCCAGATTACAAGCGGTTTGATGCGGATCCAAGATACGTCTTGGAGAGGGCCCTCGAGAAGTTAAGGGACGCAGGGATGGGGTACATGTGCGCACCCGAACTAGAGTTCTTCTTTGTAAAGGAGGATAGCGGAGGCGCGCCCAGCCCCATAGACATGGCAGGGTACTTTGACTACCACCCCGGAGATCTGACGGATGACCTCAGAAGGGAAATAGCGGACTTTGCAGAGGCGTTCGACATAGAGATTGAGATCTCTCACCATGAGGTAGCGACAGGGCAGAACGAGATCGACTTCAAGTACGACGAGGGACTCGTAACCGCCGATAGAGCGATCACGATGAAGATGGTGACCAAGGTCGTTGCGGCAAAGAATGGCTATCTCGCCACATACATGCCGAAGCCCTTCTTTGGAGTCAACGGATCGGGCATGCATACGCACCAGAGCTTTTGGACTTCGGACTTCAAGAAGAACCTATGCTACTCTGAGGACGAGAGTAAAGGGTACATGTCAGATTTGGCAAGATACGCCATTGGAGGGCAACTGGCGCATGGGCGTGAGATGAGCGCGGTGCTCGCATCTTGGCCGAATTCATACAAGCGGCTGGTCCCGGGCTATGAGGCACCGGTATACATAGCATGGGCGCACAAGAACAGATCGCCCCTCATCAGGGTTCCAAACTTTGGAGGGAGGAAGAGCGCTGCCAGGTTTGAGATCCGTTGCCCGGATCCCGCAGGCAACCCGTATCTACAATTCGCGGTCCTCTGCTTGGCAGCGCTGGACGGCATCAAGAGGAAGATCGATCCTGGTCCTCCTACAGAGCTCAATGTGTACAAGATGAACTACGAGGAGAGGAGGACAAAGAAGATCGTTGCTCTGCCGGAGTCGCTGAAGGAGGCCTTGGACGAGATGGAGAAGAGCAACTTTATGAAGGAGGCCTTAGGCGAGACGGCCTTCGAGAACTACCTCTCGGTGAAGAGGAAGGAGTGGGACCTCTACAGGACTCAGGTGACCAACTGGGAGGTGGAACGATACATAAGAAGGCTGTGATCGCCAACCTTTTGTTTCCTTTTTTCTTTATTCTATAAGTTTATAGGCGGAATGAAGGTAAATCTTCGCTAGGATTTGATCCTATGAAGAGGAGGCTTCTCGACATCCTGGCTTGCCCGATCTGCAAGCATCACCCTTTGGAACTCAGGGTCTTTGAAGAAAAAGAGGAGATAGATGAGGGAATCCTCTTATGTACCGGGTGTGGCAGGTGGTACCCCATAATAGAGAGCATTCCCCACATGCTCCCTGACGATCTGAGGGACAGGAAGGAGGATGCGAACTTCCTATTGAAGTGGAAGAGGCTCATACCTGACGCCGTCTTGAAGGAAGGCAAGCCGTAAGTTGTCGGAATAGAGACTTTTTATTAAAAATGTTATATTAAAAAATTTATTAGCGGTATGAGACTGAGAAGCGGCTTTACTTCTTGTGCTGGCACTTCTGGCAGTGTAGCTCGCCGTTGGCTAGCATCGTCCCCTCATCGTTAAAGGGCGGGCGATGGCAGATATAGTATGTGCTACCAGAAGGCGTCTTATAAGACTCGAACAGTGAACATTGGGGCATTACGTTACACCTCCGTCAATGTGGACAGAAGCAAGTCTTAATTCTCCTATATAAATATTTTTTTATCCCACCGCAGTGGGAGGGTTCGTTGGCTTGGCACCAATCCTCTGGTAATAGATTTTAATAGATCAGCTGGGGGAGGATTCACGGGGAAGGGCGTTGCCGATTCGTGTCGGGATAGTACAGATGGCCAGCGGAGAGGATAAGGCAGAGAATATGAAGAAGGCATCCGAGATGGTCTTTTCGACCATTGAGGAGGGAGCCGAACTGATACTTTTGCCAGAATTATTCAACTATCTACCACCAAAGATGACCAAAGAAGGATATCTAAAGAATGCAGAGATGCTTAATGGCCCAACCATAATCTCTTTGTCCAAGATCGCTAAGGATAAGGGCGTTGCAATAATAGCCGGCAGCATTGCTGAAAAGAGCAAGGAGGGGATCTTCAATACCTCCTGCCTAGTCACGCCCTCGGGAATATCTGGAACTTACAGAAAGATTCACCTCTTCAAGTTTGGGGAGGTAAACGAGGGAAAGGTGCTCTCTGCGGGAAAGGAGCCGAAAGTTGTCGAATATAGAGGGATGAGGATAGGCCTGACCATATGTTTCGACCTGCGCTTTCCGGAGCTTTATCGAGCCGAGACATTGCTTGGCGCCGAATTGATCTCGATCGTTGCGGCATTCCTTGAAAGGACGGGCAGGGCGCATTGGATGACATTGCTCAGGGCCAGAGCGATAGAAAACCAGCTCTATATCCTAGCGGCGAATCAGGCAAAACGCGCAGGGAGAGGGCCCGTATATTATGGGCACAGCTGCGTCATCGATCCGTGGGGGAGGATCGTTGCAAGAGCGGATCAAGGGGAGGAGGTGTTGGTTACCGACCTGCAGCTAGAGAAGGTAAAGGAGGTCAGGCGAGGGCTCCCGGCTTTGAGTTTTAGGAGATCGGATGTTTATCAAGTCGGTGGTTGACGAGAAAATTTTTGAAAAATAGTAAAAAAGAAAAAAAGAAAAAATTACTTCATCGCGGCTCTGAAGAACGCACCGCAGCCTGAGCACTTGTACAGACCGATGTTAATAGGTTTCTTTCCTTTTGGAGCGAGTTTCCAGGTTTTGGCTGGTTTTGCAACCTCCATTCCGCACTTCGGGCATTTAGCCATTTAAAATCCTCCAAGATCTCCTTGACTGCCATGGAGTTCATGATCTTAAAAAGAGTTATGGTGATGATCTTGTGATGATGCACCATCAATAGTACTCCATAATGCTCTAATGATGCCCCTTAAAACTATTGTTCAACAGTTTATTTTATCTGAAAGTATGAAAAAATAGGTTAAAAAATATAAAAAATTTAATAGTTTGAATAAAATTATGTAATTACTCTTTCTCCAACAGCGTAGAGAACTTGTAATGATGGTCTTCCTCGTCTTCTAGTATCTCCTTGAATATGAAGGCCGTGGTGACGTCCTTCTCCTGCTTGGCGACCTCAATCGTCTCTTTGTACAAGGCGATCGCCTCTTCCTCGGCCTTCTTGTCTATTGCCAGCATCTCTTTTATCGTCTTTCCAAACTTTATTGGCGCCGGTTTTGTGGTAGGATTCCCGCCCAGGTAGTCTATCCTCTCTGCAATCTTCTCGTAGTGCTTCATCTCTGTTATTGCGATCTCCTCCAGCACCTTTGAGATGGACTCGCTGAAGGGCCCCTTGCACATGATATGCTGCCAGATGTACTGTATCGATACCTGGAGTTCCCTAGCGGCACCGGCGTTCAAAAGGTCCATAAGCTTTTTACTTGCCATTTTATTTACCTCCAACTTGTGATCTCTTCTTCCCATCCTAATCCAATAAACCTTTAGGTTAAAAATCGCTCCTTGCTGGCTATACGCCCCTCAATAGGATCAGGGTAATGAGCGAGGTAAAGGTGATCAGGATATTATCATCAATCGGGTTGAACTCGAAGCGTTCTGCTATCGAGGCCACGAACGCTGCCGCGACGCCAGCCAGGCTGGCATAATAATACCCTATGGGGATGCAAACAAGAACCATTGCGACGTTGCCTATCCAGTGCTTGGTTCGCCTCTTGAATATTGCATTCCTTACGATCCCTGTTACAGCATCCCCAAAGGACATGAAAGCCGCCGGTATCACACCGTAAATTGGATCACCAAAAAGGAACCATGCCAGACCAATGGCGGCGCCCCAGGCAATGACGAAGTTGACTTCGTACATGTTCTCCTTTACCTGGAACCAATACAGCAATTTATCCATTCTATGGGGCAGATAAGTTATGAGCGCAATAACTGAGACCAATATCAGCGGTATTGACACCGCCGTGAAGAATACTGGAAAAAGAAGGGTGATCACACCGCCAGCAAAGATGTGAATTATCTTTCTATTGTAGTAAGCGGCTACGTAATGTGATAAGTCTCTGCTCCTCAAGAAGTTATACACGTATTTGGTTCCATAGACGATGCCAAGCACGTAGACGAACATGATAATTGCGGTTAGCCCTTCCTGCACGGGGTTTGTATGAATAAGGCTCTCAAAATGGAAGCCTAATGTCAATTTTTCGACCAACCTTGCGGGGTTGATTCTCTCATAAAACCTTCCTGTTTATATCGGTTTGGTTATGCATATGGGTAGTTCGAGCGCTTCGGTCGTCATAGCTTTATGATTGCTGCGGCGGATGCCGGATCATGAATAAGGCCTAATTCACCACCAAAAGATTAAAAACCATGTCGTCCACCAATCTTCTCAGCCCGGTGGTGTAGTGGCCAAGCATGGCGGGCTTTGGCCCCGTCGACAGGAGTTCGAATCTCCTCCGGGCTACCATTTTAAGATCCTAAAGTTCAATAAATTCGGGGAGCCTGCCTAGGAATCAACGCCGCTTACCCTTGGGCGGGATTTTCTTCTTCTTTTCTGAAGGCGGTGAAGGAGCAGGTTTAGTTGGAGATGGAACGACAGGGGATGGAACGACCTCTTTTGCGCCTTTCTTGAATTTTCTGTAGAGGAGTGCTACGGCTATTACCACCACTACGATGACTATGATCAGAGCAGGACCCATGTAAGAGGCGTATGGTGACGAGGTGAAGGCCAGACTGAAGGCCTCGTTTGTGTACGGCGTCAGGAAGATGTAGGAGGTGTTTGCAACCAGAGAGCCGCCTTTTTCAGTTATATTACCTCCGACCATTTGGGCGTCTGAGCTTCCTGGGGGCATCAGTACTGTCAGGGATACCTGCTTTGCCGGCATATTAAACCACTCAGGCAGAACGTTGCCAGATATGACACTCTTTCCGTCCACAATTTGCAGCAGGTTAGACGAAGGGAGGGAGTAGAGCAATGTAAATTCACAATATTCGTTCGGATAGGTCTTTGATCTTATATCGATCGTGATGGTCTGTCCGGATTGGGTGAACCCCAAATACCCTATGGTATCCATTACCTTCAGATCAGTTGCATCCTTAGGGGCATTTAGTATGACCTTAGACAATGATGTATAGAGGTCAGAATTCCTTACCTTTATGGTTTCTTCCATCAATATTGCGGATGGAGTGACCTTAATCGTTCTACTGAATGAGTCTGCCTCGATGAGGGAGTAGTTCCCACTATAATCGACGGCTCCAAACGATGCATTGCCAGGCGTAAGTTGCTTTGAGCCGCTGATGAGTGTTCTCTCACCGGATGTTGAATTTGAGAGGTAACTTTCATCATAATTGAGCAACTGTGCGCCGAGTGGCAGGTATACAGATGTCGACGCAGAGGAGGAGCTATCAACTATTGGGAAGAAGTTGACGTAAGTCGTGAAGTTGTCATAATAGTAAGCCATTCCGTGGTAGACCGTCAGTAGTTTGAAGCTGTTGACATCGGTGGTATTTACGTTTACCGTATAGATTTTGCCTGTCGAGTCCCAGTATGCCCTAGTCTTTAGGGTTTGATTCTGAGGACCATAGGCATACACCGCATAGACGTTCAACGCATCTAGCAGCTTGAAAGAAACGTTAAAGCTCCCAGTGGGTGGTAGAAGAGAAAACTCGTCAATGTAAACCTGATAGGATGGTTCTAAATAGACGGTTCTAGAGCATACAGACTCCAAAGGCACGATTACATTGATGTCTTGCGCAAGCTGGCTATTGACGACTTGCATAGAGCATGCTATCAACAGTAAAAGGAACACTCCAGTGATATGCGAGTACCGCAAATTCGACGCCCACCTAAGATGGAATTACTTATTTAACAAGCCCTAATATTAATATAGAGGTCATAAGCTTGCTGAAAAGCCACCCCTACATCCCAAACGCCTCCTCCGCGCTCGAAGAGATGCTCAGAGACGTAGGGGTCAGCGACGTAGAAGAACTATTCAAAGATTTGCCAAAGCTCCCTTTTGAGATTAAAGAAATACCCAAGGAGCCGATGGACGAACTCTCGGTAGAGAGGGAGGTAATGGGGGGTCTGTCCAAGAACGTCGTTTTCCGCAACAGGTGTTTCGTGGGGGGCGGTCCGTGGTTTCACCACATTCCGAGCGTCATTAAGCATATAATATCGCGTGGGGAGTTCCTAACCTCATATACGCCTTACCAAGCAGAGGTGAGCCAAGGGGTCTTGCAGTCGCTCTTTGAGTTCCAGAGCATGATCTGCGAACTGTACGATATGGAGGTTGCCAATGCCTCAATGTACGACCTGCCTACTTCGATAGGCGAGGCGACGCTGCTATGTTCGAGGGTCACTGGAAGGAGGAAGGTCATAATCCCGAGCTCGCTGCCAAGGGAGAGGAAGAGCGTCATTGCCAATTACACCCAGCCACAAGGACTTTTGGTCAAGGAGACCCCCTATTCCACAGAGGACGGATGTTTAGACCAAGAGCGCCTTAAGGGGTTGATGGACAGCGATGTTGCCTGCGTCTATGCTGAGAGTCCTTCATATTTCGGTATCGTTGATGAAGGCATAAAGGCAGCCGTGGATGCGGCGCATGACTTTGGAGCGCTTGCCGTGGTGGGGTCCGACCCACTTTCGCTAGGGGTTTTCAAGCCGCCCGGAGAGTTTGGCGCAGACATTGCCGTTGGAGACGGGCAACCGTTAGGAATATCGCCCGGACTGGGCGGGAACAGTTTAGGCATTATGGCTTGCCGGGACGATCCGAGGATCATAAGGCAGATGCCTGGCAGGATCGTCGGTCTGACACAGACCAAAGATGGCACTAAACGAGGGTTTGTGTTGGCGCTTTCCACAAGAGAACAGCACATAAGGAGGGAGAAGGCGACCTCGAACATCTGCACAAACGAGACCCTCCTCGCCTTGGCGGCCACCGTTTACATGTCCCTGATGGGGCGCGATGGAATGGTGAGGGTGGCAAGGACTATTTTGGGTAATACGAAATATACCATCGATAAGTTGAAGAGGGCAGGGCTGGCGGCACCCGTCTTCAGGGGGACAAACTTCCGAGATTTTGCGGTATCGTTGAAAAATGTAGACGAAATAAACAAGAGGCTGCTGAAGAGGAGGCTTGTGGGTGGGAGAGATCTCTCAAAGGACTTCCCAGACCTGAAGGGTGTTGGGCTGTTTGCAGTAACAGAGATCCACACCAGAGAAGAGATAGATGTGTTGGTGTCGGCGCTACGTGAAATTGCCAGAGGGACCTAGGATGTTCAGACAGGCCTGCTTTGATGAGCCCTTGATCTTTGAGATGAGCAGAGAGGGCAAAGTTGGAGTTCTAATAAAGGATGATCCCATGAGCGCCAAAACGGATGTGAGGAAAGGAGGCATCGCAGAAATTCCGAGCGGGGTTCTCAGAGGCAAACTTAACTTGCCAGAGGTCTCGCAAATCGAGGTCGTGAGACACTTCACCCGCCTCTCACAGATGAACTGGGGGATCGATCTAGGACCATATCCGCTTGGTTCCTGTACAATGAAGTACAACCCAAGAGTGAACGAGGACCTGGCATGGCTGGATGAGGTGCAGCAGATCCACCCGGAACAGGGGCTGGATAGCATACAGGGCGCCCTCGAGTTGCTTTATCGCCTGGACAGGATGCTCTCTTCGATAACGGGGATGCACAAGTTCACCCTACAGCCCGCAGCAGGAGCACAGGGGGAACTTACAGGCTGCCTGATCATGAGGAAGTACCATGAGAGGAAGGGAGATAGGCGGGACGAAATAATCGTTCCGGATTCCGCTCATGGAACAAACCCCGCGAGCGCGGCTATGGCAGGGTTCAAGGTAGTCGAGGTTCGAACAGGAGAGGACGGATGCATTGATTTGGAGCTGTTGAAGGGGGCGGTGACGAATAGGACGGTGGGACTCATGATGACAAACCCCAACACCCTAGGGATCTTTGAGAAGAGGGTATGCGAGATAGCAGAGGTCGTGCATGATGCGGGAGGGCTGATGTATTATGACGGGGCGAACCTTCAGGGCATTATCGGTAGGGCGAGACCTGGCGACCTTGGCTTCGATATAGTGCACCTGAACCTGCACAAGACCTTCTCGACACCGCACGGCGGAGGGGGACCAGGATCTGGCCCAGTCGGCGTTAAGGAGCACCTGAAGGATTTCTTGCCGGTGCCTACCATCATCCATAAGGACGGGGGATACCAGCTCGATTGGGGCAAGCCAGAGAGCATAGGGAAGATAAGGGGCGGCTATGGCAGCTTCCCCATTCTTGTAAGGGCCTATGCTTACCTCTTATCGATGGGCTCGGAGGGCTTGAGACTCTCATGTGATATTGCAGTTCTCAATACTAATCACTTCGCAAAGAAGGTTTCAGGAATAAAGGGATTCGCCATACCCTTTGGTGGGGCATTCAGGAAACATGAAGTTGTTGTGAGTGCAGAAGAGATGACGAAAGAGACGGGCGTGACCGCGTTGGATGTGGCGAAGGCACTGTTGGACAGAGGGCTCCATTCCCCTACCATTTACTTCCCCCTGATAGTGAAGGAGGCGCTCATGTTCGAGTTCACCGAGACTGAGACGAAGGAGAGTATCGACGCCTACGTTGAGGCCCTCAGGGAGATCTCCGAGAGGGCATATACAGACCCGGGCATATTGAGGGGGGCACCGACGAACGCATCCGTGGGAAGGCTAGACGAAGTGTTAGCGAACCACCCCCGCACGATGTGCCTTAGCTACAGGATGCTTTCGAAGAGGGGCAAGATGCAGGCATAGCCACGGCAACAAGGGTGCGCACCGCGTTTTTATACTCACATAATTCAAGTTTTTGCTTCATTGTTTTTAGACAAGAAATGTAAATAATTAATAAAACTATTTTATATATGCTACTTATAGCAATACTTTTAAGTAAAAATAAAACATCAGATTAGCAAAGGTGGAGAAGACTTGGGCCTGCTTTTGCCTCAATTTTGCGCCGGTGCCGGAGTTCAATTTTGTTACTGGGCCCGCCGATGGCAAGTACTTCGTCAGGCATTCATACGGGTCGCGGGGAGGCGAACGGGTGTCTGGGGAGGAGGGAGTGACTGGGAGCTTGTCAGGGAGTAGTGTTGTTTTAAACTGCGATCTCGATACATTGTTCCGAAGGCATGATTTTCTAACTCAGATTAATAGCAAGTACGCAGAGGGGGGCGACGGGCTCGAGGGCGCGAGCCCCCTAAGCATTAAACAAGAGGTTTGGCGCAGGCTCAGAACTGCGACCTGCGCCTCTTGAGATTCAGGGGAGGGAGGCGCTCTGGAACCATCGTTCATATGGCTCGCCATCTTGGCTCCTGCAACAGCGGGCTTGATGTCATTTCTTCTTCGCAAGAGGGCAGTCTATCTAGCCACCTCCGCCTCCCTTGCCTCCCTTTTGCTGATAACGTACAACGCAGACGCGCTCTTCGGAGGGAGGGCGGTCCATGCGGAATGCTTCACGTGGTGGCCGATGCCAGCCTATAGGCTCTCGTTCGGGATTGTGGTCGATCCGCTGAGCATACTGATGGGCGCCATCGTCTCGTTCATATCCACACTGGTCTTCATTTATTCTATCAACTACATGGCCGGCAAGGAGGGTAACGAGCGGTTCTGGTTCTTCATGAGCTGCTTCGAGGCCAGCATGCTACTACTCGTATTCTCGGACAACCTGATAATGTCGCTGATAGGATGGGAAGCGGTGGGGCTCTGCAGCTTCTTCTTGATAGGGCACTACTACAACGACAGGAGGGACAAGTGGCTGGGCGGGCCGGAGGGCGAGGCCCCGTTCGCTAAGCCATCCTTCTGCGGCCTAAAGGCGCTCATCACCACCGGGCTCGCGGACGCGTTTATGCTGGTGGGCATAATGATCATATTCTCACTGTATGGCACCTTCAGTTTCCTTGAGCTCCAAGAGGCGGCCGCCTCGCGCGCAGTGAACCCCACTCTTCTGCTGCTGGCCTCAATCCTGATAATAATGGGGCCGCTGGGGAAGTCCGCCCAGTTCCCCTTCCACGAGTGGCTTCCGGAGGCGATGGCGGGGCCGACCCCCGTAAGCGCCCTGCTCCACTCTGCAACCATGGTCAAGGCAGGGGTCTATCTGGTCGCGAGGCTGATGCCGTTCTACTGCGCCCTTGCGCCGGCTTATCCCCTCGCCTCCCAAGCCTTCTTTGCGACAGCTACGATCTTCGGGCTACTGACCGTGATAATCGGCTCTATCTACGGCACCCTCGCGATAGAGGCGAAGAAGATCCTGGCCTACTCGACAGTCTCGCAGCTCGGATACATGTTTGTGGCGCTGGGCATAGCAGGGATCTCTGGCAACCCGCTGCTCGGGTTCGCGGCCGCCCTCTTCCACCTCTTTGCCCATTCGCTCTTCAAGGCATCCCTCTTCCTGAATGCCGGAATAGTCACCCATGAAACTCACACGATATACGTGACCCGTATGGGTGGGCTCAGGAGGGTCCTGCCCAAGACATTCTTGGCGATGAGCCTGGCCGCGATGAGCTTGGCTGGTCTGCCCCCCTTCATAGGCTTCTGGAGCAAGGACGCCATACTGTCCTCGATCTACCCCGTGAGCGTGTTGGTCGCGGTGGCGGCAGTTTCCGCAGCCGCCTTGACGGCGTTTTACTCGTTGCGGCTGGTATCGCTTATCTTTCTCGGGAAGCCGAAGAGCGGGGCAGTGAAGGGGCACGAGTCGATCATTATGGTCGGTCCGGCGATGCTCTTGGCTTCGCTGACGCTGATATTCGGGCTTGCCGGGCCCTACATCGAGTCCCTGTTCCACGGGGTCTTCCACCCGACCTTCGAGTACGCAACGGTCTACGAGGGGATGGTGATCCCGGCTCTGGCATCATCCGCGCTCTCATTGGGGCTGGGGATGGGGGCCGCGTACATGCTCTACTTCAGGAGGAGCGCCGCGTTCGAAGGGGGCGCAAGGTCACTCAAACCTTTGCGCGACTTTCTGTGGGGGAGGCCGGTCGACAAACTCTACAACCTGATCGTCTCTGGCACGTTCAGGGTATCGGGAGGCTTCTACTCGTTCGAGATGGCGCTGGACAGGGCGACGGTCGTGTTCGCCTCCGATACGCTGAGGCTGGCGACGATCATGCGGAGGATACAGAGCGGCGACCTCAACCTCTATCTGGGGATCGCAGGCTTGGTTCTGCTCCTCCTGCTGCTTGCACTCATGGCTATGGGAGGCAGGATATGACATGAGCCTGCTCCCGGTTGTCTTCGCCCCGCTTCTGATGGCGCCGCTGGCCTACGTAGCGGGCAGGCTCTACGGGAGGAGGGCAGGGTACCTCCCGACCCTGGCGACTCTTGCGGGCCTGGCGGTCGTCATACTATACTACCCCCAGGTCGCATCGGGCGGGACTGTAGTGACTCCGCTTATCTGGACCCATGTCGCCGGGACTGAGGTGGCATTCAGCTTGAGGATGGACGGTTTCAGCCTCGTCTTCGCGCTCTCGATAGCCGCAGTAGGATCGGCGGTGTCCCTCTACTCGATCCCTTACATGGGGCACAGGTTTGAGGAGATGGGCATCGAGGGGAGGGAGGGCAACAGGGCGTACGCGGAGTACTACCTGCTATACCTGCTCTTCTATGCGGGTATGATCGGCACAGTCCTCTCAAGCAACGTGATCCAGTTCTACATCTTCTACGAGATCATACTGCTGAGCACTTGGCTCCTAATCCACGCCTTCGGCTACGGGAAGAGGGAACGGATAGCTCTCACCTACTTCGTATGGACCCAGGTGAGCGGCCTCCTCGTATTGATCGGGTTCGTGGTGCACTACATGAGCGCTGGCTCGGTGGACGTTCTCTCGTACGGCGCCTACACGGCGGCGATGCCCTTCCTGCTCCTTGGCTTCGCAATAAAGATGTCAGTATTCGGGCTCCACCTGTGGTTGCCGCCCGCACACGGCGAGGCACCCACCCCCATCAGCGCCCTCCTGAGCCCCGTGACGATAGGGATAGGGGCCTATGCAATAATACGGTTCGTCCAGCCGTTGGTACAGCAACTCTCTCCGTGGATCCTCGCCTGGGCGATGGTCACCATACTGTACGGTGGCCTGGTGGCGCTGTCCGAGGACGACATCAAAAGGCTTTTGGCGTATTCGAGCATAAGTCATATGGGGTATATGTTGCTGGGCATAGCTTCCGTGACCTGGATCGGCTTTGCCGGCGTCTCGTACCACTACCTGAGCCACGCGTTCCTCAAGGCAGTCCTCTTCATGACCGCCGGGCTCCTGATGATGCAGATGAAGGGTAACAGGCGGATCAGCCTGATGGGTGGGCTGGCCGCCAGGACGCCTTGGGCGGCGGTCTTCATGGTCTCTGGATTTCTGGGCCTCGCTGGCTTCCCGCCCTTCGCAGGCTTCAACTCCAAGCTGCTCATCTTCGCGGGAGCTTTCCAAAGCCCAGGCGATTATATTCGGCTGGCAATGGTGGCGGGCGCGGTCCTCGCCTCGTTCCTGACCCTCGGGTACGGCGCACTGACCTTCAAGAGGGCGATGCTCGGCGAGGCGAGGGAGGGGCTGGAGGTGAAGGAGCCGGACATGCTCATGGTGGCCTCAATAGCATTCCTGCTCATACTCGCGGTGGCGTTCTTCTTCGTGCCGTGGCTGGTGATCCAGCCTTTGTTGGGGGCAAGCGCATGATAGTCAAGATCCTTTTCGCCATGTTCCTCTCTTTCATCGTGTACGTATCACTGGTCGGGAGCATAGAGTTCGATGAGCTCGTCATAGGGCTGGTCATATCGTTCTTGGTGGCGCTCCTGACGAAGGACCTCCTCGTCAAGGACGAGCGGAAGGTCATGAGCGTCAGGAGGTGGCTCAGCTGCATATGGTACCTTACAGTCTACTGGCTCTACTTCGAGGTGCTGGCCCACTGGAACGTCGTGAAGAGGGTCTTCACCATGGACATAAGGCCCGGGATAGTGAGGGTCCCGTACTACCTCGACACGGAGTACGGCGTGATATCCGTAGCCAACTCGATAACCAACACGCCGGGCACGGTGGTCGTCGAGGTCGACGAGGAGGAGAGGCGCTACTACATCCACTGGATAAACGCCACTTCAACCGAGGAGGAGGGCTGCTACGAGAGGATCAGTAAGGCATTCGAGAAGTATGTGAGGCGGTTCATGTGATCGACGCGATATTGGTCGGCCTTGTCGCCATCTTCCTGGCCTCGATAGTGATAGCGGCGTACAGGCTGATCAGGGGACCGACGATACCGGACAGGATGCTGGCCCTCGACATAATCTCCTATACGTTCGCGGTGGTCATGGCGCTCGTGGCGGTGCTGCTCAGATCGCCATTCCTCATAGCAATCAGCTTCATGCTCGCCCTTTGGTTCTACGTAGGCTCGCTGTACGTCGCCAGGTATCTGGAGGGGGGGGAGATAGGTGATTAACATTAGCGTTAGCGTCAGCCTCAGCCTTAACCTGTTTGAGGCGGCGGGGATCGCCCTCGTGGTGCTTGGGGCGGCCCTGAACATGATCGGCTCGATAGGCCTGATAAGGTTCCCCAACTACTTCGTGCGGATCCACGCCACCACCGTCTCGGTGATGGGGGGTTGCTTCCTGCCTCTGGTCGGCGTAGCGCTTATGGCTTACGGCGGGGCGGACGTCGTGACCGCCCTTGGGGCCCTGGCGACAGGGGGCTTCATCGTCCTGACAGCGCCAGTAGCCTCGCACGCGATAGCTAGGGCGGCGGCCAAGTCCAAGATCGACAGGGGGCCCCTCGTCTGCGATCACCTGGAGGAGGATAAGAAGTGATAGACACAGTGATTAACCTGCTGCTCGTCTTCTGCATCCTGCTGACCGCCCTCTCGATCCGCGCCAAGGACCTCCTCCTGGCAGTCGTCCTCTCCGGCGCCGAGGGCGTGGTCGTCGCGGTACTCTTCTACCTGCTGCTGGCGCCCGACATCGCGCTTATCCAGATCGCGGCGGGGGTCGGCATCGCGACCGCGTTCTTCATCCTGGTCCTGAAGAAGCTGAGGAGGTACGAGGAGGAATGAGTTTGAAGGCGAGGACCCTGGCAGAGGTGCTCTTCACCGCCGCGCTCTTCCTGGTGCTTGCCTACGCCATGACGGGATACCCCGAGTTCGGGTTCGTCAGGCCGCTGGGGGGGTTCTTCCTCTACCACACCTTCAACGAGGGCAACCCCGGCCTGTGGTCCGGATCGCCAAACGCCGTAACGGGCATCCTGTGGGACTACAGGGGCTACGATACCCTCTTCGAGACTATGGTCTTCTACATCGGGACGGTCGCTGTGGTGATTTTCTTCGAGCGGAGGGCCAGACTCCGGCAGACGAGGGGCATGTCGATGATCGTTAGTGCATCGACTAGGCTGATATTCATCTTCATAATTACCTCGGCTCTCACCATAACGATATTCAGCGTGAAGGGCTCCGGCGGGGGCTTCCAAGGCGGGTCAATAATGGCGATCGCGTACGTGGCCATCCTAGTGGCGCTCTCGAAGGGGTTCCTGCCGCAGCTGAAGATAAACGTGAAGAGGGCGCACCTCCTCAGGACCCTCGGCCTAACCATAATTGCGGCCATGACGCTGACCCCCATCGTCTTCTCGATAGCGACCGGCACTGAGGCCTTCGCGCTCCAGAACCAGGCCAAGGAGTGGGCACCATTCGGCTTCCCTGCGTTCCTCGGCCTGAGGAGCCTCTCCGGGGGATCCATAATACCCATACAGATCGGCGAGACGCTCTTCGTCGGGATGGGGTTCACGATTATGTTCACGCTGCTCACACTGAAGGGTGGCGACGAGGATGGCGATGGTGAGGAGGAGGGCGGTGGCGGCGAAAAGAAAGCGGGAAAGGAGGCGGAGGGGTGAGCATGAACCCGACATCGTTGATCGTGTACCTCCCATACATACTTGTGGTATTGATGGTCGCGATCTGCGTCTACGGCGTCGTCTTCAAGTCGAACATCTTCAAGAAGATACTCGCGCTCTTCTTCTTCACCGATGCGGTGAACCTGCTGTACATAATCCAGGGTTACAGGCGGGGGGACTCTATCCCGCCGATCCTGCTTCCGGGGATGGGGCTCTCGGAGTTCACCTCTCGGGCGGTTGACCCGCTGGCGCACTACTTCGTCGTGACCGCGGTGGTCATAGGGCTCGCGGAGATCGCGACCCTCAGCGCGCTTGCGATATACGTCTACCGGCACTACGGGACGCTCGAGACCAGAAAGATAAAGGAGTTGCGAGGCTAACTTGATCGACATGCTCCTGTTCCACGCGCCCATACTGGCAATGCTGGTAGGCATGGTGGCGTCATTCCTGATCATCGTCGTTCCCAATCAGCGGGTGATCAAGGTCTTTGTTGTGTCCTCCGCACTGGCGATCGTAGTTCTGGCGCTTCTGGCGTTCGTGAGGGTCTTCGTCGGCGGCAGCTACGTATACTACATGGGCGGCTGGCCCCCGCCGATAGGCATACCGTACGTGATAGACTGCTTCTCGGCGCCGCTGGCCGTCGTCATAGCGATCGTCGTCTTCTCGACCATGCTCTACTCGATCAAGGACACCGAGAAGACACGGGAGGCGAAATGGTGCTACTCCCTCCGCTTCCTCATGGAGGCGGGGATGCTGGGGCTCATCTTCACAGGTGACGTCTTCCACATATTCGTGATGCTGGAGGTCGTCGGACTCTCGGCCATCATACTTGTGGCCTTCCGCAAGGACGTCAAGCAAGCGGTCGAGGCTGCGATTAAGTACGGGATATACGATGTCCTGGCCATCTCGATATTTTACCTCTCGACTGCGATGATATACGGCATGTTTGGCAGCATGGCGATGGCAGAGATCTCGGCGAAGCTCGGCGGCTATATCTCGCCGATCTCCGGCGGGATATTTGCATCCCCGACCCAGGCCCTCCCCGTGATCGCTACGCTGATAGTCTGGTCCTTCGCGATAGGCTCGGCGCTCTTCCCCCTGCACTTCTGGCTCCCCGACGCCCACAGCATGGCCCCGAGCGCCCTCAGCGCCATCCTGTCCGGGCTCATAGTCCAGATCAACCTGGCCGTCCTAGCGAGGATACTCTTCGATGGCCTCAGGGCGAGCGCCCTGCCCACGACGGCGATCGGCCTCTACGTCCTACTGGTGCTCGGCGTACTCTCCAGCGTGGTCGGTTCCGCGCTGATGCTGGTCCAGACGGACATAAAGCGCCTAATAGCCTACTCCACGATATCCAACATAGGCCTCATAGCGATCGGCTTCGGCGTCGCGACCGTCACCAGCGTCTCGGCAGCTTACCTCCACATAATAAACCACGCCTTCGTCAAGGCGGCCCTCTTCATGACCGCTGGCGTCTTCATGCATGCGACCGGATCGAGGGAGATAAGGAGCTACAGGGGCATATCGAGATCGATGCCGTACGCCACGCTTCTCTTCCTCGTGGGTGCCCTGGCCTCTATCGGCTTCCCCCCGCTCAGCATATTCTGGAGCAAGCTGCTCCTGCTCTACTCGGTGGTCCAGAACGGCGGGATCTACTCCTACCTCGTGGTGCCCATACTGGTCACGGTCGTCTTCGAGGCCGTGGCCCAGATACGCGTTCTGGCGGTCATGTACTCTAGGGGAGGGTCGCCCGTTCGCGACAGGCCGTCCAAGGCGATATATATCTCGATAGGCTTACCCATAGCCATAACGGTACTCATAGGCATCATGCCCAGCTTCGCCTTCGAGTACGCCGGCCTCGCCGCAAGCGAGCTGCTCGACTTTGAGAAGTACATCAAGGTCGTGCTGGGGTTCCTGCCCGGCTGATAGCCCCCGGGCGGCACACGCGCATGTTTTTATAATCGGCAGGCGGATGTAGAAACGAGGAGTCGAAAATGGAGAAGATCGAAGGGAAGGTCATGGAGGCCCTCAAGCACGTCATGGACCCGGAGACTGGAATGAGCATGGTGGATATGCAGCTGATAAACAAGGTCGAGGAGACCGACGGTCTGGTAAACGTGGAGTTCATTCCCTCGAGTCCCATGTGTCCGATAGCGTTCTTCTTGGCAGACGAGATAAAGAGAGCGGTTCTTAAGGTCGAGGGTGTGAAGAAGGCCAGAGTGACGTGCAAGGGCCACATGATGGAGGAACAGATAAACAAGACCGTCAACGAGGAGTAAAGATGGATGGTGAAAGTTGAGGTTAGGCTCTTTGCCAATCTCAGAGAGGCTGCAGGAACTGAGGTTCTGTTTTTGGAGTTTACCAAGCCTCCAACCATAGCAGATGTATTGAACGAAGTTGTGGCGAGCACCCCTGCATTGAAGAGGTTTCTACTGACCAAAGGAAGGTTTAACGAGCGCTACAAGGTACTTGTTGGCGCGGAGATAGTCTTTCCGGAGAACTTTTCTAGGGTTTTGAAGGAAGGCAGATTGGCGATACTGCCGCCGGTCAGCGGCGGGTGATCGTGCCCTTAAGATAGAAAGGCGTGCAAGAGTGCACCCTTATTGAGAATCTCTTACCCAACATCGACCGCTCGCACTTGCTGATTGCAATTGTCTTATACTCATCGGTTCTGGCGATCATCCCGCCTCTCCGGTAGATATCTACGACGGTGGCATCTACGACCCATCCGACCCATCGGCTGTTGTTCGCCGTCTGGACCCCCCTTGTGAGGCGCGTTAGGACCTCACTCCGGCATTTCTTAACAGACTCGGCGACCTGTTTTAAAGACGAGGCAGGGGTGTGGGGGCGAGGAGAGAACCTTGCGATGTGGGTTTTGTCCGGACGGGTCGCTCTGATTAGGTTGCAGGTCTCCTCGAAGTCCTGATCGGTCTCGTCCGGATACCCGACGATCACATCGGTGAAAAGCACCAAATTCGGAAATGCCGACCTGAATGCGTTCACAATTTTCTTGAAGGACTTAGCATCGTACCCCCTCTTCATTTCACATAGAACCTTGTTGCTGCCGCTTTGAACTGGAATGTGAACGAATTTGTATATCTTATCTGACTGGTATGACCTGATGAGGCGTTCAATTAGGTTGCAGACGGATGAGGGGTTGAACATGCCGACTCGCACTCTGAAGTCACCATCGATGGCGGTCACTCCGTTCAGGAGGGCGGGCAGGTCGGTGCCGGTGTCGCGACCGTAGACGCCGGTATCCTGAGCCGTGAGACGAATCTCCCATGCCCCTCCCTTCACGGCATTGGAGATGAAGGGTATTACCCTTTCGTGCGGTAGACTTCGAAGGTGACCCCTCGCCAGCCTGACTATGCAGTAAGAGCAGCTGCCCAAACATCCCCTCGAGATCGCTATCGTGTACTTGACGCCGCTTCTGAACGGCGCAGGTTCTGGGAGGGCTTCATGCGGGCGCAGTATCACAGACCTAGACTCGCTTTGCAAGGCAAGAGGTATTGATGGAAGGTTGTGCGGAGAGACTATTGAGAAGTTGGGTGCGTGTTTTGATATGAGGGTGGGTTGGACTGCGGCCATGCATCCTGTCACCACGACCCTCCTCCCCGAGAGGGCAGTTAGGAATTTCAGGACCCTAAGCTCGGTCTCCCCCCTCACGGTGCAAGTATTAACAACCACAGCCCCGGCATCGTCAAGCGAGCGGGCGAGCTTGAATCCGGTTGCCTCCAGCAACTTTGCTACCGTCTCGCTCTCTGCTTTGTTGGAGAAGCAGCCGAAGGTTTTGATGTACACCTTCATAATTGTTCAAGACGGTACTTCATCACGCGCCTTCTTAAGTTTGGCGCGTTTGGATAGCCTCTTCCACCTCATCCCCAGCATGGTTGTGATGGAGGTTTGTGTGCCATGCGCCGAGGTCCTCCCGCTCTTTAGCGCCTCGAGGACCGCCTCCACGGAGCGCGCCCCGGCGTCTACGATGGTGTACGCGTCTCCCACCGCCGTATCTACGTGCGCGTCGCTTCCGCCCACCTTGGGGAGGGCCAAGAGTTCCGCGAGTTCAATCGCGCTTCTGTTGTGCCTGCGGAGCGTGGAGGCGTTCATGACCTCCAGTGGTAGAGAAAAGGAGAGAACGGATCGCACTGCCTCCTCACCTACGCCATGGCTTAGAGGATCGGTAGGATGCGGGATTATGACGACTGAGCCGTCGGAGACGGCGTTCTTCACGGTCTCGAGGAATTGGGGGTTCGTGGGGAAGGCGCGACGTGGGCGGAGGACTACGAGGTGCCCAGAGGCTGTTGAGATCTCCACCCCGGGTATTACAAGAAAATCAGTCTCCTTGGAGATCTTTATAGCCTCCTCGTCGGTCATTGGTACGTCGTGGTCGGTAATTGCGACTCCATCGAGGCCCTTGCTTTTTGCAGATCTGATTATTTCATAGATCGTTGAGACCCCATCATTAGAGGCGTCTGTGTGCACGTGGAGGTCTATCTTGAGCTGCAATAAAGATCCCCTAGTAGCCTGGCCTCACCTTACACCGGAGCCTGGGGGCACTCCGCGATCTGGAACGAGGACGGATACCTTCTCCTCCCCCTCGGCCGCTAGGAGCATAACCTCAGATTTCAGACCAAAGAGGGTTGTGGGTTCTATATTTGTGAGGACGGCAATCTTCTTCTGGAGTAGCTCTTCGGGAGAGTAGTACTTCGCGATGCCGGCCACGCAGGATCTTACGCCAAACTCACCGAGGTCGACCTCAAGATGCAGAAGGCCTCTGGATCCCTTGACCCACTCTGCCTTGACGACCTCACCTATGGCGATCTTGAGCTTTTTGAAGTCGTCCATCCTTATCCTTGGCCCAACGTCTTGGAAGGGTATCAAGTCGGATTTTACCTTGCTCACGTCAGCCTGCTGGATCTTCTTGAAGAGCGGGGATGGCTTGCCGATTTTGTGTCCGGCCTTCAGCGGCTCCTCGCATGTGACCCACGGGGCTTTATGAACCGAGTGATCTATGCCAAGCATTTGCCATACCTTCTCGGCGGTAAATGGAAGGAACGGCGACAGGAGGCTCCCAAGGGCCTTTACCAGCTGTGCAGATGTGTAGAGCGTTGCGGCTGCCTTGTTGGGGTCGGTTTTGATCGCCGCCCACGGGGCAGAGTTGTTGAGGTATTTGTTGCCTTCGTGGGCAAGCGCCATTACAGTCATCAGGGCATCCCTAAATTTGAAGCTCTCAAGAGCAAGCGCAGCCTCTTTCTGGGTTTTACTGATCATGGCAAGCATGTCACGGTCCTCTTCAGAGAGCTTCGCGTCCGGAACCGCGGAGGAGAAGAACCGCTCTATGAAAGTCAGCGTGCGGTGTATGAAGTTCCCCAGAACATCGGCGAGCTCGTCGTTATAACGCTTGATGAACTCGTCCACGGAGAAGTCCGCGTCCCTCTCCAGAGGTGCCACCGATGTTAGGTAGTAGCGCATCGGGTCTGGCTCGAAGTTCTTCAGATAGTCGTCTATGCCGATAAACCATCCCCTGCTCTTGGACATCTTTTTATTCTCCAAGGTCAGGTACTCCCCAGCAATCACGGCGTCAGGAGCGTGGTACTCGTCCGTCCCCATTAGAAGGGCGGGCCAGAAGATGGCGTGGTGGTAGATTATGTCCTTTCCTATGAAATGAAGTATCTTTCCTTGCCAGTACCGCTTCCATCCTTCAGGTTCACCCTTAGAGAGGAAGTAGTCTTTAGTTGCCGAGATGTAGCCGATGGGTGCATCAAACCAGACGTAAATGGCCTTGCCCTCGGCGCCCTTCACAGGCACTGGAACGCCCCACTGCATATCCCTAGTGATGCACCAGTCCTTCAGACCCTCGCTGATCCAGCCCAGGGCATAGTTCTTGACGTTTGCGGGTGTCTTCTCGTTCTTCTCTAACCATTCCTTGAGCTGGCCCTGAAAGGCGGTGAGTTTGAAGAACCAATGTTTGGTAGCCGAGGTCTCCGGCTCTGTGCCGCATATGGCACATTTTGGTTCTTTAAGGTCGATTGGTCGCAGGTATCTCCCGCAAGAGTCGCAAGAGTCGCCCCGTGCGCTCTCGTATCCACAGTATGGGCACGTGCCCTCCACGTACCTGTCAGGTAGATACTTGTTGCACTTGGGGCACCTCAGTTGTTCCAGCTCCTGCTCGTAAATGCAACCTTCCTTGAGGAGTTTCTTAAAGAAGTGCTGGGTTGTCTCATAGTGGATCTTCTCGGTTGTTCTGGAGAAGAAGTCGAAACTGCAGCCCATCCGTATCAGATCATCCTTTATCAAAGGATGGTAACGGTCAGCGATCGCTTTGGGAGTTACCTTCTCGCGCTCGGCTCTTAGGGCGATGGGGGTTCCGTGTTCATCCGTGGCGCATATGAAGATGACGTCCCTCCCGGCCCTCCTAAGGTACCTCGCATAAACATCAGGAGGCAAGTATGTTGATCTCAGATGTCCGAGATGCGGACGGTCGTTGCTGTAGGGCAAGGCGGATGTAACTATTATCGGCTCCATCATAAATTACCTCACGGAATAGGATATACTATGCATAGAAGCTTATTTTTATTTCATTTTGTTTCTTATTGCATACGCATCATCCATTTATGGAAAATCGCCTTGGAACGGAGAGATAGACCTTTCCATCTAAGGTTTATTAGGGTGTTTTCAATTCCTCTTATTTGTGGGATAAAGATGGATTACGATGCCCTGCTAGAGAGAGGGCTGTCCAAGATACCGGAGAGGGCGATCAAGTCATCGAAGTATGAAACGCCACAGACCGAGACCTCGGTGATAGGCGCAAAGACGGTCGTCTACAACTTTAAGGACATCGCCGGGAAGCTCAACAGAACCCCCAACCACTTATTGAAGTTCATAGTGAGAGAGCTGGCGACCTCAGGCACGCTCGAGGAGGCGAGGGCGTCCCTCCATGGCAGGTTCGCAAAAGAGACCCTGGACGAGTTGATTGTGCGGTATATCAAGGCATGCGTCTTGTGTGGGTCCTGCAACAAGCCAGATACGAAGTTGGTGAGGGAGGACAGACTCACCTTCATAGCCTGTGAGGTGTGCGGAGCCAAAAATCCTGCAAAAACGCTTATGTGAGTGGGAACATGTGCCGGGAGAGTTTGTTTACGTAAAGGCTTGGAAGGTCAGTTCTAGGGAGACGATGATCGCCGTATGCGATTGCAATGTTATCGGGAAGAAGGTCTGTGAGGGGAAACTCGTTCTCGACATCTCAAAGGATTTCTATCAGGGAGAGAGAATGACGGTCGAGGCGGCAATAGACGTTCTCAGGACAGCGACTGTTGCGAATTTTGTTGGGAAAGATGCCGTAAGGTGCGGGATAGAGGCAGGTCTTGTGCACAAGGATGCGGTGATAAGCATTGGCGGTATTCCGCACGCGCAGTTTGTCCAGATTTGAGGGCGCAAGCATATGGGTAGATTCTGTCCTAAGTGCGGGTCTGAGGGGCACAAGTTCGTACACGGCTTGTGCGAACGCTGCTTCTGGGATGATTCCCTAGAAGACTTCCCAAAGGAGTTTAAAGTTCCAATGTGCAACTCCTGCTTCTCCTATCTGCAGGGAAAGAGGTGGATGCGCAAAAGGGAGGACACCCCGGAGGAGAGGGTTATCGAGGGTGCGAAGGTCGAGCTCATGAGATCCGCGGAACTGCCAGAAGGGGTCGAGTTCGGCGAGATCGAGGGAGAGGTAACCGAGAGAGCCAAGTCGGGCTTACCGAAGACGGTTCTGCTAACGTCCACCCTTATTGAGGAGGAGAGCGGTATTTCCACGAAGGTCAAGAGCCTTGGAAGCATGGATTACAGGTTGTGCCAAGACTGCTACAATGTTGCCAGCGGGAAATATGATGCGGTGGTTCAGATAAGGGCGGAGGGAAGGAGGTTAGACGCGGAAGACGGAAGGGCGGTAGAGAGGGTTTTTGAGAACTTTTATAGAAGGACGGAGGGGCGAGGAAGGCCAGAGGTCTCTGAGGTGAAGGAGCATGAGGGAGGTATTGACGTAAAGTTCGTCACTTTGAATATGGCAAGGATGTTTGTAAGGGAGCTCGCCGAGACAACGGGCGCTTCGGTGGTGGAGAGCGCAAAGATCATGGGTGCTGACAAAAGAACCGGCAGCGGTCACTATAGGACGACCATAGCAACAAAGATGCCAAGCTTGAGGGTTGGGGAGCTCATTGAGGTTGATGGTAAAGTCTTTCAAATATCGGGGCACCACAGGGGAAGGTTCGTGGTTAAAGATTTTTTAGGGGGAGGCCGGAAGAGGACCCTCTCCGATAGTCAGTTAGCAACATCCAGAAGAATAAGAATGGACGAGTGCAGAAGGGTGAGGCTGGAGGCTAAGACGACGCGTTTTGGAACTTTTCTGGATCTAGAGGAGAAGAGATTCCTTGACCTGCCTATTGAGTTCGTCCCCAAGGATATGGTTGAAGGGGACGTGGGCGTTTTAATATGCGTTAACGGTAACGAGGTCGTATACAAATTAGATGGCGGGCCCGTCGGGATTTGAACCCGAGACCAACGGGTATCTTCGATACCTTAAAAGCCCGCTGCTCTACCGTACTGAGCTACGGGCCCCCTAGTAGAGGGAGAGTTGGCTTACTTTTAAAATTTTTCAATGCGTGCCTTTACTAAAGCCATATTAATTTAAAGGACGAAACAAGATTTGGTTGAAGGAAGGAGATCCTCGTTGAAGTTTGGAAGGCCAAGGGGCACCAGGGACTTCTTACCGGAGGATATGAGGGTAAGGAGGTTCATTCTCGATAGGATTAGAGAGGGCTTTGAACGGCATGGGTTCGAGGAGATGGACACGCCAGCGCTGGAGTTGTGGGAAGTCCTCTCAGCAAAGGGTGGAGAAGACGTGGAGAGGCAGATCTATAAATTTCAGGATAAGGGTGAGAGGTGGCTCGGCCTAAGGTTCGATCTCACGGTGCCTCTTGCCAGGGTTGTTGCGAACACACCGGATCTGATCAAGCCGTTCAAGAGGTACAGCATATCAAAGGCTTGGAGGTATGAGGAGCCGCAGAGTGGCAGGTTCAGGGAGTTTTTGCAGGCGGATATCGATGTTGTTGGGTCTGCTAGAATGGAGGCGGACATGGAGTGCGTCTCCACGGCAGTGGATGCGCTCAAGGCATTAGGACTCGGCGACTTTGAGGTTGGGATTAATAACAGGAAGATCCTGGAGGGTATGATTGAAGGCCTCGGCATCGTTGACCAATATGCTGCAAAGATCTTCAGGGCACTGGACAGGCTGGATAAGGTTGGAGAGGAGGGGGTGACGAAGGAGTTGAAGGAGTTCGGGCTTAGCGAAGAGAAAATAGAGAGGATCTTAGGATTCACCCGTTACAAAGGGGAGGAGGCACTCGATTATGCGGAGGGGGAGCTCGGATCCTCGAAGGTCGCCCTAGAGGGGGTCGAGGAGCTTAGAAGGCTTCAGGAGCTTTCGGACGTCTTTGGGCTGAGCAATTTTTTGCGCATAGACTTCAGTCTTGTAAGGGGCCTCGACTACTACACAGGGCCGGTCTTCGAGGTGAGGACGAGGACGGCCCAAATAGGGAGCGTAGCGGGCGGGGGCAGGTACGACCGCCTGATTGAGAAGTTTGGCGGGCCGCCAACCCCGGCAACGGGCATATCCTTGGGCATTGAGAGGCTCTATGAGGTGCTCTCTGATGAGATCAAGGGCAGTACCAAGACGAGCGCAACCGAGGTCTTCGTGGCAAATGTAAATGAGGGAGTAGCTTTGGATGCCATAAAGATCAGCAGGGAGCTCGTAAAGAGGGGGGTCTCAGCTGAGCCTGACCTGATGGGCAGGAAGCTTGGGAGGCAACTGGAGTATGCGGATAATAAAGGAATTCCATATGTCCTCATTGTTGGAACTGAGGAGCTCAAATCGGGAAAGTTCAAGCTTAAAGACATGCGAGCGAAGCGGGAGATAATTACTGACCTCGAAGGGGTTACCAAGATTATTGGAGGCAGAGGTTAGCGGGCGATACCCCCCACGAAGAACGCCAAGAGTGCGAGGATCATCCATAGCATTGCCTGGGTCTTTACCTTCAGGGCGGCTTCTTTGCTTTGATCTCTTATGATAAAGAATGACGAGTAGACAAATCCGGCATCCACCACCAGGACGATCATGGCATAATAGAGCCCCAGATTGCCGAATATGTATGGCAAAGGGGTGATCAAGACGGCCGTGATGTAGAACAGTGCCGCCGCCCAGGCAGCCGTCTTAGTACCATAGACGAGGGCCACGGTCCTTATTTTTTTTAACCTGTCCCCTTCCATATCGGCTATTCCCTTGGTTATCTCTCTGCCCACGTTGGCAAGAAAAGCCAAAAGGAAGAAGACGGCAATGGTGATGTCTATGGTGTTCGCCACCGCTATGCCCCCGAACAGAAATGGAACGGCAACACAGAACGAGACCATCATGTTGCCAGGCAGACCTATCTTCTTTCCATACAGATTGTAGGATAAAGAGACGATGAACGTGAGGACCGCTATCACCACCGCATAGATGGAAAGGGGGATCGCCGCCGCTATCCCTAAAATGGTTAAGAACCCCCCAAAGATTAGGGCAGAGCGTTTTGAGATCATCCCTGACGGAAGGGGCCTATCGGGGGCATTGATGCGATCAATGTCCAAGTCAACGATGTCATTTATGACCATGGAGGAGGCTGTTAGGAAGGAGGAGACGATAAAACCATAGAACATCTGGCTGAGTGATGGAATGCCTCCCAGTATTGCCACCTCGCCCACGATTACGGCAACTCCCATCATTATGAAGTTTACCGGACGAACCATTCTGAGAAAGGCACGGAGGAGACTAGAGGGTGATTTCTGAGGCGTCATAGTATGTTATCTCCCCCTGTCGGTCTATGACAGCTAGGATCAGGTCTTTCTTTGAAAGTTTCGCCGAGTTGGAGATCGAGGCCAGTTCGGATATGCCGATGGTTCTTCCTTCCACCAGCCCGTAAACGAGGTACTTGGCCGGCTCCTTGCCTACAACGGCCCCTCTCCTGTAAACCCTATACTCAAGTTTTGGACCGTAACCGGGCTTGACGATATAACCCCTGCGACGCAGATCGGAGTACAGCAGGTAGCGCACCCACATCTCAGGGTCATCCTTGGATAGGAGAGCCACAGCCTCAGGGAAGGCAAATGACTTTTCAGATTCGTTGTAGAGGAGGATCTTCTCTCTCTCAAGCAGGAATAGTATTTCCACATCGGACAGCACTAGCTTGCCCTCCTCCAACTCGCCAAAGGATCCCTGTTGGTAAACTTTGTCTGCGTCAGGACCCGAGATTATGGCTTTTTTCTGCTTGAGCAGAGATTTTGGGAGCTCTGACAACACGCACACCCTTAAGTTCTAGTAACAATAATGCTATCTATATGCCCTTCGAAGATGATTTATTAGCATTTCTACATAACAGCCGCTCTTTGGTGCTGGCTGGGGTCGGAAGTGACATACGGAGAGACGATGCTGTCGGCGTCATGGTTGTTTCGAGGTTGAAAGGAAAGCTTCCAGCTGGCGTCGGGCTCATCGAGTGCGGGACAGTGCCAGAGAACTTCACGGGTCAGATAAAGAGGCTCAGACCGACGCACATTATATTCTTCGACGCGGTGGAGATGGACAAAGAGCCCGGCTTCTACGACTTCATCCACGAAGGGACTCTAATCGTCCAGTCATTATCGACTCATAAACAGTCGTTGAGGATACTCCTCAAAGTGCTAAAGGAGGAAATCCCGGGAGTCAGGATAGGACTGGTGGGGATCCAACCGAAGACTACCGATTTTGGGAGGGGTCTCAGCAGGCCCGTGAGCAGAGGTTTAAATTCGTTGTTGGAGGGATTAATAAAGACGATAGGGAGGGGGGCTACGTGAGGACGATAGAGTGGAGGGATGACGGCGTCTACATAATAGATCAGACGAAGCTGCCCAGAAAATTGGTGATGATCAGGTGTAAGGATCATAATAGGTTGGCGCTAGCGATAGAGAGGATGGAGATAAGGGGCGCCCCAGCGATTGGAGTTGCGGCTGCGATGGGTCTCGCGCTGGTGGCAAAGAACAGCAAAGGAAGAACCCTCGATGAGATTAAGGAGAGACTGAATAGGGCATCGGAACGCCTTAGGGCGACAAGACCGACCGCCAGAAATCTCTTTTGGGCTTTGGAGAGGATGAGGAAAGTATGGGAGGGTGCAACGGACCCATCGGACCTCGTCAACAATGTGATCAGGGAGGCAGACGAGGTGGCGGAGGAGGATGTGCGGATGTGTAAGGCCATCGGGAGGAACGGCGCGACGTTGGTATCGGACGGGGACCGGATCCTTACCTACTGCAACGCTGGGGGGCTTGCCTGCGTGGAGTACGGCACTGCGATGGGTGTTATCAGAAGCGCCTTTGAAAGTGGAAAGAAGATCTTCGTCTATGCGGCAGAGACCAGACCCCTCCTTCAGGGGGCAAGACTCACCACGTTCGAGCTTAAGAGCGAGGGCATCCCGTTCAAGCTTATCACGGACAACATGATTGGATACATCATGCAGAAGGGGCTCATCAATAAGGTAGTCGTGGGGGCGGACAGGATCACGAGGCGGGGGGACATCTTCAACAAGATTGGCACCTACGGCATAGCGTTGATGGCAAAGGCACACGGCATCCCGTTCTACGCAGCCGCCCCAACCTCATCAGTGGACCTCTCCGTGAAGGCTGAGGAAGTAATTATTGAGGAGAGGAAGCCGGAAGAGGTAACACATATTGCCAATGTAAGGATCGCACCAGAGGGTGTGGACGTTCTTAACCCTGCCTTTGATCTGACTCCAGGAGAGTTGGTGAGCGGGATAATTACGGAGAAAGGTGTCTTATATCCTCCCTACAACCTCTCAGGCCTTCTCGGGCAGGGTCACTAGGGAGTAGATGGGGTAGTCCGCCGAGTCGTCTACCTCCTTCTTCCACCGGTCGCCCACGGCTATAATGACGAATATGGCGGCGATCTCGGCACCGCTCCTCTTCGCTAGATTAACTAGGGCCTTGAGCTGCTCGCCGGATCGTACCACATCGTCTGTTATCAAGACACTGTCCCGCTTGTCTATTCCGCCTTTCGGAAGGTAGAGCGAAACCTGAATCCCGGCCCTCGAGACGGTATACGTCTCCTCAATGAAGTTTGCGACACCGATCTCTTTCTCTTTCTTGGCGTAGATGAAGGGCACCCCGAAGGCGTCTGCTATGTGAACCGTCAAGGGAATTCCGTCCACTGCGACCGTGAGAACCTTGCTCACCCTCCTGCCTGCCAGTTTCTGAACGACATTATTTGCTATGAACCTCAAGAGCAGAGTGTCGCCAACTATCCTTGTGTTATCAAGGAAGCCTCCCTTGTCGAACCCCAGCCTGTCCTTTATGTGCTTAGTTACATCGTAACCCTTCTCGAGCTTACCGAGGATCGATGTGGCCCTATCTGAGCTTGGGAGGATGTGGCCCTTCACGTAACGATTCAGTACGGTGATTGGTATCCCGGTGAGCTTCATAAGTTCCTGATAGCTGTAGACCTCCTTGGCAAGGCGAAGGAACTCCACCGATCGGATCTGCATCTTAAGATACTCGTACCTCGTCGCATTGCCCAAGGGTCAATCAGCTCCGATACCATGTCATTTTTTGTATAGGAGCTATTTTAATATTTACATGTTTGATTAAAAATTCCTCTTGCTTCCGACAGTGCCCACGCTGTCCTGATACCTCCCTGAGTAGGGCTTTTCTGAAGCCTTGCTGAGCCTTACAAACACGATCTGGACCAGTCTCTCGCCCTTTGAGATGCCCACAGAGGCGGATCCAAGGTTAGCAAGCATCAGGGTGAGTTGGCCCCTGAAGCTAGGATCGACGAGGGCGAAGCTCCCAAGCAGCCCCTCTCTGGTGAAGGAGGATCGGATAGAGAGCTGCCCACATATGGACGGGGCAAGCCCCACAAACTCCATAGTGTGAACCAATGCGTGTCCTCCGGGCATTATCTTCACATCAATGCCAGACCGCAGGTCGTAGCCGGCGGACGAGAGGGACTCGCTTGCGAAGGGAGTTATTTTGAGCTCACCTTTTTGGATATATGCCAGAATGTCAGAGCCGGAAAGGATTGTCATGGGGATCACTCGAAGTCAAGGATGTAGGGGACTGCAACACCACTATCTGCAAGGCTCTGTCCGTACTTGCGGATCATCTTTAGATCAACAGGAATGATCGCTATCTCGCAAAATATGTCAACAACCCCCTCCGTCAGGTGCCCGACCCAGAATCCCGTGTCACTGCCTGCAGCCACGTGTAGGTGAACAAGAGGGGCGCCCTTGTAAAGAGAGATGTTTCCGTTTCCAACGGCCTCCATGTGGGTGGATATGGGCTTTTCCAAGCCCTTTCGCAGTATGAGGCGGCATCCCTTCAGGGCACCGACAAAGGAGGTGATGATCCCTGATTCTACCCCTTCAGAGGCAACCGCCTCTGTTATCGAGGAGATGACCTCTTCCTCCTCGTCGAGGCGGATGACCAGCATATTTTTGGACCGTTTGACCTTCAAGGTACAACCCCCATATACCAACAAATTCGGGGGTTCTTAACATTTTGCATGTGGTCTTCAACGGTTGTATCGTAAAATGTGTTAGTTACAGATTCATTAAGGCTGTGACAAAGCTTTAAATATTCAAAGCAAATCAAAGAATAAAGTCTAACATTACTGAATTGATTGTTGGGCATCCGTTATGGTGGTATAAAATGGTGGAAGTTTTAAAAAACTACATTAATGGTGAGTGGGTTGAGTCTAGGGGAACAGAGGTGCTCGACGTCGTAAACCCGGCCACGCTGGAACTTTTAGCCAAAGTTCCGAAGTCCACCAAGGAGGACGTAGAGGCAGCAATTAGGGCGGCAAAGGAGGCATTTTGGGAGTGGAGGTGCGCCCCACCGGCAACGAGGGCGAGGTACCTCTACGAATACCGAAACCTGCTGGACGAGCACTTTGAGGAGCTCTCTGAATGGGTAGTGAAGGAACACGGAAAGACTCTAGATGAGGGAAGAGGAGACATCAAGAGAGGAATCGAGACCGTCGAACTCTCCACGGGCATCCCCGCCATGATGATGGGCGACATAGAGTGGGATATCGCCAAGGACATCGACGAGGCATACTATCGTGAGCCGCTGGGCGTCTGTGTAGGGCTCACTCCTTATAACTTCCCTGTCATGATCCCCCTTTGGTTCCTTCCCATGGCGATAGCGTGCGGAAATACGTTCATCTTGAAGCCATCAAGCCAAGTTCCTATCAGTGCTGTGAAGATTATTGAACTCGCCGATGAGGCAGGCTTCCCTCCGGGTGTGGTGAATCTGGTAAATGGTAGCAGGGATGTCGCAGATGTCCTCCTAAAGAGCAGGGATGTGAAGGCGGTATCCTTCGTCGGCTCTACAAAGGTGGCGAGGCATGTGTACAAGACTGCTGCTGAGACCGGTATGAGAGCGCAATGCCAAGGTCAGGCAAAGAATTTCATCACCATCATGCCAGACGCCGACCTGAAGAACACAATTGCTGCGTGCATTACGTCTGCCTGCGGGTGTGCGGGTCAGAGGTGCTTGGCAGGTGAGAACTTCGTGCCAGTAGGGGAGATGTACGAGCCCTTCAAAAAGGCACTCTTGGAGGCGGCCTCCAAGGTAAAATTAGGGTATGGCCTTGATCCTGAAACCCAAATGGGACCGCTTGCCTCGGAGGATCAATACAATAAGGTGCTAGAGTACATCCAGAAGGGCATAGACGAGGGGGCGACGCTACTTCTGGATGGCAGGAAGGTTAAGTGTGAAAAGTACCCGAAGGGCTACTTCATCGGGCCCACCATCTTCGAAGACGTGACGCCCGAGATGGTCATCTTCAAGGAGGAGATCTTCGGTCCCTTCATGGCTCTAATAAGGGCGAAGGATCTAGACGAGGCAATCAAGCTGACCAACAGTGTCATCTATGGCAACGCTGCCTCGATCTTCACGAGCAACGGCGGGACGGCAAGGGAGTTCACGTACAGGGTCGATGCTGGCAACATCGGTATCAACATCGGAGTTGCCGCACCCATTGCGTTCTTCCCGTTCGCTGGCTACAAGGAGTCCTTCTTCGGGGATCTGCACGGTCAGGGAATGGACGCGGTTGAGTTCTACACGCAGAAGAAGGTTGCCATAACCAGGTGGTTCTAAGTGCAGCTGGGGACGTTCGGAGCAATCCTCAAGTACGCCATAGAGATCGAGGATGCCGCGTCCCTCTACTACGATGAGCTGGTGAAGAAGGCTTCCGAAGGATCCAAAACAAGCATCTCTGAATTGTCCAACGCCTCCAAGAAGAATAAGCAGGCTCTGGAGAGGACAAGGAGGATGGAGATGCAAGAGATGATCCTCGAGGCGATAAGTGGGATCGACACTGTAAATTATGATGCGAAGTTCGATGTTCCTGCTGATTTCAAGGCTGGATTGATGAATGCTGTCGAGATCGAGAAGAAGGCGACGGCTTTCTATTCTGACTCTTCGAAGAAGCTGGGGTTCCTTCCAAACGTGGAAAGAATCCTCGAGAAAATCGGTAAGGAAAGAGAGGCTAGGATAGAGAAAATCAGGGTCTTTCTCTAATTTTTTATGAGTTTGAAGGGATGGGGCTGCCCGGATTCGAACCGGGGTCACGAGGGCCCAAGCCTCGCAGTCTAGACCAAGCTAGCCTACAGCCCCGATGTAAAAAAGCAAGTGCCGCCAATTATTATAGCTATCGCTGAGCGATAGCGAGGCTAAGCACGGCTAGAATTAAAGGATTGTTGGCGCCGGGAGTGGGATTTGAACCCACGAGTCCCTTGCGAGACACGGGCTTAGCAAGCCAGCCCCCTACCAGGCTAGGGTATCCCGGCGTCCACATCAAGAGGGGGGAAGGAAGGTTAAATATTTTAGCTCCGAAGCGGTGCGACAGCCCCAATGAAGTGGGCGGTCCACACCACAGACCTTTGGGAGAGCCGGCATCCATCCCGTTATCCTGCGAACGGCGCTGTCCGAGCTTAGGGCCGCTCCCTTCCGGGCCTAACCCGGTTCACCCGGTCTGCAGAAAGCCCGTCCCTCCAGACGAGCTCACCCCGCTCCAACACCCCCACAGGGCGAGACTTCTACGCCGACAGACCCTAGGTTCTATGGCTGGTTCCACCGCCTCCAAAGGTTACTGGCTCCACCATGACGACCGTTTGTAGAGAAGAGGAGGCCGAGCCCTCCAGCCCTCCCTGTCGCACCATTTCGATCATTCAGCGAGGTGATTTATAAAACTACCATCTATGCCTAGCATGGAGAGGACCTCACACATCCTGCAGACTTCTCTGCCAGAGGGGGCCCCACAACGGCTACAGCGACCGACCTCTGACTCCTCGATTTTCTCCTTTAGGAGATCCGAGATCCTATCCGCCCCCTTCACTATAGCGAACTTTGTGCCAGGGTGCCTCGCCTCGATATTGTTCAAGAGATCCCTTACCTCGTCTCTGAGGGATGCCCTAACGTACGGGCATTCGCGTTCATACAGTGGATAGCCCTTCAGGTAGGCGTAGGTTGCGATCTCACGCTCCGGCACATATCGAAGTGGTTTTACCCTGGGGATAAAGCCCTCTCTCAGCCTTATCGGCTTGGTACCTAGCCGGGCAAGCCTCGATATGTCCCCCCTCAGGATGTTTATGAGAATTGTTTGAGCCTCGTCGTCGAGATTGTGCCCCGTGGCAACTTTTGTGGCGCCCATCTTCATCGCGGCATCGTTGAGCAGGCGCCTCCGAAGGATACCACAGAACGTGCAACCAAGAAGACCCACTCCCTTCTCCTCCGCAAATTTACATATCTGCTCAAGGGAATGACCATAGGCCTCCTTGAACGTGATCACGTGGTGCTTTATCCCTAACTTCTCTGCCACCCTCTTTGCTAGCCCCAACCCCTCCTCCCTGTACCCTCTTAAGCCCTCATCTACGGTTATGGCGAAGAGCGCTGTGTCGTAGGAGCGCTCTATCTTTGAGAGGATATGGATCAGAACAACACTATCCTTGCCACCAGATAAGGCAATCATGACCTGGTCATCGGGAATGATGAGTTTATCCCTTTTGATGGTTTTTAGGACGATCTTCTCCACGCTCTTGACGAAACATCTCTTGCAGAGGATCTCCCCAGAGTGCCTGCGAAGGTAGAATCCCTCTTTGCCGCATCTGCAGAGAGTAGAGGACAGCAAGGCACACTCCTTACCCGAACTTGAATGACGGAAATATCATGAAACTTAGTGATATATTTAATACCAGTATTGCAAGACAACCCCAACCGAGGAGTTTGTTGATCTGCACCGACTTCTTCTCGTCCCTCAAGACGAAGCGGACCATTATGCCCGCAAGCTTATTGCCGTCCAAGGACGCGACCGGCATCATGTTTATGAGCCCAACATTCAACGAGAGCAAGAATATCCATGAAAGGGAACCTGTGAGGTAGAATGGAAAAGAGGTAGAGATGTAAGGATACTTTGGGGGGTAGTAGCTGAGCGCATTGATTATGCCCATGTAGGACGAATTGGTTGTAGCAGAATACCCCATCTTGAAATCAAACGTCTTAACCTCTCCGTCCCTCATTACCACAATGGGGACGGTGCTGTTTGGTGTTGTGGCATTGAGAATTTTCGCAAGCGACTCCGTGTCTGTTGTGGCGGATCCGTTAATACTCAGGATAACATCCCAATTTTTGAGGACGCCCTCGGCCGGCGAGCCCGCAGCGTTCTCTGGCACCTGTACGCCAAGCGGAGTAGTCTGGTAGAAGGGGGACAGTATGTAGGGAGCATTCGAGACTAGACTCAAGGCTAGTAGTGCGATTAGGATGTTGGCGGTGGATCCAGCGGCGTATACTCTTGCCTGGGATGACTTCTTTGCCTTATTGAGATCCTCTTCATCGGGCTCCACGAAGGCACCCGGAATGATTGCCAGTAAGATAAGACCTGTGCTCTTCACCTTTATTCCCTCAGCCCTAGCTGCTACGCCGTGAGACAGCTCGTGTGAAATCAAGATGATTGCTATCGACAGCCCGAAGAAGAAGAGGGTGTTAGGGCTAAGTGAGAGGGTGATTCCGGGGATGAGCAACGAGACAGGCGATGCATCTTCTACCTTAAAAGAGAGGTAGTACAAATTTCGCGCCAGGAGGTAGGTGATGTAAATGGAACCGCCTATGGAGACCGCGATTCCCATGTTCCATAGGACATTCCAAACAGGTTTTAGAGCACTGCCCAGCCTGTCGATGGCATCATTAAACTTTGTTGTCTTCCACATCACCAAGAGAGGGCGAACCTCGACGCTCTTTGGAAGAAAACGTTTAGCCATGAGTAACAACGACCAGAAGACGACGACCACGTACAGGAGTATGATCCACTGATCCAATGTCTCGCCCCAAACAATATTATATTTTATTGATTGAACATTAACTGGTGGTAGTTCGATGCACATCGTGATTTTTATAACTGTCGGAGGAAAGGAGGAGGGGGAGAGGATAGCCAGAGCGCTTGTGGAGGAGAGGTTTGCGGCCTGCGTGAACGTTGTGGAGGGTGTGAGCTCCGTGTTCAGATGGGAGGGGAAGGTCGAGGAGGGCAAGGAGTGCTTGTTGATCGTGAAGAGCATTGACAGTCTATTAGATAATTTGATCAGGAGGGTCAAGGAACTCCATAGTTACGCCACCCCGGAGATAATCTCGTTTAAGATCACTGGGGGTTCCAAGGAATATCTGGACTGGGTAGCATCGAGTGTGAGGACAGGTTCCAAAAAAGAGGGAAAATAGGATGGCAAAGAAGGTCTCGCGAGCCTATGAGCTGAGGGAGGTTGCCTATGCCAAGGAGCGGTGGGCGCTACTCAATGAACTCAGGGGCATAGCACTTCAGTTGATAGAGGTGCTCAGAACAAAGGGAGTTGAGGCGATAGCTCATGGAAGTCTCGCCCGTGGCGACGTTAGCCCTAAGAGTGATGTGGATATTTTCGTCCCAGAAGTGCTTCCATCTTACATAATTGAGGAGGGAGTGCTTGGCGAGGGCATCCAGATATCGAAGAGGGAGTTGACCCAAGCTACGCCAGCACATACGGTAAAGGCGATAGCCCATATAAACGACAGGATTAAGTTGACCTTCCCCCTGCTACCGCTGAGGAGGAGGGAGAGGGAGTTTTACAGGTTTGGGGGAGAGGCAGGGATCGCTGAATTGAGGGGGGGAAGACGCGTACCGGGTGTCGATAAGCGACTGATGATGATAGTGCCGATGGCGTACGGACACTATGAATTCTCGGTCGTTCAGAATAGCGTGGAGGCTGCCAGGCTAATCGGAGTGAGCTCGGAGATCGTAAAGGAGCGCATCAGGGTACTGACGAGGAGAGACGAGATAGGTAGGACGGGGATTTATTACAAGGAGGAGCTCGGGGAGGGAGATAGCTTCGAGGGCAAGTTTAGAGATAGGATATCCAAGGATCCGAGCCTCAGAAGGCTAATTCAACAACGAGGTATGGAGTTTAAATATTGACCGTGTATTTGGGGAAGAGGATTGAGGGCGTACGTTTACGCGACCTTGGCTCTGTTAGGCATAGCTATGTTGGCAGGGGTTGTCAGGGCAGACCTCCAAACAGGAGGGGGAATCGAGGATAGATTCCAGAGTACCATAGGGAACTGGATAAATTTCTTCGAGACTAATATTCAGTGGGCATCGGTGACCATGTTGGACTTTCTGAAATATGCGATAAAGGCAACATATTTCACGGTCGGACTCGTGGGTTTTGTGATGTGGGCATCTGGGATCTCAAGGTACTCAGGGAAGAGGCTTGTAATTGGGGCTATAGCGATGGCCCTCGCGTCAGAGATCATCCTTTAATCGCATCGAAATAACCTTAATAAACAAGCTGCCGATAGATTCGGGCATGGAGAGAGGGCTCCCCCGAGGATGCGAGATCTGCCTCAAGGGCGGAAAACTCGTACTCTTTGTCACTGGAGAGTGCGATCGATCCTGCTTTTACTGCCCGCTCAGTGAAAAGAGGAGGGGGCTGGACGTAGTTTATGCAGATGAGGTACTCGTTGAAGATGACCTGGACATAATCTTGGAAGGCAGGGCGATAGACGCAGAAGGGACGGGGATAACCGGCGGTGACCCCATATTAAAGCTCAGCAGGACGATCAAATGCATCAAACTGCTGAAGCAGTTCTTTGGCAGGGATCACCACATCCACCTCTATACGAATGGTAGGCACGTGAATAAGGATGTGCTTAGGAAATTGAGGGTGGCAGGGCTCGATGAACTTAGGTTTCATCCGGAGAGAGAGGACTGGAGGAAGATCGCGCTGGCAAAGGAAATGGGGTTATACGCCGGTGCAGAGGTACCTGCAATACCAAGAAACGAGAAATTGATCAAGGAACTTGTATCTTACTTGGCGCGTGTTGAGGCAGACTTCCTAAATCTAAATCAATTGGAGTTCTGCCCTCAGAATGCATACCAGCTCAAACAGCGGGGTTTTGTCTTGGAGAAGGATAGCATGGCAGCAGTCCTTGGCAGCGAAGAGGTGGCATATTCCGTGATTAGATGGGCGGACAGGGAGGGAATCGATGTGCCGATACACTACTGCTCGAGCGTTGCGAAGGATGCGGTGCAGACAAAGAATAGGTTGATCAGAAGGAGCAGAAATGTCGCCAGACCTTATGAGGAGGTCTTGAGCGACGGGCTTCTGGGCAAGTTCATAATTAGAACCACATCTGGAGACCCCAGAGCGCTTAAGAGTTTTATAGTAAAAACATCAGGCACCTCCCCAAACATGGTCGGCATCTCATCGAGCGGAGATGCATTGGAGGTGCAGAGAGATGTGGTGGCAGAGGTCAGACGGCTATTGCCCAATTCCAATATAGTGTATGTGCAGGAGTATCCCACAGCCACGCGGGAGAGGTTTGCGGAGTATCCGTACTAGGTTATGGCGAACCGAAGCAGGGCGGCGATGCCTCCGAGACTGATCAGCTGTTTGCCCTTTTCATGCTCCCCACCAATGAAATAGACCTTACCGCCGTGGTCCTCGGCTCTTTTACAGACATCTTCTATTGCGCGCCTCTCGTTCGGCGCGATTGTTTTAAGGAGGCGCTCAGAGACAAGAAGGGCATCCACTGCCCCCCTCTCAACCGCCCGTCTTACCTCCTCCCTTCCGTATGCCACCAGATTCGGCTTCGTTGAGAGGCGCCCCAGTAGCTCGTCGATAAGGCGTGAGTCCCGCAGTAGGGTCGAGTTCGCCATGATCTTGGAAAAAGTGCCTCGGTTCATCACCTCCCTGACGCCTGGTTCTCCCGTGCACGAAGCGGTTTCCTCGATTATACTAATGGATCTTAACTTTTCCCTTAGGTATTTTGCCAGATCATTCTTGGTGAAGCCTGGCCCTGCGACCACCACATCAGCGCTCTCCCTCTGAAGGAACCTGCCCACCTCCTCACCGATTGAGGAGAAGTACTTCGACCTTATCGTCGACCTGTCCACCGACTCCACGTATTTGCCCGGCATATGAGATGCTATGCTGACCAATCCCTCCACGTTGTAGTCCCTCAGGACGTAGAGCGATGCCTCCTGATCATCTATGGTGATTATGAGGGCTTTTGGCCTCTCCCTTGTTGCCGCCCTCTTGAGGCGCTCTTCGTGGAATGATAGCCACTCCTCCTTGAATATCCTTATCCTTTCCCTTGGCCCTACTGAGAAGGAGTGGTAAGATCCTTGGATGTTCATATCTTCAGGACCAGTTATGACTCGACCTCTTATCCTGAGGCGTTCTGTGAAACTCTGGAAACCGAGGTCCTCCACTTTTATGCAAAGGAAGACCCTCCTCCGACCTACCCGCTCCTCACCCCCACCCCTCGATACCTTCAACTCACGCAGGGTATAACCACACACAGTGTCGCCGCTGTCGATTAAGTTGTATAGGTGCCACAGGTCATCAGAGTCCTCTACCTCGACCTCCACAACGCCATGCCCCGTATCGCGCTCAATAACCCGCATACCAAGGATCGCCCAGCAAGGTAATTATTTGTCACTGTGAGATAATAATAGTGCTCTGATATGCCTGATCCCTCTTTGCTTATAAGGGATGCCCGTCTAGACGACCTTGATGCCATCTTCGAGATAGAGCAGAGATCCTTCACGGACCCCTACCCCAGGGGCCTGCTCAAGGCATTCTTTTACCTTCCGGGCGTCTACATAGTTGCCGTCTCTGAAGGGAAGGTCATTGGATACGCCGTCGGCATAGTAAGATATGAGAGCCTGGGGCATGTGGTTTCAATAGCCGTAGATGAAAGTATGCGTAGGAAGGGCGTAGGAGAGCGCCTAATGAAAGAGACAATAGAGAGGTTGTGCAGCAAAGGGACAAAGAGGGTAAGGATCGAGGTTAGGCAGTCCAATATCCCAGCAATAGTGCTCTACACAAAGTTGGGATTTACGGTGGAAGGAAAAATAAAGAGGTATTATGCCGATGGGGAGTCGGCATTACTCATGTACTTTAACGTGAAGTGATGTCTTCGAAGGTAAGGATGGTTATGCCTTGTGGTCTCTTGGCGATGTTGCCTATCCTCGCGCCGATAAGGAATGCCACGCCTCTGTTGTTTGAGATGTCGAGGAGTCTTTGAGTTATTACACCGTCGAATACAACTGCGTGTATCTTATCACCAGTATTTTGAAGTATCTCTGCAAGTTCCCTTACCGCTACCTTCTGTTTTGATTCCCATGACTCGTCGAGTAGGTTGGCCTCAAGACTGCCCTGAAGTTGCTCCATCATCGCCTTTATCTTCTCGACGTCCACACCAGCAAGGGCAACGCGTGCCAGTTCTTTCTCTGCTCTCTCAACTTTCTCAGCCGCTCTCTCAGCCACGCTCTCCTGTACCTTTTCTGGCATTCTTTCGGCGACCACTTCAGCTAAATCTTGACGCCCCTGCTTCTGCGGAGCTTCCGGCTTTCTCTCACTAATTGCAAGCTGATACTGCTCTACTGGAATCTTGCTTCTAAGGTACTTCGCGAGCTCTTTACCTGTAAGGTCTTCAACCTCTTTGCCAACAGGGGCCCTGGCGATGTAATCAACATCTGCAACTTGCAGTAACTCCCTGAGAATCAACTCGCCTCCCCTGTCGCCGTCCACGAAGGCGATTATTGACTTCTTCTTGCTGAGGTCCTTTATAGTCTCGGGAACAGAGGCGCCCTCCATGCCAATCACGTTCTTGTAACCGTGGCGCAACATGTTAACTACGTCTGCCCTGCCTTCCGTGACGATCACCATGTCAGATTTATCAACGTCTGGTCCCGCCGGCAGGTTGTCTGGGCCGAACTTGCCTATCTCGTGCACCCTGACTGACTTCATTATCTCCTCTGAGAGTTCCTTTATCTCGAAGGCACCCTCAGTCTCCCAGTGAACCAATATGTCCCTTGCGCGATCAATGACCTTTCGCCTCTTCTCCTCACGTACGTCCTCGATCTTCTTCACGAAGACTCTAGCCGTACAAGGCCCTACTTTGTCAATGGTTTCAATGGCAGCGGCGACTATCGCGGTCTCGACTCTGTCAAGGCTTGATGGTATGATCATCTCACCAAAGGACTTGCCGGATTTTGACTCCAAGTCAACCTGTATCCTGCCGATCCTTCCGCTCTTCTGAAGTTCTCTCAGGTCAAGCTCCTCGCCCAATAGGCCCTCGGTTTGACCGAATATTGCCCCGATCACATCGGGTTTATCTACAACACCATCTATCTCTATGCCACCGTAGATAGTGTACTTTGCAGTGGTTGGCGTACCGCCCATATTCATCACCTAGAGGTTTCTTTAGGCCCCCAGAGGCCCATGGGCGACGCTTTTTATTCTTGTTTCAAGATGATTTAACATAGTAAACATAACACCTCATTCTTATCGCAATTTTTGCTTGAGTGAGTTAAAAAATCTTAACTTAAAAACCTTCCTATTGTTTCTTAGTAGAGGTCTCAAGACTCTCGAGCAGATTATTGGCTTCCGGCACTTTTTGGAAGTACTTCCGCACCGGAGCAAGTAGCGAGGATATTCCATCGAATACGGCGTTCTTGAGATCAAGAGGGTGTATGCTCCCTTGTTGATAGGCGCTCAACAGCTCTGAAGGAGAGGTAAAGGCCACGTCACCCCCGTATTTTGGCGACCTCTTTATCGTGAAGCCCTTCTCGTACATCAGTACATAGTGTGCCAGATCCAAGATCGGATTTCCTTGTACCTCCTTGGGAGGGCAGTATGCAGAACTCAACTTGCTTTTGATCTGTTCAGCAGGTTCATGAATGAAGATACAGGTCTCTGGTCTTGACTTACTCATCTTGTAGTCGATCATTGTCGCGTCCATTTCCCCTTGAACATCCATTCTGCCAGCACCTTGGAGGCTAGAAAGGAGTGGGGTGTGAACCGCCACCGGTTTCTTATAGCCATAGACTCCCGCAACCTCGCGCGCAAGTACGTGTGCCCTCCTCTGATCCATACCACCAAGACAGAAGTCAAGATCCAAGTAGAAGATATCCTCCACCTGCATACATGGGTAGATGAGCTTCGAGAAGTCTACCAGTGTGTCGTCCTCTTTCCTGCCCATTATCGTTACGGCCCGTTTTATTCTTGAGAGAGACAGGCTTTTGGCTATCCTGAGAAGGCCCTCCCAGTAAGCCTTTTTGTTGATCATTTCATCTGCCTTGATTATCGTGACTCGTGATAGGTCTACACCCAGAGCCTTCAAGCAGTGCTCGAGGTAGCTCGAACACAACTGGATCTTCGCCATGTCCCCTCCAAATTTGTCATTTATCCAGGCATGCCACGTGGCCTCCAGAAGCGTCATCTTCACGCCCGCTTCCATAAGATCCTTGAACTTGTTTACCCATATGATCCAACCTAGGTGGAAGAGCCCTGACGGCTCGACCCCTATGTAGCCCTTCGGAGAGGACGTTCTCTGGAAGATCGCCTCTGCGTCCTCCTTAGTGATGACCTCTAACGTGTTTCTGGTAACCAGGTTCACTCTCTTAGTTACGTCCATTTCAAACACCCTCATCATAATTGGCAGACTACTGTGTAGCCCGAAGCTAACACCCGACCTCACAGAGGGATCTTGCATCCCACTCGGACGGGCTCTCTCACAACGGGACGTATCCAGTAGCCTGCCATTGATTTTCATGGGTGCCCTCCTTATTTAATTATTTGAACTGCAGGGCTGTTGCGGGTGTGGGTTAGGTCCTGTTCATCGCTGAGCAACGCTCGACTCACTGGACTCCTATTAACCCGCTATATCGCCCTACAGCGCTCAGCTCCCACTTCATCGCAATATAGGATCTGCATCAACCTCGAAATAAACTTTCCAAGTGTGCTAGAGAGGATAGGTCGCACTCCATGGCCCCAACAGGGCAGGTCATGCCGAAGTTGACGAGCACCTGTGGCGAGATCTCCCCTATGGTCCCAATATACTTACCATCCATGATGATCTTGGCAGCCCTCCCCTGGATGAAGGGCTCCGCCGTGTAGGGTTCGAAGGAGACCTCCTTGGAGAGGTTCTTGAAGAGGGCAACGGCGACGGCTTGAATCTCCTCGAAACTTACCTTGTGGTTGCTGATGGCGACCGAGAGGTGCGGCGAGGTCGGGGGCATGCCCTTCTCGACCCTTACGACGTCTCCATACTCGAAGACCTTCTGGGGATAGCTGTAGTGGGTGTTGTTACCAAGAAACTGCAGAAGCTTGGGCATTAGGGCGTCCCTTAGAACTGAGAACTCCGAGGATACGGGCCGGATTATCTCGACCAGAGGTCGTGTGTGCATGAGGGGCTTCTCCTCCAGCACTTCCCTGCTGCTGAGGATGTATGTTGTCACCTCTTGGAAGCCCATCCCCACCATCAGGTCTCTTATTCTCGATCTCAACCTGCTTCCTGTAAGCGGTCTGCCCATAGTTACGACCTGTGGCAGTTCAGGCACCATGCGATTCAGGCCGTAGGCCATCACAATGTCCTCGACCAAATCCACTTCGTGGAGAATGTCGAGCCTGTAAGGCGGTATGGTGACCTCGAGGGCGTCGCGTCCGACGGCCTCTGATTGTAAGCCCATACGGCTTAGGAGGGAGGAAACCTCTCGGGGCGTGAGGTCTAACCCGGACACTGTGGCGACGGCGGAGTAGGGCAACCTCTTCTTGGTCTTCTCTAGCTTGGGCGTCTTGTCAGTTCGTTGCTTGTAGACAACATAGACCTGTTGGAGGCTACCGCCCCTCTCAAGAATGGATGTTGCTATGATGTTTAAGCAGGTGTTGATTGCCTTCTCCTCCGTGCCTGTGACGTCTATGAGCAGGTTTCTGGTTTTCTCAGTAATCTTAGTTGCCTCGCTGTTAATGATGGGTGGCATTGAGAGCACCTTTCTCCTGGAGTCCAAGAGCAGCGGGTATCTGTCGTAGCCGGAGATTATCCATCCATACTCCCTGCCCTTTTGGGTGTCGGCCAGTATTCTTCTGCCGTTCATCTCCTCAGAAGACTCAAGAGGGACGAAGGAGATCTCCTCTGGAGGGGGGGCGGTATAGGTAAAATCTGGGGTTACCGTGTCAAGATCGTAGACGCCAATGGAGGCCTTCTTTCTGTTTGAGGCGTAGGTCGTGTGGAGCTTCTCCTGAAGCTGCATAATCTGCTTCATTCCCTCCTCGTCAAGGGAGATGCCACGAATAGCCGCTGCAACAATGTAGGGGCGGACCTTCGAGGTGGGCTGCTCCACATGAAGTTTGAGGGGGGCCAGTTTGGAGTACTTTACATCGTAAACGGAGCCCCTGCTACGGTAGTAGCGGATGCCCCTCGCTATGCCCTCTGCGCTGAAGAGATCAGGCCTGTCAGACGTTACCTCGACGGTGATCTCATCGTTGGTGACGGTCTCGGGCTCGCACTTGAGAGAGGAGAGGGTCTCCTGTAGCGCTTCCTTCTCAATGGGGAACCCGATGAGCCTCTCTAGGTCTTTGACGTTCAGAACGATTGTCGGCAATTCTACCGCCACCCCTTCTCCCTGAGGGATTCAAGATTGGAAGTGTGTAGTTCCCTGATGTCGTCGATCCCAAGGCGTATCATTGCGAGCCGGTCTATGCCGAAAGCCCATGCCAACACCGGGAATTTTACTCCCAGCGGCTCAAGAACCTCTGGTCTGAAGAGGCCCGATCCGAGGCACTCGATCCAACCCAACTTGTGGTGTTTCGCGTAGGCCTCTATGCTTGGCTCGGTGAAGGGGAAGTATCCTGGCGTGAATTTTATGTCCTTGAATCCCAGCTGCATGGCGAACTCCTTGAGAGTCCAGAGCAGGTGCCTAACGTTCATGTTGCGGTCGCCTATTATTCCATCCAACTGGCAGAACTCCACCATGTGTCTGGAGTCTATGACGTCTGGTCTGAAGTTCTTTGAGAGACAGAAGGCCTTTACCGGTGGAGTCTTATGGGTTGAGAGGTGCCGTACGGAGACGGCCGTGGTCTGGGTCCTCAAGATTGGTCGCTTGGCGATCTCGATGTTCCAGCGGTAGCCCCACCCCTTGGAACCGGTCCTTCCACCATACTCGTGGGCTGCCTTCACGCCCTTTATGACCTCTTCGGGGGCGTCTATGTGAGGCTCGACCCCCTTTATCTGGAAGCTGTCATGTATGGCTCTTGCAGGGTGATCTTGGGCCTGAAAAAGAGCATCAAAGTTCCAGAACTCACTCTCCGCATATGGTCCCGATGCCTCTTCGAACCCCATGGCGATGAGTATCTCCTTAACCTCTTCCAGAAATTCAAGGTACGGGTGTTTTTTGCCGATCTTCAGAGATGGCGGGGAGGCCGTGACATCGTATGGGCTGAGAGTGGTCTTACGCCACCTCCCACTCTTGATAATGTCCGAGGTTAGAACGTTCGAGACGACACCGCCAGATGGCCTGATGCCCCTGATCATCTCGACTATTAGCTGCTTGGTCTCCTTTAGAGTTACGAGACCTCTCTCCTCCAACACAGATACTAGTTCTAGTTCCTTAGGAGTTAGGGCTGACTTTTCACCGTCTTTGCTCAATTTTTTGATCGTATCATCAAGTTCAATATTCACAGTCCTCTTGAGAACTATCAGTGGGGGAGTTCCCCGTTTCTCGATCGCAATCGCACCTGCTTTTCGACCCCATCCCAGAGCTGCCGAGATCTCCGTTGGTTTGAGCGCAGTTTTGAGCGCATCCATGGGGGCTGTGCCTCCTTTGGAGGACAGGAGGCGCAACAGGCGTGTCTCTGGCATTCCATGTTTAGCGCAATATGCGCCTTCTTCGGTAAGCTCGAACTTTTCTTTTAGGATCTCGGTAGTCTTTACATAGCCTTTTTCTGCAAGTAAGCTAGATAACGGGAATATGGAACTCACGGGCTGTTTGAGGCCTGATGCGAGAGAGGAGGCCTCTGCTTTTCCACCCAATTTCTCCAGATATTTTAGCAATAAGGCCTCAGACTGACTTAGGGGCATTGGAAATTCCTCCCGATTCAGATTTGAATTTCTGTAATCAAGAGCTTATTAGATTACCCTTCTCGTCTATTTCTTTATTTCTTATCCTTGTAGAAGAGATCGGTCGTCCATCTGATGCCAGTATATGGTCTATGACATGGACGGTCATTTGAGGTACACCTTTAACGGCTCGCATTCTGTTTGCCTCTTCGGCCCGCGGAAGGGTCTCCTTGCTTACAACTATCCCTTTGATGGTCGGATCCCTTACGATCGGACCATAGGGATCCTCCAGTATGAGCAAGGAGGATCTGCCGATCAGTTCGTTTTCAATTAGGAAGTCCTTGAGTTTGTTCAACCTCGTCTCCAACGGCTGAATTCCAGACTTCCCTGACCGTCTCAAGAATTCGTCAGAGGTGATGCCGATGACGACCCTTTCGCCGTACTGAAACGCCTTTAAAATTAGGGATTCATGCCCTTTATGAAAGTGATCGAAGGTTCCGCCGATGGCCACGACTCTATGTGGTTTCATCTTCGGTCAGTTCTATTACTTTTTCAGCGGAACGGCATAGATGGCGCGGATGTACGAGTTTCCGGGGCATTTCTTGCATTGACCAAGTTCTTTGAAGATGTAGTCACCCAGGGTGAACGCCCTCTCTTCTCTAAAATCACAGCCCCCGCAGCCGATAACTGTAATGACGTTCTCGGTGGACTCCTCCGGCTTCTGCGCCCTTCTGCCACCAAAGAAGTATATCCCCCAAGAGGCGATCAGCAATGCCAGGCCGGCGACCATCAACTCCGTGCTGTAGGCAGAGAGCGGATCCACAAATGTGGCAAACACGAATAGTGTGAAGGCACCCAACGTGAGCGCTATTGAGATTATCGCAAACCTCGATTGACGCTGTTTAGACATTGCCATTACCTCGCTATTGCCCAACCCCTATGGTATTACCTATGCCAGCGACTATCACCACGTCGCCTTCCTTAGTCCTCTCCAAGATCGCCTTCTTGATCCTTTCAACTATCACGTCGGATGCCTCAACCACCTCCTTCCGTATTGTCGTCAAGGCCTCCTCAAGGTCCATCTTGCATATTATGGCATCCACGGGGATCTTGTACTTCGTGGCGACGTCCTCTATCTTGAACTTCTCAGGACCGGGGTCGCCTATGGCAGCACCGATGCCCTCGACAACCTCACCAGTCTTCTCTCCCTCAAGCTTGGCCGCAGCATCGATCATGAATATCCTCGCAACTTTTCCTCCTAGATTTTCAACCAACTGCTTCACCGCCTCGCCGGGTTTTCCGACCACGCCGCCTGGACCTTCAGCCTTCAATACAACGACTTTTCTATTTGAGAGGTCTAATTCGGCGTATACAACTTCCTCAGCTATCTGTTTCTTGGGCTGTCCCAACATCAGTTTGGAGGCAACCAGCGCACCTAGTCCGTCGCCAATCGGCTTACCAGCAGAGAAGGTCTTCTGCGCACTAAAGTATGCCTCTGCCATCTTCATGATCATGGGTAGCTGCATATCCAATTGAACGAAGATCATGAGGCTCTTTGTTTTTTTACCTAGGAGCAGGTAGTGGCGTACGACTTTGAATATGAGGTTGAGGGCCATCGCCGCCTCAAGTATGTCCTCCGTATTGGCGGCGTCGGTCTTGCCCGCTTTAGGCGCAATCTGGGAGACAAAGGCCTTGAACCGGTCGCGCCTGTTGTCTAGAATGTGCTCAAGTCTGCCCAATACGCCAAAGGGGTCCCTATCAACAGGTTCAATTAAAAAGAAGTCTAGAAAGCCGGTAACCTGTGAGCGTATATCAACGTTCTCTTGGGCAAACTGCTTTATGCTATTAAGGGCATCCTCCCTGCTTTTGTCTGCCAAGAATTGTAGCCTTGCGGTGGCTTTTTCCACGTTCCTCTGGTAGGACCAGATCTGCATCCTCTGATTGAAGAGGATGATAATTGCAAAGAACGCTACCATCCATATAATATTAACAACGATAGAGGGCATATCGTTGCCCAGGGAGAAGAGCCCTTGACCAGCAGTAACCACGCTAATTCACCACAATGACGTTCAAGAGAATAAACAACCAAGATATATTTATTTCTAATATCGAGGGTTTAAGTGGCCGCCAGCTTCCATGGCTTCCCGGACCCTCTCGGCGTCCAGTACAACCACAGACGTTTGGTGGTTTAACTGCCGTGTTCGGAATGGGAACGGGTGGTTCCCACCAACTTTGGCCGGCGTACCGCTATATAAGAAAAAGTTTTGGTTTTTAAAGTTTGCTATCCTTATTGTTCCATAACGATCATAGTCATTGTGGATCTTACTTTGTCCAACTGTCGGATCTTCTTCGTCACCATCTCTCGTAGTTTCTCGAGGGTGTCGGACTCCAGCATGACTATAATATCGTAGACGCCGTAAACCATGTATGCCTGCTTAACCTCTGGAGTCTTCTTGATATTTTCCAAGACCTCTTTGTCGGTTCCGGCCTCCACATTTACCAAAACGAACGCAAGCGGCATTATACCACCCATATTAGATTACTGTTAATTTGACTTATAACTTTGTCTTAGGTTTTAGACAGCGTTCTTTCTATAGTAATGGATTGGTTCAAAGGATAGTGGGGCTGAGGGGACTTGAACCCCTGACATGCGGGTAACCCCGCTCTAGCAGCTCCAGAAGACAATCATCCCACAAGGGTCAAACTGTCTTGCTAGACCTCTGGAGCCCTTGGCGAGGTGGAGGAGATCCTGCCACCTTGCCGTCATACCGTGCTAGACCACAGCCCCACCAACCTCAAAAGGAGAGGTCGGAATTATATAAAGTTTTTATGATATGATTGCAGACATGGGAAGCCCCAGGCGGGGTTTGAACCCGCGACCACCGCCTATTTGGGAAGACCTTACCAAGGCGGTGCTCTACCAGGCTGAGCCACTGGGGCTTGTGGTATCTACCGAGAGAGATGGTTAATTAATTTTTTTATCCTAATATTGTGCGGAAGCGGATTTGCCCTTCCATAAATTGTTAACGGAGTTATCTTATATTCTAGAAAACAGCAGTGATAATTGGGTGGGGGTATGTCCAAAACGCTTAGGGAGGAGTTTCCTAGCATTATTGATGTGTTTTATCAAGACTTCCAAAAACATAAGCATGTGTCAGAAATAATGAGCAAGGAAGTTGCGATGATAGAGGAAAATGCCACAATGCTGAATGCGGCAAAGATCATGGGCAAACGGCACATAGGTAGTCTGCTTGTAAAGGGACCAGAGAGGCCAGCAGGCATAGTGACGGAGAGGGATCTTTTAACTCGCGTAATAGCGGCTAATAAGGACCCGAAGAAGGTCAAGGTATTTGCTGTGATGTCACCACGACTCATTACAATAAAGCCGCAGGCGACCATCAGGGAGGCGGCGAGAACCATGATTAAGGAGAAGGGTAGGCTGGTGGTCATGGAGGAAAGGAAGTTAGCAGGCATAGTGACCGCATCGGATTTGATAAGATCATTACCAGAGGCCCCAGAAACCTCAACGGTGGTTAGTAAGTTTATGACTAGGCAGGTGGAAAGCACAACCCCAAACGCCAAGGTCTTGGATATAGCCAAAAAAATGGGAAAGAAAAGGATAGGCTCGGTAATAGTCAACAAGGAAGGGAAACCTTGGGGAATCTTCACCGAGAGAGACCTTCTGACCAAGGTCATCTACATGGGCGGGAGTCTTGACGAAGTCGTTGAGAAGTACTCTTCAACACCGTTAATCGCGATAGAACCGGATTACAGCATCCACAAGGCAGCAAAAACGATGGCCGCGAAGCACGTCAGAAGGCTGCCAGTCTTTGAGGGAAATAAACTCGCAGGAATAATAACCGCCAGGGATCTCGTAGAGGCCTACGCCTTATAGGCAACGCCAAGAAGGCCGGCATAAAAAAGATCACGGTTTTTCAATTCTAGTTCTTATCTATAATGAATGCTTTCAATAAAATGGTGCGGGGGGTGGGATTTGAACCCACGAAGGCCTTCGCCACAGGATACCCTATCCCAAGCCGGGATCTTAAGTCTGGCACACGATGAACGTGTCCTGCCCCGTTGTCCTGACTTGGGGACCCCCGCATCGATGATTACTAATTAGCAGTAATATTTAGATTTATTCGAAGTTATCGAAATATTTATTGGTGGAAGGATTGTGTTTGCAGATGGGGTCCGTGGCGCAGACTGGATAGCGCGTCGGCCTTCTAAGTCGATGGTCGAGGGTTCGAATCCCTCCGGACCCGCCATTGGATCATTCATCTTTTAAACCCAAAGCAACAAATCATGCAACAACTTTATAGGCGTGGCTCGTCATGTTAGGCGCATTAATAATGATGATGGAGGGAAGAATTACGCCAGAATGGAAGAATCAAAAAGCCCCACAGGCGGCAGAGGCAACGCCATCGATAAAGAACCTGACTTGTAAGGGTTGCGGGTTGTTTACCGCCATGGGCAAGAGCGGTCAAGGTTACTGCAGGAAGCTGGCTTCGAAGAAGAGCACCTCCAGCAAAGCCTGCAACTTGTTCAGGAAGTAACCTTTTCAGCATTCGAAAGCCATTTGCTTACCAGATTGCACTAGAAGGGGATCTAAAACTCTGGCTCGAGATGTATGGAGACGATCTCGATCTCTTTTACTTTTGATTTGATCGTCTCTTCTATCTCGGTGGCTATTCGGTGGGCGTCATTAACGGTAATATCGCTCTTAAACAGGCAGTGGATCTTCGCCGTGAATTTTCCGTTAATCCTTTCAATATCAATCTCGTGGAAGGATCTTACCTCGGGGAAGGACTTGATTATCTCCGCTAGGGTAGCTCTAAGTCTACGGCTCGCCTCTTGATCGATCACGCCATTGTACGTACCACCATCAACAGGTTCTACGTGCGAGGACACTGCAACTATGGAGCCGTCCAGTTTGCGTATCCTAGCCTCTAGTTCACTTGATAAGTCGTGGGCTTTAGTTAGCGAAAGTTCTCCCTCGAGCTCGATGTGGAAGTCGATGTGGAGCTTTTTGTCAACCTCAGACACCCAAATGTTGTGAATGTTTTTTATTTCTGGGAAGTTGGCTGCCTCGCTTCTTATTTTAGCCACCAAGGCGGCAGTTTCCACAGATAACGGTTCGGCGTGAACAATGACATCGGAACTGGGTATGACGGACTGTATTCTCTTTGACAGACGGTCTGTCACCCCATGAGCAACTTCAAGGGGCAGAACTTTGTCGATGAATACGGTTATGTCGATGAAGGTCCTTGCGCCCGATTCTCTGAGTCTCACCTGTCCTATCTTCAGGACCCCCTCGACCTTTTTTGCCTCTTCGGTCACGAGTTTGACTAAGCCGGCGGGCGCTCTATCCATCAAGGCATTGATGGATTTCTTTCCCAGTCGGTAGGCCACAATCAGTATTACCACTGCAACACCTATGGCTGCAATTGAGTCGACTTTGGGCACACCAATGACTATTAACACAAGGCCGATGATAACGACTGTGGAGGAGATCAGATCAGTCGAGAAGTGCACGGCGTCGGCCTCAAGCGCTTGACTTCGGTATTTTTTGGCGGCCCTAGATAATGCTCGAGATCGCGTGAAATCGATGCCTATTGCAGTCAACATTACGACGATCGAGAAAATATTTACATCCACTAAAGCGCCTCGGACGAACCTTTCAAATGCCTCGTATGAGATCCACACAGTGATAGCCAGAAGGAGAATCGTCTGCACCAGGCTCGCCAAGTTTTCTGCCTTTCCATGTCCGTACAGATGTTCAGAGTCGGGCGGTATGTCTGCTTTTCTAACGGCGTAGTAGGTCGTGGTTACAGCTATCAGGTCAATACCAGAGTGGAGTGCCTCGGATAAAACACCTAGGCTGTTGGTGAGGATGCCCACTACCAACTTCATTACCGTAACGAATACCGAGGCTATTATTGAAGTAAGGGCTATCTGTTCTTTTGGAGACGTGCCTGAAACCCCTTTTTCTTTCTCTGTGAAAAGAGTTCGGAGATAAAAGGATTTGTATGCAAGGAATACTTGTGTGGGTTTAGGCCATAGAATACATCAGGTAAGCAGTTTTTAGTTTCTGAATAGTGGGGGGTTTGCGTATTTTAGTTGGTAAAAACCTGGTATTCTCTGATTAATACGGTCTGTGTCACGACCTTAAAGGGTAGGCCAGAAGCGCTATAGGATGCGTCCATACGAACTCCCCAAAGTTTTGGTTAGAAATCGGTAATTTAACCTTGATGCACAAAAATGTTGTAAAGAGTAGACGATAGTATACTTCCGTTATAATGAGTGTACTGTCTTAAACTCGTATGTCGAAGAGGTTTAATCCTGTTTTGGCGTCAAACCTGCGCTTCATTGGCGGCGATAGTTCCCTTATATAAACCTCTCCCGCGAATACCCTTGATCCTTCAGCAAGATGCCCGCCGAAGCACCTGCCATCCCTATCCGCTAGAACGAGATGGCAATGAACAATGATCTCGTCGTCTAGAATCGCTATGTTGCCGGTGCCCGATGCGATTTCCAAAGGACCCTCAAACATGTTCTTATGAAAGTGCTTTTTGTCCTGTAAGTAGTAGTATAGAGTCGCATTCCTCAGGGCGCCGATCACCATCATTATGCCCGATCTTATCTGCAATTTTTTGACGACATCCTTCAGTGAGACGAGAAGGTCGGCATCATAAGGGATGTTGCAGAGATACTCCCTGAGACCTTTGGATTCCAGAACGCTCAATTTTAGCACCATAACAATTATGTAACTGCTGGTAAAAAGTGTTTCATTCAACGCAAGACGGACAAAATTATCCGAAGTTCAATAATTCGACGCATAATTCCGTAAGGCGTTAAGTATTATAAATACAACAAGGAGATTATGTTGGAGGCTTTATTTTGAAGAAAGTTAAGGACGTGATGACTAGAAAAGTTATCACCGTAGACAAAAAAGAGCGACGTGTGTGGCATCTCAAAGTTGATGGATGAAAACGGCATTGGTTCTGTTGTTGTTACGGATGGCGGTAAGGCAGCAGGGATGGTGACCGAGAGGGATATTATAACAAAATGTGTGGCGAAGGGGCTAGACCCCAAGAAGACCAGAGTGGAGCAGATAATGTCGACGCCGCTGTTGAGCGTGGAGCCTGATGCGGGTGTTGTTGATGCGGCTAGGATCATGGTAAGCAAGATGATTAGGAGATTGCCTGTGATCAAGAATGGCGAGTTAAAGGGAATGATAACAACAACAGATATGATCAGGGATGTTGTCTCCAAAGGAAAGAGAAAGGAAGACTCGCTGATCTATATAGTCTGTGATTATGAAAAGTTCTGAGCAACTAAGAAGACTCAATGGTGGGCCGAGTCGGATTCGAACCGACGACCACCGCCGTGTAAGGGCGGTATCCTAACCGGCTAGACTACCGGCCCATCATAGAGGATAAAAATCCCAGCACCTTTAAAACTTTCGTAGTCTACCCCGACAGATTACTCTCTAACTCGGCGATCTTGATCTTTAGAACGGAAATTATGTCTTGGTTTTGGACGCTTTCCAGCTTACCGCCACAATTTGGGCATTGAAAGTTTGTTTCCATGGCATCCTCAAAGACATACCGAACGTTGTCGGTGGGACAGATAAAGAACATGTTGCGAGTCTCATATTCAAGCCGCTCCTTTAGCTTATCCAAGATCTTTCTCTTCTTAGCATTCAGGAGAATGCTCAGTCCCGTCCGATTTATCCTCCAGTAATACTTGAACCACCCAGCATCCTTGTCTCTCACCCTCCTGTACGATACCAGACTCTGTTCAAATAGTTGATAAAGAATTTTTCTCAGGTTGTTAAGCTTCATCCCGGTTTTTAGTATTAGCTCGTCATCGGTTGTTTCTTCTTGCTCCGACAGTATCTGGATTAGTTGTACAGCCTCTTCGCCAAGGAGCTCCCTAGTAGCTGCCTCTAGAGCAGCGTCAGGCATGGACTGTCACCGATAGACATATGTAAAGACCCTAAGAAGATATTAGGGAAATAATCTCAAAAAGCTTTCTTTTTTGGACTCATCTGTTCAACGGTCTTTCCCTTATCTGATGGGATTATTCTAAGCCTCGCGTTCTTAAAGGGCATTTCTTCCCACGAACCTCTGGTAACCCTGTCTAGAAAGATCGCCAAGGCGGCTACCTCTGAGTGCGGTTGATCACCGATGGCGACGTTAAAGTCAGACTCCAGATAGTATTGTCTGGGAACCTTCTCCCCACCAACGACAACCAACAGATCCTCCTCCAAGGTAGCTATTCTCCGGATAACTTTTTTGACTGGAACCCCGTACATGGTCAGATGGGCGACCTTACCGTCACTCTTCTTCCAGTCTTTCAGGAGGCATATAGGGTTGGAAGTAAATTCCACCCAAAATGCTCCGCCCCACGTTCCTGCGATCTTATCCATTGACTTGCTGATCGCATCATCTCTTATGCCAGCGATATAGATCCCCTCAGCACCAAATGCCCTCGCGACTAAGCATAGATGGGTCGTGATCCTCTTGTCCCTAGAGGGCCGATGACCGAGCCTCAGGACAACTATTCTCTTCGTATTTTTACCTCCTTTTGAGATTGAACTTCGACACCTTCGATTCCGTAGAGGAGCCGTTTGAATCTCGGAAGGAAAGCAGGGTGCATATGAACTTCCATCTCGACCACATCTTCGTAATATTTTACGAACCTAACATCTGCCTCCTCAAATGCCCAGGATATTAACGAGCTCGTGTTCTTGGAGAATGGTATCCTGAGTTTAAGGCGCTCGTAAGGGGGGAGTCTATCTGAGATCGCCTCCAATAGTTCAGACACCCCGTCACCGGTCTTTGCAGATGTCTTTACAGGTCTTGCCCCCAAAAGATCGATGACCTCCTCTTCAAGTGGCTCAAGATCAATAGCCACGTCCGTCTTGTTCATTATGGGTGTGATCGCACTGCTGAAAACGCCTATCTCATTCAGTGTTGAGAGGCATGTGCGTAGTTTTCTGGTGAACTCTGGCAATGGATCAGAAGAGTCGAGGACGAGTAAGACATTGTCAGCCAAAGTGACCTCTTCGAGTGTAGAGTAAAAAGCATCCACCAATAAGTGGGGGAGATTATCGATGAATCCCACCGTATCAGAGAGGAGGATTTTTCTGTTGGAGAGGCAGAAGGCTCTTGTTGTGGTCGACAAGGTCGTGAAGAGGGCGTCCCCCACCAGCATGGTCTCTTTTGTCAGATAGTTGAAGATGGCAGTCTTCCCCGCAAAGGTGTAACCAGTAAGGGCGACACTGAAGAGGGCTTCTTTTCGGCGCCTCCGTCGGTGCATGGATTTTCGGGTGCGTATCTCCTCTAGTCGCCTCTGTAGGTAGGATATGCGTCTCTTTATCATCGTGGCATATACATCGACTTGATATTTACCAAGACCGTGAAAGCCAGGAAGTTCACCCATCTTTGCCAGTCTTACATTCTCCCTAGCCATGGGTAGCTCATACTGCAACTTGGCTAGTTCTATTTGATACTTGGCTTCGATCGTTCCTGCCCTCTTTGTGAAGATCTCCAAGATCAGTTGGAAGCGATCGATTACCTCTGCCCCAAATAATTTTGTCAGGTTATACTTTTGGATGGGCTTCAGCGGGTTGTTCATTATAACTTTGAGAGGTTTGATCTCTTCTAGCATCCTTGCTATCTCTTCAGCCTTGCCTCTGCCGAGGCAGAAGGACGGGTCGTAATACCGAGTCTGCTCAAACTCATTCAACACGGCGTAACCTGCGGATTCAGATAGCAGGCGCAGTTCGGCTAGTCCGCTTGAACTTCGATCGGGTCGGACTTCGATGAGGACTACGCCGCTCCCAGCCTGCATTAATCACTTCGTCCCTCCTTCAGGATCGCCACATCACCGAGCGTCAGAGAGCTTGGTGTCGGGACGGAGCCTTTTACTGTGCTATCTACCTTTGATTTCAGAGATATCTTGAGCAGATGCTCAATCCTACCGGTTAGGTTTGAGGACGGATACATCTCCCCAGCCTCAATCCTGCGGATGACAGAGGCCTTCTCTCCCAGCTTTTTTGCAAACTCTTCTCTGGTGAAGCCAATCCCCTCTCGGGCCTTTTTTATTGCTTCACCGAAGTTCTCTACCAGTACAAATTCCTCAAAATGCTCCTTTTTGGGTGGTTTTGGTTTGAAAACGCTCCTTGGACCAGGCTTCGGTATTGATCTTTCGATGCTGGTGGCTGTCTTTCTGTCAACTACAACGCCGAATCGTGAACACTCCTGACAGACTGCCAGCAGGGAACGCTCAATAGATATCTGCACAGGTCTTCCCAGAATCCTCTTGCCGCACATCTCACAATTCATAAAAGGCACCGTTCCAATTCTAGTGTTGCAGAAGGTTAATCTAAATTTATCCCTAAGTGGTGAGCGATATGACCGCAAATAGTGAGGTAAAGGATGAAGGAGTACCGCTCCCAATGCAACTTAGAAGGCTGGAACAGAGGGTCTTGGATTTAGAGGGGGAAAGGAGGGATTGGTACTTTGAGAAGGACAGGTTACAGAGGGAGATTCAGATCCTTCGCGGAGAGATTGAAAAATTAACCGTTCCACCATATATTGAGGGAAGCGTGACGGACGTTTTAGAGGACGGTAGGGTTGTGGTGAAGAGCTCCACCGGACCGTCCCTGCTTGTCAACGTCATGAAATCTGTAGACGTGAGCAAGCTTGTCCCAGGCAAGAGGGTAGCATTAAGCCAGAGAAACTTCGCGGTCCTAGACCTGCTGCCAGATTCCTTAGATATGTACGTAAGAGCGATGGAGCTCGTGGAAGCCCCAAGGGTCAGCTATGCCGAGATAGGAGGACTAGAGGAGCAGATCAGGGAGATAAGAGAACTTGTGGAGCTCCCGTTGCTCAAACCGGAGGTCTTTGAGAAGGTAGGTATAGAGCCTCCGAAGGGTGTGCTACTCTACGGACCGCCCGGCTGTGGCAAGACTTTACTGGCAAAGGCAGTTGCGAGAGAGACAAAGGCCACCTTCATAAAGGTGGTGGCATCGGAACTCGTTCAGAAGTACATAGGTGAGGGGGCCAGAATGGTGAGAGAGCTCTTCCAGCTGGGAAGAGCCAAGGCACCGAGCATCGTATTCATAGACGAGATAGATGCGGTGGGCGGAAGGAGAGCGGACATAAGCATCAGCGGGGAGAGAGAGGTGCAGAGAACCCTCCTCCAACTCTTGAGCGAAATGGATGGCTTCAGTGCAAGAGGAGATGTCAAGATAGTAGGAGCGACCAATAGGATAGATCTATTAGATCCTGCCCTGTTGAGGGCGGGCAGATTCGACAGGGTACTCGAGATACCTGCACCAGATCAGGCAGGCAGGGAGGTCATCTTTAAGATTCATGCAGGTAAGATGAACGTCTCGAAAGAGGTAACGCTGAGCGGGCTCGCAAAGGCAACAGAAGGAGCCACGGGAGCAGATATAAAGGCGATTTGTACCGAGGCCGGAATGTTCGCGATAAGGGAAGGCAGGGATACAATAACCAGGGAGGATTTTCTTAAGGCAATAGACAAGCTCTTCAGGAAGGAGGCACCCAAGGGTGTCGTCAGTGGCACCTACCTGTAGACGGATAACCAATGATGACCTGATAAGAATAAGGGCCGTCGCGAACTACCAGTTCGGTGCAGGTTGTGGCGAGGCGCTTTTCTCAGACGGGGTCATGGCGATCAAATCAAGAAAGACTGGTAAAGTGAAGGGCATCTACCACAAAGGCAAGCTGCTGGCAACCCTCAGACCGTCAGACGGCTATCTGGCACTAAGCGTTGATGGTGCTTGCCAGTTGACCAAGTCCTTGTATCCTCCGAGGTACAGAGTTGTGGTTCAAGACGACGTGTTGGAGTTCATAAAGCAGGGCAGGAACCTATTCTCGAAGCATGTTGTATCCGCAGACCCAGAGATCAGGCCGGGCGAGGAGGTTCTTATTACAGATTCTAAAGATCATGTTGTGGCGGTAGGAAGAGCGGTTCTTAATGGCAGAGAGATGAAACGGTTTAAAACAGGTTTGGCAGCAAAGGTAAGAAGAGGAGAAGGGGATTAGAGTATTGGCGGAGGTCTTCATGGTTTGAAGAGGATGAACCCGAGGGAAGTTAGAAGAATGATGCAGAAGATGGGCATGGGTCTAGAGGAGATGACGGGCGTCTTGAAGGTAATTATTAGTATGAAGGGCAAGAACCTGGTTATCCCAGACCCTCAGGTTACGGTAATGAAGGTCAGCGGGCAGACGGTATATCAAGTAGTTGGAGAGGCTGTTGAGGAGAAGGCTGAGACCGAGGCAAAGGTTGCCATATCTGATGAAGACGCACAGCTTGTGTCCGCTCAAACTGGCGTAAGCATAGAGGTAGCCAGAAAGGCGCTCGAGACCACTAATGGCGATCTAGCTCAGGCAATCATGCTACTGACCGCAAAGGGTTAAGGAATTACAGTTTAAAGCGCTGGTGTGTAGTAGCGAATTCCCTGTCATCGATGCCCCACATCTTCGAAGGCTTGTATTTGCCAAAGGTCTTTGTGTAGAGAACTAGACGGTTTCCATCATATCCGCAACGGGGGCACTTGGCACGGAAGCGGTAGGAAATGGACTTACAATGCCAGCAGTAGGTATAGTCTCTCGTGAATGTCAGCAGACCGATGCCAGTTGTCTCAACGATCCTCTTGGTATAGTTGGCCAGTACGTCCTCCGTCGGGAAGGGCTCATCCAGCCGGATGTCGAAGAGGTGCCCACCTTTTGTTATCTGTTGGAATGCCTCTTCCACCTTTAACCTTGTCTTGAGCGGGATGGCTGTCGTTAGGGGCAGGTTTGAATGCTCCGTGGAGCCTGAAGCGGATTTTGGTTTTAGGAAACCGCCAGCCACATCTAAACTGGTGAGCCGCCGTGCTGCAGGCTCAAATGTTATGCTGGAAGAGAGCAGGCGCATGGAAGGTGCTACCTGTGCGGTGTAATTATCCATGAGACCTACAATCTTGGTGGCAAGTTTCAGGGCATCTTCGCTGTCAGCCATGTCCAGGCCCGTATGATGCCTCACGGCTTCAGGCAATCCCACATAACTTATTATTCCCGGCGAGTCGGTGAGTCTGAAATAGCTACTACCATCAATGCTTTCTCTGTAGAGCGGCAAAAGTTTGTCAGAAAAGATGCGCTCTTCGAGGATCTGCCTCTTAATCGAGAGCGCCTCCCTCGATAACTCCAGCAATTCCCTAATACGCTCCATCAGTCGGTCATCATCACCGTTTGACTCGTAGGCGATTCTGGGGAGGTTTATTGTAACATTGTCGAGTGCCCCGACCCTGAGCGTACCACTTTCCCAGTCCTTCCAGCTGGAATCCACCCGCGAGAGGTCGGAGTTGTAGAAGACGTTATCCTGCTGCCACGGGAGGGTGTGGTTAACAAAGTAGACGGTTCCCCATTTTTCAGCGAGCCGGTATGCCTTCTTCAAGCAGTCCTTGGCGGTGCCGGTTACCAGAGCCTTCTTCCTTATCTTGACAAAGACTGCCGGATTCAGTAGAGGTTTTGAGGCACCGTCTGGCTCTTTAAGAACGTCCAAGAAGGCCTCAAGTAGACGAAGAGACGCCTCATAATAATCACCGTAGATGCCTCCTGCACCATCCAATCCAACACATTTCACGTTCTCCAAGAACTCCGGAATCTCTAGTTCGACATTGAATGCAACGGTCGAGCCGAGGATTCCATTAAATTTTGCGTTTAGGTCATACAGGAAATCTCTCAGGATCGATCGGATCTCGTTGCCCTTGAGACCTTTGATATATGGAGCCAAGAAAATGTTGAAGAACCCCAAAGACTGAGAATTTGATACACAAATCGATGTGGAGTTCAGGAGGCAGTTTGTTGCATATAGGGCACCTTGAAGCGTCTTGGGAGAGAAGTGAGCTGGGAGAGAGAGCCCAGTACCATCAGCAGGAGCTTTACCTTCAAGGATGGGACGTATATCGTGTTGAATGTCTGCCGGTCTGAGGACCCAATAGTTCGCATTATTAAGGTGTATTGCGCCACAGAGGTGGGCATCAGCGATGGTTCTAGGCAGGACTTTGAGAAGCATGTATTCCTCCAGCACTGCGTCGCCCGCCAAGGCATGGACCCGCTCAAGCGATGGGTATTCTCGGAATGCGGCGTTTTTTATCGTGGTAGTGACGTCATAGACCGGTTGCCCCAGTCTGGTTAAGACATGGCGGTACTCCTCCAGACCCTTCTCAAGGAGTATCGCATTGACGAACTCTCTGATGAGAGCCGCTGTCAGATACCTAACCTGCAGTTTCTTTAGTCTGTCCTCAGTCTCCTTTGAGATGGACTCCGCCAGTTTTCGAGGGACGCTGGCCTCCCGCATCAAGGCATCAACTATCTTCTTCCTGTCGAAGGGTTCTATCGTGAGGCTTGAGGTCCTTACAAGCATCTCACCCTTCTTTCGCCTTACGGCGTCCTCAACTCCATAGATGAAGTCGGCAACGTCCTCACCCAGCAGGGTGAGGTAGTACTTTCCAGAGGACTCGTCCGATCTGAGGAGTTCGGCTTCAGTAAGCATACGGAGATGATACCCAAACTTGCCCGCGTCGCTCTTCGGGTTCATGTCGAGGCTTTTCATTATCTCCGTAAAGGAGAGAGGGCCCTCTCTGCTAATAAGCTTCAAAACCTCAGCCCTGACCTCGTTGGAGAGGGATGAGAGTATGGACTCTAGCAGGTTATTTGAAGGCAACCTCAAACACCAAAAGTAGTTTGGTGGGTTGTATCTAAAAAGGTTTATAGAAGCCTACATCAAAAAGTAGGCCGGAACTTGATTGCGTATTCGATTATTCCCGAGTCCCCGTCCTCAGATACCTTGCGTAAGACCGCTTCTAGGGGCATCCCTATGGTGACCTCCCCTGGCATGACGTCGGTGATCTGGGTCATCAGCCTACTACCGTCTTCAAGCTCAATAATGCCCAAGACGAAGGGCGCCATCTTCTCAAAACCGCGAGGAGGGTTACGAACGACTGTGAAGGTTAGCAACTTCCCCCTCTCTGGCAGTCGGTATGGCTCAATCGAGTCACTCCCGCACTTGGCGCATCTTGCTCTGTTAGGGTAGATTACATTCCCACATGTTGCGCACTTGCTAGCTTCTAGTCGCGACCTCTCTGGGATCTCGCGCCAATATCTTGGTACCGACATTATCTTGCCCTCCTTAGGATTGCTACATAAGTGCTGGAGCCAGATCCTCCTATGTTCTGGGTCAGACCCGCTTCGGCGTTAGGAACCTGCATCCTTCCTGCCCTCCCCATAAGTTGCATGGTTACTTCTGCGACCTGATACGAGCCTGTTGCACCTACAGGATGCCCTCTTGACTTCAGGCCGCCGCTCGGATTTATTGTGACTACGCCCCCTGGCTCGAAGGCTCCATCGGAGAGCAATTTGTTGAACTTGCCTTTCTCAGAGAAGCCAAGATCCTCTATTGAGAGGGCGCCGGTGATGGTGAAAGTGTCGTGAATCTCGGCTACGTCTATGTCAGCCGGGGTCACCTTTGCCATTTTATAGGCCTTATCCGCTGCAACCACCGTGGAATTTAGGGACAAGAGGTCAGACCTTGAAGAGATGTTGATCGTATCGGTCGCACCAGCAACCCCGCTGATCTCGACGAAGTTATCTGAGTACTTTGGTGCGTCCTCAAGGGGGCACATGATTATGGCGGCGGCGCCGTCGCCCACGGGGGCACAGTCATAGAGAGTTATCGGGTCGGCGATCTTCTCAGAGTTCAGAACGGTCTCCCTGGTGATCTCGAATGGGAGCTGGGCATAGGGGTTTCTCGCTCCGTTCTTGTGCATGAGAACCGCTAAGTCTGCAAATGCCTCTCTGGAGACGTGGTAAACGTGCATGTAGTGATTCATGATTAATGCATTGAGGCTCACAAAACTTGAGCCAAAGAACAGCTCGTATTCCGCGTCCGCAGCCTTGCCGAGAGAGCGAGTAGTTTCGCCCCCCACGCCGTCTGTAAGCTTTTCGACGCCACCGGTCATAACAAAATTGTACATGCCGGATGCCACAGATGCGTATGCGGCGAGAACAGCAGCCCCGCCAGAACCACAGGCGGCTTCAACTCGATAGGCAGTTGATGGAATTATACCCAAATGGTCAGCAAGGAGGGCGCCTATGTTATTTTGATCGGAGAGATCGGATGCGCACATGTTCCCGACAATTAAAGCGTCTAAGCCTGGGATCTTGGTCTCCTTGAGAGCCTCTTTGGCAGCATCCCCAAATAGTTCCCTTAAGGACTTCCTCCAGTGTTTTTCTACTTTTGTGAGACCATAACTTAAAATTGCGACCCTTCGCATTATAACCACCCTTTAAATAACGATCTTTTTCCTAAATTTGGCGTAGATGGCATAGTCAATATTCTGCTTCCTTTTAATGTAATCCATAACCTTAGAGGCCATATCGCGCTTGGTTCGAGCACCCTCCTGAACAACAAAACTGAAGGCGTCACTGCCGGCCCCAGAGCCAAAACTGACCAACAGAACTCTGTCACCGGGCATTGCTACATCTAATATAGCAGAAAAACCAGTAATTGATGAGCCTGCATAAAGGTTCCCGATGTACGGGACCAAGAGACCGGGCTCGACCTGTTCTTTCTTAAAACCCAGAATCTTCGCCGCCCTTAACGGGAATTTTCCATTCGGTTGATGAAAAACGGCGTACTTGAAGTCAGTGGGATTGAGTGATAATTCATCCAACAACAACTTAGTTGCTGAGATTGTGTGGGTAAAGTAGGCTGGTTCGCCTGTGAATGCCTCGGCATGAGACGGGTAGTCACGTTTCTGCCTTCTCCAAAAGTCTGGGGTATCAGTTACATAGGAGACGGAACCCTCTAAAATGGCAACCGGCTCTTTTTCTTTATCCTTGCGCCCAACGATGAGAGCCGTACCTCCGCAACCTGCTGAGTATTCCAACGGGTCGGCGGGTGCGCCCTGGGCTGTGTCCGCACCTATTGCCAGACCATAGTTAATCATGCCGGACCCGACAAGACCGATACAGCACTGGAGGCATTCTGTACCCGCCTTGCAAGCAAATTCCATGTCAGCGGAGAGGACCCGCGGCGTCGCCCCTATTGCCTCGGCCACAATCGTGCCGGTAGGTTTCACCGCATAGGGTTTGGATTCCGAGCCTACAAAGACCGCCCCTAGCTCCTTTGGGCTGAGGCCTGCCCTACCCAGAGCATTCTTCGAGGCTTCAACGGATATTGTCGCCACGTCCTCGTCGATGCCTGCCACTGCCTTTTCGTCGATCAGCAACTCTTCCCGGAAATGCTTAGGGGACTTCCCCCAAACCCTAGCTATCTCTTCCACCGCTATGCGGTACATTGGAATATAGGAACCCCAGCCGGAGATCGCCACATCGATTACTGGCTTCACTGAAACCACCGTTTTTTCCTACTAGTAAAAAGACGAGTATATTAGGGCTTCGCCCCTTGACTACTTATGATTCGACTAATGACGATTTGCTATGGAGAGCGTGGAGGGACTTTATAAGATCATCTACGCTGGGCTTCCTTGAAAGGATCAAGGGGATGTGCTCAGCCTTCGCGAGCTCGATCGCTATCCTGTCGAGGTGTGTAACGCCATGCAGTATTACGGCGGCAGGTTTTAGCAGGGTCACACGCACGGCAACCATTGGAGACCGGCCGGTGGAAGTCTTCGTGAAGATTATGGCCCTTTCCGTGGTGGTGCCAACGAGCTGCAGGAAGTCAGATCCTGACATTGTAAGAATTGCGCGGATACTATCAACGACGGTGTAACCCAGAAGCTTCTTCTCCGCCAAATAGTCACACGCAAGGAACTCGCCATCAACCATTTTTACTACGTCCTTAAGCGTGATGGGGGAAGGAAACTCGTAGAGATCTAGTATCGCGTCGGAGGAGACTCGAACCAAGGAGGAAAACTGTTTCAGTACCCTGCCGCCAGTTAGGGTGTCTATGTCTATTAGACTCACGACGAAGCGCCTTATGAATGTGGCACCTGGAGACTTTCGTCTGCCGCCCTCGTAGTCACTGATCACTGAAGGAGAGATGCCAAGCTTCTCGGCTATATCGAGCTGGGTAATACCGAAGACCTCCCGCCAGCGCCTCATTATCTCGCCGGGCGTATCGGAGAGGATGATCTCGCCTATTATCCGCTTCATGATGAGCTCCTTTACGGTCTCCACCAATGCCACCGTCCAATGTTATGCTTAAGAAGGTAAAAATGGTTTCCTACGAAAAAGTATAAAGATGGCGGATTTTCATTCTAAGGTGGTTTGCGGGGCTGTAGGCTAGCTTGGTCTAGACTGTCAGGCTCGGGCCCTGGTGACCCCGGTTCAAATCCGGGCAGCCCCACCATTCACCAAATTTTAATGAAAACAGTCAAAGGTTTAAGCTAGGCCCTCTTTCTTCAGAATTGCCCTGCCAGCTATGACGCCATTTGCGGCTGCTCCAACAATGCCCCGTGATAGTCCGACGCCATCCCCTATCGCGAAGAGACCTTCCACAGGAGTCTCCAAGTTCTTGTTAACTTGGAACTTGTTGGCGGAGAATTTTATCTCAGGAGCGTACAGTAGTGTGGAGGAGCTCGCGACGCCAGGTATGATTTCATCGAGCTTCTCAAGACCTTCCAATATGTCCGAGACTATTCTGTGCGGCATCGCCATGGCAATATCTCCGGGCGTGACCGACCTCAGCGTTGGTCTCACATTACTGTGTGAGATCCTGACCCACGTCGATCGCCTGCCCATTCGCAGGTCTCCTAACCTCTGTATCAAAGGTTCTCCACCGCCCAGAATTGTCCCCTGTTGGACTACAGATCTCCCGTACGCTGTTGTGTCCTCGATAGGTTCTGTAAGTGCTACCCTCACCAAGAATGCAAAGTTGCTGTTTTCAGAGAGCGTTTCAGTCATCGAAATGCCGTTCACGCCGACAAGACCATCATATACTTCCTTAACGACGTAACCCTGATGGTTAACGCAGAAGGTTCTTACAAAATCATCGTAGGTATCGGTGTAGATGTGGAACTTCGGATCACGATTGATTGCTGTTATCGGTTCCATGATAAAGGCAGGAACTTCCACCCTCACGCCGATATCTATGGGCTCGTGCTTGGTAGGAATTGAGAGCCTGCGTGCCACCCCCGCTGCCCAGTTCGCACCGACACGGCCCGGAGCCAGTACTACATACTGGGCAGTCATTTTTGAACCGTCGTCCAAGGCTATCTGAATGTTCTGGACTCTTTCCCTTCTCGTTTTTTGGTTTGGTTTTATTGGGGGCTTCCGCAGGGACAGAGGGCTCTTTTTTCTCTGAACATCCTTGACATGAGTATCCAATAGGAACTTCACGCCCATTTTATCTAGATCCTCTTTGAAGTTCCGTATGACTTTTGGAGCGCCATCGCTTCCCATAAGACGCTGTGTGATTGGAAGGAACTTTATGCCGACAGAGGCAGCCCTTCTTTGCAGGTCTAACGCCTCTTCAACATCGCCTCGGTAGACATCCTTGGGGGCGCCATACTTTAGGAAGACTGAATCAACATAACTTACAAGATCATTGGCTTCTTTCTCGCTGTCCGTAAATTCCCTCAGGTCGCCGCCTATGTCAGGCCTCAGATTCAATAATCCGCTCGATAGGGTACCGGCGCCACCAACACCGCTCATGATACTGCATACCGGACACTTGGTGCACGTCTTGTAATTCTGTACTGGACACTTTCTTCTCTCCACATCATAGCCCTGATCCACGATCAAGACGGACAGCTTACCTTTGTTGTTATGGGCGATCTCATGGGCTGCGAACATCCCTGCCGGACCTGCCCCGATAATTATGATATCATAGTCCAAAAAAGATCCCACGAAGGTTTACAATTGCAGGGACAGTTATTTATTTTCTTGCTCATTAACTTAAGTGAGGACTTGGAATGGGTGCCGATCTGCATGGCATTCTCTCTGAGATAGAGAAGGGAAGGGGGATCCAAGAGGAGTTGAAGGAGAAGCTCCGAAAGATCTACGGCGTAAAATTTACAAAGGCTGAAGAAGCGGTCTCCTCGATGGCGGTAAAGAAGTACACCTTCAAGCCGAGCGGGAGGACGGTTTGGATAGTTGTTGGAAGGGAGAAGGAATATTTTTTAATCCCAGAGTTCTATTGCCAGTGCGATGATTTTTACATCAATGTGGTGATAAGAAGAAAGGCGAAGCTATGCTACCATGTCCTTGCTCAAGCCATTGCAGAGCGGCTCGGAAGCTTTGAGGAGTATGAGGCCTCTGACAGTGATTTTATAAGGCTTAACAGTGAATGGAAGAAGCAAAGCGTATGAGGTCATATTTATGGATTCAGCAACGATTTTCAACATTATTGCCGGAGTGGCAGTTGTTCTATTAGCTGTAACAGTCATCATTGTGGCTCTTGACAAACAGTAGCGGCGGTAATAATGAGCGAGTTTGAAGGACTTTTTTCTATCCTGGTTAAGAGATCAGGGCTTGCTATAAATGAGGTGAGTAAGAAGATTGAGGACAAGAAGGAGAGTCTCGGCCACTTAATCAATGATGAAGTTGCGGTGCGGTTGGTTGCTAGAGATTTGGGAATAGCACTTTCTGAGGAGAGTACAGCTAGGCCGGTGGTTAAGATAGAGGATCTCGTGCCCAACATAAATAACGTAACCCTGAGCGTGAGGATAGAGAAGGTAGGGACGCCAAAGGAATTCAGCAAGAAGGATGGGACGACTGGAAGAGTAGGCAGGGCGACCATATCAGATGAGACCGGCAGGGCGACCCTTGTCCTCTGGGACGATAAGACGACCTTTCTTTCCAAGATGAGGTCTGGGGCAAATGTTACGGTCTTCTCTGCCTACACCAAGGAGGGGCTGAATGGTGATATTGAGGTGCACATGGGTAATAAGAGCAGACTGGAGTTTTCCGAGACTTTGCCGGCAGAGGTTCCACAAAAGGGTCAGGTTCAAAGGGGCAGGCTATGGAGGATCTATGACCCCATTGAGTTTGAGAGGAGGGACGGGGGCCGAGGAAGGTTGGTCGCTTTTCTCCTCAGGCATGAAGAGGACACGACCAGAGTACTGGTGTGGAACCCGTCGGATTCTCTGCTACACAGTTTGAGGGAGGGGGTAGCGGTGGAGATCGCCGGCGGGACAATGAAGCTTGATTTTCGCGGCGAGGCAGAGTTGCACATAAATGATGAGAGTCAAATCCAGATAGACCGTAACGATATCGTCCCTCCGAAGACAGAGGTAAAGAGGCTAGCGGATATTCAACCAGATATGTCAGCTCTTATTATCGAGGGAATTGTCGAGGTAGACTTTACATTAGAGACCACTTACAGCGGTAAGAGTTATGCGAAGGTCCTTCTCAGGGACGGCGAGACGGTGTTGCCGGTAGTTTTTTGGAACGACAAGGCTCTCCTTGTCAAGAGAATAGCTAAACCAGGCAAACTGCTCAGAGTTGAGGGGTGTTATTCAAAGATCGGACCTTATGGGCTTGAACTCAACGTGAGCAAGTGGAGCAGGACGAGGGCGGAATAGCCGAAGTATTTACTTGAACAGGAGGGCATAACATATCATAGAAAGGTTATTATTACAAAGTTTTAGATGATAAGAGGAAGACGAGAGTCGAGATGATGTAAATGGGGGGTAGGAAGCGAAAGAAGGTAATAAAGCGGATGAGGAAGACGATCCCGAAGATCTTCGCCTGTCCTAACTGTGGGGAAAAGACACTTAGTATAGTGATCAACCGGGAAGAGGGCAAGGCTGTAATTAAGTGCGGCAGGTGTAATATTATAGAGGGGGACATTTTAGTCTCGTATGTAGAAGAGCCCGTTGATGCTTATGGCAAGTTTGTAGACAGGTATTATGGTGTAGGAAAGCCGGTGAAAACCAATGAGGAAAGTGGAAAACCTTCTGAACTCGAGAATAAATGAGAAAGGCTGCATTCACGTCGCACTGATAGATCCGGATAAGTGCGATCCTCAACTCGCCAAGAAGTTTTCACGGGAGGCAAAGGGGGCGGGAACCTCGGCATTGATGGTGGGAGGTTCCACAAGCATGGGCGGGGGGCTCGTTGACGGGCTGATAAAGGGCCTAAAGACAGGCTCGGATCTCCCGGTAATACTCTTCCCTGGCAACCTGTTTGGTATTTCCAAGTACGCGGATGCCGTATGGTTCATGTCGGTATTGAACTCCACAAATCCGTTCTATATCACTGGCGCCCAAGCCATTGCATCGCGGATGATAAAGGCATACAATCTTGAGGCCATCCCCTTGGGCTACATCATTATCAGCCCCGGAGGCACTGCGGGTTTTATCAGTCAAGCCAACGTCATCCCCTATGAAAAGCCAGAGGCGGCGGCCATCTACGCCCTTGCTGCCCAGTATATGGGAATGCGTTTCGTGTATCTTGAACGTGGATCCGGTGTAGAGGCGCCGATCTCTCCAACGATGGTGAAGGTTGTCAAGAAGGTTGTTAACGAGGCGCGGCTCATAGTAGGAGGGGGCATAAGGAGGAGAGAGCAGGCCAGAGAGATTGCGAGGGCAGGAGCAGACATCGTAGTAACTGGAACTGTAATAGAAGAAAAGGGCATAAGTGCTTCAATAAAGGAGATTACTGGAGGCATAGAGGAAGGCGTAAATGAAAGAGAGGTTTAAGCGGGAGCTCATGCGAAAGACCTTCCACATGAGCGGGGTTACCGTTCCTCTGGTTTACGTATTGTTCGGAAGAGAACTGGCAATTCTTTACACCTCTGCTGCCCTTATCGCCTTCGTAATGCTGGAGTTTGTGCGGACGAGGGCGCATTCTTTGTTTCCTATGGTAAAGACCGCAGATCTTATTGCGAGGCAGAGCGAGAAGAACGCGCTTGCGGCATACGTATACTTTTGCATTGCGGCGGTAGTCTCAATCTTTTTCATGAGCAGATCGGCCGTTATTGTGGGTTTGACTGCCGCGCTCGCCAGCGACGCAGTTGCGGCAGTAGTGGGCGTGGGCGTTGGGATGCATCAGATCAAGCCTAAGAAGACTGTAGAGGGCACCTCTGCCGGATTTTTAACTTCTATGGCATTAGCGTATCTCTTAAATTGTAATTTTGTTACAGTGATAGCAGTGGGACTGGTCTTTTTGATCTTTGATCTTGTGGAACTGGGCATTGATGATAACTTCACGATTCCATTAGCCATGGTGATCATAGTCCAAGTGGTCGAGGCGATCCTATGATAGCGGATCCCGCTGTGCAGAAGTACTTCAAGAACCTTGAAGAGACAATCACCGATCTCTACAGGATTGCTGATAATGCGCACTCGAAGGGTCTGGACCCGCTGGACAAGACGGAGATCTATAAGGCGCAAGACCTGGCTGCAAGGGTCGAGGGACTGATAGGGGTGCCAAGGGTCGCGGAGAGGATCCGTGAGTTAGCTGCACAGTTCTCTCGTGAGGATACTTCGTTTAAGATCATTGAAGAAATAATAAATGGCAAGTTTGGCAAATACGACGATAAGACTGGTGCTGAAAAGGCGTTGAGAACAGCGCTGGCGATAATGACTGAGGGCATAACGGCTGCCCCGCTACAAGGGATAGACAAGGTAGAGATCAAGACCAATCCCGACCGGAGCAGATACCTCGCCGTACACTATGCTGGACCCATGAGGTCCGCTGGAGGGACTGAACAGGCTTTAACCGTCCTCTTTGCCGATTACATACGGATACTGCTACACCTCGACAGATACAAGATCACTGAACAAGAGGTCGGCAGGTTTATCGAGGAGCTAAGGCTGTACGAGAGGAAAGTTACCAGATTTCAATACCACCCTACGGACGAGGACCTCCGTAGAATACTTCAGTATGCACCGATCGAGGTGACCGGTCCGCCCACTGACAACTACCAGGTATCGGTCTATAGGAATCTGGACAGGATCGAAACCAACAGCGTTAGGGGCGGAGCGCTTAGAGTAATAAATGATGGAGTCTACGGGAAGGCAGCGAAGCTGAAGAAGATAGTGGAGAAGGTTGGCATCTCTGATTGGGACTGGCTCAAGGTCAAAAAGGAAGAGAATGAAGAGAGCATTACGGCAAAAATCTCCCCTGATATAAAATATCTCGTTGATGTGGTCGGCGGGAGACCCATATTCGCCCATCCATCGGTCCCCGGGGGGTTCAGGCTGCGTTATGGTAGGGCGAGGAATACCGGTCTGGCAGCGGTAGGCATACACCCTGCAACCATGGTCATACTTGACAGTTTCATAGCGGTCGGCACGCAGCTGAGGGTGGAGAGGCCCGGCAAGAGCTCGACCATAACGCCTGTGGATACCATAGAGGGGCCGATCGTTAAGTTGAAGAACGGAGACGTATTGAGGATTGAGGACGAGGTCACGGCGGAGAAAGTCAGAGCTGACGTTGAGGAGATCCTTTTCCTAGGCGACATGGTTGTTTCCGTCGGCGAGTTTCTCGAAAACAATCACAGGCTGATGCCGGCGGGCTACTGCGAGGAGATTTGGGCCGCCGAGTTCAGAAAGGTTATGGATGAAAAATTTGAGAATCGCTATGATATTTTGGCAGATAAAGTTGATTTAAGGGTTGAGAGGCTGCAGGATTTTGTCGAAAGTCCTTTAGTGGTGAAACCGACTCCTGAGGAGGCATTAAGCATATCGAATTTGCTGTCCATCCCTCTTCACCCAAGGTACACCTACTTCTGGGAGAATATCAGTGTGGAGGAGATCATGATCCTGCAGGAATGGTTGATAGAGCCGCTTAAGGGATGGAGGGGAGGAGAGCTTGAGGTCCCTCTGAAGAGCCCCGTGCCGAAGAAGATCTTGGAGAAGGTTGGCGCGCCGCACAGGTTTGTTAATGGCGCCGTGGTATTTGAGGATGCACCGATAATCAATGCGCTGTTTTCCCCTACGAAATGCAGGAAGGGATCCCTGGAAGACGACCCTGTCAAGTTCCTTAGCGAATTCGCCTGCATAAAGATCAAGCCTAAGGGCAGGTCCTTCGTCGGGGCCAGGATGGGAAGACCGGAAAAGGCGAGGGAGAGAGTCATGCGCCCCCCCATTCATATGCTCTTTCCGGTGAATCTAGCCGGTGGTTCCCAACGGGATCTAACGAAGGCTGCTAAGAAGGGGAGCTTCGAGGCATCCATACTACTTAAGCAGTGTACCATATGTAACGCGATTACCTACGAGAATGTGTGCAGAAAATGCGGAAATAGAACCGTACAGATCTATAACTGCCCTAAATGCGACACTTACGCGAGCGCCCAAGGTCTGTGCCCGAAGTGTGGCACCCAGATGATGCCGTACAAAAACCGCTTAGTCTCAATAGAGAACTACGAGGGCTTGCTCAGTAAGTTCGGATTGTTAAAGGATCAAACGGTTAAGGGCGTAAGAGGACTCTCGAACCCAACGAAGGTTCCAGAAGCCCTTGAGAAGGGGATCCTTAGGAGCAAGCATAAGGTGTTCGTCTACAAGGACGGGACGGTCCGATTTGATATAACCAATGCCCCCCTTACCCACTTCAAGCCATCTGAGATCAGGACAAGTCTAGAGAAGCTGAAGGAACTTGGCTATGATAAGGATTATAGGGGCAAGGACTTGACCGACCCGAACCAGCTCGTAGAACTCAAAGTTCAGGACATCATAGTGCCTGAAGCTTGTGGGAGGTATCTCTACAGGGTCTCCAAATACACAGACGAACTGCTTACCAAGGTATACCAAATGAAACCCTACTACAGCCTAAGAACCCATGACGATCTTGTTGGTCAGCTGGTCATTGGACTCGCCCCACATACCTCTGCGGGCATTACTGGTAGGATAATCGGCTTTACGAAGGCCTCTGTATGCTACGCACATCCGTTCTGGCACGCCGCAAAGAGAAGAAATTGCGATGGCGACGAGGATGCGGTTATGCTGGCTCTGGAGGCTCTGATCGACTTCTCTAAGGCATACCTCCCGGAGAAAATTGGAGGGCTGATGGACGCTCCTCTTGTGATGACAACCATAATAGATCCCTCTGAGGTCGATGATGAGTGCCATAACATGGAGACCGTTGAGCGGTTACCCTTGGAGTTTTATGCTCTCGGTGAGGATTACAAAGAACCAAAAGAAGCTTTAAAGGTAATACAGATCATGAAAAACAGGTTAGGAAAGACGGAACAGTACACTAACTTTTCCTTTGTAATATTCACCCAAGGTGTAGATAGAGGGCCTCTGACCACCGCATACGACAGGCTCAAGACCATGATGGACAAGGTCAAGAGGCAACTTCAGTTAGCCAACAAGATCAAGGCGGTGAACAGCAAGGACGTGGCTGAGAGGTTGTTGAAGCACCACTTCATACCCGACCTGGCGGGGAACATGAGAGCATTCTCAACCCAGACGTTCAGGTGTACAAAGTGCGGATCAAAATACAGGAGGGTTCCGTTAAAGGGGGTTTGCATGAAATGCAATGGTAACCTGATACTCACAGTTCATGAGGGCAACATAAACAAGTATTTAGAAGCAGCTTTTGCCCTGAGCAAAGAATACGAGCTGGGGGCCTTCATAGATCAACAGATTAGCCTGATCGAGAAAGGCCTGAGGATGCTCATTCCGCCGAAGAAGAAGGAGAATATGGAGCTAGGGCAGTTCATTGAATCAAAGTGATTTTATCAGATCGATGTCGTAGATCATGCCTATTATTTCATCCTTTGCGTTTGTTACTGGTAGCTGATCGATGTCGAACTTCTGCATTTTGCTGGCGCACTCTGTTATGGAGGCGGTCTCACTGATAGTTATGCAGGGGGCAGACATTACCTTGTGGAGGGGGATATTTGGAAGGGCTATCTTGCCTTTGGTGATGTAAAGAACCGAGGAGGTTTCCCAGTCCCATTCCTGGCTCTCAGAGCTGGATTTCAGGACAGATTTTCTCTCCTCTATATTGATCTCAACCAAGCGGATTAGGTCCGTGTTCGATACTATGCCTGCTACGTTCTCCTCATTGTCGATGACCAATGTAACGTACTCATTGGCCATGCGCATCATCTTGCTGGCTATATAGACCGGGGTATTGCCCCAACAACTGAATACAGTGCGCTTCATGAAGTCCTTTACTTTGGCGCTTGAACCTGATGTCACAACGACTTTATGAACTATGTCGCCCACCGTTATTATACCCTGAAGTTCGTTGCCTGAAACGACGGGCAGACGTCGGTATCGTTTCTCTTTCATTAGCTTGAGACAGTCCTCGAAGGGGGTCTCCGGGGAAACCGTTACAACTTTGGTGCTCATTATCAGGGCCAACTGCTCTTCGTCCGAGTGTCGCAGGAGGTCCTCCCTTGTTATGATTCCAATCAGGTTCTTAGTTCCCTTCTTCACGACGGGTATGCCAGAGATCTTCTTCTCCTGAAGTGTCTTGAGGACCTGCTCTCTGCTGCCTGGAACCTCCGCGTAGAACACCTTGTGGTTCATCAGATCTTTTACTGTTGCCATTTTATCACCTCATTTATCGCAAATACAGGGTGCCTTCTTACAGCTCGGGCAGACTGAGTCGTACTTCTCCTTGAAGGACTCGCTAACATCTACGTCCAGAACGTTAGCCAAAGAGAGGAGCCATGCCAGAACGTCGGCAAACTCACCCCGTATATTAGAGACATCTCTCTTACGCACGGCTTCAGACAGTTCTCCTATCTCTTCGACCAGCCACATAAAGGTGCCTTCTGCACCGCGCCTTCTATCACGCTCGCCGTAGAGCCTTAGCATCAACTGCTGGGCATTTTTTAGTTCCATCGGTTAACCAACTACCTTATCTTTACATACTCGTAGGCATCATGCACCGAGGAGAAGCAGTATTTCACTTTCTGGAAGTCTTTGCGTAATTCAGCGATCTCCGCCTTTACCTTCACCGGATCCTCGTTGTCAACTATGACCTTCTTCATGAGTTCGGCTACCTCTACCATATGAGACTTGTTCATCCCGAGGTGGGTGAGTTCTTGGGTGCCAATCCTGATCCCGCCAGGCGCCTTGTAGTCCCTACCCATCCGCTTATCGTACGGCAGGAGGTTTCTGTTCACAATTATGTTGGCGTCCTCCAGCCTCTTCTCAATCTCGAAGCCGTTCCCGTACTTTGTAACATCAATTATCATCATGTGCGACTCCGTGAACCCCTTCTTCTCATAGAGGACGTTGATCCCACGCTCGTATAACGCCTGGGCCAGCGCCTTGGAGTTTATCACTATATTCCTAGCGTACTCCGGGTAGAACTCAAGCGCCTCAGCGAATGCAATCGCTACCCCGGCCACCGCATGAAGATGGTGGTTGCTGGACAGCCCAGGGAAGACTGCGCGCTTGATTGGTTCCGCGTACTTCAACCACGAGGCGATCGCGCCGTGCTGCGGACCAGCCAGAGTCTTGTGGGTGCTCATCGTGAAGGCATCGACCCCATCGCCTATAGGATCCTGGAATATGCCACCGGCTATCAAGCCAGCCACGTGGGCGCCGTCGTAGACCACCTTGGCATCATAGGTCTTTGCTAGTTCGACTATCTCCTTGACCGGGTGTGGAAAGAGGAAGACGCTCGCGCCCAGTACGAATATCTTGGGAGGCTTCCCTTGATCTTTGAGGCTCCTCACCAACTGTGCCGTTTTGTCGACGTCTATCGTGAAGTTCTCCTCGTCGAAAGGATAATTGTAGACATCGAGGTCCCTTATGGCTCCGGCGGTCCCTCCCAGGGCCTTCTTTGAATGGCTTATGTGACCGCCCGTGGGGATGGTGCAGGATATCAGTACATCACTAGGGTTGGCGAAGACCGAGTACGCGGCCAAATTTGCGAAGACACCGGATACGGGCCTTACATCAATAAACTCCGCGTGAAACAGCTTTTTGCCAAGCTCTATGGCTACAGCCTCGACTTCGTCAAGGTGCTTACAACCAGCGTAAACCCTTTCACCTACCCATCCCTCCGCGTACCTATTTCCGAAGTCGCTTGCCATAGCCTCCCTAACCGCCGGACTTGGAACATTCTCGCTGGCGATCAGGGGTAAGGACTTCTTTACCATCTCGTGATGGTTCTCCAAGCTCGTCAAGACACGATTGTAAGCGTCTCTGCCGCTGGAAAGTGAATTGACCATAAACAGTCCTCCTTTAGATTAAACGCTAATAATATAGTATAAAGAAGGTAATATACATAATGCTTAAAAGAGGAGAACTCTTCATTGTAACAGGTTATAGGCGAACGCTATGCCAAAGAGCGATAAGAAGAAAGAGGCACCAATGCCAATGACCGGCGCAGGATTAATCCGTTTCTTCGAAGACGAGACCCACGGGATTAAGATAAAGCCTACATACGTTGTGGTAGGATCGGTCATAGTGATGATCACTGTCATCATGGCGCACGTATTGACCGGACTTTAAGGTTATCAGAGAGGCTCGGCCTCTATACCTTTTCTTTTGAGTTTGTTTGCAAAATCCTCGGCGTAGCCATGAATCGTGAAGACTTTTTTAGGCTTGCATGCCTTTACGAAACCCATCAGCTGGTCATAATCAGCATGACTGCTCAGAACGAATGCATCGTCAGCGCTACGCCTCCCAAAGCTCAAAGCCCAGCCCGTTACGATTGCCACCCGGGCATACCGATAGACCATCTTTAGAGTTCCAGGATGGTATGACGTCGGGAAGAGGCAGACGCAGCTCTTACTCCTGATGAGCTCCTCCCCCTCCCTCGAGAGGTCGTAATAGGTAAGATCCCCACCAAAGGCGTTTACTGTCGAGTTCGTCTTGGTAATAGAGGGATGGGTAACCACGGGAATTGATGTGTAGAGGTTGAAGAGCTTGGTAAGCTCCTGAGCCTTGCCTACTGGATAGGCGAGGATGCATGGGAGATCCCCGTCCATTATCGTCTTGGCTGCCCAATCAACTATGCTGTCGTAGACCTCCTCCCTTGGAGGAAATAAAAAGTTGGGTCTTCCGTACGTGGTTTCCACGACCATAATGTCGCATTCTTGGGGGGTTATCGCCTTCTGGGTCAGTGTATCGGTAAAGTTGAAGTCCCCCGTGTAAAAAAAAGTCACACCCTTCTCGTTTAGAAGGAGGCTACCAGAGCCGAAGACGTGGCCGGAGTTGATGATCTTTAGCTCACTCTGATGGAGTTTCAGTGGTTTACCATAGGCGCATGATACGGCATTTTTGACCTTTTTTTCGGTTATCGCCTCGAAGAGGGCGATGGTTTCCTTGGTGGAATACTTGGTTTTCTTGGTGTCAATGAAGGCGCCGGTATGGTCCCTGTGGGCATGGGAGATGAAGGCGCAGTCGGCTGAGCCGATGTGGTTGATGGGATCCAAGATTAATTTGGAGCTTTCAGTCTTCACGACAACGCCGCTTTCCCAAGATACGCGAACCACCGAGTGCACCTATCACTATGAAGGATATAGGGGGTTAAAAATGGTTACCACCACATAAGTTTTTAACTTTTCACCGTATTGATGATACTGGGATGGGAGTTAGTGGCATCCGCCGAGAAGCTAGCCAAGAAGTACAGCAACCTGTTCAGCTTGCCGAGTAAGGGAGTTCTCATTGCCGAGCTGTTTTTACTTGGCACTATTGTCGGATTGATAGCGTATGCCATTACGCCGGATTCTCAAGGACCTCTCTTCGGCATAGCTGATGGCTTTGTCTCCCTTGCATTCGGTAGCCTGCTCTGCACATTCATGATCCACAAGGTTATCGGGAATGGCATCCTGACCTTTAGGAGGATCTCAGCCCTTACAGGCTTCGGTATAGCCCTCATCGGACTTGGCCTGATAGCCTCGGCTATTGCCTCCAGAGTCCTCGCAGATCCGACTATCCTTGAGCGGACCTATTTCATCGCATGTGGCATTATAGTGGCTTATGGGTACATAGTCCTAGGGGTAACCACGGAACTGAGGCAAAAATGGCTTTTCATATCGAGTTTACTTCAGCCAGTAACAATTTTGATAATACATTCAATATTAATATACGTGTCAGGGTTTATTTCCATAATAAATATTTTTACATATTCGATGGCTTTTATACTAATAGCGATTATTTCGTACGCACTCGGGAGATGGTATTACTCCTCGATAGAGAACGTGGGCAAGGAGATCCTAGGCTACGGGAGCCTCGCGCTGTTTAGGGCCTTCATCGACGCCCTTATGCTTGACAGGACGGGGCTTTTGGAGAAGATGCTCAAGATTCTGGCCGTACGCGGTGATGTTGAGGTGAGGACCCTAAGCTTCAGCGGTAGTGGAACGAAGGGGGTAGTTGTGGCACCCATGATACACCCGGGCCCCTTCAGGGACTTGGGGAGTAGCACTCTGCCAACGCGGATAGCTCAAACCTTCTTGGACAAGCACGTGATGCCGATGGTCTTCCATACACCGACGACGCATGAGAAGGATTTGGTGCTGGCGAAGGACTGTGAGCGGGTTATTCAGAGGATTTTATCGGTCGAAGGGGATGGAGGCATACCAACAGCCACGCAGGCCATGGTGAGAAAGAGGGGTGCCGTCACAGTAACCTGTCAGATTTTCGATAAAACACCATTAGTTGTGATTACAAGGTCACCATTACCGACCGAGGATTTACCAGATCGCATACACGAGGTCTGCATGGAAAAAATACTGGAAAATGGGTACTCTGATGGTGTTGTGGTGGATGCCCATAACGCTATGGACACGACCTATACGGAGTTCAGCGAACAGGATGAGAGAGATCTCGTTGAAGCGATGGTGGAAGCGCTTCGGGAAGCAGGTAGAAATGGAGAATCCAAGGTATTTGCCGGCTTTGCGAACGACAAGGTTGAACACTATTCGAAGGGAGAGGGCATAGGGGACGCGGGAATCATGGCCCTAGTCACTGAAGTTGACGGGCAGAAGGCGGCTTATGTCGCCCTTGATGGAAATAACATGGTCGTCGGACTTAGAGAGAAGATTCAATCGGTATTGAGAAAGGCTGGCTTTGACCCTGTAGAGGTTACTACGACGGATACACATATTGTTGTAGCTCTGAAGGCTGGCGAGGGGTACGCTCCACTTGGTAAAGCCATACCTGAAGGGGTTTTAATCGAAAAAATCCTAGAAACCGTAAGGGAGGCAGACTCTAAAAAAGCCGAGTGTTTGGTGAAGTTTTCTAAAACAAAGGTGGAGGATGTATACCTCCTTGGGGATAAAGGCATAGAGGATCTCTGGCATATTACCCATGAAACTATCAAGGCAGCAAAAAGGAAGATCATGGTGCTGATAGCGGCGTTAATCGCGGCCGGCATCGTGGTTTATGCCGTAGTAAGGTAATTATCACAGAGTTTTTCATGGGAAAAGTAATATCACGATTTCCATGTCAAATTATGGTTTTTCATCGGATTACCATCAGCTCATGATCGGACAATAATGGTAATTTTATGGTCATGCCCCCATGGTAGAGCATTAACATGGCTTTGATGGAAAGTTCGTGCAGGAGTATCATCGTTTTGTACAAAATTACCATCGGATCGAGAGGTTTAGTATACCATTTAAGGGTTTGTATGCAAAATGATGGTGATTTACAATAATAAACATGATTTATAATCACAGTGTGATGCGCAACTCAGTCACAGTCTACTGAAAAGCGGCTGCGACGGCAACTTGGCCCGTGGATGTGCCGCCGTCCCCACATGGGATGGTTCTATAGAACAAGAATTGTTTGTTATTTCTTTCGACTGTCTCTTTAATATACTTGAATAATAGTGTATTAACCGCGGAACCGCCGGTTAGACCAATGGTTGGAACCCCGTTTTCATCGCTTATCCTGCAAGCCAGCTCGCCCAATGTGATGCCCAAAACGCGGTGGGCCTCAAATGTGATGTTTTCTTTTTTATTTTGGATGTTCTCAAGCAGTGACAACATAAAATCTGAAGTATTGATGATATATTTCCCATTTTGTTTTGAAAATGGAAGGCGGAGGGCGATTTTTCCGGGCTTACCACGCCTTGCCACACCTTCAAGCCGCATGGGAGGCTCTCCCTCATACGTCCTCAGGGCACAAACGTTCATCAAAGCGGCGATCGCGTCAAGGAGACGGCCCATGCTTGAGGTCTTTAAGGCATCGTTAGTCCTTGATTGTTTCAATATCACATCTAATTCGTCCATTCCGTGTCGTAAATAATGGGAATAATTCTTCTCAAAAAGTGCTAAGATTTCAGAATCGCTCATAACTGTTGATAAAATTGCAGCAAGAAACCTCGCAGGATAATATGCGCAGAGGTCTCCCCCTGGCATCGGTTGGTACCGGAGATGCCCGACTCTATCAAAATTGGAGTACCCACCAAGGAGGATCTCCCCTCCCCATGCCATGCCGTCCGTTCCGTAGCCCACGCCGTCTATCGCAATGCAGACTATAGAGGCGTCTCGGGGCATTGAGTTGTCCGCCATAAGGGACGCAAGGTGAGCGTGATGGTGCTGAACCGGGATCGTTTGGGTTTTATAGAGATCCGCAAGTTCCTTTGCATACCTCGTCGTCAGGAAAGAGGGGTTGAGATCATGAGCGATGTATGAAAAGTCGGACATATTATAAATTTTAGTTATAAACTTCAGAGCACTTTTCAGATAATCCAATGTTTCCAGTTCGCTGATATCCCCTATATGCTGCGTTGTAATGATGCGGTCCTGCAGGAAGACCGAGCCAGTTACATTAAACTCGCCGCCCACCGATATCAAACCGTTCTTGCCAATGTTCCAAGGCATTGCGAGATAGGAGGGAGAATAGCCCCTAGACTTCCTCAGAAACATCGGCACCCCCTCTACGACCTTGATAACCGAGTCGTCACAGCGATTAATGATAGTTCTGTTATGCATCAGGTAGAAATCTGCAATGTTTCTAAGTTCCTTTAGGGCCTGCTTGTTATCCGTTGATATCGGCTTGCCAGGATAATTGCCACTCGTCATGACTAAGGCATCTTTTGCAAAGTTGTCAAGGAGGAGGAGATGAATGCCTGTGTAGGGAAGCATTACGCCGATTGAGTCCAAACCAGGAGAGATGGAGTCCGCGAGTGAGCATGGTGATGACTTCTGAAGAGTTAGGATGGGGCGTTGCACGCTCTTCAATAGGTCCTCTTCCTGGCGTGAAACTATTCCAAAGTTCCTTATCTTCTGAATAGAGCGAGACATCACAGCGAACGGCTGGGCTGGGCGCCTTCTCCTCTTCCTGAGCTCCATCACTGCAGATTCATTGCTGGCGTCCACAGCCACGTGAAAGCCACCGATCCCCTTCACGGAGACTATATAACCTTCAGACAGGAGCTTCGCAGCCTCACTAAGTGGTTCACCTGTGAGTGGTTCGCCGGTTTTGTCGACCAGCGTATGTCTGGGACCGCATATCGGGCACGTGATACCCTGAGCATCATAGCGCCGGTCCATCGGATTGTCGTACTCAGTTTGGCAATGAGAGCAGAAAGGGAAGTCCACCATGGAGATATTCTCTCTGTCGTATGGAAGCTTGCGAATCATTGTGAACCGCGGTCCACACTGTGCACACGATGTGAAGGAGTAACTATGCCAGCGGCTCTTGCGGTAGATATCTGTGATACATAGGTCACAGATGCCGAGATCGGCAGGTATCACAGATCTTACAGTCAAACGCCTCTCGTCGCTTTCCGCTATCGTGAACTTGTCAAATTCCCCGGTCGGCGCTTCCCACGTTATATCGAGAGCATCAACCCTGGCAACTGATGGTTTCTTCTCACGGATCTCGGCGATGAACTTCTTTAACTTCGCCTCGTCGCCTTCCACCAAGATCTCAACGCCAGCATCGCCCAAGTTCAAAACGTAGCCTTTCAGACCATTAGCGATTGCTATCGTGTAAATGAAAGGTCGGAAGCCTACACCCTGCACAAGGCCGCGTGCAAAGACGTGAGCGCGCTTCATCATTTCCAGCAGTCACCAAAGTTAAATATTATTCGAAATAATATAGATCAACCGAGGCTCAATATAAATGGTTGGATTACCACCAACTCCTCAAGAATTAAGGATCTTGCGGAAGAGGGCACACCTCACACAGAAGGAGTTGGCAACCAAGGCTGGCATAAGTCAGGCATTGGTGGCAAGGATAGAGTCTGGAGACGTTGATCCTCGCGTGTCGACTCTGAGGAAAATTTTGAAAGTCCTGAATGAAGTCACCGAGACCAAGTTCACGATGAGGAACATTATGCATCAGCCGGTCATCACGGTAGATGTTAATGAAACCATAGGTAAGGCAGTCGAAGTGATGTGGAAGAACGGAATCTCACAACTTCCGGTTATGAAGGGAGACAATGTGGCCGGCAGCGTAAGGGAAGAGACTATACTTAAAAAACTCAAAGATGAAAACTTTAAAGAGTTATTGAACATGCCAATATTATATTTATTGGAAGACCCCTTCCCCGCTGTGAGCATTGAGACGGACCTTGATGAAGTATCAAAGTTACTATCAATGGGAAGCCCTGCCATCTTAGTGAATGAACATGGGCGCATGGTCGGAATTATCACGAAAATCGACCTTATAGCCAAGCAAATGATGTGACTGTGAGTTAGTTGTAATTAATAATCACACCCTGTGAGAGAATATTGTTATCCTAAATAAAGGTTAGTGATTTATAGTCACTCACAACCAAAAACCTTAAAACATAAAACATCATAATTAATATTAAAATAATGGAAAAGGTGCCAAAGTTGAGTCTTCAGGATAGGAGCGACCGGGTCGTTGAAGAGCTCAAGGTCGAATTGGCACTGGTAAGGCGCGACTTGGTGGAAAGATTAAGGCGTATTGAAGAATACATTACATTTTTAGAGTCGGATGTAAGCCGGCTGAGGCTGGATCTCCAGAGAGTTCATGATAAACTGCAAGAAATCTCTGTTGAAAGAACAACAGGATATGTTACCAAACCATTAATTACTCCAGAGGTAATAAGAACTCCTGCTGTAACCACGGAGGTAAAGCCGTCTAGGATAGAGGCAGAGGCGCCAGGGCCGCAGATACCAATATCACAACCAATACAACCGCAAGCTGCAAAGTCCTTGGAGAGGAAGGAGGGACTTAATCAAACAGAAGTGGCCATCATCAAGTACCTCATCGACAACCCTGGCACGAAGAGCGCCACACCAGTTGCACAGAGCGTCGGGAAAGCTAGGGAGCACGTTGCTAGGACCCTTAAGAAGCTTGCTGATGAGAAAAAAATCATCAGAGACGAGACAACATGGCCTTACATGTACGTTGTTCCTGAAAACATCAAGAAAATTGTGCTAAGTCAGACGACTGGTGCAACTCAAACACTAGGAGCTCCATCGTAGATAGAGTATTGTGACTGGAACCCTGTGACAGATTGAAAAAGTCACATTATTTCTTACTAAGATCCTTGATGATGTTTTCCACGTTTTTTGCAGAGATCGTTGTTACAACGCGATATTGCCAACATGACCTGTTACCATTACGCTCAAGATAGCCATTATTATAGAGTCTTGTGAGGTATGTGGATACTGTACTGGGTTTTATTGATTCGTGATATTGTTCCATATACATCAATGAAAGGTCTTTGCTCGTGAACCATGATTTACTTAGTTGGGACTTTATCAAATCAAGGATCTTGGCCATAGCCGTCTTTGTGACGTGGCTAGCTGCCGGCGGATTATGATCATCATTGGTGTTGAAGAGGTTGATGATCTGATAGAGACGTTCCTTGGAGACCGACCCACTCATGGCTACTGTGACCTGCTCTCCATTCCCATCACAGAACTCTATTTTCAGTTTTTTCATACAGATCACTGAGTGAGTGGTTTGAATTCTCTACGGTTTCACCAGTATATGAGCGTATTGTAGTCCCCATAACGTTGTTAGAAAAGTTAAATTTGATGGTAATTATGGTTAAAAAAGGAAGATTTGCACTTCTTTCATTTTTCTGGCTTATTTGTAACGGTTTCACAGCAAATCACATGGCAAATCAAGTGATTCACAGCGTTGGAGTGGAAGTGAAGGGGTGAATTATGAAAACCTTAAAAACAATATGCACCATGATATAGTCACAGTGACGCTATGACGGCCCTTATAGGACCTTTGATGTTAATTTATGATGATTCATTACTGAATGAACTAAGATAAAGTCACTATTACGAACGCAAAGGAAAAGTAGCTAGATTTTTTTGGATAAAAAACTCTAACATTGATGATGTCAATGGATCATCAAAAACGATGGTGCACCATGAAAAATACCGTTGATGATAGTAAAGTTTATATATCAGAGTTCATGGTGATTTTGTGAGCCTTAAATAGAGTATTGTTTAATGAACTATTTTGACAGTGTTTGATGGTGAGTTGTAACAGGGTAGTTACATAAAGTAAGCTCTAAAGCAGGCTTCCCTGTTCCCAGAAACACGTGTTTCTGCCGGATTAATTGTAACATACTTATTACATAGAATTGAAGGGTGGGGCCCTCTAAAAAGCTCTCTGGCACGATGGATCTCGATTACCGGATACCTATGGCCGGTATAAATAATGAGGGATGTTGTTGTTTAGGTGAGATCCATATAATTAGGACAATTTTAGATCAATTATTAAATTATTATGAAAATTTCCAGTGGAGGTTAATTTTACATAATTATATAAAAAAATTATAAAAAGATTTAAATAAAGACACGCCTGCACCCTAGAAGGCCATGATAGCTCTCAGACCCCATCTTTTCGCTAGGAAGTGTATATTATTTAATATTATTTATTTCCTATAAAATAAATAGTGTAGTTGTCTAGTAGGATCAATTTCTATAAATAGGTTGCAGTCTAAAATGCTTGAGAACTAACTCTTAAATAACTAATGTCATGGGCTCCGGCTTGGAGAAACAACAATACCAGGTCCAAAAGAAGCCTTGGGGTCACCTTCTTATAATAGATCCTCCATAGGTCTTCTGATCTTCCATGTCCAAAGAGAGCTTTGAAGTGGTTCAGTTAATCGCGCAGTACATACCCAACGAACAAAGGATCTCCCTTCTGAAGACCTTACTCGAGGTATACGGGTCCATCTATAAAACTTCCAAGGTAACAAGGATCTCGCGACCAGCTCTGTACCGGTACCTGGCATCCGACAAGAAGAGCTACCCGAACGACGAGATTACCGCCAGGTTGCTCATGGCCCTGCTAGAGATTAAGAGGAGCTGGATTAAAGATCAGCTAAGGCAACTCGCAAAGGATTTTAATGAATTAATAAATAAACTTTAATACATTCAACCTTCCACTCTTCTAAAATTAAAATTATCACATCTGGGCGCACTAAAACTCAGGTTTATAGACCCCGTGAACCTTCTTATCAGTGGACCCGGTGTAGAAGCATGAGGGTAGGCGTAATCTTCCACAGGCCGGAGGTAATAGATTCGGACTGGGCGAGGAAAATCCTACAAATATTGGGCGGTTTTGGTACGGTCGATGCCAGGCTTAGTGGAACCATGGGCACTTTGGCCGTATTGGACAGCTCCATGGATGACAAGATCAAATGCGACTTCAGACCGACCAGCCAGTGTTTGGCTGAGATGGTAAGGGAATGTGATTCCATAGTTATGGCAATGTATTCTGATAACCCCTTAAAGTCCCACGCGTTCTGCTGGCACTTGGTCAAGAAATTAAACTGCCCCAACATCCCAATAGTCGAGGTCGAAGCCAAGAACGGGGTGGTGATCGATTGGTGTGCCAAAAGCGATCTGAGCGCCAAACTAGTAAAAAAATTGGGATTTAAGTCAACCCCGCCCCCTGATTATGGGAAGACCGAATGGATCAAAGACGGCATTAAATATAGGAAGGTATTGGCCGCTGAGCCAGGGGACTTCGTCCTTGTCAACGGAACGGTTGTAGGGCGAGCCACTTCAGAGGAGGTGATACTCAGAGAGTCCGACGGAAAGATTGTGGGCGGGGATAGTGTCGAGTTTAAGGAACAAGGGCTTATCAAACTGATCAGAAGGGGGAAGATAGATCTCTTCAAGGTCAAGTTGGACACCACGACCTCCCTGAGGAGGACCGAATTTAAGCGTCGGTATCATGTTCCCACACCAAAGGGAGACCTCATTGCGTTCATAGAGCATGATGTGGCAAGCCGCTCGGGTGCGACCGTCTACGGGGGGATAAGAAGAGGGATAACCGGCGCAGTAACCATAGGGGATGATACGACTGCTATCGCTGGGGAGATCTTGTCGAGGTACAGGATCCCGATAATAGGGATAGTAGATGGTGACAAGGACGGACTTTTAAAGGACACCGCACTCGCAGAGGGCTCTATTATCCTGACGGTTAAAATGGACGACCAACTAGGCGAAGTGATCCGCGATAAACTATTCAAAGGAAAGAGGTTGGTCAACTTCAAATTCAAAGAGGCAAAGGAAAGGGCGGTGGATCTGGCGGTAGAATCGAATCAGCTCATAAGAAGGGAGGATAGCTAGAGCTGCTTTTAGATACTGAATAATAATCTTTTTACTTTATAAAAATGAGGTACTCCTCTCATCATCCTAAGTTCTATTAAGATTTGATTTTACAGTTCAAAAGATCAAACTCTCATTGTTCGCTCTTTAGGGCGTTCTTTTCCTCCGGCATCTTGGTTGTGCGGAAGAAGAACCAGAATAATGTTATGGAAATGACGTAAAGTATAGTTGCTAGGTAGAACGGCATAGCTAGCAACCCTATTCCCATAAGCCATGCACCTATGGTGGTGCTCAAAGAGTTCGGCAGCCTCCACAACGCAGAGCTTATGCCTGAGGCAGCGCCCCGCTCATCCGCGGCGACCAGCCCCATGATCATAGACTGCTGAAGCGGACCGGCCATATTCATTAAGAAAGTCCTTATGGTATAGAGCGCGCTCGCCAACAGGTACCCGGGGCATAGGGGCGTGGTAAACATGAAGACCGTCGAGACCGCCTGGGTCACGACGATGGCCTTCACCATCCCCAGCCTCCTTGCTAGTGCTGGAGCAGCCAGAGTCGCGATCCCGATCAGGATGCTGGACATCCCCAGGATGGGTCCGCTTATCGCGTCCGACACGCCGTACGCTAGATGTAGCCACCTCGTCATAAGGGGTACAAACATACCCGCGCCGAAGGCAACGATGGCGCCAGCGAGCGCGTATTTCATCAGGACGTTCATGGACTTCCTCGGCAGGAGATTCTTCACGCCTCTCTCCTTGCGCAGAGTCTTCGACTCGCTGACTTTGAGCATCAGTAGGGTCGATGCCAGACTCAGGGCTGCGAGTACGAGGTAAAGGATGATGTGGGACTCCCTATTGCTGTAGCCAAAACCTTCAAAGACAACAACCAGCGGAATGGCGAAGCCGCCAATCCCAAACGCAATGCCGCCCATGAAACCTGACAGCGAGAAGACGGCCGTTCTCCTCCCATCGCCAGCCTTCTCAGCCATGAGGGCGCTGGATGATGCAGAATAAGCAGCCTCAGAGACCCCCTCGAGGACCGCACCAAGAAACAGGACGGCCGGTTCTGTGGTCAGGGCAAAGATGGCTATCATCAGGCTCGCTACCACGTTTCCTATAATGAGGACCTTCCTCCTCCCGTAGCGATCAGCCGCAATACCGAGGGGGATGCTGGCCACAACTGTGGTTATCCCCATTACCATGATCACACTGCCCATGAAAATATCCGACAGCCCCTGAACGGCGGTGAGGAAGTACGCAATATCCGTATAGAACATCCCGAAGGCGAGGGCAGGTAAAATACTAGCGTAGATCAGGATCATTGCCTCGCGCGGTATCCTTCTGTAATCCCCGAACGTAGTGCTCAGCCCTGGCTACTATAATATGATCAATTTCAAGACTACAACTTCCATTTATACTGAACTGTGGCGGAACAGCCTTCTCGATGGAGACCGTCCTCTCAAAATGATAGTGGTAGCGGGGGGTGGATTTGAACCACCGATCTCGGGGTTTCCCAGCACGGGGCATATGAGCCCCGCGGGATAACCTGGCTACCCCACCCCGCTTTTTAGTAGGTCAAAAGACTTGTTATTTTGATGGAAGGTTGAGGAACTTATAAACTTTTACGGGTCACTTGAAGAGCAGAATCCATCTGTTAAAATGGGGAGAACAATAAACCCGTTTAAATCCTAAACGTCCTAATAATAATTAAGGGAGGCGGCGAGGCTGATCATCCTACTCTCCGGCGATGGTAAGTACTCCGTGGAAGGGGAAGACTTGGATAGGGTACTGGAGACTGGAAGGAGGCTCTTCTCCCTGTTGAAGGAGGACAAGGACGAGGAGTTCTCGCGTACCCTCAGGGAGATACACAGGTTTGTGAGGGGCAAGGGGATGCCGGTCGAGGTCTACCGGAGTGCGGATATCATCATCCCGCCCGCGGAATGCGACCCCAAGGTCATGAAGTCGGTGCTCGGCATCCAGAAGAGTCCGTGAAAAATGCCCACACTGCCACTTCAAGACACCTTCTCCTGTCCGTACTTTGAACATGTTATCGCACTAAGAAAAAAGAGTTTTTATGGCTGTTTCTTTCTCCACACTGCCACGATCTTGTCGACCGCTATGTGGGTGTAGATGCCCTTCTTCGTCTCGAGAGTTAGGACACCATCGGCGCAGGCCACGACCTTGCCAGTGAACTTGTCAGTCCAGCCGCAGTAGATGTCGACTTCCTGGTTTATCAGGTGCTCGGAGATGAATTTGTCCATAATACTCACACTGTTAGTAATATCATCGTCGCCTCAAATAAACTGGATGGCGCCGAATCTCAAAAGAGTCCGTGAAAGACGCCAACCTTGCCTTCCCAGGACGCCTTCTCCTGACCGAACCTCTGGAACGGCTTCGTGAGGTGCCTCATCGCCCTCGGCGGGGGGAGGTAAACCCCTGTTTTTATCCTCCTGTCGATCTCCTCCAGCACCGGTTCCTTTGCTTTTAGACCGCACCTCTTACACTGGTAGCCCTTACCCCTCCCCTCGGACTTCATGCTCTTCCCGCACTTGGGGCAGACGGGGTTCCTGTAGGCTTCGGAAACAAGCGATAGAACCTCAAGCCTCTCCAAGTTGAAGGTGAACCTACCGTCGTTAAGAACACGGACGCCGCCGAACGCCTTTACACGGTCGCCTGGCATGAGATCTCTGACGGTGTATCTGAAGCCCCCCGAGGGCTCGTAGCCGGCAACATCGATCTCGCCCGTACCGTCCCTTATCGAGGCGATCACGTGCCCGCCCTTCAGAACCCTGGGCGCTTTGGTGATAACGCCCTTTAAAACAGCCGCCTGGTAGGGCTTCAGGTCCCTTATCAATAAGGTACGGACGAGGTGGGCGGCCGTGCCCTGGTTGCTCCTGTAAATTACCCAACGCTCGGCGCCCCTGAACTTGATCTTCTTTAGAGCCTCCATCACGACTGCGGGGTACTCGCCCCTCACGCCGAAGAGGATGGGATCGGGACCGTGCGGGGTTACCAGAAGGCGGTTCTTCTCGTAGTCAATGTTGTTGAAGGTGAGCGGGGTCGTCTCCTTGTCGAACTTCAGGACGCTATTATAGTCCACGTCACGCCTGCGCCCCCACAGCGCCTTTCTGCGGTATATGACGAGCTCGAAGGTGTGATCCTGTTCTAAAGTGCTACCTACCGCGGCGATGGCACCCACCAGACCCAACCCGCCCCTAATGATCCGGTACTTGACGCCTGCCTTTTGGGCGGTATGAAACGCATCGTCCAGCGTGAGCACGTTGTAGAGCGCCCGGCGCCCGAACTCCTTGATGTGTGAAGGGACCTCCCCCTCGAGCAGCGCGATCCCCGGCTGGTTCTTCGGATCCTTTCGGTCCCGGTACTGCTCCGCCAGCTCGAACGCCGTGCCCAAAATATCATCGGGAGAGCGGTCTGACATGAACCTGAGGCAGATGGCCGCATTTCCGCGAGACTTCCACGGGATGTTGGGGTTGAGCCTGATGAGGTTGGGGTAGTCCACGAACCTGCTGCCGTCCTTTGCAAGGTCTGAGATCATCAAAGCCCCGATGTAGGTCGTGCAACCCAGCTTGAGCGAGTCCGTGTCGTCCATCCCGAGGTGATAGAGAGGCATAAACCATAACCTTAACTATGACCACAACTTTTGCTTCTGCCTTTACTTCTCTTAATCTTCTGCCACCTAAAAGGTATCTGCCACTATGAGCGTCGTCGTGGACTGAACCTCATTTATCCGCCGGATCTTCCAGATTATGTCCTCCTTCAGCTTGTCCGGCTGGTCCCCTATCTCCACCTTTGCGATGATGTCGTGCATCCCGTACAGGGTATGTACCTCCATGATGCCCTTGAGCTTCCTGAGCTCCTTCAGCACCTTATCCTCGGAGCCCTTTGCCGTGTTTATCAATACGTAGGCTATAGGCATCATATTGCACCCAGAGAATCAATAATATATGCGACTTAAGTAGATTGCCATTCGGGGGTTAAAGACGAGCAGACCGACAAAGCCGTCGATATACATCTACCACATGCGGGAGTGCGATCCCAAGAAGTGCACCGCGCTGAAGCTGGGGAGGCTTGGGCTTGCCAAGGTGGTCTACAACGTAAAGGGGCTACCCAGAGGATCACTTCTACTTTACCCATTCGCCAAAGAAGTGCTGTCGCCTCAAGATAGATCCTTTGTTGCGGAGAGAGGCATTTCAGCTATAGACTGCTCGTGGAACCGGATTGAAAAGTTGCCATCAACGGGGCACTTCGTCGCTAGGCATCTTCCGTTCCTTCTGGCGGCAAATCCCATACATTACTCGATACCTTACAAGCTTAGCACCCTCGAGGCCGTCGCCGCAACCCTATACATTACAGGCTTCGAGGAGGAGGCCGGCTCATTACTCTCGAAGATGAAGTGGGGCCCGACATTTCTTACACTGAACAAAGAGCCACTCTCGTTTTACTCAACCGCTAAAGACGGTGACGCAATAAAGAAAATAGAGGAAGATTACAAGAAAGGATATAACATCTAATTAAAAAGAGGGCGTGTTGGCCGTAACCCACCTTCTGTTCTAGGCGGCATTTGACTATGCGGGCTACCCGGGCTTCCCGTAGGCGTCATCAGCCTCTATTTGCCCTTTCTCCCCGCGGTTTGGCCGTTTCAACGCAGCCGGCGGCATCCTCGGCGGGAAATCGTACACCCGCCTCATCGTCGCGCCACCGGACGTCCCGTTTCTGTTCCAAGAGCAGGGGTCTCCCCCTACGCCTCGCGGCGCCGCGGTCCTACATGGAGGGTGGAGTTTCCTCAGGCCTTCCGTTGCCGGAGGCCCGTGAGCCGCCCACCAACTCGCCCAATAGATTCATTACTTACCCTAAGATAAAAATTCCTACTGTACCTGTAAGCCATAGTCCCCATGGGACTGATCTAATAATGGAAATCAAAATTAGTTAGAGCTTGTTAAAAATCAATCGTAATTGTTATATCGGTTATACATCAAAAAGATTAGTTGTGAGTTCTGATGTTCGAGGAAGACGAAAAAAAGACTTTGAGATGCTTTGACTGCAAAGGTATCCTCGAAATAATTGAATACGATGCCAAAAAGAGCACTAAAATAATGAGATGCAAGACATGTGGGCTGAATCATCTTTATCAAAAAGGTCTTCTTGGCGACTGGAAACTTGTTAAAGCTGCTAAAAAATAGATGCCCTTGCGCTTCAACTAGGCAAATCCCATTGTCATAGTAAAAAAGGTCACCATAGCATTCACTTGTAGCCATATATTTTTGAGTACTTGGAATCCAAGTAATCAATGAAGTGTTTGGGCGTTATCCCCTCCCCTGAAACCCTCCTGAGGAGGTCCAAAGGGTCGTACAGGTTCCCGTAGGCGTGGACGTTCCTCATGAGCCACTCCCGGACCTCGTGGAAGTTGCCCTTTGAAAGGCTCTCGCGCCACTGCGGCATCTCCCTCTCCATCCTGTAGAGGATCTGCCCCCCGTAGATGTTCCCCAGCGCATACGACGGGAAGTACCCGAAGTACCCATGCGCCCAGTGTACGTCCTGCAGGACCCCCTCCGAGTCGTTCTCGATCTCCACCCCGAGGTAGTCCCGGTACTTCTGGTTCCACACAGCAGGGAGCTCCCCCACCGTTACCTTGCCCGCAAACAGATCCCTTTCCAGCTCGAATCTTATTATCACGTGCAGAGAGTATGTGGCCTCGTCAGCCTCGATGCGGATCTTCGATGGTCTGACCACGTTCACGGCGGGCACAAACCCCTCCAGATCAACATCGGCGAGGGCATTGCTCGTGATCCTCTTCAGCTCCGGCAGGTAGTGCTCCCAGAACTCGTACGACCTCCCAACCATGTTCTCCACGAACCTTGACTGGGACTCGTGGAACCCGTAGGAGCATCCCGTTCCGACCGGCTGGTACATCCACTCCCCTTTCAGGTTCTGATCGTACATGGCGTGCCCGCCCTCGTGCAGCACCGAGAAGAGGGAAGAGGCGAAGTTCTCCTCGAAGTAGTGTGTCGTGATCCTCACGTCGTCGTAGTAACCGATCGTGAAGGGGTGCTCGGTCTCGTCTATCCTGCCCCTCGCCTTCTCAGACTCCATGTCGTAGCCGATGAACCTGGCTATTGACCTAGAGATCTCCTCCTGCGCCTTGACGGGCACCCTCCTTTTCAGCACCGACGTATCCGGCTTGACGGCCGAGCCCACGCACTTCCTTATAATGGGAATCAGCCCGCCCCTAAGCTCATCAAACGTCCTGGCGATGATGTCCTGGGTCACCTTTGGCTCGAAAAGATCGATCATGGCGTCGTAGGGTGTCTTGACCCCCTTTGGCTCCATCAGTATCTCCGCGCTCTGCCTCTTCAGCTCGAACATCTTCTCCAAATCTGGCTTGAACATCGAGAAGTCCTTAGCCGCCTTCGCCTTCTTCCACTTCTCGTATGCCACGGCCTGCTGCCTCGCCATCTCCGAGACGAGCTTCTCTGGGAGCCTCGTGTTCTCATCGTAAAACTTCCTGACGAGGTAGACGTTTCTCCTCTGGAACTCGCTGAGTTCTTGGTACTGCTGGTGCCCCTCTACCCTCCCCAGAAGGGCTCCTATCTCGGGATCGGTCGTCATTCTGTGGTCTATCTGGCTGAGCAGGGCGAGTTGCTGGCTCCGCAGACCGAACGCCCCCGGAGGCATCTTCGTCTCCATATCCCATTTAATGATCGAGTCCACGGAGGATAGGATTATTATCTCTTTGTCCTTTTCCATCAGCCTGTTGTAGTCGTCAATCAGCGCAGATTCTGGCATAGTAAATCACCATAATGGATAAGGTTAGCGACGCACCCTAATATATGTCGAATGATCTTCCCTCCATAGTCAGCTAGAAGACCGGATCAGCACCTCAGGCGATTGGGGACGGCGGGCTTCCTTAATGAAAACACAATGCACATTACTGCCTATTTTAGGAACTATGCGATTTGAACACTGCAGAAGGATGGGTCGGTCTTTTTTAGTTCAGCCCGCCCCTCGATGGTAAGCTGCCTGAAGTTCACTTTCTTAAGGTGCTTCTTGGCATCCCTAACAGCTATAGATAGTTCTTGAGGGGTAGGGGGTTTTAATGTAATTCCTGGTACGGGTATGTATGCGGTGATGTGGAATCCGATCTCAGGGTCTATCGAAGCAACAAATTCAGCGATACGTTCGACCTCATCAGTAGTTACTATTTCGGGGATGAGGACCGTGCTTGCTTCAAGGCGGATGCCCCTCTCGTACGCATCTCTGAAATTGGCTAAGACAGATTTGTTGGTGGTGCCCGTGTAAGCAAAATGGGCACGTTCATCATATGCCTTTATGCTTATGGACGCCTCGTCAATGTAGTCCGGCATTCTTATCGAGCCGTTTGAATGACCTATTTTTGTTACAGCGCCCAACTCTTCATGTGCAAACTTTGCAATTCTGCTGAGCGCCGGATTTGAGGTAGGTTCGCCTCCTAGGAAATGAACCCTTTTAGGCCTTAGGGATGCCAATATTCCAATAATTCTACTTTCATCTAGCGCCTTTGCACACGACTCTGCCATCTCAGCGGGATTGATCTTATAGGCGCACCCAACACATTTGAAGTTGCATCCTGAATTATAGATGCATATCCTAGAGCTGCCACAATTCTCATTTAGAGTGATCTTGTAGAAAGTCAAGCAGACCCTGCCCCACGTATACCTTAACTTGAGATTTCACCTAAATATAAGTATTATTTTTTTTAAAAAAAGTGGTACTTTCGCATAAGTGAGCCGTGCACAGACTCCGGCTTCCTCGTTTTCACCCAGGCTTGGGACCAGATCTGCACCTCAGACGATTGGGGGCAACGCAACGTACGCCTCGGTCTCGAATACATCAACCGATAACTGGATCAGCACTTTCATCAAAAGGGTCAAGACGACTTAAATTTAAATACCTTGATTGAACTTAAACAATTCTTGCCTTCGAGGTTTTCGATGTGAAATACGTAGTCTTCTTGGGGGACGGCATGGCAGACTATCCCATAAAGGAATTGGGCAATAAGACCCCCCTGCAGGTCGCTGACAAGCCAAACATCGATTCCTTGGTGAAAAAAGCAAGATGCGGGCTCCTCAGGACGCTGCCGGAGGGGATGCCGCTTGGGAGCGATGTCGCAAACTTAAGCGTATTGGGCTACGATCCGCGCGTCTTCTCCGAGGGTAGGGGGGTACTGGAAGCCGCCAACATGGGCTTGAAGATAGCGGAGGACGAGGTAGTCCTCAGGTGCAATTTGATCTGCGTTCAAGACGGGAAGATAAAGAACCATAGTGCTGGTCACATCTCGAGCGTAGAGGCTGCCGCCCTGATAAGGGACCTGGACAAAAAGCTCGGTTCCGCTAAAATAAGGTTCTACCCAGGCGTGAGCTATAGGCACATTCTCGTCCTGAAGGGAGACGAGTTCTCAAAAAACGTGAAGTGCATCCCTCCCCACGACGTTCCAGGGATAGAGATGGCGAAGGTGATGGTCAAGGGTGACGCCCACACGAACGCAGTCCTGAACGACCTCATCCTTAAGTCGAACGAGCTGCTTGAAGACCATCCCGTGAACCTTGACAGGGCGAAGCGGGGAAAGGACAAGGCAAATTATATCTGGCCGTGGTCGCCCGGGAAGAGGCCAAAGCTGGAGAAGTTCTTCGATAAGTACGGAAAAAAGGGAGCCGTGATCTCCGCTGTTGACTTGTTGCAGGGCATTGGGGTCTACGCCGGGTTCGAGGTCATAAAGGTCGAGGGTGCCACAGGCCTGGCGAACACAAACTATGAAGGGAAGGCAGACGCAGTGGTTAAGGCTCTAAAGAGCCATGATTTTGTCTACTGCCACGTTGAGGCAAGCGATGAGGCATCTCATGAAGCAGATTATGAACTCAAGGTAAAGACGATCGAGTATTTTGACAAACGCCTGATCGGGAACGCGCTGAGGAGGCTGAGCGAGATAAAGGATGAGATCTCCATCGCGGTCCTGCCCGACCACTACACGCCGTGCGTAAAGAGGACGCACTCGTCCGAGCCCGTTCCTTTCTTGATCTACAATCCAAAAATCAAGGTCAAGGGATCATCCGTCGAGAAGTTCGATGAGGAGAACTGCAAGAAGGGAGTTCTTGGGCTACTGGAGGGTGAAGAGTTCATTAAGGAATTCTTTGCTTTCCGCTAGACAGATAATCAGAAGAGTTGACTTTTCCCCTTTTTGATACGTCTCCAAAAATCAAGCCGCAGTGCCATCGTTTTCACTGGTAGCGTCCCGTCCTCCCCACTTTCCTCCTGTACAATGACGAAATTATCATAAAAACATAGTAAATTATCCCGAACACCCCCGCCCAAAAGGACAGGCTGTAGATTTGAAGAGAAACCCCAGGATCGTACAAGGGGTTAACGGCGAGCGGGTAAAACGGAAGAATGTCCGGATACAGCGGGGCATCGAGCAGCACATGTATGACTGTTCCTAATACGCCGGAGATTGCGAAGGTATTCGTTTTGAACTTTGCATCACCCTCGAGCAGTAGTAACCTGTAGAGCGGGCTGAGAGTGCCCTCCAGTAGCGACGCTAAGGACCCAAGCACCGCACCCGTGACTGCCGCAACAATCAGCGTATGGAAGTAACCGTGTAAGGGATAGTTAAGACCCATGAGAAGCACCAGGAAGGGCTCAATGTCCAATACCACGCTGGCAACCAAAAAGGTGGGGGTGTGCAGGAACCGCCTGAATGGCAGTCCTATGGCTATCGCCGGTCCGAGGTGGTAAGGCGTAAAAGGCATACTCTTCACTTGAGTATCAGCCTCACTTCTATAGAAGTCTGCCTGCCATCCATTGCGCTGGAGCCGTTCCCATCAAGGTTCGAAGGATTTATATGACAATTAATGGTAATGGTATATGGTGATGCCATTTGAAAGTGGCAATCGACAAGCAGGGTCGCATAGTCATACCGAAAGAGGTCAGGGATAAATACGGTCTCTCTGAGAATGACAGGTTCGAGCTTATAGTTCGGGAGGGGGCTATAGAATTGATCCCACTCAAGGAAGGCGACCCGGCGGATTACCTCCTTAGGGAGCCCTGCACGATCGGCTCTCCGGAGGCCCACGACAAGGCATTTTCGCGGGGGAGGGCATGGAAGCGATGAGGCTCCTCGACGCCGACATCCTATCGTATGCACTCGCCCGGGGGCACGACGCGCACCCCTACTGCTGGCCGTTGCTCCAAGAAGCCCTCCAAGGGAAGATCAGCGTAGCGGTAGCCGCCACGAGCCTGCTGGAAGCGTACCACGCGTTGGTGGAGGACTACCGCGTGGAAAGGGAGAAGGCATACCTGAAGCTCGACGCGCTGTCAAGGAGCAGGAGGGTAAAGGTCCTGCCCGTAACGGTCGAGACCGCCAGGAGCGCGCTGGAGATCGCCAAGATCCACCAGGCGAGGTCGTACGACGCCAACTTGATCGCGTCCGCGGAGACCAACAGCATATCCGTGATCGTGAGCAACGACCGGCACATCGCAGGGCTCTGCAAGGAGCGGAACCTGATACTCGAGAATCCCATACCTGAAGAAGTCATAAGGGGTATGAAGTTCTAGCAATCAGACTCTGTTCACTGAACTAGTTTGAAATGCGCATTCGATATGGTTTCTTATCAACTTTATGAGTCATCAAAAATGAATGCAGACAATAGCGTCATTAACGCCATGCACGGTTCCAGCTTTCTCGGTTTCACCCAGGCTTAGAACTGGGTTCACACCTTAGGCGATTGGGGCTCCCTCAAGTATCTTTTTAGGTTCTCCTCTTCCTCCTGGTGCTTTTTTACCGACTTGAGCGTATCCTTGACCCGCTCCGAACGAGCAGAAATGGGTCGGAGCCTATAGTAAACGATGGCTGTGAAAATGCAGACGCCCCCCCCTTTTGTTCTATAGTCATTACGCTTTTGAAGTATAAGATCCTCCACAACGAGTTCGTGATGTAGAACGATCAATTTGTTCGGAAGATCTTCATGTACTCCACCTTCATCTCAAATTTCACGCGCTCTTTGGGGTGCCATCTGATGTAATTCTCATCGATTTTGGGAAAGAGGTCCCATATTCTCTCCGGCACCGTTCTTATCTCTACAGAATCCTCGATTGCGGTCATCCATTGCCCCTTCTCCGGAGCTGGTCCGTCATCTGCCTATCTGCTGTCTTATCACCCGGATTACCTCTTCAGGCTTACTGGTTGAAAAGACGACCTCTTCATACCTCGCCCTCTTTAACAGCAGGACAACGCGGGGCGTCCTCGGTATGTTGTAAGCCAACCTCTTCCTCCCCTTGTATATGCCGATGCGTATGCCGTACCCCCCATACCTGATGGCTGACGCCTCATCCGGGTAGCAGTCTGCGATGTCCTCAAACAGATAGGTGCGCTTGAGAACTCCGTAACCGACAGTTACCGCCTCCCCAGTGATGGCTATTGACAACCTGCTGAAGGTTACCGTGATCGCTAGGAAGAGGATGAACATTGCCAGGAAGAAGTCGTTCGGGGCAGGGCGGGTGCCGATCGGCCCTACCAGCGCCTGATACAGGTAGATCGCGAGGAATAGCGCAGTGAGGACGCCCGTTATGCCTCCGAATGTCTTGCACAGGAGCGTCTCTTCATAGAGCCTTTGCGGCACATCCATCCACAAATGGGCTGTCGTCTTTCATTTATAAATGTGTTTTTATTAACGCCATGCACGGTTCCAGCTTTCCCGGTTTCACCCAGGCTTAGAAGACCGGATCTGCACCTCAGGCCATTGGATTCGTAACCCATCCATGAATCCCTCCACGACGAACTAACACTCTAGGAATGAATATTGCCCCGGCACGCCCTGATGCGTCCCATATCGCTTGGGCAAAAGCGTAATTAACGCCCTCCTCGCCATAACAATTGGTAAGGGTGAACCCCTTGCCTAACAACTTCTACAGAAGGCTCATCGAGGCCTCCAACCTCTCCTCCTTCCGTGACCTCCTCATCGTCCCCGGCAGGTCAGAGGTCGAGCCCTCGCAGATAGCCATAGCCTCCACCTTCTCCACCAACATCAGGATCAACCTCCCATTTGTCTCGAGCCCCATGGACACCGTAACCGAGAGCAGGATGGCAGTCGCCCTCGCCCGCCTCGGGGGTCTTGGCGTCATCCACAGGAACATGAGCGCGGAGGAGCAGGTGGAGCAGGCGAAGAAGGTAAAGAGGGCCGAGTCCTTCATAATAAGGGACGTCTTCACCATATCCCCAGGCGCTAGGGTGAAGGACGCCATCGAGATAATGACCAAGAACAGCATCTCCGGCCTCCCGGTGGTGGAGGGCGAGCGCCTCGTGGGCATCTTGACGAAGAGGGACGTCTCCTTCGCGGAGATGGGCACGGACATCAGGAGCGTCATGACGAAGAGGGTGATAACCGCCCCCCAGACCGTCACCGTCGAGGAGGCAAAGAGGACAATGCACGACCACCGGATTGAGAAGCTCCCGGTCGTGGATAAAGACGGCAAGCTCCAAGGTCTCATAACCGTCAAGGACATCTACTCCCGCGAGAAGTACTCCTCAGCCACGAGGGACTCACAGGGTCGTCTGATGGTCGCCGCCGCTGTATCCCCCTTTGACCTGGAGCGGGCTAAGGCACTGGACAAATACGTGGACGCCTTGGTCAGCGACGTGGCGCACTTCCACAACTCGAACATCCTCGACGCCGCGAGGAGAATGGCCAAGGAAGTATCCGCCGATCTTGTCATAGGCAATATCGGCACCGCGCAGGCTCTCAAGGACTCAGTCGGCGCCGTGGAGAGGGTGAACGGGGTCAGGGCCGGCATAGGATCCGGCTCCACGTGCATAACCTCGCAGGTCACAAAGGCCGGGGCTCCCACGCTCTTCGCCGTGGCTGAGATAGCCGACGTCCTTGAAGAGCTAAACCTGAAAATCCCAATAATCGCCGACGGGGGCATAAGGACACCGGGTGACGCCATGCTCGCCTTGGCTGTCGGTGCCTCGACCGTAATGATGGGCAACGTCTTCGCCGGCTGTAGCGAGTCGCCAGGGAACCTGATAAAGATAGGTGGGAAGTACTACAAGCCCATCCGGGGCATGGGCAGTCCATCGGCCCGCCAGAAGAGGTTCGCGGTGGACAGGTACGCCTCCATGGCAAAGGGCATAGCGGAGGGCGTGGAGGGGTACGTCCCCTACCGCGGTGACCTCCAGATAGTCATGGACGAGTTCTCGGCCGGACTAAAGGCCGCCCTCGGGTACGCTGGGGCGAAAAACATCAAGGACCTCTGGGAGAAGGCGAGGTTCGGCACCGTCTCCAGCGCGGCGCTGGAGGGGGCGGGTGTGAGGGACCTCATGCTGCCAGGCGACTAGTCTGCCTGATCGAGTTTAGCTCAAAAACCCTTTCGCATTATTTAGAATTGCTATCACACATGCACAGGTTCCAGCTTTCCCGGTTTCACCCAGGTCTAGAAGACCGGATCAGCACCTCAGGCGATTGGGGACGGCGGGCTGAACACCTCGGCCGAAGCCTTGGCGCTTACACCCCCGTTCCATCAACCCTGTGTTCTACAGGAGCCTTCGTCCGCTTTAGCGGATTGGTTGCTTAGTCTCGGGGCGGGTTTCCCACTTAGATGCTTTCAGCGGTTATCCCTTGCTGCGTGGCTGCCCGGCATCTGCCCTACCGGACAACCGGTAAACTAGAGGCAGCGGCACACCGTTCCTCTCGTACTAGGCGTACCTTCCCCTCAAGCAACCATCGCTTCCAACAGGGAGAGTCCGACCTGTCTCACGACGGTCTAAACCCAACTCACGTTCCCTTTTAATGGGCGGGCAGCCCCACCCTTGGGAGCTGCTGCACTCCCAGGATAGGAAGAGCCGACATCTGGGTAGCAAACCGCGGGGTCGATGGGAGCTCTCACCCGCGACGGCTCTGTTATCCCCGGGGTAACTTTTCTGTCATGCCCGGCCCCCACTGAGGGGGGCACGAGCGGTCGCTAGGCCAGGCTTTCGCCCTTGGATCCCTTGCTGTTCAGGATCCAATCAAGCCAGCTTTTGGCCTTGCCCTCTACGGCGGAGTTCTGACCCGCCTGAGCTGACCTTAGGGCGCCCTTGATACCTTTTCAAGGGCGTGCCGCCCCAGCCGAACTGCCCACCTGCCGTTGTTCCGGAGCTTGCGCTCCGGTGAGAGATATAGCCATGAGGGGGTGGTGTTACATTGTTGCCTCCCCCAGCCCCCTGAGGGACTGGGATTGACGGCTCCCACCTACGCTCTGCAATCAAGACCCTACCCCAGCAACAGGCTGCAGTAAAGCTCCACGGGGTCTTCTCCCCACGTTGGAAGTTCTTGGCCTTTTCACCAAGAGGTAGGTTCACCGGGCCCTAGGTCGGGACAGCGGGGACCTCGTTGCTCCATTCATGCACGTCGGAACTTACCCGACAAGGCATTTGGCTACCTTAAGAGAGTCAGAGTTACTCCCGGCCTTCAGCGGCGCTTCGCCCGGTTGTACCCGGTTTTCACGGACCGCTAGTGGCCAGGATTCAACCCCCGTTCACACCCTTACGGGCTTGCGGGGATCTATGTTTTTATTAAACAGTCGGGTCCCCCTTGTTATTGCAACCTAGACCCCCAAGCATTCGCTTAAAGGTCCAGGCACCCCTTATACCAAAGGTACGGGGCTAATTTGCCGAGTTCCCTGACCTTAGGGTGTTCCCGACACGCCTGAGACTGCTCATCTAGGGCACCTGTGTCGGTTCTCGGTACGAACTTGGGAACTACTCGCCGACCCCCTTTTCATGGGCTCCAAGGATCGACTGAACCAGCCATACAGCCGGCCATTCCCCACCTTCGCCCGGTTCTCACCATTACGGTTCTCCCCGGGCTTCGGCGAGTTAGACAGAGCGGCAGCTCCGCTCAATCTGCCTCGAAGCGAAGAGGTCGGTTGATAACGTGTCCCCAAGGCACTGGGATATTAACCAGTTTCCCAATTCGGCAGCTACAGGTTATGTGCTGCCTTAGGATCGGCTGACCCTCGGTCGACGACGCGTTGCCGAGGAAACCTGGCCCATACGGCGGAGTGGATTTTCACCACTCTACGCTGTTACTTCCCCCAGGATTCGCACTTCTGATCGGTCCACCGGACCTCTCGGCCCGGCTTCTGCCCAACCAGAACGCCTCCCTACCAATGCGCCAGTTACGGCGTACTCTTGGGTATCTGCAGCTGACTTAGCCCCGAAAATCTTCAGGGCCCACGATCTCGGCTGGTGAGCTGTTACGCACTCTTTAAAGGGTAACTGCTTCTAAGCCTACCTCCCAGCTGTCTTCGATCGTAGACGCCTTTCTCGTTAACACTTAGCCAGCATTTTGGGGCATTAACCCAAGTCTGGGGTGTTCCCCTCTCGACCCATGAGCTTTTCCCATGGAATCCGTATCCGCCCATCTACGCAGCTGGCAGGTTCGGAGTTCAAAAGAGGAGCTGAACCTTTCGGTTCATGTCTCCCCGATTGGTGCTCTACCCCGCCAGCAAGCTCCGGGCAGTCTGGGCTGGGACCCACTTCGGGAGGAACCAGCTACCACCGAGCTTGATTGGTCTTTTGCCCCTAGGCCCAAGTCAGAGGAACGAATTGCACGTCAGAACCCCTGCGGACCTCCACCAGGCTTTCGCCCGGCTTCATCCTGCTCAGGCCTAGATCGCTCGGTACCGGGTTGTCACCGAGGTGACTATACAGGCCCTCATCAGACCTTGCTCCTCTCCACGTCATTCATAGCCCTCACGCTCGCGCGTGTCGAGCCATGAAGAGGAAGCGGATGCGAGCTATCGGTTTCCCTTCGCCTTCGAGGTTGATCCTCTTAAGCTCGCCACCTCAGTGAACTCCCTGGGCCGTGCTCCGAAACGGAAAACGTGACACTGGTCACCCCGCCTCGTACTACCCCTCTCGAGGGCTCCTTCGGCGGGGGTCTTTCCTTTCATGCCACGTCGCTAGTAACCAATTGGTTTCAGACTCTTTTCACCCCCCTCTCGGGGTTCTTTTCAGCTTTCCCTCACGGTACTAGTGCTCTATCGGACTCGGGACGTATTTAGCCTTGGAAGTCAGTGACTCCCATATTCCCACGTCAGGACCAAGACGTAGTACTCTGGAACTCCTCCCAGTCAACCCAAGATACGCCTACGGGACTATCACCCTCTACGGTGAGCCTTTTCAGGCTACGTCGGCTTCTTTGGGTAAGAGTAAGGAGGGTCCAAACCCTACATCCCCTTTCGCTTTCGCTAAGGGTTCGGTTTGGGCTGTTCCCCTTTCGGTCGCCCCTACTAAGGGAATTCCTATTGGTATCTCTTCCATCCCTTACTTGGATGTTTCCGTTCAGGGAGTTCCCGTTCCTTACGGAACGCCGGAGGCTGTTAACCCCCGGCAGGATGTCCCATTAGGGGATCTCCGGATCAAAGGCTGCATGCACCTACCCGGAGCATATCGCTGCTTGCCGCGCCCTTCTTCAGCGCCCGAGCCTAGCCATCCACCAATTGGCGTCGGCGTGTCAGACCCGGTTACTTCTAAACCTAGTCTGGTGCCGGAAACACTGGAACCTGTGCACGGCGGTAATCGCAAGGCAGTCGTCGCCCTGCTGCGCCCTTCACTGGAGAGCTTCCTCCTCAGTTGCATGACTCATTGGACTCGATACCATCTTTCACGTATGGTTGGGGTTAGCGGGTCTTTCGTAGGAGGTGATCCGGCCGCAGGTTCCCCTGCGGCCACCTTGTTACGACTTCTCCCCCCTTGCCAAACCTAGGTTCGATACGGACAATTGATCCGAACCTCGCCCAAGCTTGACTCGGGTGGAGCGACGGGCGGTGTGTGCAAGGAGCAGGGACGTATTCACCGCGCGATGGTGACGTGCGGTTACTAGGGATTCCATGTTCATGAGGGCGGGTTACAGCCCTCAATCCCAACTACGGCGAGGTTTAAGGGATTACCTTCCCCTTTCGGGGTCGGAACCCGCTGTTCTCGCCATTGCAGCCCGCGTGTGGCCCGGGAGATTCGGGGCATGCTGACCTGCCGTAGCCCCCTCCTTCCTCCAGTTTAACACTGGCAGTCCCCTCTGTGTGCGGCTCCCTCCGTAGAGAGAGCCTAGCAACATGGGGTGGGGGTCTCGTTCGTTGCCGGACTTAACCGGACACCTCACGGCACGAACTGGCGACGGCCATGCACCTCCTCTCAGTCTGTCTAGCAAAGTCGTCAGCTTGGCCTTCATTCTACTGTCGCTCCCGGTAAGATTCCCGGCGTTGACTCCAATTAAACCGCAGGCTTCACCCCTTGTGGTGCTCCCCCGCCAATTCCTTTAAGTTTCAGCCTTGCGACCGTACTTCCCAGGCGGCGGGCTTATCGCCTTCGCTGCGGCACCGGGTTGGCACGAAGCCAACCCAACACCTAGCCCGCATCGTTTACAGCCAGGACTACGGGGGTATCTAATCCCCTTTGCTCCCCTGGCTTTCGTCCCTCACCGTCGGGCGCGTTCCAGTTGAGCGCCTTCGCCACTGGTGGTCCTTCGCGGATTATAGGATTTCGCCCCTACCCGCGAAGTACCCTCAACCTCTCCCGCCCCCTAGCCTAACAGTATCTCCAGCATGCTCAAGGTTAAGCCTTGAGATTTAACCAGAGACTTGATAGGCCGGCTACGAACGCTTTAGGCCCAATAATCGTCCCGACCACTCGCGGAGCTGGTATTACCGCGGCGGCTGACACCAGGCTTGCCCCCCGCTTATTCCCCTAGCTTACTACACTAGGGAAAAGCTACCCTCAGCGGATAGCACTCGGGGTGGCCCTGTCGCGCTTTCGCGCATTGCAGAGGTTCCGCGCCTGCTGCGCCCCGTAGGGCCTGGACCCTTGTCTCAGTGTCCATCTCCGGGCTCCCCCTCTCAGGGCCCGTACCCGTTATAGGCTTGGTGGGCCATTACCCCACCAACTACCTGATAGGGTGCGGTCCAATCCTCAGGCAACACGCATAGCATGAAACGCGTATTTTTTGGATGAAGGACCATTCCAGGATCCATCATCTATCTGGGATTAGCCTCAGTTTCCCGAGGGTGTCCCCGTCCTGAGGGTATGTTAACCACATGTTACTGAGCCGTATGCCGCGCTCCCTCATGACTGGAAGCGCTGACTCGCATGGCTTAGCCTCACCCCAATAGCAGTCGGGTCCGGCAGGATCAACCGGGATTAACGTCCGCAAGGCCCGTTATTACCCCAACCATATATCATGGTTGAATATCGAGTCCAACGTAAGACCTGAAGCAGCCCGACGGCGTTGGCGCCGGCGTTATTCAAGTCCCCATGAGTATTACCGCAGCCGGAGAGCGATCGATCACCCCTCGGGCTAGGGCCCGTCAGGTCACGACCAGCGCCGCCGATAGGCTGCGGCTAGTTGTTAGCACAGTTCGTGCAACCGTCTAACATGATGATCCTAAATATATCTGTTGCGCCTTGAACTTCTCCGCCTGTTTCTGAGATATTCGGCGTCGCGTTCTACACGCCACAATAAATTGCCGAAGCTTGATCCTCTCAGAATTGCCTAATACAATGCAAACTTTACCATGAGCGGTAAAAATTAAATTGGCGCTATCCGGTACGATCTGCTGTGTTCCAGCTCTCTCATCTCTAAAATTAGTATAATATACCCCTTAATCCGAATAAAGTTGTAAAGTGATCGAAATGTCTCAGGAGATTAGAGTCCAAAAAGGAGACTTGGTAAGGGTTCACTACATCGGGAAGTTTCAGGGTGGTAAGATATTCGACACATCCATGAGCAAGGTGGCGCAGAGCGCTGGCATGTTCAACCCGTCTAGGGACTACAGGCCGCTCCAAATTAAGGTTGGTACCGGGCAGGTAATACCAGGGTTCGAGGAGGCCCTGATGGGGATGAGGGTCAATGAGGAGAAGACGGCCACCATACCGCCGGCAAAGGCCTACGGTGAGAAGGGCAAGCACCCGCTGGCCGGAAAGACCTTGGTCTTCACCCTCAAAATGATCGAGATAAAGCGCTAAGATTATGGTTCAACTGGCGCCGACCTAATAGCATACCTTCTGCTCTTTTCCCCTCATAAGATAGGCGTAGGCGGATAAAATTGCCGTAGCGCCCTGCCCCGCGGCTATGATGGCTTGTGCATACGGCGTATCGGTTATGTCCCCTGCGGCAAATATCCCCTCGCAGCTCGTCCGCCCGGCTTTGTCGATGACTATCTTGCCTGCCTCGTTCGTCTCCACAAGATCTTTGATGTAGTCCAGCTTTATGTCCCTTCCAATGTCAAGGAAGATTATGTCGACCTTCAGCTCCCTCAGCTCGTCGGTCTTCAGGTTCTTCACCAGCACGCTCTCGAGCCTCTCTCCTCCCCTCATCTCCACGACCAGTGAGTTGAGGACAAACTCGACGTTGGTGCACCTCTTCACGCTCTCCACGGTCACCTCGTCCGACCTGAACTGCTCCCTCCTGTGTATCAGGTAGACTTTGGCCGCAACTTTAGAGAGAACCTCCGCCCTCTGCAGGGCCGTGTTCCCGCCGCCCACTATCGCAACGCTCTTGTTGGCAGTCAGGTCTATGTCGCAGGTGAGGGAGGTGTTTATGCCCTTTCCCAAGAACTTCTCCTCCCCGGGCGCGTTCAGACTCCTGGGCATCCTGCCCCCAGTGATGATGACCGTTCTGCTCAGGAAGTCCCCAACCGTGCTGTGCACCCTGAAGAGGCTCCCTTCCTTCTCGACCTTCTTGACCTCGCCTATCATTATCTCCGCGCCGTACCTCCTGGCCTGCTGCTCAAAGATTATCGCCAGGCGGGGGCCGCTCTTCCCAGTATACCCGAGGTAGTTCTCAATGTTCTCGGTGAGCACAACCTGCCCCCCGATATCCATGGTTATTACAAGCGTCTTTAGAAGTCTCCTCCTTGCGTAAATTGCAGCCGTCAAACCTGCGGGACCTGCGCCGACGATAATTACATCATAAATATCATCCAATCAACTCACCGCTGGCTGAAGTTATCCTGATGTTATCTTCTCTCGGTTTTAAATATATCCATAACCTTTTCGAATGCTGGCGCCCCCACAACAACATCGGGGATGATTGCCATCTGCATACAGCTCTCTACACATAGATGGCAGTAGAGGCAGCGGAAGGGACTATACTCTATTCTCTTTTCATCTGGAAAAATTTTAATGGCTAATGAGGGGCAGACCCTCTCGCAATCTTGACAAAGGTCGCATTTCTTCATGTCGAAGGTGATCTTTCCCCTGGTCCCAGGCACTGGCTCTGGCTTGACGTATGGATACCTCACCGTAGCCGGCTTCGTTATCAGGGACTTCAGCACTTTACTAAGCATTTTTGGCATCTGATCTTCCCTCCTACCGCTCAGTGCACGCAACGCAGGGGTCAACCGAGAGTAATACAGGCGGTATATCCGCCACCTCATGATCAACCAGCATGGTAACAAGCGCGGGAATATTCGCCAGCGTCGGGGTCCGTATCCTGCACCGCTCAAGTTTGTTCGTGCCATTGCCCGCGACGTAGTAGAAGAGCTCTCCCCTCGGTTGCTCGATCCTAGTAATCGCCGTGCCTCGGGGAAATACCGTGTTCTTCTGCAATATTGGACCATTCGGCATCTGGTTTAGCGCTCTATTTATCAGGTCAATGGACTGGTAGATCTCACCAATCCGCACCAGCATGCGGGAATAGGCATCCTCCATATCATATACCACAGGCTTGAAATCAAGGTATGAGTAGGCTTCGTAACCCAGGGTGCGCATATCCTGGGGGATGCCGCTCCCCCTAACGGTTGGACCAACGGCTCCCAGAAGGGAGGTTTTGTTCTTGGGAAGGATCCCCTTACCAACCAATCTTGCCTGCACCCCCCTGTCCTTGACGAAGACCGGTGCCAGATTGTCCATTCTCTTCTTCAGCTCGGCGAGGCTGGAACGGTACTCGGCTATCAGCCTATCGTCCATGTCTTTTTTGACACCGCCGATGGTGCACGTTGACAGTTGGATGCGGTGACCAGCGGTTTTTTCATTCAGCCGCAGTACTATCTCCCGGTCTCGCCAAAGGTGCATGAAGAGGCTCTCGAAGCCGATGGAATCCACGAACAATCCCAGCCATAGAAGGTGGCTCTGTAGACGCCCGAGCTCTGACCATATCGTGCGCAGGTACTTCGCCCTCTCCGGCACCTCTGTGTCCGTTATCATCTCTATCGACTCGCAGTAGGCCATGGCGTGCATGAAGTTGCAAATGCCACAGATCCGTTCACAGAGGGTCACATTCCGTTTGTAATCATTCAGCTCACATGCCCGCTCCACAGCTCTGTGGACGTAGCCTATATTCGGGACGACGTCCACGATGCGCTCCCCCTCAAACTTGAACCTTAGCTGCACCGGCTCGGGCAGAACCGGGTGCTGGGGTCCAAAGGGAATGACGGTATTCACATTAACTACTGTGCCTTCATTCATTCCAATCGCACCTCCAGCAACGGTTAGCCTCTTTGGTAGCCTCCTCCTTACTGAAGCCGAGCTCCACCTCATCAAAACTCTTGATCCGCTCAGCCATAGGAAGAACGCGGGTTGGCACTGGTGTCCTCTCAAGGATCTCTGAGCTCTTACAAGGCTTGCATACCAATTCACCCAAGTCGATGGACGGCTGGGGAAGACCCTTCCCACCGAGATACTTGTCGATGTACGAGGCCGCTATTCTTCCGTCCTTGATGCAATCGATGACAGATGTAGGTCCAGTCATGGCGTCCCCGCCTGCCCACACCCCTTGGACACTCGTTTCGTAGGTCTCTTCATTTACAACAATGCGTCCTGCCTTGTCCACCCTCAAGCCAAAGTCTTTTGGAATCTCGACAGCTTGTCCGATTGCCTTAATGACCGTGTCAACCTCCACCACGAATTCGCTGCCTTCTATCGGCACAAATCTGCGTCTACCGCTCTCGTCAGGCTCACCCATCCTCATGTTTTGAAATATGACCTTCAAGGGCTTGCTAGGAATGATTTTTACTGGTGACCCAAGAAACCTTAAAGAAACCCCTTCCTCCATCGCAGCCTCAACTTGTTCCGGCGTTGCAGGCATCTCTTCCCGCGATCTTCTATAGAAGATGGTAACATCTTTGGAGCCAAGCCGCTTCGCCATCCTCGCGGCGTCTACAGCACCGTTTCCACCACCTATTACGGCGACTCGATCGCCCAGTTCAGGCCTTTCATTATGAACATTTACGGCAAAGAGAAAATTCACGCATTCAAGCACACCAGGAGAATCCTCTCCCTCAACCATGAGCCTCATGCTCTTCCAGGCCCCAGTGCCGACGTAGATCGCGTCGAAACCCTTCTTGAACAACGCGTCCAAGTTGGTAATCTCAACTCCAGTTTCGAGTTTAACGCCCGCCTCCTCGAACCGCGCCATTACTTCTGCCTCTAGAATATTCCTGGGCAACCTGTACTTCGGTATGAACACAAACATCGCGCCCCCGCACCGCTCCAGCTTCTCGTAGACCGTTACGCTGTGCCCGAGCATCCCAAGGTAGAATGCGGCTGTTATGCCCGAGGGTCCCGCTCCTACCACCGCAACTTTTTTGCCAGTCGGCTCCATCCTCTTTACGTCGCGTTTAAGGCTACTCAACGCATCCGCCGCGTACCTCTTCAACAGCCGATTCTGTAGAGGTTTATCGTTTTTGTCCTGCCTACACCCCTCCTCGCACGGAGCAAAGCAGACTCTTCCGAGGATTGCGGGCAGGGGTGCCTGTTCTATAACCGTGTTGTAGGCTCCCTCGGGATCGCCCAATGCTGTCTGCCGGACATATTTCGGGACGTTCACCATGGCTGGGCACTTCTCGCGGCACCTACCGAAGAACCTCATAATCGGAGGGCACTCGCCAACAACAGGCTTCAGCAGAGTCGTGGCGGACGCCGACTCCACCTTTAACATCCTGCCACCGTAATCCACATTGAGGCCTGAGATCTTGAGATTGAACAGGTCTTGTGCCTCGTTTTCGGCGATGAAGGCCGCGCTGTAGACGCCGGTGATACTGGATAACGGCTCTTCCTTATCGGTCCTCATTTTAAGATTAATAACCTCCCTTCCCTTCTCGAAGTGGTAAATCACCTCGAGCTGTTTGCCCAAATCAAGAACTGTTATGGTGAGAAATCTGGCGTCCTCCGCTCTGAGCTTGTCCAACTCTGCGAAAATGCTCGCCTTGTCGGTCAATATTTCCTGCATTTTATCTCCCCTCAACCTTTTTCTTGCCCTTCTCGGCAAGCTTCTGCAGGCCAAGTATGAAGCCATCGATGATCTGCTCAGGACGAGCGGCACAGCCGGGCACGTAGACATCCACAGGGACCACCTTATCCACGCCGCCAAGCACGTTCGGGCAGTTGTAGAAGACACCGCCTGTGGATCCGCATGAACCCACAACGATTACAACTTTAGTTTCAGGCATCTGATCATAGAGGTTCTTTAGGACTCTGAAGTTTCTTCTGTTCGCCGGGCCAGTAACAAGCAGCACATCCGCCTGCTTGGGGTTACCTATGTTTATGATCCCAAAACGCTCAACATCAAATCTTGGCGCCAGGGCTGCCAGGATTTCAATATCGCAACCATTGCAGCTTCCGCAGTTGAAGTGTAGAACCCAAGGGGACTTGACCCTGGCCTTGTTCATTATGTCCATCTCAGACCCCTCCCAAGAGAAATAGGGCAACGAGGTTTGCCAAGATCAGCGTGAAACCAAAGGTCCAGGTCGTCTTCAGCATCCTCTGCCACGTAAGTCTAGGATAGATGTTGTCAACGACAAGGGAGACGAAGAATAGAAGGAGGGCCAGCCCAACCCCAATTAGTAAGTTCGGTGCCCAGAAGTATGCCATTATAGACAGTATGAGCATCATCTTGACCCAATGCCCCAGCTCGACCATCGCCATCGTATAGCCAGAGAACTCGGTGAAGACGCCGCGCACTATCTCCTGATGGGCGTGCATAGACGCAGAGATATCGAATGGAGACTTCTTCATCTCTACAATAAGCACAAACCCCATGGCGACGAATACCCCGGGAAGAAGCAGGAGCAATGGATATGCCAAGGAGAATATGCCTCCTACGAGGAAGCTGCGCGTTGCAAAGTAGATGCTGATGATGGACATTATCATAACAGGCTCATATGACAACACCGATAGAAGCTCTCTCATCCCTCCTATGTGGCTATATGGCGACTTTGAGTTGAAGCTGGCAGCTACTAGGCAGACGTCTGCCGTGGCAACTGTGAATAGCAGCAGTAGTAGATCCAGCCTGAAAACCAAAATTGCTGCAGCCATCAGCGAAAAGCCCAAATACCCGAAGGCAAGAACAGGCTGAAACTGGCTGGTGATGAACGGTTTCTTCCCCCAGAGCTTTATGACATCATAAAAGGGCTGAAGAACCGGGGGACCGATTCTGCTCTGCATGTGCGCAGTGATCTTCCTATCGATGCCCCTGAGTAATCCTCCAATGAAGGGAAAGGCCGCCAAGAGCAGCACGGGGAGGGCATAGCTCAATACTGGATCGGGCATCAAAACATCACCATCAAAAACAGTAGCGCCAACAGTAGCGTCCCTCCAACCAGAGCGTATTTGTTCAAACGCCCCTCGCCTATTGAATCGAAGGACATTACGGAGACCTGAAATTCGGCCTCTGTGTCAGCCATAGTCCTGAACGCCGAGGGGTTACCCTCAACGTTCTCCCCTCCCAAGAAGGGCGGTTTCACAACGCCGCCCTTAGATTTTGCTACCGCAAAGCCAGCGATGAAAATAACCCCTACTGCAAGCCAAAAAAGCAAGACTGGGAATGAGCCGATGGTGGTGTTTATGCTGAACAGCGGAGCCCCGATTTGAACAGAATAGCCTCCTCCAACGGTTGGGTTAACGAGATTGCTGATAAAGAAGGCTGCACCCACGCTGATGAAAAGATCTAATGACAGCAAACTCAGCAGAGAGAGCAGATAGGGGGGATGAAGTTTTTCGGCCCTCAGTTTCGTTTCTTTTACGGGAAGAATTATGAGACGTCCCAACCACCTTGCCCAGAAAAGAGTTGTAGTAGCGCTACCGATGACCATAAAAATGATTAATAAAAATACTATTGAAGGCGGTGATGAAGCGATAACTTCCAGAGCCGCCCACTTACCGAGCAGCATGCCGAATGGGGGCAAGAACATGCTTATCATCCCAACAATCATTATGATCGCTGTCAGCGGAAACCTTCCCAGAAGCCCCTCCCAACTCTCTATGTTCTGGCTGTGCAACCGGTTCTCAACCACGCCGGCTCCCATGAATAACAACCCTTTCGAAATTGCGTGAAATAGAAGCAGGATTAGTGCTGCCGAGTACGCTAGCGGCGTGTTTAATCCTGCGCACAATATGATTAGACCGAGGTTGCTGATTGTGGAATAGGCTAGAATTCTCTTGGAACCCCTTTGGCTAATCGCCAACACCGCTGTTAGCATGAAGGTAAAAGCACCCACGAGGACGACGGCCCACGTTAAATGAGTGTCCTTGATCGCGGGTGCGATCCTCAAGATCAGATAGACACCGGCATTCACCATCGTGCTTGCGTGGAGGAGAGCTGAGACCGGTGTGGGGGCAACCATTGCGCCCAGAAGCCAGCCATGAAATGGGAACTGGGCTGACTTTGTGAATGCCGCCAATGCCATAAAGGCGAAGCTGAGCAGGAGTATGGGCGCCGCGCCGGCCATGAGCAGTTCGTTAAGGGCTATGCTTCCAATGGCGTAGTAGCTAACGAAAAGCGAGGCGCTCAGGGCGACCCCCCCCGTGAGATTCATCCAAAGGGCAACCGCGGCATTTTTCTCGGCCTCCTTTGTCCTATCGTGTCTTATGAGTTCATAGCAGCAAAGAGTAGTAACCTCCCAGAAGAAGGCTAGCCAGAGGATATTGTTGGAGTATATTAGGCCGTTCATGGCACCAAGGAAGAGCAGCAGGAAGAAGAAAAACCTGGGTTGCCTGCTCCTCGAAAGCTGTAAAATTTCTTCATGTTCATCCATGTAGCTCAGAGCATAGACGCATATCATAGAACCCACAATGTTCACAATCAGGCTCATGAAAATGGAGAGGTTGTCCACCATCAGAGCTGGCTCGACACTGACTCCAATTGCGGAATACTCGAAGTATGCGACGAGCAAGATCTGTAGCAGAGTAAGTCCGATTACCAAGACGTTCTTTATCCTGAACCCTACATACAGAAAGTATGCTACCAAACAGAAGCCGAGGATAAGTGCACTCATCTCAACTAGGTAATTTGGAGAGTAGACGAAACCTCCACTGTAGAACAGCAGAAGAGAAGAGGCGATTAATGAGGCGGCCATGATGGCGATTATGGCTCTTCTGATGCCTCTCCCAGTTAGTCCTAGGCATGCTAACCCCATGATCAAGGGCAGGAGCACGTTTGTTGCTACAATGAGTTCGCCATACATCCAAACAACACCGAATAATTTGAAATGTCTATACCGTTCTTTACACAAGAAAGTTAGTTATATGCTTAGTTATGTCGCTGGCTTACCATCACTTCTTACCCAAGATCTTTGGACCTGGGGGAACCGTCCCGGGACCTACAATGGAGTTGGTGACTATGGCGAAGCTCGTATACGCTGCGCACCCGGCGGTGAGGAAGCCGATGTAACCACCCAGTTGCGTCAGGCCTGCGTTTGCGAAGCTCAGCAGGAAGGCCGTGAATGCGAATGCCGCCAGCCCGAGCGGTGCTGGGTCGGCCAGTGGAGCCTTCTCCATTGGGCTACTCATTACTTAGTCGCCCCCATCTCCTCTATACTGCGCATTTCGGCCTTGAACTCTTCATAAGCCTTCTTTGCCTCTTCCACGCTGGTTGCGTCCTCGAGCGTCGTTGTATCACCGATGCTCCTTTCTTCTACGACCGCCCCTATTACCCTCCTCATTATCTTGCCGCTGCGGGTTTTTGGCAGTTTGTTGACAAAGTAAAGCGACTGTGGGGCAGCTATCGGTCCGATGCTCTGCCTAATGTGGTTAACAAGCTCGGTTCTCAATTGTGGTGAGGCAACATGCCCCGGCCTGAGTATGACAAAGGCAACAGGGACCTGCATCTTTATCGGATCAGCCTTACCTATTACTGCAGACTCCGCCACGGCGGGGTGCGATATCAGTGCATCCTCCAGCTCGATGGTCCCGATCCTGTGACCTGCCACCTTGAGCACCTCATCTGCCCTGCCTAGTAGCCAGAAGTAGCCGTCCTCGTCCTTCATGGCGAAGTCTCCAGGGTAGTAGAAGCCAGGGAACTTGGTGAAGTAGGTGCTCTTGAACCTCTCGTGGTCGCCCCACAGGGTTATGAACTGGCCTGGCCATGGCTTCCTTATCACGAGCAGCCCCTTCTCGTTGGGCTTGGCTATCCTTCTATCCTCGGTGTACACATCAGCGTCCACTCCCGGCAAGGGGAAGGTGGCTGAACCCGGTTTGAGCGGGACGAGTGCAAGACCAGGCTGAGGGGTGATCATGATCCCGCCCGTCTCGGTCTGCCACCAGGTGTCGACTATTGGGGTCCTTTCGCGACCTATGTACTTGTAGTACCAGTTCCATGCCTCGGGGTTGATGGGCTCGCCGACGGTACCGAGTATCCTGAGGGTGGAGAGGTCGTGTTTCTTAGCCCACTCCTCTCCGTACTTCATGTGCATTCTTATTGAAGTGGGGGAGGTGTAAAAGATGGTGATTCCGTACCTCTCAACCATGTCCCACCACCTGTCTGGATGGGGGTAGTCGGGAGCACCCTCGTATAAGAAAGAGGTGACGCCGCTGATCAATGGACCGTAAACGATGTAGGTGTGACCGGTGATCCAACCGATATCTGCGGCGCACCAGTAAATGTCTTTGTCATTTACGTCAAATACCACCTTCTGGGTGAAGTCGGCCCAAACCATGTAACCCGCGGTGCCGTGCGTGGCCCCCTTCGGCTTCCCAGTTGTACCAGAGGTATAAAGGATGAAGCTGGGGTGTGTCCCCTCAAGCCTCTCGGGCTCAACGTATGGGTCGGCGGACCCGACCAATTCGTGGTACCACATGTCTCTATCCTCCACCATGTTGATCAGGTTGTGCCCTCTCCTCACAGCCAAGACCTTCTCTACTGTAGTGGTATGCTTGAGCGCTTCGTCCACGACCGCTTTGAGCTCAACGGTTTTGCCTCGCCTGTAACCTTCGTCAGCCGTTATGATCATTTTACTCTGTGAGTCGTTGACTCTATCAGCGATTGCCTGGGAGGTGAAGCCCGCGAATATAACGGAGTGGATCGCCCCAATCCTGACAGCCGCGAGCATACTGATCACCAACTCAGGGATCATGGGCATATATATCGTCACCCTGTCTCCCTTCCTTACCCCAAGCCTCTTGAGGATCGACGAAAACCTGTTTACTTCTCTGAATAGATCATAGTAGGTTAGAGTCCGCTTGTCTCCATTCTCTCCCTCCCAGTAGAAGGCCACCTTGTTCTTTCTCCAACTCCCCACATGCCGGTCCAATGCGTTGTATGAGATGTTTGTCCTCCTTATCGGGAACCACTTGGCGTATGGAGGCTCATCGATGGGCTGATACGCGGGGCCATTTTTTTCGTACCAGAAGAGGTCATCAGCAAATTTCTGCCAGAAGGTCTCTGGGTCCTGTAAACTCTGCTTATGAACATCCTTCAGGATGTTTACATCGGGATGAATAGTCCTCGATGTGGGCAGGACACCTAAAATTTTATCCAATACTCATCACCCTTATCTTTTACCGGCGGTTGCCGGACTCAGACTTTGTGTCGGCAATTTTCGCATCCGAAGCCTTCTGTTTACAGAACAGCAAAATTTCGTTTAATCGTAGGTACATTTCCTTTGCCATAGGTCGAACCCTGCGTTGTCATACTATATAAACGTTTTCTGCAATTTATAATTATAAATAATTACAATCATTGATAATGTTTATATACTCAAAGAAATACGCTTTTCGGTACTATGACTAAGAACGTATTTCCAAAATTAAGTGTATTCTTTCCATTAATAAGGAGAGATTACCTGATTAAAGAGGCGGCAAAAGTCTATGGCTAAAGGAGCATATCGTATCCTTTTACCGACCGATGGCTCCATTCCTGCCCTGGCAGCGACAAAACATGCGGTGGAGCTGGTAAAGAAGATGGGCGGGCGGTTGATAGTGCTTACGGTAAAGGAGCCGAAGCCGATGATGCCGCTGGAGAGGCTGGCAGAGGACACAGTCCTGATGAGAGCCGAGAGGTTCGATGGGATCGAATACGCCAAGAGGCTGGCGGACCAGGAGAATGTAGCCATCGAGCTGCAGATCCGAGAGGGTTCTGTGGCGGGCGAGATAATCAAGACCGCGGAGGAGCTGGATGTGGATATGATTGTCATGGGAAGCTCCAACCCCAAGGGGCTTTCTGGCTTCTTCTTGGGGCACATCGCCGACGCTGTGATCAAGGCTACGCCCATCTCGGTAACGGTCATCAAGCCCAACCAAAAGGACATCCTTTCAATTAAGGAAAATGCACGCGCCTTCATAGTACCGACCGTGGAGCCGGTGGCTCCGAGGGTCGGAGACGGGATGAAATTCAAAGTTGGATTGGCACTCTTCTTTGCGTACGCACTTGGATACATGGGCTACACCGTTTTGGGCGCCTTCAATAAGGCGATTCTGTCCATAAGGTTAATGGGAATAAACTTGGGCCTCATCGGCGGGATGACATTGATCTTTTCAGCAATACTGATAGCGGTCATGTACAATTGGTACGCCAGCCGACTGGAAAAACGATCGGGGATTGCTTGATATGGATTATAGCTTCCAGCCGCTTGCATTTGCACTATTCGTAGTGATCACAGCGATAACCCTCTTTATCTCGGTGCTGGCAGCACGCAGAATACGGACGGCAAGCCACTATTACGTCGCAGGTGGAGGCGTGAAGTGGTTTGTGAATGGGATCGCCTTCGCCGGGGACTACCTTAGCGCAGCCTCGTTTCTTGGAATAGCCGGGTTGATCGCCTTCTTCGGTTTTGATGGATTCATGTACTCCATCGGCTTCCTTGCTGGGTGGATAGTTGCGCTGCTGCTGATTGCAGAGTCGTTCCGGCGAATCGGCAGGTTCACGCTCGCGGATGCACTAGTACACCGGTTCAAGAGCAAAAGGGTTCGACTCGCCGCGGCCGTGAGCACCCTTACGGTCAGCATCTTTTATCTGATCCCGCAGATGGTTGGTGCCGGTTCGATAATCCAACCGTTGATAGGCCTACCATACGAGGTTGGGGTGGTTGTCATCGGTGCCATCGTCATCCTAATAGTTGCGACTGCTGGAATGGTCTCCACAACCTACGTGCAGTTCATCAAGGGCTTTCTGCTTCTGTTCGCCGCGTTCGGTCTGACAATCGGGGTATTGATCGTTTCGGGCTACGGACCAGTTGACTTCGTCTCTAACATAATCTCGAATCCAGAGATTGTGACACCTAAGGGTGCCGTGGTCTCAGGAGAGGTCTTCATGTCCCCAGGTTTGAAATTTAAGAACCCTCTGGACTTTGCGTCCTTGGCGCTTGCCCTCTTTCTGGGCACGGCGGCACTCCCACACATACTCATTAGATACTACACGGTGCCTAGCCCCTCAGATGCCAGGAAGTCCACGGTAATAGCGATAGGCGCCATAGGGGCATTTTACATACTGACGTTATTCCTCGGTCTGGGTGCCCTATACTTCCGCACGTTCGATCCCGCAAATGAGAACCTGTCCGCACCATTGCTGGCGCAGTTCATAGGTGGCGAGGCCTTCTTTGCGCTGATCTCCTCCATAGCCTTCGCGACCATACTCGGGACGGTGGCCGGTCTCCTAATGGCCGCAGCGGGCGCCATAGCCCACGACATATATACCGAATATCTTGGCAAAAATAAAAGGGGAACCAACACCCTCAGAATATCAAAAGTTACGGCTGTAGGTGTAGGAGTCATAGCAATTGTCTTGGGCGTTCTTTCCAAGGGTCAGAATGTTGCCTTCCTTGTGGGTCTGGCCTTTGCCATCGCCGCCTCCGCGAACCTGCCTGCCATAATATGTGTGCTGTTCTGGAGCAAGACGAGTGAACGGGCTATCCTCGGGGGCATCGCTACTGGCCTCATATCCTCCATAGCCCTAATCCTTGTCAGCCCCACATTGATGGGAACCAGTGCACTGTTCGCATTGAACAACCCGGGGATCGTGAGCATACCCCTTGGGTTTGCTGTGACAATTGTGGTTTCACTCTTGGATGGCAAGAAGGGGCAGCAAGCAAAATAAGGCAGCTACTTGACCTCGGTTAGATGATCCCAGAGGGAGAGCGGTCGTCCAGAAATGCTACCGCGTACTCCCTCCTGAATATGGAAGTCAGCCTCCCAGCATAATAGCTCTTCTTGCCTTGTGCGATAGCATCGAGCACTCCTCTTGCGATATTATAAGGAGTGCAAAGTATTTTGTTGGGAGACGCAATAAAAAATAAAAAATTTAAGGACGGTCATCTCCGTCCTTAAATGCTCATTAGACGAAGACTCCTGTGAATATCTGTGTAGCGTAGATAGCGATCCATGTAGTTACGCAAAAAGGCAACGTTAACGCAGGCATCTTATAGGGTGCGTAAATAGACATTATAGCTGCCATTATCAATGTGGAGACTATTATGAAGAAGATGGCATAAACAAGGTTTATCGGATTTAAGGTGTAAAATACGCCAAAGAGTGCTAAGGCTGTTAACACGCCGTTATACCCAAAGATGCCATGATGTACGGCTTGCTTGTCTGCTCTTAGTCCTATTGCTGTTAACGTGCCAATAACTGATCCCATAAGTGCGACCACGCCGCCTAGTCCTAATGGGAAGCCTACGTTTGTAGTACCTCCGGGTATATGGCTGTAGCTCCATGGATAGAGGAAGTAACCGCCCAGCGTGAGGCCTATAAAGAAAACTATGCCTGTTAGCCAGTGGTCCGAGAACATTACTTGACTCATACCACGAAAAGCTGTTTTGACGCATTCGGCAGCAGTCCACTTCTCCTCCATTGTTGGCCAAGGCATCCACCATCCAAAATCGCCCACATTGAGTTTTCCAAAGCCGTGAAGGACGCCTCCAGCACCAACAGCCCATAGAAGAAGCATTGTTGTAATGTTGAATGGACCTGTTAAAGCAGGTAGTCCCCATGGGACGAAGAATCTTGTCAGAAAGACCATAACTACCGCTGAGAGGGCGGTACCGAATAGTGTGTAAACAACGCTACGTTTTGATGGCTTTATAAACAGCCACAATGCTGTAGCGGTTAGCTCGCCGTTGAACCCGAATAAGCCGAAGGTAACCCACCAATTATTTCCGCCGATAGCTATCCCTACAAGAGTTGCAACAAGTGAACCGATAAACCCCCAGAGTGCCAAGCGCCTTGAGTAGATTGCTAGACCTACGAGGAAGAGAACACCCGTGATGGCGCTGTCATGGAACTGCACTTGTCCTATTCCTTTGAATATGGAGTCTATAAATTCAATGAAGTTTATAGTTATCATTGCCCACCATCACCTCTTTCGCCATTTTATTTAAAATAAAAAAATAAGGTTGTTAGTCGCCTGGTGGTTTCGTTGTAGACCTTGTTACGGCTTCGGACATCTTTCTTGCCTTGTCAACGTCTGTAATCCACGTCTTGTAGAAGTCGTATGGGCACTCGCTAACGTATCCTGGGCTTTCTCCTGCCGATTCGTATGCCGTGTAACCTCTGTGGAGTAATTTGAACAGCGTGTTGCTAGCTGTCCAGTTTCTCCTCGCATCCCTTATCGTCTGAAGCGAGAGTTGGGCGTATCCAACTTCGTCTGGGCTTGCCTCGAGTTCTGTTAAGACGTGGCCATCAAAGTCAACGATGTTTGAGTGCCCGAAGTAGTAGTAAGTTCCATCCCAGCCAGCCATGTTTGCAACGGCTACGTAGGCAGTGTTCATCCAAGCCATTACTGGTGGGATCGCGCGCTGTTGATCCTTCGACGGATACATGTAACCCTGGCATCTAACGATGAGTTCTGCTCCTTTCATTGCACAGTCTCGCCAGATTTCAGAGTAGTCTCCGTCGTTGCATATTATAAGGCTGACCTTCAGTCCTTTCGGACCGTCAGATACGAATGTTCGGTCCCCTGGCCACCAAGGCTCTATTGGAACCCAAGGTATTATTTTACGGTATTTCTGAACGATCTTTCCTCGGTCATTCATTAGAATCAGTGTGTTGTATGGGTTCTTCCTCGGGTGGTCCTCGTGGAGTTCGCCAGTTAGCGAGAAAACACCCCAGACTTTATTGTCTTTGCAGCCCTCTGCAAAGATGTCAGTCTCCTCGCCGGGGCAAGTTGTGGATAGCTCCTTCCACTTTTTAGGGTTGAACCCTTGGGTGCTGTATTCTGGGAAGATCATTAGATCCAAGCCAGGCATTCCAGCCTTAGTCCCTGAAATAAAGCTGTTTATGCGTCGGCAGTTGTCTAGCACTTCCTGCTTAGAATTTACTACTGGCACTCTGTAGTTGCAGACTGCTGTACCTACAGTTGTTTTCGATGACGAAATATCTCCTTGTACCATTTTTTATTCCCTCCTTTTATTTTGGTCGTGCTGTGTCGCATTATTCGGCTATTGATATTTTTAAGCATTTTTAATAATTATAATTATTTATAATTACAAATCTATCCATGAGTGCACGCTGAGAACGGGGAATAACCACGCGACGAGGATCTTTATCGGCTCCAATCACTCCCATGAGAAAGCACCTATATAGACGGCACTCTCAAGAAATGTCTGGAGGCGTTCATGCATGGCATGCGCCGGCAGTAAAAGTCCTCCAAGGCTCGGTCGTGGAACGCACCTTGCTTATATTGCGCCCCTATTCCTTCTCTTCATAATCTCATTTACGGTCCTGCCCCCTAACCAAGTATTAGTTAGCTGCAACCCGAACGTATCCGCCTCAGAATCAGGTATCATTGCAAGATATACTGTTGAGATAACTCCTGCCGGGGCGGCCAAGCACGAGGTAAGCGTAAAGGCGGTGATCTCTCTCGGTGTAGCGACCGACCTTACGGTCACTTCACCAGATCAGGGGTTCAAGGCAAGGTGGATCACCATAGAGAAGTGCTACGACAGCACCAACAGGACAGTCTCGATCGAGCAGGTTGACAACAGGACATGGAGGGTGTCTCCCCCCTCCCCCGGCGAGGTCACAATCGAGTACACCGCGTGCGCCGACATACCCAGCTCCATGGCGGTGGGATATTACCTGACGTACCTCTCGGAGAGCTGTGGGCTGCTGTACGCCAGCGCGATAATTCTCCGCCCGCCCACTCAGGGCGAGGTCGCGGTCAACTTTATAATGCCGTCCGGCTGGTCTGTAATAGCCGACGAGACGTGGTCTCCTGTCAACTCCACTGCCTTCACCGTCGGGACTGGTGACTTGGAGCTATTCGCCCCTGGCAACTGGTCCGTCTACAACGGTACCTTCGGCGACAGCCAGAGGCTAAGGGTCGCGATCTGCGGGACGACAAAGCATGACAAAGGCGTTTACCTCAACAGCATAAAGACATGCTTGGACTACTTCCACCAGCACATCGGGAAACTTCCCCAAGAGGAGCTCAATGTGGTGCTAGCAGACCTCCCTCTGCCCATGGACTACATGAGCGGGACGCCGAGGCTGGCCGTGAACCGCGCCGGCGGTGACTGGGGGATGTTCGAGGGGATGCTCTGGCACTACTGGTTCTTGAGATCGGTGCGCTACGACAGCCAGCTCGACCAGGACAGGGCGTGGTGGTTCGGCGAGGCGGCGAGCCCCTTCCTGCTCTATCCAGTCTATGAGGCGATAGGGGGGGCTTCGGAAGTCGCGACCGCCTGGGGCTTCAAGTACAATAACCTCACCTGGAAGAACTGGTACGTGGTGTACGAACAGTACGTAGGAACCAACTACAACATACCACTGGTGGACTACCCGGCGAAGAACAGGGAGACAGGCGACGTGCAGTACTACTTCCCATTGCCCTACATGAAGGGGTTCTTGGTGTTGCAGATGCTCAACCTCTCGATGGTAGAGGTGACCCACGGTACCAAAGACATAAGGGATCTCGTGAAGTACATCTACGAGAACTACGCGGCGAAGGGCATAGGCTACAAGATCGAGGACGTCCTCAATGCGGTAAATACCGTGTCCGGAAATAACTACACGGCATTCTTCGAGGCCTACGTATACGGTAATGAGACGCTGCCCATTCTGGAGAAGAGCGGTGACTACCTCTTTGACTGGTCGACGTTGGGCGACAAGGCGTACAGAAGCCTCGCAAACACAGAGAAGGCACGGCCTACGCCCCAATATTGGCACGGTCAGGCCCCAGAGGGAGAGACGGCAACACTCTTGGAGATGAAGAAGGAGAGCCAGCACTTCACGATCTACTTCCACCAGCAGGATGCTAAGATGGCTGCTCTCCTCCTGTTGGACTCCGAGAAGGCCTACGATGCCGTCACAAAGATCTATGGAGGCGAGGAGAAGCTCAAGATCAAGATGTTCATGACCTACAACAGTACCGAGTACGCCATACTCGGGGGCAACCCCAGCGCGGTCTACGACGAGTTCACAAGCGCAGGCGGGGTGGCGGTGGAGGCTGGCGACGAGATAAACTGGCTCAGGCCCATCCCAGACAGAACGCAAACGCAGATGTATGATGTGGCAGCCCCCATCCACGAGCTGGGGCACGCCCTCCTGCGCCAAGTTTACCCCAACGTGTACAAGAACTGGGAGCAGTGGTTCAATGAGGGGATGCCCCTCTCCGAGATGGCATGGCTCGACAGCATGTGGGCTCCAGAAAGCTACTCCCCCTTCGGCGACCATGAGCCCATAAGGCAACTTCAGACCTCGCTGATAGGCGGTTCGCCGTCCGTCATAGCGTTAACCCAGCTGGCGAAGATGGACTACGGCTCACTCAACTCCTCCGAGCAGCTACTGTTTCAGGGGGAGGGCATAACCTTCCACTTCTACATAGTGGCTAGGTACGATAATGGCCTGCAGAGGTTGCTCACTGAGTACAACAGAAGCGTGCCGCTCAGCATGGCCGCGGAGAGGGCCTTCGGAATAACCTACACAGACCTTGAGAGTGAGCTGTGGGTCACGGCGGAGAGGGCGGCTCTCCGTGTAAACTCCACCGATGCGGTCGTCTCAAGAATAAACGGCGAAGGGGTGGACACCGGGCTTGCCGAGAGTTTGAAGCCAGAGGAGCCCTTCCTTGCGTTGCTGGTCGCGTATGCGTCGGAGACGAAGGCTGGCGTCGGTCCTGAAAAGGTGTTGTTGGGAACCATAGTTCCAGGTAGTTGGACGAGAGCAGACCTGCAAAAGACCGCAATAACGTCGCTGAACGTGAGTTCAACACAAACAGCCGCGAATGTAACGGTCTTGGTCCAAGAGGTGACGCCTGATGAGATGCCGGCAACCGCTACCGGCGAGGTTTACCGGTACATCGAGATGACGGCGAGTGAAGGTGTTGGCCCCGCCATGATAACGTTCAAGGTTGCTAGGGCATGGGTAAACGAACACAGCACGAACAACGCATCCATCACCTTAGAGAGGTACGTCTCAAACGATTGGGTCTTACTTTCCACCAAGAAAATCGGTGAAGACGGCGCGTACGCCTACTTCTCCGCGGAATCGCCGGGGCTGTCAACCTTCTCCATAGCCTCTGTTTCGCCTGCTGATCTGATACTGCCAAACAAAAAGGAGACGGCACACTTCATCTTTTATTTCAACACAACATCTCAAGACTTCGTTGATCAATACAGCAACATCGCAGAAGGCGGCTTCTCCGGATTAGAGGTGATATTTGGCAACCTCTCAGAAAAAATAAAGGTTTACCTTTGCGAAACCGTTGAGGAGTTCCAGACCACCTCGGGGGGCTCGACGCCGCCAAATTTTGATGACAAGGTTGCGGCGGGGCAGTGTGTTGATGGAAAGGTTCAGATCTATAAGCCCACCCAGTTCTTTCCGGAAGATTATGCTATCGGCCTTCTTCACGAGATCGGTCACGCAGCATATTGGCAGCTTTATCCAACCGCCCTTGTTAAGAATAATTGGCTTAATGAAGCCTTGGCGGCGCAATCCATCAGCGGTTCAACCATCAGTTACGTCTGGGATGATGAGGTGAAGGCCGCTTTAGAGAATGGTACTTTCATACCGCTGGCGACACTTGAGAGTAATGGAGTAAGGAACGCGACTACGGAACACGGAATTAACGGCCCAGAGTACATCTCGCTGGTCAGCTTCATAGCGGGGGAGTTCGGCTTTGATAAGCTTCGCTCGGTTCTAACCTACTACAACGGGAGCGATAACATGGTCTCCTCCATAGAGAAGGGCACGGGCGTCAGCGCCGCTGTCTTTGAGCAGCGGTGGACGGCGAAGATAAGGTCCTACACCGCAGGAAACGTAACCGTGCCCACGGTAATAGAGAGCTGGGTCTCGAAGGAGCAGTTCGGTCAACCGGCGACCGCCTTCCTTCCCTCGGACGGGATATACGTCATGGTACGGAATAACGCCGAGAGCGACGATCAACCACTCGTAACCGTCCGCTTGGTGGATTCCTACGGGAATAGACTGATCGAGAGGTCATACAACGTACCTGGGCGGCACGGCACGACCGGGTTTGGCGACTATAACCCCGGGCGGTACATGACGCTTGGCATTTACCGTGTGGAGATCTGGAGCGGCGGCTCTCTGTTGCAGTCGATTGCGATATCCGTATCCACCGTAACAGCTGATACCACGCCGCCCACCATAACCATAATCTCACCTGCAAAGGACAGCCTCCTGCAGACCAACTCCGTGTCGGTTAGCGCCTCCTACTCGGACAATGTGGGGATTGACGTAAACTCCGTAACTATGAAGATAGACGGAGCGACCGTGACCCCCACCAAATCGCCGAATGGGGTAGAGTACACTGCCCTCCTCTCCGAGGGATCGCACACCGTTTTCCTCTCCGTGGCGGACACATCTGGCAATACTGCGGTGGCGACCTGGTCATTTACCATAAGCCTGTCATCATCCCAACAAGGTTCCCGCTGTATAATCGCCACATCGACCTATGGCTCAGAACTTGCACCCCAGGTCCAGTTCCTGAGAGAGTTCAGGGACAACCTTGCGCTAAAGACATTTGCTGGTAGCAGCTTCATGATGGTCTTCAACGCGTGGTACTACTCTTGGAGTCCTCCTGTTGCTGCCTCGATCGCACCAGATCCTTCCATCAGGGCCGTAATGCGCGTCATCCTCCAGCCCCTTCTGAACATCCTTGAGCTGGCCGTGGCTACGTTCTCACTCTTCTCCTTCAATAGCGAACTGGGCATAGCGGTTGCTGGCATAGTCGCCTCCTCGCTGATAGGGCTCGTCTACTTCATGCCCGCAACCGTGCTGGTTCTCACCACGTTCTGCAGGCGCCGCGGCTCTGTTCCGCCGGTCAGGAAGATCACGTTCTTGGTCGTGCCGTGGGCGGCGAGCCTCGTCCTGATCCTAGTGAGCGAGTTCGCCTCGTCGCAACTCCTGATGATGGTGGCTACTGGCACCCTCGTACTGTCGACAATAGCCCTCGTAGCAGGGGCAGTCTCGCTCGGGATAGCCCGCTATCTGCGGCGGTAACCTCATTTCAGATCAGATGGGCTTGTCCTTTGCCTTCAGAAGGAGCCACTGCCTCTCTCCCGCCTTCTTGAATCTGGTAAGCACGTACCTACCATGGAGTCTATCGCCACTTAGAACGAACTCTATCGTGTCCTTGCTCCAGACCAGCGGCTCATAGGAGCCCTTGTCCCATATCCTCACGGTCCCTGCTCCGTACTGCCCCTCTGGTATTGTCCCCTCAAACTCCCTGTATTTTAATGAATGGTCCTCGACCTCGATGGCAAGCCTCTTCTCGCCGGGCTCTTCTGGGAGACCTTTCGGGACAGCCCAGCTCTTGAGGACCCCTCCCTTCTCCAGCCGGAAATCATAGTGGAGCCTCCTGGCATGATGCTCGTGTACAACAAAGGATCTTCCTTCCACCTTCATCCCCCAGCATAATACTTCACTCGCTATTCTGCCTTCTTTAATATCAAGAAGAGGGAATTAAAATAAGTGGGCCCGGAGGGATTTGAACCCTCGACCACTCGATTATCAGTCGAGTGCTCATACCAAACTGAGCTACGAGCCCTCACCATCAAGAGATAATCCACTACGGATTTATTCTTTTTGCCCTAAAGAAAGTTTAAATTACTGGGCATAGCCATTCCATCTGACGAGGGCCGGTAGATCAGTCGCAGATCGCCCGCCTCGCACGCGGGAGGCCGTGGGTTCAAGTCCCGCCCGGTCCACCATCCCCTTTCTTGTATCCCTAAGCCCCCAAAGTCGAGTATTATTGTTAAAATATCCAAGAAGACATAACAAAAGTATGTAACAATATTTCATAAAGCTCTAATTATATAGTCAATCTAGCAGGGGGCGGTGATACAAATGGAAATAAACGCATCGGAAAAATTCAAGAGGGAGTTGAGGAGCTTCACCGCCCTCTCCGTGATAAGTCTGGTGTTCGGCGCGATAGCGATAGCACTTTCAGTCTTCTTCACGGTCATGAACATCACACCGCTGGTGCAGCTGAAGCCCGGCTTCTACACGAACGCGATATCTGTATTTCTCGGGTTTGTAGCCGCTGCCTTCTCCATAAAGTGGCTCCTGTCCAGCACCGAGATCTTCAGCGGTCTGGACGACATAAGAGACGAGAGCAAGAAGCTCGGTCCCAGTCCTGACAGCGAGAAGCTCACGGGCTTGATAGTGCGGCTGATGTCCATGTACCGCCAGGAGAGGCCGACCATCAATAGGATGATCTTGCTGAGCAAGCTTGCCGGCGCCTGCTTCATAGCGAACGGTGTGGTCTTGGCAATTTCCTTGGTCGTAGGTCTCTATACGGGTGGCGCGGACATGTTACAGTCGGTCGCCGGGATCTTGATAAGCCTGGCCGTAGGGGCGGTGGGCCTCTACCTCCCCTCCTCTTTTCAGAGATACGCCGCCGCCTGGGATGCCCGATTGCAAGGCAGCGACAGCGCCGAGAAGGAACTATCAACGTTAGTGGGAGTGGGTTGAGGTGGAGGGCAACAGAACTCAGTACGAGATCTACTGGGAGATACTCTCCTTCTGCAAGACGCCTAGGTCCATAACCCAGATAATCCAGCGTTGCGACCTCAACTCCAAGACGGTTCAAAAGTACATCGGCTTCTTGGAGTCCAAGGGCTACCTCTTAAAGACCGCCGAGGAAGACCGGACCCTATATGCAACGATGCCCGCCGCCAGGGAGTTCCTAAATTTATTCATGAGGGTTTATTTGGAACTATATAACAACAGCCCGGAGTTTAAGCTATAATCGAGTGACTAATTTCTCTCCTAACAGTAAGGAAAACGTAGGCCTTCAATGGTTGACGTCCCTTCAGGTGAACTTCAATTAGACTTTTATAAGGTGAGGAGACCTACGAGCCTAATCGAGGCGATGCACCTTAATCGAAGGGCCGTTCCATTGAAGAATTAACCAAGATAATACGAGCAATATATTAACCTTTCTGCGAGTATCTGACAGAAGGCTTTTACTTATTCTCTGAAGCGCAACGATTAATAGTTAATAGGCATGAATGAAGACTATACTGGGGGGCAAAATATGAAGATTGGGCAAGAATTCCATCCAGATCCGAGGATGAAGCCGCTCTTCTTTACGTACCTCTCGCTCATCGTCATCCCTCTCTTCGTGTTTGGTTTGGCGCTCACGGCGTACCTCTACCTCATAGGAGAACATCTGGCTGCGTCGGTGCTGGCGTTAGTCTACATCTTGCCGCTCGTGGTGATGATGCTCTTCGTCGGCTACTGGATCCCGAAGTACTACTCCTCAATCAAGTACGTCTTTGGCGAGAACGAGGTAAGGGTCGAGAGGGGGGTCTGGTGGAAGATGCGTCACGCCATCCCCTACTCTAGGGTGATGAGCGTGGACACGATCCAGGGTCCGATATCGCGGCGTCTGGGCATCGGCACGGTGGACATATACACCGCGGGCTACACGGGGCAGGCTGGCGGGGGCGGCAGACCAGGGATGAGGAGGTCGGAGGCGACCATAATGCACGTCCCCAACTTCTTGGCGCTGAGAGAGGAGATACTGGGCGTCGTCAGGGGAAGACCACTCTTCGCCGCGCCGGGCTCGGGCTCAGACAGCATAGGTCAGCAGATGCTTGAAGAACTCAGGGAGATCCGAAAGCTGCTGAAGTCATAAAACCTCTCTTTTTCCCTTGCGCCACTCAAAATCTTAAATATCAACATGCATCTTGTTTAACAGAGCGTGGTTCTATGGTCGTCGATGAGGGCGCTTCCCGTAAAGAGCAGAGGTGTAGGAGGGATCTAAAGTCCGCAAAGCTGGTCGTCGTCAAGATCGGGGGCTCATCACTCTCCAACGCATCCGGCGCTCTAGACCTCGGAAAGATAGGGCTACTGTGCGATGAACTGGCAAACCTGAAGAGGCGTGGAATTGATGTCGTGCTCGTCTCTTCCGGTGCCATAAGGGGGGGCAGGGCCATTATGCGCGACCGCATCAAGAACGGCGAGATCCCCGGTCTCCAGGCGCTCGCTGCGATAGGGCAGGTGGTGCTCATGGAGGCGTACCGAGACACCATGGCAGGTAAGGGTTACAACGTCGCTCAGATACTGCTGACGTGGGACGACTTCAGGAACAAGAGGCGTCTCAGGAACCTGCTCAACACGTTCAACATCCTGCTCTCGCTGGGCGTCATCCCAGTCATAAACGAGAACGATACCATAGCCGTTGACGAGATAAAGTTTGGGGACAACGACACCCTCTCCGCCCTCGTAGCCAAGTACATGCAGGCAGACCTCCTCATCCTGCTCTCCGACGTGAACGGCCTGTATACGGGAGATCCGAAGAGCACCAGCTCAAGGCTGATATCCTGCGTGGAGACGATAACGCCAGAGATCGAGAGGCTAACCTCTGGAGGTCATGGTGGGTTTGGGGGTATGAGGGCCAAGCTGAAGGCTGCCAAGCTCGCGACGGACGCCAGCATCCCGATGGTTGTCGCAAATGGCGCAGGTGAGAATGTACTTGAGCGAATAATCGCTGGTGAAAGGGTCGGCACCATATTCATCCCGAGGGATCCCCATGAGCAGTAAAGAGTTGGCGGAAAAGGTATCCGAAGCAAGAAGGGCCAGCCTCCAGCTCGCGCAGCTCCCCCGTGAGGTGAAGGACAGGGCTCTGAGATCCGCAGCCAAGGCTATCTTGGGACATCAAGAGGAAATACTCGATGCCAACAAAAAGGATATGGCGGCTGGGAAAACTCTTCTTGAGGAGGGGAAGCTCTCCAAACCCCTTCTGGACCGCCTGAAGCTCGACAAGACGAAGCTTCTTGAGATATCAAAGATGGTCGACGGCGTCGCTGATCTCGACGATCCAGCGGGGAGGACGCTCTACGCGATGAAGCTGGATGCGGGGCTGGAACTATTCAAGGTAACCGTACCCTTCGGCGTGATCGTCTCGATCTTCGAGAGCAGGCCAGACGCTCTCCCACAGATAGCCTCCTTATGCATCAAATCCGGAAACTCCGTCCTGCTCAAGGGTGGCTCTGAGGCGCAGGAATCCAACAGGGCGATCTACCAGGTCATGAGCGAGGCGTTCGTTGCCGATGGCCTGCCCATTGGTTGCATGCATCTGGTGGAGGGTCGGTCCGCAGTCAGCGAGCTACTGAAGATGGAGGGGCTAGTCGATCTCATAATACCGCGAGGAAGCAACGAGTTCGTCAGGTACATACAGGAGAACACGGAGATCCCAGTGCTGGGCCACTCCTCCGGCATGTGCCACATATACGTCGACAGAGCTGCCGACCCAAAGAAGGCGGTGGAGATGTGCCATGACGCCAGGGTCCAGTACCCTGCCGCCTGCAACTCCATGAAGATCCTGCTCATCGACGAGAGAGTTGCCCCAGAACTACTACCACAGATCACCAAGAGGCTCGTGGATAGCGGGGTCAGAATAAAGGGTTGCGACAAGACCATGAAGATCCTGAGGTCACACGGCATCCCCGCGGAGAGGGCAGGAGAGAAGGACTGGTCCACCGAGTACCTAGAACTGGTGCTTCCGGTAAAGGTCGTCGGCGGCGTGGACGAGGCCATCGAGCACATAAACTGCCACAGTTCCAAGCATACCGACTCCATCATCTCCGAGGACAGGGCATCGGTCAAGAGGTTCCTGAACATGGTGGACTCCTCCACCGTCATCCACAACGCCTCAACCCGTTTCAGCGACGGATATCGGTACGGGTTGGGTGCTGAGGTTGGTATAAGCACAAATAAGGTGCATGCCAGGGGCCCCGTGGGGCTGGAGGGTCTCGTCACTACAAAGTACGTACTGCTGGGCTCAGGCCAGAAGGTGTCGGACTACGTCGGAAAGGGTTCCAAGCCCTTTCTCCATAAAAAGGCGACTGGGGACTGGAAAGGGAGGTTAGGCACGTGAAGAAGATAAGTTTTGGTGTTGTGGGTTATGGCAAGATGGGCTCCTCCCTTGTTAAGGGGGCCTTGAACTCTGGCTTATTGTCCGTAAAAAGCACGAAGGTCTATGACCTAGACGGCGCAAGGATCAAACTCGCGAAGAGAGATGGTCTTCTTACAGTCGACAGCTTGGCTGGGATAGCAGGCTCAGACATCATTTTACTGGCCGTGAAACCCAAGGATATGCCAAAGTTGCTGGACGAACTCAAGGCGTTGGTCCCGGCAGGAAAGGCGCTCTTCATCTCCATCGCCGCAGGGATAAAAATTGCCACGATGGAGTCCAGGCTCGGCGAGGGCTCGAGGATCGTGCGAATGATGCTAAACATCGCCGCATCGGTAAATGAGGCCGCCTCGGTCTTTGTGCTAAACCGCTGGGCCCGAGCATCTGACATCAAGTTCACAACATCGCTCCTGGAAGGCATCGGAGTAGCCCACAGGCTTGACAACGAATCGCTGATAGACGCTGTGACCGGCATCAGCGGTAGCGGGCCCGCCTACTTCCTCCTTATGATGAAGGCCCTCGAAGATGCCGGCAAGAGGTCCGGCCTTTCCGACGATCTGATCCGATCGCTGGTCTCGCAAACCTGTAGGGGTGCGGGGACCCTTGCCCTCCGTTCAAGCGATTCACTTGACCAACTCATCAAGACTGTCGCCTCTCCCGGCGGAACCACTGAGGAGGCCCTAAAGGTCATGGAGTCCAAGGGCTTCTCTCAGACTGTAATAGATGCGGTCGTCGCCGCAACAGAGAAATCTAAAAAAATGAACTACTCCTGAGACGCGTACCTCAGTATCGCGACGATCCCGCCGAATGATCCGAGGAGCATCTTGCCCTCATCCGTCTCGGTTGATACTACCTCAACCCTGGCGTTTGTGTTCTCCGCCATAGTCGCAAGCTCGTCCACTATGCTCTTGATCTCCAACTCCTCCATCATCCCGCCACACTTGTCGCAGCTCTCCCTTCCTCCCTTTGCCAGTAGCGCCTCCTTTTTCAGCGTTTCCTGCCTCAAGTTGCCGCAGACTTGGCACCTGTAACCGACCCTATATGTTTCGATGCCTCCCGAGAGGAGTAGCATCCTGACGATCCCCTTCTCAAGCTTCTCCCTTACCTCCTTCTCGCCATATGTCACCTGATTGGGGCTCTTGGCCAAGAGAAGCAAAAAGCTTTGAACGAACTTCTTCTCCTTCACGTACTCAACGTTCTTCAGCGCCTCCTTCGACTTCTCAAGAAGCTCGTATACTCCTGGCTCCTCCGTGTACCCGAGGTCCTCCACGCTCAAGACCTTCTTCTGGAGCTGGTAGTGCAGGTACTGCCCTCCGTAGAAGTCGCTCTTGGTAGGGCCGGGTCCACCGATGATTATTCCCTTCAGGTTCTCTATGGGCAGGAAGATCTTCTCGGCATGGGCCGCCACCCTCTTGTTGAACTCGGCGGCCGCGATCTCGATCAGCCTCTGGAACCTCCTTGCCGACTGTCCTCCTGCGTCGTGCTTGCTCGGGACACCCGACGTTATCGTCTCCGCAACCTCCACCCTGCGCCCCCTCAGCAGCGCAAAGGTCGCGTCGCTCCTGTCCATAACTATCAGACCGTAGATGTCCTTCTCGGCGAGGATGTCCTTTATTGGATCTAGGTAGAACTTGGAGTCGCACCTGTAGTAGTATATGCTGATGGGCTCCGGCGGCTCGATGACGTACGTCTCCATCTTCTCCGTCCCGGGTCCGCCCCGCGGTATCGCGCCGCTGAATATAACGAGCCCATTCTCTGGCGGCATCCGGAAGAGCTTGAGCCTCTGGAGAATGCTCTCTATGGCGTCTTGGACGTTCTTCCGTGTTGACTTTGACTTTATGTTGGCCGCTGTGCCGTACTCCTCCCTGAGGTTGTTAGCGGCGTCGGAGATCTGCCTGCCCGGAGGGACGTAGAGCGATACGAGTTCTGTTGCCCTCCCCTCCTTAGACTCGAGCTCCTCCACCAGCCTCCTGAGCCTGTACAGCTCGAGCGAACTCCTCTTTGTCTCCGACAATTGCAGCGACCTCGGCGTTATCGAGAAACATTCAACCTTTATATAACTTGCACTATTAAGTTTCTGCGGTGGATGCCATGAAAGTCACCATTAAGCTGAGCGGGCACATCCTCTTTCCTACTTTGGGGGCGACGCCCGACCTCAAGGGATACGTCGCTGCCATAAAAAAAGTCAAGGCCCTCGGGCACAGCCCCTTCGTTGTGGTCGGTGGGGGCGAGCCAGCCCGTTACTACATCCGTCTGGCAAGGCAGCAGGGGGCTGACGAGTCGACCTGCGACCAGATCGGGATAACCATAGCGATCCTCAACGCCAGGATCCTCGTAAGTGCCATGGGTGAGGACGCCTGCCAGTTCGTACCCAAAAACTTCGATGAGCTGGACAGAGCCCTCTCGACCGGAAAGGTTGTGGTGATGGGCGGACTACAGCCTGGTCAATCCACAAACGCGGTCTCCTGCATCCTCGCCGAGCGCTCCAGGTCAAAACTCTTCATCAATACCACCACGGTGGACGGGGTGTATAGCAAAGACCCCAAGAAGGACCCCTCGGCAAAGAGGTACGAGAAGATAAGTGTAGCAGAGCTGACAAAGCTCCTCGACAGGCTGGGAGCAAGGGCCGGTGAGTACGATCTCCTGGATCCGGTTGCCCTAAAGATCATCCAGCGCTCCAAGATAACGACCAAGGTGATAGATGGCAGGGAGCCGAAGAATATTTTAAGGGCAATCAAGGGTGAAAGGGTAGGCACAACGATTGTGCCATAATGGTGTCAGTCATGTCAAAGAGAAGAGACGAAGACAAATGGGGACCGCACTCCCACTGTCTGATCTGTGGTGAGGCCATACCCGAGGGCGAGAAGACCTGCTCTGAGGAATGTGCAAAGAAGTATGAAGGCGAGGCGAAGCGCTACAAACGGCAGCAGACCATGAACTTCATGTTCATCGCTGCCATGGGCGGGCTGGTGGTCATATTCTTCCTGTTTTCCTACCTATTCCCTGGCATGTTTGGCCGTTAAAAGTTAAATACGTCAGCTCCCCCTCTTTATGTGAGCGGGGGTTCCCTAGCCAGGTTAAAGGGGAAGGACTCAAGATCTGAAGATGGGTTATCCTTTGGCGTAGGCCTTCGAGGGTTCAAATCCCTCCCCCCGCACTACATTTTAGACATGGGTTGAGTTTCTATTACAATGTTGCTTTCTCTGCCGGCAAAGAACAGAATATAAACACAATTATCTCAATAGTGAGGATCGTTTTCAATATTGAGGACAGCACACCTCTTGCTAGGGTGAAGCTGAAGCGGGAATAATTCTCATTGCCGAAATGAACTTACCGGGGAGACCATCTTCCTTGCCTCATCCAAGCTTACTGACTTATAGCTATACTCTCCAAAGTCTGGCAACACGGGAGAACGTGTCAGATAAACCTTCAGTCAGGGTTCACGCTAAATTATTGTTATCACATTAAAAAGTTATAAAAATTGTTAATTATCTATAACTACACATAGTCGTATAAAATCGGGGAAGACCTTTGTCCTCATTCAGAACAGAAAAGTCTGCCGGTTTTCTAATCTTCAAGAGGGACGGCACGGTGCGTTATCTCTTTCTTAAGAACAGGGGCAGGTTCGATGTGCCTAAGGGCCTCCAACAGCCGGGCGAGGACGATCTTGCCTCTGGGCTGAGGGAGCTGAAAGAGGAGACCGGCATTACCAACGCGGCGATAATCCCTGTCTTCAAAAAGACTTCGCGCTACTTCTACCGATGGGAGAAATCACTCGTGAGGAAGGAGGTCGTTTACTTCCTCGCCGAGTTCAAGTCAGGGGAGATCAGGGTGTCGGAGGAGCATGACGGCTACACTTGGATGACCAAGGAGGAGGCTCTGGCTAACGTGCGATATCAGAACCTGAAGGAACTCGTTGAGGAGGCAGATCGAATCCTCCGCCCCAAATCAACAACACAACCCTCAAATTTATAAAAGCCCAAGTCTTTCCTCATCTAGGTGCGATGATTGAAACTGCCAGAACTCTATGGTTTACTGATCTCTTGGATCGTCATCAGCCTCTGCTTCTCCATATCCTACCTCATTAACTACCCCGCCCTCTTCATCCTTGCATTTCTGTTATCCGCCGCCTCTGCTGGGCTCGGATTTATCCTCCACGAACTGGCCCACAGAGCTATTGCTAGGAGGCATGGCTGTTACGCCCACTACCAGGTCTGGTGGTGGGGCATCGTCCTGGCCCTAGCAGTAGCGATTCTTACACAGGGGCAGTTCATATTCGCAGCACTGGGGGCAGTTTACATCTCTCCCATGGTCACATCCGTGTTGTTTGACGCCGATGCTCTCAAGAAGGTCTTTGGAATAATCTCCCTCGCCGGTCCCTCCATGAACCTCCTGCTGGTTGCGGCGTTCTACGTCCTATCATATGCCGGCGGTCTGTTCGCGGTTTTGGCGATAATCGGCATCCGGATAAACCTCTGGTTGGCGGCATTCAACCTCATACCCGTCCCACCGTTCGATGGGTCAAAGATATTCAACTGGTCAAAGCTCGTGTGGGCCCTCTTTGCCGTTCCTGCGTGGCTTCTGACGTTATTTCCCAACCTGCTCCTTCCATAAAACCCTTAAATCCACTGGCGGCAGAATCTTATCTGGTGTTGCGAATGACAGGAATCGATTATGAGCTCTCCATTCTCAAGGAATTGGTCACGATAGACACCGATGTCACCAAGAAGACGGGGTACTCTGAGTGTGCCTCTCTACTGTCAAATAGAATGCGCGAACTCGACTTGAAGGTGGAGATCTTCGATCCCGTGGATAAGGTAGGGGATGGAAAACCAAGACCCAACGTCATAGGAACGTTGGATGTGGGAGCAGAAGAGACAATAGGGCTTATCACCCACTATGACGTGGTTCCCCTAGGGGGCAACTGGACCAAGGATCCATTCAAGCTTACCGTTGAGGGCGATAGGGCATATGGCAGGGGCGCCGCCGACGACAAGAGCGCCATAGCTGCCTGCCTCGGCGCCATCAACCTCGTCAGGGATACCGCAAGGTTCAACGTCAAGTTGATCGCATCGCCGGAGGAGGAGATCGGGGGCGGATGGGGGATAGGCTACATCATGGGCGAGGTGGGCTTAAGGTTCAACTTTGGGGTCGTGGTGGATTCCATGCCAAACTTCATCTCCATCGGCGCCAGCGGGGTCTTCTTCGGCGAGATCAGGGTATTCGGCAAACAGGGGCACGCAGGTTATCTGCACAGAGCAGACAACCCTATACCCAAACTGTCCAGACTCATCACTGCCTTTGATGAGTTCGCGAGGATGCGGGAACGTAAACTATCCGTGGTGGACGCCCCGCCCGACTCTCCCAAGAAGAAGGTCTGGGGGAGGATTTCCTTTACCATGATGGGAGGTGGAGAGAAGGAGAACATCATCCCAGGGGAGGCTTGGACAAGGTTTGATATGCGCCTGCTTCCCGACGAGGACCCTGACGAGGCGCGCTTCGAGTTGCTCGCCTTCTTCGACAAGACGAAGGAGAAGCTCAAGATAGACGCAAAACTCTCCTTCGGCAATTTTAGTGCGGGGTACCTCACAAACCCCTCAGAGCCCTTCGTCAGGCGTTTTGCAGACGCAACCGCCTCCGTCTTCGGCTCCCCTCTGCCCATCGCCGCCTCCTTGGGAGGGGACGACGGGAAGTTCCTCGCCGACAAAAATATCCCGGTCATCAGCTATGGCGCCATAGCCGAGGACTCTCACTTCCACGGGGTCGACGAGTTTGTGCGCCTCAAGGACCTTCAGAACGTGAGAGACGTCTTCGTCCGCCTCATCGGATAGTTTTTAAACCTCCATCCATTTACCTCCTTTTATGAAACCCTTCCTCGTCATAGCCACGATCAATGAACTCGCCAACCTTAAGGGGCTGATTGAGGAACTGTGCACCACCTCGACCAAGGTTATAGTCGTAGACGAGGGCGACGAGTCCATCAGGGCTCGGAACGAAAGGATCCTTAAGAGCGTAAATAGGGCATACTACGGTCCCAGAGAGAGAAGGGAGTGGTTCAGGGAAAGGTTTGGTAAAAACTACGAGAAGTTCCTATCGGTAATTCCTGAAAGGGCGCACGCAGAGACGAGCTTCGGCTTCCTTGTTGCCTATGAGGAGGGCGCAGACTTCATTATCGAGCTTGATGATGATGTTTTTATGAAAGGCCTAATCGAAGGTCACAGGTTCAACCTATTCGGCGAGACTGGAGAGACGGTCTCTTCAGGGTCAAGATGGTACAATACCATGGACGCCATTGCTCTGAACGAGAAAGGCAGGTTCTTCCCGAGGGGGCATCCGTACTCTCCCGAGACCAGGGTCGAGGACTACAAGTGGAGCAAAACAGGTGGCAGATGCGTACTCAATATGGGGCACTGGATAGGCAACCCAGACTTCGACGCCCTGACAGTCCTGTACCACGGCGGTCTCGATGGCAGATGTCACATTAAGGGAACCAAGCTAAAGCAAGACAAGGTGATCCTCGGCAAGGGGACGTACTTTGCCGTCTGTAGCATGAATGCAGCCTTTATACCAAAGGCGGTTCCTGCCTTCTACCAGCTCTACATGAACACGATGGGCGTAGACCGGTTCGACGACATATGGTCGGGAATATTCCTGAAGAGGGTGGCGGACCATCTGGGCGACAGAGTATGCCTCGGTAGACCTGTCGGCATCCACGACAAGAGACCAAGGAGCATCTTCAAGGACCTGAAGAAGGAGATGGATGGAATGATAATGAACGAAACGGTCTGGCGAATGATGGAAGGTGACATTGAGGGCACCTCCTACTCCGACGCTTACCTCTCTCTTACACACCTCCTGGAGACTGGAGCCGCGAAACTTGATGACGAAAATTACCGGCGGTTTCTCAGACTACAGGTAGAGAAGATGCGTCTCTGGGTCGAGGCAGTGTCCACTATAGGATGAGCCCGAAACCTAGGACCGCCACGGTCACTATTACAGCTACCCCCAGTACACCAAGGACAATTGCGGCAAATGCCCTCTTGATCTCCATGCCAAAAAGGTACGCTATGACGCTGCTGGTCCACGCCCCTGTACCGAGGATGGGCACCGCAACAAATATCACCAAGCCCCAGAAACCGTACCTGTCAACCTGGGACTTAGACTTCTTTGAGAGACTGAGAATATACCTCACAAATGCCCTCTTCACGGGGTTTTCGTCTTTTCTCCTCATTATCCATCCTTCGATCTTGCTCAGAAAGATCAACAGGAAGGGCACAGGCAATATGTTGCCAAGGAGCGACACCAGAAAGACCGTTGGCACATCAATGCCTGCAAAGATCCCATACGGTATAGATCCCCTACACTCCAAAATTGGCGAAATCGCGATCAGCAAGACGTATAGGATCTGGGGAACGTCCATCTCTTCAGCCTCTCCTGTCAAATCTGTCTTTTTTTGATAGAGGTAAACCTCTGCCTTTAAAATTATTTATAGAATGCCATACCTAAATACTCGCAGTGGCGAGAATGAGGGCTATAATACTGGCTGGTGGCTACGCAAAGCGGCTGTGGCCCCTAACCCTTGAACGACCAAAACCGCTATTGCCGATAGGCGACGGCTACATCCTTGACTTCATAATTGCAAAAATTAAAGCCATCGAAGAGATCAAGGATATTATTATATCTACCAACAAGCGGTTTGAGGGCAAGTTTATCGAATGGGTGAACGAGAGGGGGCATCGCAACATCGCGGTATTCCCCGAACCATCCCTTAAGGAGGAGGAGAAGCTTGGTCCTGTAAAGGCGTTGGATCTGATTTTGGGGGATGTTGCACCCGATGACTGCCTCATCGCCGCCGGTGACAACCTATTCTCCCTCGACCTAACCAAGATGGTCTACTTTTACACGAAGATGAGGTCGCCCGTCATAGCACTCTACGAGGTCGCCAGCCCGGAACTTGCAAAACAGTATGCGTGCGTGGAGCTCGACAAGCAGTCCCGCATAAGGGGTTTCACGGAGAAGCCCGCTCAGCCGAGGAGCCTCTTGGCATCTACGGGAATATACCTTCTGCCATGGAGCAGCCTATCAAAAATTAAGGCATACTTGGCGGAGGGCAATCCGCCTGATCCCATCGGACGATTTATTGGGTGGCTCACAGAGCATGAGCGCGCCTACGGATTCAAGTTCTCGGGCTACTGGTGCGACATAGGTTCGATGGAGTCCTACAGGTCCGCCCAAGAAGACTTCAAGGGCAGATCATATAGATCCTGATAAAACAGGCAAGCAAATATCTAGCAGCAAGACTGTCGCGAGTGTTTTCTCTCCCCGCCAATGGGTCCGATCTTCTCCTCGAACCACTCTAAGGTTCTGAGCAGCCCTTCCCTTATGCCCGTCTTCGCCCTCCATCCAAGTTCTCGCTCTGCCTTGCTGACATCCGGCTGGGTCAGTTCCATGTCGCCAAGCCACGCAACACCACCCCTCGCCGTTACCTCCACACCCCTCAGACCAAGGATGCCGAGCATCATCTCCGCCAACTGGAACACGGTATAGGACTCCCCCAAACCGATGTTGTAGGCCTCGCCCTTGCATGCTGCCTTCTCAGGCGCCATCAGGAGAGCCTCGACTGCGTCGTCTATGTACAGGTAGTCCTTTAACTGATTGCCACTCCCCAACACCTCAAGCCTCCCTGGGTCCCTCAACAGCCTTCTATAAAGGTCTATCATTACTCCCTTGTTGGTCCCGGGACCATAGATGTTGAAGAGTCGCAGGGTGACGGTTGGCACCCCGAACAACTCGCTATAAACCCTGCAGTAGTTCTCAGCCGCCATCTTTGACAGCCCGTAGAAGGAGTAGGGCACCAGGGACTCGTCCTCCGGCGTCGGGGTCTTGTTCACCCTCCCGTAGACAGCCGCCGATGAGGCAAAAACGACCTTACTTCCAGAATCCTTGGCAGCTCTTAAAACGTTTAGAGTTCCCTCTATATTGATCTCCATGTCCAGGTCTGGCCTCTCTGTTGAAACTGGCACGAGCGACTGTGCTGCTAGGTGATAGATCAGGTTACATCCCTTCGCCGCCTCGCTGACCGCCCTTGCGTCCCTGACATCCCCCTTGACGAACTCCACAGCCCCTGTCTTGATCAGTTCTGATATGTTCGAAAGGCTACCTGTTGAGAGATCATCAAGTACCCTGACGAGATCTCCCCTCTCCACGAGGCGCCCTATTAGTTTTGGACCTATGAACCCTGCCCCCCCAGTCACGAGAACCAGCAATGGCAATGGCACCTATCCAATAAGAGATGGGAGGGGGGCGGTATTAATAATGTTACGGTCTTGGCGTTATCGGCTATCTGAGGGCTGGAACGCCATCCATTAAATGAGCGCTCAAAACTCGATATCTGCGAGCGTTGCCCTTTTATAAGTTAAAGATAACCTTTAATTAGGCAAGCATTAAATCTTAAACAAAAATTGCAGAAAGGATCTAACTTGAGATACTTCACGAGCCCATACAACTTTCTCCAGCAGGAGTGTAGGAGGGTCAAGATCTATGATACTACGCTCAGAGACGGTGAGCAGACCCCAGGCGTAAAGTTCACCAAAGAGCAGAAGGTACAGATCGCCAAGAAGCTTGACGAGCTGGGGGTGAACACCATTGAGGCAGGCTTCCCAGTGATCTCTCCCTTTGATGAGGAGGCCGTTAAGGCCGTTGCATCTGAACGCCTCAGCGCCGACGTTATCTGCCTCTGTCGATCGAAGCAGAAGGACATAGACGCTGCGCTGAGGGCTGACGTTGATGGTGTTATAATATTCCTCGCGGTTTCTGATCTGCACCTAAAGTATAAACTCCACACGGATCTGATGAGCGCTGTAAATATGGCGGCAGAGTCCATCACGTACGCCAAGAGTCATGGGCTCTTCGTGCAGCTCTCGGCCGAGGACGCAACAAGGACCTCCATGGATTCTCTGACCGCCCTCTACAGCGCTGCCGAGGAGAGGGGGGCGGACAGGCTGGGCATAGCGGACACCACCGGCTGCATAAGGCCGAGAGGAATGTATTACTTGGTAGAGTCTCTAAGGAAGATCTTTGATCTGGAGCTCTCCGTACACTGCCACGATGACTTCGGTCTAGCCGTGGCGAACTCCCTTGCAGCCTACGAGGCCGGCATCGATGCGATCTCGGTCTCGGTCAACGGTCTCGGGGAGAGGTGTGGGAATGCCTCTCTGGAGGAGGTGGTGATGTCCCTCTACGCTTTATACGGGGTGGATCTCAAGTTCAGAATCAAGGCGTTAAGGGAACTCTCCGAAATGGTGTCCCGATTCTCCGGCGTCCCAATACCAATCAACAAGGCGGTAGTAGGAACAAACGCCTTTAGGCACGAGTCAGGCATACACGTTGCTGCCATAATGAAGAACCCGTTTACCTACGAATCCTATGAGCCACAGCTGGTTGGGCAGGAGAGGGCATTGGTGTTCGGCAGGCACTCTGGAACAGATGGTGTAAGGCTGAAGATCGAATCCCTCGGCTACAAGGTTACCGATGAGGAACTTGCCGAAATAATCAAGAGATTAAAAACATTGCCAATAGATGCCCCCATTATAGACAACAGTAGTCTCTGCAACTTCGTAAAGAAGGTGCTCTCTGAGAGGACTCAAAGGTGAGCAACAACCTCTACTCCCTGGCAACATCTAATAGAGCAAAGGTGGCCATAGGGGTCGACTCAAAACTGCCATCCGCAGAGATGGTCATTAACTCCGCCCTCTTTGCCAGGAGGGAGGGCTATGCAGAGCCCGTGCTGATTTCCGACGGAAAGATAAGCGACGTTCTCTCGCCCGGTGGGATCGTTGGTAATGAGATACCACTCATAATAGACAAAACTCCGGAGAGGACCTTCGTGGAACTCTTGAAGGAGGGTGCTGTGGACGTCGCCGTCAGGGGGAACCTCGGCTCCAGAATACTCATCCCGCTACTTCGCTCAGAGTTCAAATGTAAGAACCTATGCCGCGTGACGATTCTCGATGTTGGTGGCAGGCTTGTAATGCTAGCCCCCGTGGGGATAGAGGAGGGAGACTCACTGGAGGACCTGCTGACAATAGCCAGGCACTGCATGTGGCTTGCTGTAAAATTAGGCATTCCGTATAAGATAGCGGTTCTCTCGGGCGGCAGGATCGAGGATAAGGGACGCAGCAAGAAGGTTGACAGAATGCTCTCCACGTCGGCTTTGCTGACGCGTACCCTTAGGAAAAAGGGAATGGACGCAGAGAACTTCGGCATTGAGCTGGAGAGGGGTGTGGATGGCGACGCCACTCTGCTCTTAGCCCCAGATGGCATCCTCGGGAACATTATCTTCAGATCCCTCGTTCTTGTGGCAAACGTGGAGAGCTTCGGTGCCTATGCTGCGGCACTTCCAAGGGTTTATATCGACACCTCAAGGGCAAAGGCCAGTTACTTATTACCGATAATCCTTGCCAGCGCGCTCAGTAAATAACTGGCGATTGAGCGCTAGAACAGATTTCTGGCAATAACATTGAAAAGGGATCATGCTCTACGACAACTAAAAATATTCGCCCACCTTGTTAATAAGATGAGGTTCCAATGTTGGGCAGCACTGCCGTAGAGAAGATCATCGCCAACGCTGTCGGTCGGAGGGTCCGCGTGGGGGAGTTCGTTGAGGTCCCCGTGGACTTCTCATACTTCCACGACGGAACGGGTCCGTTGATCATCGACGCACTCAAGAGGATGGGCGTTGAGAAGATCAAGGATCCAGACAGGGTGGGTATAGTTTTTGACCACTCGGTGCCCCCCTACAGCGACCAGGCGGCAACGCTCCAGGCAAAGGTGAGGAAGTTCGCAAGGGATCAGGGCATACCAAAGTTCCACGACTTAGGGGAGGGGATCTGCCACCAAGTCGTACCAGAGATGGGATACGTCTCACCGGGCATGGTAGTTATAGGGGCGGACTCGCACAGCTGCACGCTCGGATGCTTCGGTCTCTTCTCAACGGGGGTCGGAGCCACCGACCTTGCCTACATATTGGCAACGGGAAGGATCTGGCTGAAGGTTCCCGAGACCCTTGGGATAGACTGCAAAGGAAGGCTGAGCGGGAAGGTCTCGTCCAAGGACCTCATACTTGAGATAGTGCGAATGGTGGGAACCGATGGCGCAACCTACAAGGCGCTCGAGTTCTCCGGAGCGGCAGTCAGACATATGTCCCAGTCCTCTAGGATGACCGTGTCCAACATGGCGGTGGAGATGGGGGCAAAGACGGGGTTCATAGAGGCCGACTTGAAGACCTTTGAGTTTCTGGGGAGGGAGGGGAAGACCTTCAGGACCGATACCAAAGTGGAGAGGATAAGGGTGGACGCGGGGTCCCTCGAACCAAAGGTCGCATGCCCCGGCAGTGTTGCGAACGTGAAACCCGTCTATGAGGTTGAGGGCACCCACATCGACCAAGCGTTCTTGGGCTCCTGCACCAACGGAAGGTACGAGGATCTGTTCGAGGCCGCAAAGATTGTAAGGGGAAGGAAGGTTCACAGGGATACGCGCTTCATAGTGATCCCGGCGTCCAAGTCCACCTACCTGAAGGCTCAGAAGGACGGTCTAATGGACATATTCTTGAAAGCCGGGGCCATAATAGGCGTCACGGGCTGCGGACCGTGCCTTGGGGTCCACATGGGTGTTCTTGGCGATAATGAGGTATGCATCTCAACGTCGAACAGGAACTTCATCGGAAGGATGGGTAGCGTCAAGTCCTCGGTCTACCTGGCATCGGCGCAGACCGTGGCTGCCTCCGCGGTTGAGGGCAGGATCACCGACCCAAGGAGGTTCTCTTAATGATAAAGGGAAGTGTATGGAAGTTCGGGGACGATGTGGATACCGACGTGATAATACCCGCGAAGTACCTGCGGTCGGTTGATCAGACGGTCTGGCCGAAGCACCTCCTCGAGGGGCTGGATCCGACATTCAGCTCCAAGGTTAAGACAGGGAACATAATCGTCGCTGGCAGGAACTTCGGCTGCGGATCCAGCAGGGAGCAGGCCGCGCTCGCCATAAAGTGGGCGGGGGTCTCCGCCGTCGTTGCAGAATCCTTCGCCAGGATATTCTTCCGGAATGCGATAAACAACGGGCTGCCTTTGGTAGAGTGCAAGGGCATAAGCAAGGCCGTTGACGAGGGGGACGTCATAGAGATAGACCTCGACAGCGGCAATGTAAAAACAAAGAAGGGCATCCTAAGATCATCGCCGCTCCCTCCCTTCCTCAAGGAGATACTGAAGAGCGGCGGTCTGGTGGAGTATTACAAAGCAAAGAGGGCGGTGTGACCACTTTGCCAAAATCCGCATCCTCGACCGGCGGCCCTCCGAACACATCCGAGGTCGTAGTGAAGGCCCTCGAGAGGTTCGGCATTGGGGTGGCCTTCGGTATGCCAGGGATGTGGTCCCTTCCGCTATATGATGCGCTCTCCACCTCAAAGATAAGGCACATCCTAGTCAGGCATGAGCAGTTTGCGGTCTATGCCGCAGATGGATACGCGAGGGTCTCTGGAAAACCTGGCTTTTGCATAGGCACCGCAGGTCCTGGCGCCGTAAACATAGCCGCCGGCATGGCCGTGCCTTACCGCGACCACTCTCCAGTGATCGCCGTAACCGGGCAGGTCCCGACCTACGAGCAGGGCAAGGGCTGGATAGAAGATCTGGATCTGCAGGCAATATTCAAGCCGATCACGAAGTTTACCGCCCAGGTTACAGATCCTGCGTCCGCCTACGATCTCTTGGCTACCGCCTTCCTTTCATCCGTGGAGGGATGTCCAGGCCCGTCACACGTCAGCGTACCTGGAGACGTCCAAAAGTTACCCTCAAGGGCTAAGGATTACATCCCAGTTCCATCAAAGCCCGAGCCAGACCCTGCTACGATCGATCTTGTAATAGACGCGGTCTCCTCCTCAAGGGTTCCGCTGATCTTGGCGGGGTGGGGGGCGGTCCAGTCGGGCGCCTCTGAGGGCGTAATGAAGCTAGCAGAGGCCATACGCTCTCCCGTCGCAACCTCGTACATGGGGAGGGGAATAATCCCAGAGGATAGCCGGCTCGCCCTTGGTCCGGCTGGCAGGAGGGGAACCAAGGCTGCCAATGCCGCTCTGGCCTCCTGTGACCTGCTGATAGCCCTTGGCTGTAGGCTTACCAACCTCACGGTTGACACCGCAATAAACTGCAAGGTGATCCAGGTGGATGTCGATGATGGGAACTTCTCGGTCCTGGCCTCGATAAAGGTGAGAAGCGACGTCTCCCTCTTCATAGATGCTGTTCTGCCCCGCCTCAAATCAATGAGGCGCGCTTCCACCCCTGTGGCTAGACCCGCTGGTGTGGCTAAGGAAGTGGAAGGCAAGGCGCCAGAATTCGCAAGGGCTCTGTCGTCCTTCTCCGATGCCATATTCTCGGTGGACATAGGACAGCACACCATATGGCTGATGCAGGCGTTAAAGGTCAAGCGACCCAGGCACGTCCTCTTCTCCGGAAACCTCTCCGCCATGGGCTACTCCCTGCCCGCTGCCATAGGTGCCAAGGCGGCGTCCCCCAGGAGCAAGGTGATCGTTGTAACGGGCGATGGGGGCTTCCAGATGACCGCCCCGGAGCTCTCAACCATGAAGGAGAACGGAATAAACGTGGCGGTCTGCGTCTTCAACAACAGATCCCTAGGTCTGATAAGGCAGCTTCAGGAGAGGACGTACGGAAGATCGCACGGCGTGGACTACTCTGCGCCTCCAGACTACGTCAAGCTGGCGGAGGCCTACGGCGTCATGGGCATCAAGGCGGACTCTCCGTCCGACGTGGTAGATGCTCTGCGGGTTGTGGACGAGCCCATTGTCGTGGAGATTCCCATCCCGAGGAAGGAGGGGGTCGAGATGTCAAGACCGAGGACCCTCGACAAAGAATGATAATTAATATGAGAAGCCACAAAACTAAACAAGCGGGGGCCTTCCTTCCTTGACCGAATTCTATGACAGAGACGCCATCCGGCAGCTCCTCTCATCAAAGAAGTGGATCTCGCCGCATAAAAGGGTCGTCGTGGCGGTGGACGAGAAGGCTGGCGTGGCCGAGCTGATAGAGGACCACGCCAGGGGGATGTGTCTGGGCGGGTCTGCATGGTCGCTATACCACTACACCAAGAACAGCAGATCGGTGTTCTGGTCCAAGCGGGAGGGGTCGCGCCTCTTCTATAAGCTTAGGCTTTCAAAGGAGAGCACTGCGAGCAGGCTCGAGCCCAGCTATAAGCCCGCATCTATCGAGTCGGTAATCTCGGATGGGGAAAAGGTGAGGGTCACCTACTCCGGGCTGGCGGGTGCGGGCGTGGCGGCGCTCAGCAGGGGCATGGCGGAGGGCGTGGAGGGGGTGGAGATCCTCGAATGGGGAGGCGGAAAGAAGCTTGGAAGGGCCACGATAATCCTCCCGAGGAAGGAGAAGATAATAATCGGCGTGGACGACACCGACAAGGCAGATGAGGGCGCCACATGGTCGCTCGTCAACGAGATAGCCTTCGAGATCTCGAGGCACAAGGGCGTGGACTACCTGGAGCACGCCATAGTCCAGCTCTACCCTCAGAACCCCTTCAAGACCCAGAACTGTGTCTCCATCTCCGTCTCCTTCGCTGTTCCGCCGGAGCTAAAGGATCCTATTGTGAAGGAGTTCAAGGAGGCGATGACCGATAGGACCTTCTCCAAGGAGACCGGAATGGCTTACCTGCCGGGCATAATGATCCAGGACGGCCTGATGTCCTTCGCGAGGAGGGCGAAGTCTGGTATGGTAACGGTGGAGGATGCCGAGAAGGCAGCCACGGAGAATAACGTGAAGGTCTACCGGATAACAGGAAGCAGGGGGGTCATAGGGGCCGTGGCTGCCATACCCTACGTAGAGTATCCCGACGAGGCCGTGCGGATCGCCGGTGATGATTAATTTGTTCGACTTCATAGTCGTGGGCTCCGGCGCAGGAGGAGCCACCGTGGCAAAGGAGCTCTCCGCCGCGGGCAGGAGCGTCCTGCTTCTCGAGGGTGGGAAGGAGGTTCCCCAGGGGCGAGCCTCGAGCGCCTATACAGTTCTTCCCGCTGATGTCGAGGTCTGGCAGACCGTCTGCCTGGGCGGGACCACCACGGTGTCTATGGGAAACGCCGTCCGTGCCAAGATAGATGGCGCGCTTGAACGGTTCTACGCTGAGGCGGAAAAGGAGATGGCTGTGCGGCCGGTTCCTGAGTCCCACATGGGCTCTGCCACCAGGTCGTTGCTCCTCGCGTCCAAGGACTGGAAGGTCATGCCAAAGGCAATAGACTTCAGCAAGTGCAAACACTGCGGTCATTGTCCCCTCGGCTGTCCGTCCGCCGCAAAGTGGGACGCCACTGCCTACGTCAGGGAGGCGGTATCGCATGGCTGCTCCCTCTACACTGAAACGCCTGTAAAGAGGGTCATAACCCAAGGAGGGAGGGCCGTAGGCGTGGAGTCCTTCAATGGCAGAACCTTCAATGGCAGGGGTGTGATCCTAGCGGCGGGGGCTGTGGAAACTCCTCGAATCCTCATGAGGTCGGGCTTCGAGTCTGTAGGTAAGGGGCTCTTTGTGGACACCTTCGTAACGGTCGGCGGGGTCAAGAAGGGGGCCCGTTTGAACGCTGAGCTGGGCATGGCTCTATACATGAAGAGGAGGGGATACATGCTCTCGCCCCACTACTCCAGCTTCCTTGTGCCTCAATTTGCTAAAAAGGGCATAAAGATTCAGCCTTCTGACCTGTTGGGAATAATGGTTAAGATCGAGGACGAGCCCACCGGCGAGGTGAGACCTGAAAAGATCATCAAGGGGCTCTCCCACAAGGATCTAGAGCTTGTGGAGAGGGGCAGGAGGGAGGCCTCAGAGATCCTCAACGGAGTGGGGGTTGATCCAGAGACCATAGTCTCGACCTATCCAAGGGGGGCGCATCCAGGAGGCACCTGCACCCCACTCGTAGACCGTTCCTTCGAGACAGATTTCGAGTCCCTTTACATATCCGACGCGAGCATCATACCCAAACCGTTGGGCATGCCGCCGATGCTGTCCATAGTGGCCAGGTCCAAGAAACTCTCAAAGCTACTACTTGGAAGGGCCTAGCAGATATTTGACGATCTCCTCGTGGATCGTGCAGGGCCGTTCCTTGTACCCCTTTGGCGTCCAGCTCCTGACCTGCAGAATCTTCTCCTCCAGTTGGCTCAGCTCTGGGCACAGCAGTATGTGTCCCTCCTTGCTGAGCTTCATAATGATGTCCGGATTGTGGACCACCTTTGGGTTCGGCACGGATATCGCCTTCTTCCCCATCTTCAGGATCTCGAAGAGGGTGCCCGCCCCGCTGTGCGTGATTATGAACTCTGCAGGGCGGTAGAACTCGGTCAAATCTATCTTGAACCTGAACCATTCCGCATTTTTAGGGACATAGGTGCCGTTAGCGATCTGGACCACAACGTCGCCCACGACGCCCTTCTCTGCCAGCCTGTCCACCTCCCTTATCAGGTCGTCAAAGGGGGCTACAGAACCGACCGTAACGAAGATCATTTCATTGCAACCTCCCCGCATAGATGCCCCTTGAATATACCGACTTCATCTCGGGCCACTGGACGAAGAACAGGTCGGCGAACCTGTATATGATCTTCCCGGATGTGGAACCTTTGTATACCCTGGACCAACTCTCCACAAAGACAACCTTCTTACCAAAGATCTTGCCGATCATGGATATGGGCACAGCCATCCCCGGACCCGCGCTGAGTATGACCTCTGGCTTGGTTCTCCTAACGACCCCGAGCGACTCCCAAAACAGCCTAATCGCCTTGAAGAAGGTAACTATGACGTTGTCGCCATGATTTCTCGCCCTGTGGACGACGCAGATCTCCCCCTTTCTGGCTATCTTCTCTGCTGAGAGTTTGTCCCCCTTGCCCACAAGGTAGACGTACTCGAACCTCTCCCCCAGCAGATCAACAAGCTTTAGCATCTGGGCCGTGTGCCCGCCGCTGCCTAGAACTACAAGGATCTTCAAGTCGCTTCACGGGTTCTTCTTAGTCTTCTTTATTATCTCAGCCATCCTGTCCAAGTCTTTCTCTGTTACAGCGGGGTTAACAGGCAGAGATAGCACTGTCTGGGCCGCCCTCTCCGACGCGGGTAGCTTCAATGTTCCGTAGCCGAGGCCTGCATAGAGGGGGATTCTGTGGACCGGTGTCGGGTAATAAACAGTTGCCCCTATCCCTCCCTCTAGGAGCCTCGACATGAATCTCTCCCTCTCCGCTGCCGTTTTGCACCTAACCGTGAATAGATACCAATTATGCCTGCAATACTCTGGTACCTCTGGCAGCACTAACCCTGCCCCATCCAGTTTTTCCTTCAGCGCATTTGCGTTCCTAGCCCTCGCTGCGAGAAAGCCTGGAAGCTTCTTCAGCTGCGCCCTACCTATGGCTGCCTCTATCTCCGGCATCCTGAAATTTCCGCCGAGGATCACGGAGTCGTTGCCCTTCACCTGGCCGTGCGTCCTTATCCTCCCCAGCTTCTCGGCCAGCGCATCGTCGTCCGTTATTATCGCGCCCCCCTCCCCAGTGGTCATTACCTTTGTCGGGTAGAAGCTGAGGCAGCCTATGTCTCCCAAGGTCCCCGCCATCCTTCCCCTGTAGGAGGCTCCTAGGGCTTGGCAGGCGTCCTCTATAACCGTGATCCCGTGCTCCTCGGCAATCTCCCCAATCTCATCCATCTCGGCAGGAAGACCGTACAGGTCAACGGGGATCACTGCCTTTGTCCTCTTGGTTATCACCTTCTTGAAGGCCCTTGGCATCATGTTGTAGCTACTCAGGTCGATGTCCACAAAGACAGGCTTTGCCCCGGCTAAGACGGCGGCACCCGCGGTGGCCGCAAAGGTAAAGGATGGCATGACCACCTCGTCCCCTAGCCTGATCCCCGATGCCAAGAGCGCCGTGTGGAGGGCAGCCGTCCCTGAGTTGACCGCAACAACATGCCTCGCGTTAAGGTGTCTCGCCAGCTCCCTCTCGAAGGCCCTGACATTCGGCCCGCCCTCAGGGGAGGAGTTCGTCATGATGCCGCCCTCTATAACCTTCAGAACCCCCTCCTTCTCCTCAACCCCGAGCAATGGCTTGTTTATTGGCAGCATTGCCGCTCACACGGGATAAATTGTCCTGTCTACCTATTAATCGTTTGAGTTATTGTTGGGACAGGTAGTCCCTCTGCTTCCTGTTGTACTCTTCCCTGCTCATTATGACCTTCGCCGGGACGCCCAGCACGACGGTTCTTGGTTGGACGTCCTTGGTGACGATGGCCCCAGCGCCTATCATCGCCCCCTCGCCCACCCGGATGCCTGCTATGAGGACCGCCCTCGACCCCACCGCGGCGTTGTCCTCTATGGTTACGCCGGAGACTTTGGGCGATGGCGGATACCTGTCGTTCGTCACCGTAACGTAGGGGCCCATGAAGACGTTGGATCCTATGACCGTCCCGGGCGGTATGTAGACCCCCGTCTGTATGTTGTTCTTACCGCCTATCTTCACGTTGCCGTCTATCACCGTGTAAGTACCGATCCTAGTCCCGTTCCCTATGACCGTTCCCTCCCTGATCAGGACGCCGTGGCCCGTCTCAATGTTGTCCCCGATCTGGGTGCCCTCGTACACGATGCTTCCGGCCCTGATCACGCATCCCCTTCCTATGGTGCTGCCCTCGCTAACGCCGTCATAAGCCTCGAATGTCGGCTTCTCAAGGCTCAGTACCTTCTTCTGGACGGGATACCCGATGATGACCCCGTCCCCTATGACCGTCTTAGCCCCTATACGCGTGGACCCTAGGATCCTCGCCTCGCCCTCCAAGAGCCCTCCAATTTTTGCCCTCTTGGATATGTACAATAGCATCCCTTCTCGCGTCAGGGAGATTCTCTATCCGATCTTATTTATAAAAAAGGCGTTTCAAGCGCCGGGCCTTCCGATTCCGCTATAGAGGCTCCCGCGTGGCAGCCTTGCCGGATCCAGCACATTCTTTCCGTCCACCACTGTCAGCCTCTTCTTGCACCATCCAAGGTCTAGGCTCTTGAACTCCCTGTGGTCTGTGGCCACAACCAATGCGTCGGCCCATTCTACAATCTCCTGCAGGCTCCTGCACGTCTCCACACCGTTCATGCTCCTGATGAGCGGGTCATACGCCCTCACGCCGGCAACCTTCCCCCTCAGAAGATTGATAAAGTCCATGGCAGGCGAGAGTCTGGCGTCCTTTACATCGCCCCTGAACGCCAACCCGAGCACCCCAACCTTGGCATCCTTCATCCCGATCCCTGCCCTCCTCAAGGCCTTCTTGAGCAGTCCGAGGGTGTACTCGGGCATCCCCTCGTTCGTCTCCCTCGCCCTTCTGGTGATCTCAAGTGTTAGCCCTGCCCTCTCGGCCACATCCATCAGGAAGTAGGGGTAAACCGGAATGCACAACCCTCCGACCCCTATTCCGGGCAGGTGGAGGTGACAGAAGGGCTGACTGTTGGCCGCCCTCCTCGCCTCTATAAAGTCGATGCTGAGGGCGTCACAGAGCTTTGCGAACTCGTTGGCGAGGGCTATGTTGGCGTCCCTGTAGACCCCCTCAAATATCTTTGATGCCTCCGCCTCCCTAGCGCTGGCGAGCTTTATCACCCCTTTCTTGGCGATGCCCTCGTAGAGCGCCGCCACCGTCTCGGTGCTCCTCGGGCCAACGCCGCCGACGACCTTCGGGTAGTTCACCTCGATGTCCTGAAGCGCCCTGCCCTCATAGATCCTCTCCGGGCTGTAAGCAAGACCAAAGTCCCTCTCAGCCGTAAGTCCGCTCTCCTCCTCCAATATGGGCTTTGCAAGACCCTCCGTGGTCAGGGGAGGCACCGTGCACTCTATTATCACAACGTCACCCGGCTTGAGGCCCTTCCCGATGCTCCTGATGACTGACTCCATGTTCCTGTTGTCGAGCCTCTTATGGGTGTTCAGGGTCGTGGGTATGACGACTATCTTTACGTCTGACCTCCTGGAGCCGTCGGTGCCGTCCGTGGTCGCGGAGAACCTCCCCTCCGCAATCCCCTTCCTGATCCCCTCCTCTATCCCCGGCTCGTCGTCAAAGGGGATAATGCCTCTGTTCAGCCCATCAACAAGATCCACGTTTATATCCACGCCTATGACCTTAGCACCCGCCCTCAGCCAGGCCACCGCTATGGGCGATCCCACCCTTCCCATGCCATAGACCGCTGTTGTGATACTCCCCTCAGCGAGTGCCCTCTTCAGATCTTCAGGCGCCCTACCGAGTAGCCTCATCCGGCACCCCTCCTCAAAGCGGTCAAAGCCACCTTCAGGTTCATCAACCCCTCTCTTCCATCCACCAGCGGCCTCTTTTTCTTGCTCACACACTCGATAAAGTGCTCCAGCTCCACCTTGAGTGGCTCCTTCTTGTTCACGTCCACCGTACGCCTCGTCGCGCCGCTGCAGACCTCGATGCTCTGTTGTATGTAGTCTAGGCAGACCATGGCCTCCGAGCCCGTGGCCACGAGGGTCCTCACCTTGTACGGCGTGAATCGGCTGGCCTCTATACTGGCTATGGTCTCCCCGTAGTCTAGGAGTATGAGCGCGTAATCCTCCACATCCCGTCTGTACTTACCATAACCCGCATAGACGGCCTTCGGCTCCCTTCCGACCAGGAACCGCGTGACGTCGATATCATGGGTTGCCAGATCCACTATTATTCCAACATCCTTTATTCTGGGAGAGAACGGTCCGGAGCGCTTGGTGGACAGAATGAAGAGCCTGCCGAGCTCCCCCGCCTGTATCATCTCCTTCAGCTTCAGGACCGCAGGGTTGAACCTCTCTATGTGCCCCACCATCAAGATCGCTCCACCCTTCTTGGCGGCCATGATTATTGCCTCGGCGTCCTTGATCGTAGGGGCGATCGGCTTCTCGACGAGGCAACTTATCCCCTCCCTCAGGAAGATGGGCGTAACCTCCTTATGCAGCGATGTAGGCACGGCGATGCTAACGGCGTCCGGTCTCTGTCTTACCATCTCATCGATGGAATCGATCACTACCGTTCCGTACGCGCTGGCCACCTCTCTTGCACGCGCGTCGTCTTTATCAACAATGCCGATGAGTTTGCAGTTTTTAATCTCCGAGTATACCCTGGCATGGTGTTGGCCCATCATCCCCACGCCAACTATGCCAACCCGCAACGCCGCCACCGCTTAAAAGATGTCGGCGTATACCCTTAAATACATTCTTTAACTCTACCTTTTACAATGTGTGCCAGCATGGAATGGTGCCGGCTATGAACCCTCTGGTCTTGCTTGTCTTCCCGATCTCATTCATCGTCACCTATTGGCTCACCTTAAATTGGATAAGGGTCGCCAAGAGGTCGAACATCCTAGGGAAGGACCTGAATAAGCCGGGCAATCCCCTCGTTCCTGAGATGGGCGGCATACCGGTGATAGGCGGCTTTCTAAGTGGCCTCCTCTACTATGTTGCGTTGAACACCTTCTTCTTAAACCAAGCAACCTACAACGTGTACGTGCTGGGCGCCATTGCCACGGCCCTGATAATATTCGTCATCGGCATGATCGATGACATGCTGGGGTGGAAGATCGGTCTCTCCAAGCTCCAAAAACCGCTTTTGACGATACCAGCGGCCATCCCCATGATGGTCATAAACGCCGGCCAGTCCACCATAGCCCTCCCCTTCATTGGCACCGTGAGCTTGGGCGTCCTGTACCCCCTCCTGTTTGTGCCCGTGGGCACGGTCGGGGCGGCGAACGCCTTCAACTTGCTCGCTGGGTACAACGGTCTCGAGTGCGGTATGGGCATAATAATTATACTCGCCATATCCTTCGTGTGTTATATGACTGGAAGCACTTGGGTCGCAGTCATAGGTGGAATAATTGTTTCGGCGCTCATTGCCTTCCTCATATTCAACTGGTACCCGGCAAAAGTCTTCCCTGGCAACTCCTTCACATACATGGTCGGGTCGATGATTGCCGTGCTAGCAATACTTGGGAACGTTGAGAAACTGGCGCTCTTTCTATTCATACCCTATTACTTGGACTTTCTCCTACCATTGAGGAAAAGGATGAAGGTTGAGGCCTTTGCAAAAGTGAACCCGGATGGCAGTTTGGATATGCCATATGAGCCTGTATATGATGTTGCGCATCTGGCCATAAAGGTGCTAAAGCGTATAAAGACCAAAGTTTATGAAAGGGATGTGGTTGGCATCATATTGATCACCGAAGTGATTCTAACACTCCTCGGCATCCTGCTTTATGTTTAGAAGGCATTTCTAACTCATTACACGCGAAAGGCCTTGCCCCTAAAGTTTGGTCATTAACCAGCGCTGGCTTCAGCGTTCCTTTTTTGCAACTATTATCATTTCATTTGGCTTCAGATCAAAGAGGTCGCTAACAAATCTTCTCGTGCGAAGATACGTTGCCTGTATCCAATGTCTTGGGGTTGCATATATCCAGGTCTTCTTTAATACAATGGTCTTGAAGCCGCTATCCGTGAGGAGTTTTTGCATCTTCCCTTCATTAAAGCTCTGAATGTGTTGCACTGGATGAAATACCGCATAACATTCGGGGCATAAAACCTTGTGAGCCTCCAGATCCTCTGCGTAGGGGGAGGTCATCAACAATAAGCCGCTTCGTTTGAGAACTCGGTTTATCTCTTTAAACCCATCCCTTACCTCATGATCGAAGAGGTGTTCAAACAATTCCATGGTGAAGACCCTGTCAAACTTTTCGTCAGCATAAGGCATACGCGTCACATTTCCCACATCTGCCTCCACATTGACCTTCTCCATGACTACTCTCTTTTTGAACTCGCTAACAGTTTTTGTTGACGCGTCAATACCATAACAATCGTGCCCCATCTTCGAGAGATCGATCAATATCTTACCAGAGGCAAAGCCGACGTCTAGAATTGATAGTTTGCCTTCAAAATATGGCCGAAACACGTTCATTGGAATCTGAAAGTAGTTCTCTGAGAAGTGCGCTGTATGAAATATTGGAATAGAGGCCCAAACATTCCAAAACTTTTCTCGACGGTTTTCGTCCCATTTGAATTCATGACCTTCATCTACCATTTATTCGACCACACGAGAATGGTACTATTAAATCGCATTTTAAATATATCGGTTTAAGAAATTACGGCAATTTTTGTAGTTTTCCCACGTCCGTAACGTGTATGCCATCTTGAAATCATGCTAGTCTGTCCAGCGCCTCTCTGAGTTTTATAAAGTTGCGGTCCCAATCTGCCCTCTCAAAAACGGTCGATCTCGCATTTCTACTCAAAGTCTGCCGCAGCTTACTATCCGAAAGGAGCGCGATCAGCGTCGCAGCAAGCTCTTTTTTATCCTTCACAGGAAACAAGATTCCGTTTTCTCCGTTGAGAATCCATTCCCTGTTTCCAGGGATATCGCTTACAACCGGTGGCGTTCCAACAACCATTGCCTCCATCAGACTCGCAGAAGAGCCGTCGGTAAGCGATGTCGAGACGTAAACGTCAGACAACGCCACCATTTTTATTATCTCATCTCTGGATATCCAATTTAAGACAGAAAAGTTACTCGCAAGACCCCGCGTCTCGATCCTCTCCCTCAATTTAGAGTCCTGCATCCCCCCTCCGATCAGTATGAAACGAGCGTTGTGTATTTTCATTACAACATCTTTCGCGGCCTCTACAAGCGTCTCAACGTCATAAATTGGCTCAAATCTCCTTGTGCAAATTATGATCGGATCAGACGCTCCCCATCCCATCTTGGTACGCAGGTCATCTCGTTCTCTCTGATTCTTCCTTTTCGCAGAGATTGCTACTACCTCTTTGGGATCGAACCAAGGGAATATTATGAGCTTCTTGGGATCACAACCAAGTCTTAAGGCAGCCCTTGCTTGAACCAAACTGTCTAACAAAACGAGCTTCGCCCTCTTTACGCTAAACATTACTAGTGCCTTATATAGCAGAAATTTTGGTCCAAGTAGAACATCAGAACCCCAGACAAATAGGACATAATTTTGCTTTGACCAGAGCGCAGAGTAAAAACCATATGTCAAGGCCCAGTTGCCGATAAGAAGGTCATGTTTTATATGCCTTAGGTACAGATCAAATATGAAAATCCTCGTTACGAAACCTAGCGCTCTGGTAAATACCTTTGAGTAAAATCCCTCTTTATTACTAAATTTAAAGGGCACATCTGGCATCGTTATGACTTTGGCCTCTGGGACTAGCTCTTTGACGTACTCTTCTGCTTTGGGATCAAAAGTAAGTAGAATGGTTTTATAGTCATGTGAGAGGTGCTTTAGGAAGAGCACATCATAGGGAGAAGTACCGTGGTTCGCGTAAATAAGGGTCTTCAACTATTGACACCGTGAACGTTCTATTCTCTCTTTTATATCTATGGTATAGTGCATTCTTTTTTAATCTTCGCTCATACTATACTGCAAGACCATTAAAGCACATATTCCCTTTGCAAGCACGCTTCATCATTAAGAGTCATGAGCACTTCGGATCTTGCTTGTACAGAAAATGAAACAAAATCGCTTTCCCTTACTTCTTTATAACGAACACTAGCCTAGCATATTCTTCGAATGCACAACGCTCGTTTCTTGGAGTGAGCTCCCCGCTCTCACTTGCAACCATGATCAAAAAAGAATAGCGGTCGCCAAGGTGCTCGTAAATGCTGTTTGGGGACGTTGGCGTTTCATGCACAACAAAACACCAGATAGGCATCTCTCGACGCAAAAAATCCTATTTATAAAGTTCTTTACAACTCGAATAGCCCTCCTTGCCCCTGCACTCTCAAGCACCCTCTTACGGTAACCTTCTGCTATTTTCTTATTGTTAAGATTCTCGATGTCAAATATGACCACTCCACCAGAACGGGCCACTCTTAGCATCTCATCAATCACCACATTCAAATTAGGGAAGTACCAAGTCGAGTGAAAACAGTATACGCAATCGAAGCTGTTGTCTGTATAGTATAAATTTTCTGCATCCCCAACCTCGCATTTGATATTTGGGTTTAACCGTCCACACTCTTCAATAAGATCAGAGGAGATGTCCACTCCATAAATTTCATACCCTGTCTTTTGAAGAAAATCCGCAATAGGATAACCCGTTCCTATTGCGACCTCTAGGAGCTTTGAGCCTGTCGGTACGTTTTTACAGATGTAATTACAGAGATTCCTGTCGTACTGGATGAATCCCATCGCTTTTCTTTCTTTAATCCAGTACTTTGAATAAACATCCTTCATGAACGTTTTTCTGTCCATAACTTCTCATAATTCTGCCCATTCATATAGTATTTATCCTTTGCACACGAAGAACTAGCCCTGAGCCTGTAAAATTATTTTTTAGCCTTCACATAGGCCACGTATTTTCTTAAACCCTCCTTGAATGTGTGTTTTGCCTCCCAGCCGAGAAGCTCCTTGGCCTTGGCGGCGCTGACGATCATCCCTTTGAAGTCTCCGGGTCTAGGTGGCTTATGCTCTATGGGAATATCGCCGAACATCTCCTTGAGTCTCCCCACAATCTGAAACATCGTTACGAATTCCTTTCCGGAGAGGTTGAATATCTGATTTTTTCCGCCGGGTTTCATTGCTGCAACATTGCCCTCCACAAGATCCTCGACATAGACCCAGTTCCTTCCCTGACTGCCGTCACCCATTATTGTGATCGGTTCCTTCGACATCGCCTTTCTCGTAAATATGGCGATGGCCATGTTTGAGCGCATCCTTGGCCCGTATGGGATATCGTACCTCAATATGGTGTATGGGAGACCGTACTGAGAGTTCCATGCCGTTAACAGATGTTCCTGCCCAATCTTCGTCTTGGTGTAGACGTGATCGGGGTGAGGTAGCGGCGTATTCTCATCAACCCTCTCCCTGAGCTTCCCATAGACCCACGTCGATGATGCCAACAAAACCCTCTCGACCTCCTTAGCCATGCCCGCCCTTACGACATTCAGCGTGCCTACCTCGTTCACCTGTATGCATAGTTGGGGATTGGCTATGGCCATGTTGACATCGGCGATGGCCGCGAGGTGGAATATCTGATTCACATCCGTGCAGGCCTCTACAACCTCGTCCTCATTGAGGAGGCTGCCATTGACCCATTGTACATCCTCGCGGTGCGGCTTCACCTTATCGAACACCCTTACATCGTATCCCTTCTTAATCAGCTTATCCACCAAATGGCTGCCGATGAAACCTGAACCGCCTGTGACTAAGACGACCATCTTTCTCCCTCCTAGGATAACTCTTCCTTTAACGTATTAATAACATACTCCGCGTCCTCTTTTGGCATATCTGCATATATTGGCAACTCCACCATCCGTGCACAGACATCTTCTGCGACTGGGAAGTCTCCCTCCTTCACTCCCAACAGTTTCCGATATGCCGGTTGCATATGAAGAGGCGGCCAGTAGACCTCGCCGCCACATCTGACCCCCTTCTCACGCATCCTCTTCTTGAAACCATCACGGTCGATGCCCTTCCTCAACAGGATCGTGTATTTGTAGTAGTTGTGGACGAAGCCCTCGGGGACCTCTATCAACTCTACCCTCTCAAAATTCGAGAGTTCCCTGTCGTACAACCGTGCCACAATGTTGCGCTTCTCAATTATCTCGGGTAACCGCTTCAACTGAGAGAGGCCTATGGCGGCGCTTATCTCATTCAGTCGCCAGTTGTATCCCAGCTCCACGATTATATTGCTGTTGAAGGACTCCTTACCTTGGTCTCTCAACACTCTGGCCTTCTCAACAACCTCTTGGTCGTCAGTTGTTATTATGCCTCCCTCGGCGGTAGTCATGACCTTTGTTGGATAGAAACTGAAGCATCCCGCCGTGCCGAAGGAACCAGCGAACCTTCCAAAGGCCTTGCAACCTTGGGCGTGGGCCGCGTCCTCTACCAATGCGATTTTTTTATCCTCGCAGATCTCCTTTATCGCCCTGATATCAGGGCAGATGAGCCCGCCAATATGAACTACCATAACCGCCTTCGTTTTATTTGTTATGGCGCCCTTCACGTCCTCCTCTCCTATACAGAGCGAGCTGGCTTGAACATCGGTGAATACTGGCTTGCCGCCAGCAAAAACTATGGAAGCAGCGGTGGCCGTGAAGGTGTTTGTAGGGACTATGACCTCCCAACCTCTCAGTCTTAAAGAACGGAGTACGATCTCCAAGGCACTGGTGCCTGAGTTTACTGCTACCCCGTATTTCATTCCATGATAGCTGGCATAATCCTCCTCAAATTTTTTGGTGTACTCCCCCATCGTGAGCATACCGCTACTAAGTATCTTCTCCACGTCGATCTTAATGGACTCTATGTCCTCGGGCAAGAAGTAAAGCCTCAAAGGCGGAACATTCCTCAAAATGATCCCTCGCAATGGAATAGTGTAATTATTATAATATTAATTGTTTTGGGAGAACTCCAATCTATTTAAGCCTTTATAGTTACATGTCATTTCTTCTAGAACACATCACAAAAACAAGACGTAGCACCGCAATTGTAAAACGATCTGATGGCAACTACACATCAACTAGAACTCAATCGATCACTGCCCTTCTTGTAGTCCTAGCTCCCGATTGACCTCATCCATCTTAAGTTCCTCAAGGTCTCTCAAATGTCTCAGCACTATGCCGATGGACTTTAGGAAGTATGTGGTTGCTCTTGCGTCCCTGCTCGAGAATGATTTACCAAGGCAGAAAAGAAACTTCCCGAGTTGGGATCGGAGGAGAACGGTGAAACTTCCAAAGTCATGAGGCATATTCTTGAAGAATAAATAGAAACTGTAAACGTTGCACATCTTTATGCGGGCATAATTGGTCATGCGCGCCTCCATCGAGGTCTTATGCACAAGCCTAGCAGTCGGGACGCAGAAGAGCCTGTCTGTAAACCTCTTGTGAACGCGGTATGAAAAGTCAAGATCCTCCTTACAGGCCCATCTTAATAGCGCCTCATCAAAATGGAAATAATTGAACACCATGCGTCTGTAACTCTGGTTACTTCCGGCGAGACGCTCGCACACAAACGGGTGGTCTTGATTGTATGGCAGAACCTCCTCTGTTGAGGAAAGCACCCTTACCCTACGATCATATCTGTAGTGAGTTAGAGCAAAAAACGCTCGAAAGGCATTATTTCGTCCTGTTATCGGGAGATCGTTGATGGTTGTTCCCTGTGCACCAACGGCCTTTGGGTGCGACTCGTAGAAACTACGGATCTCCGACAGATAGTTGGGCGCCAACTCAACATCATCATCTATGAAGAGTATGATATCTCCGGAGGTCTTACTACTCCCGATATTGCGGGCCACGGTCAAGCTCCGTGCTCGAGTATTTCGAAAATAAATAAACGTCGTCCCTTGTTTCTTGAACTCGTCCTGATAGGATCTGACGAGCTCCTCCGTCTCGTTCTCGCTGCTATCGTCTATCACCACCACTTCATGGGGAGCCTCAGACTGCCGTAAGAGCGATAACAAAGCGTCCTGAAGATCCTTCTCACGTTTATAGGTGGCTATTACGACAGAGATCTCCATAACTTTTAGATCCGACTGTTACGGATAAAAAGCTGTCCCCCCCACAAAACTATTTAAAATTCGGGCAATACTATGGGCAACTTGGGGGTTAACAGAGACAATGATCAGATTGGCCTTGGTGAGCCTCAACCAGACCTCCTCTGATCCCCCGCTCGGTCTGGCGTATCTAGCCTCATACCTAAGGAAAAACATGGAGATCGATGTCGTCATCGTGGATAAAGAAGACCTCCTTGCCGGAACCGTAAGGTCAAAGCCCGATGCTGTGGGCATATCCGCGATGTCTACAGAATACCCGGTTGCGAGAAGTCTTGCTAGGGCCTTGCGACAGGAATTGGAAGTCCCGCTAATGCTTGGGGGCCATCACATCACCGCCATGCCATCCCATGTCGTTGACTTTGACGTCGGCATCATTGGCGAAGGAGAACAGACTCTGTTGGAGGTCATGTGTCTCATCGAGATGGATGGGGGTCTAAGCCAAGACAAGTTAAAGTTGATAAAAGGCGTGGCGGGGCACGGCTTTGTAACTGAAAGGAGGGGCCTGATCGATCCAATCGACGCGATCCCCTATCCCGCAAGGGACCTTCTGAGGATGAAGGACGTTTATCTTGTACCCAGAAGGCTCGATTTTAGCAAGTTCTCGGTTGGCACCACTCTGTTCACGAGCAGGGGGTGCCCATACGATTGCACGTTCTGTTCCTCTTGGTGCTTCTGGGGGAGGAAGATCCGCTTCCACTCCGCCGGGTATGTGGTGGGCGAGATAAAGGAACTGGTTGACAGATGGCACGTAAAGGAATTCCTCATTTATGACGATCTGTTTGCCATGAACTTGAAGCGGCTTGAGGACATTGTCAATAAACTAGGGGAAGAAGGACTGCGAGGTGAAGTCGAATTCCTTGCTCTTGGCCGAGCAAATCTCATCAACGATAAGGTATGCGACCTGCTCAAGAGGATGGGCGTCCGAACCATGGGCTTTGGCCTTGAGTCTGGCTCGGAGAAGACGCTTAGCTTTCTAAAAGGCAAGAGCGTTACGGTAAAACAGAACTGGGACGCGGTAAGGCTCTGCAAGAAATACGGCTTTAATGTCACGGGTAGCTTTATTATAGGCAATCCTGGCGAAACCGAGGAGGATCTCGAGCAAACCTACAAGCTTATGGCAAGTCCCTACATAGACTTTATAGAACTGAACCAGCTCACCCCTCTGCCTGCAACCGAGCTGTGGGACTTTGCCAAGTCAAAGGGGCTGGTCGACGACTCTCCAGACTTTGACTACACTAAACTCTTCGTCACCCACTTCAAGTCCGACTTTTATCTGGGCGACCTAGACATCAAGACGTACCACAAATGGTTCGAGAAACTGGAGGTCTTGAAGCGACAGAAGAATTATCGGAGACTGACTATTAATCTCGCTTTCTTAAAGTGGATCTTTAACCCTGCCTTTATCAAAAAGGCGATGCGCCATCTCAATGAGATCCCGACCTACATCCGAAACGTATTCAGACACTAAAAAATGAAAGGCACGCAAAATAAAAATCTCAGGTGGGCCCGGAGGGATTCGAACCCTCGACCAACAGATTATGAGTCTGTCGCTATGGCCGGACTAAGCTACGGGCCCTCGCATGAAAAAACACACTTCGTGAATTTATCCCTTTTGGGTCTGGCTCTGATTCAAAAAACACACGCCGCAGGCTATGTTTGGTCTTCTATACATTAAAAACATCCAAAACCTCATTACCCGAACCATTGAAGTGCGACGGGTCTCCTCCACCGCGTTTTACATTTTTAGTGCGTACTCAAAAATATCTGAAAACCGCTTTTCATAGGTATGCTCTCTCAGAACCCTTTCATAGCCTCTCTGGGCTATTTCCTCCCTCTCCCCTTCGTTTGCCAAATAATACTTTATCTTCTCGGTGGCGTCATCCATGTCTTGATAGGTTACGATCTCCTTACCTGACGTGAGGTACTCTGCTATCTCCCTTGTATCTTTTGTTAGCAGCAGGCTTCCGCACCCCACCGATTCAAAATCTCTTCCTTTAACACAAAAGACTCTTTCATCCGTCCAAGCAAACGATATGTTTAGAATTATCTTACTCTGATTGAATATCTTTATCAGATCCGACTGTGTAACTCTGCCACCTTCTCTCCAGCCCTGCCCAAAAGCCGCTACATTTATCCCCTTCTTTCTTAAAGTCTCAACAAAATTCTCTCTCTCGCCGTAACATCTTCCTACAAAACACACGTCGTATTTCTTTGGTAGGTTCAATTTTCTATAAATAAAATGGTTGTAGCCCCACTGGCTCAGGAACACGTTATTGAAGCCTTCTCTTATCCTTCTCTCATAACCGTTCTTTTCGGTCGTAACAACGAGGTTGAATAGTTCCCAAACAGCCCTCTCACTTTCGTAGTTTACGTGATCATCAGACAACCAAATAACCGTCTTAGTAGGCAACTCTTCGGAGATCTCCTTTATAACGTCATGACTGATCCAGTCATGATAATGACAGTAGAACAGGACGTCGGGCTGATAGTAGTAGACCGCCTCGCGCAGAATTTTGGACATCTTTTCAAGACCAAATCTTTGTTTTAACCGGTCGCTAACAAAGTAGATCAAGGAAAGGTCCATGTTGAGAAGAGTGTAAAAGAAATTGTAGTGCTCAAAACTTAATCCCATGTTTTTCTTTTCATAATCGTACCTGGTGCCTATGTACAAAATCTTCTTTTTACCCTGTTTTATATGCCTCTCCAGCTCCTCCTCCATTAACACCTCAATTGAGCGATTGTCTAACATCCCGCGAAAACGGTCTAACCCTCTGTAGCCTTTGCCTATGGCCCTGCTTAATACGTCCATGTTCTCACCTTTAGAAAGGTCAATCCCATAACGCTCAAATGCTTCCTTTGGTTCTCTCTTAAATTAACTTTAACCCTCTTCCTCTACCTTGTCTAACCCAAACCGCTTCTGGTCTGCCAATGCCTTAACTGCTCATTATTTCTGTCATTATTCCTTCTTTAAAAAGATGGAATAGACGGTATAATTGAAGTAAGGCGAATTGAAGTAGGCATAGATGGAGTAGAGGACCTTCTTCAAACTCTCCCCTTCCATAATGTCTGATCTGAGAATCTTTCTAATGTATTCCTTATCAGGGGCTATCTTATCAGTCAGATCCTGGTTCCCATAGAGTTTCAGCCCAGACGGTCTGATGAAAAACTCGTATATTTCCTCAACATCCCTGATTGGCGTGTGGAGCTGTTCGTAGTTGTTATAATCGTACGTGCTTCTTCCCTTCACACTTCTGCCAAAATCAAATGTCAATCCGATGATGCCGCCCGGTCTCAGGATCCTTGCAAACTCCTTTATCCCCTTTATCTTGATCTCGTTTGGAAGGTGCTCAAAGACGCTAACCGAAAAGACAGCATCAAAATAATTATCCAGAAATCCCGTTTCGGTCATGTCTCTTTTAATGGTAGTTATCGTCTCCCACCCCATCTCCTTTGCAACTTTCTTGTTATCTTCTATCAAAGATCCTTGCAAATCCAGTGTTGTTATATCAACCCTTTTTTTGCCACAATAGAATACTATGGGGCTACTCGCACCTCCCCCGTCTAAAACTCTCATTCCCTGCTGTATGTTGCATATCTCAAAAATTCGCGTGTACTCCCATAACCTCATTGGGTGTAGAGTATATTGGTATTTTACCTTCTCGTTCAGGTTCGAATACCTGAGATCGCCAGCGGCAGTCGTCTTGAGTTTCTTCGCGGTCAGCTCGTCTACCGTCTCCTTCAGCCCTTGAGCATTGGGGCTTTCTTCCACGTAACGCATATCTTCCGGTTCAAACGGTTTGTTATAGGCCCCTTTCATTTTTATACCACTTTATCGTTCTACTGAGCCCTTCCCTGAAGTCCATACGTGCCTTGAATCCGAAACACCTCTCGGCCCTCGTCGTGTCTAGGCTTCTCCTCGGCTGACCGTCTGGCTTGCTGCTATCCCACAAGATCTTTCCGTCGAACCCAACGATCTCAGCAATCATCTCGACGAGATCCTTTATTGAAATCTCGAATCCGGCTCCTAGATTCACCGGCTCAGGCTTGTTGTACCTCTCCGCCCCCAAGATTATCCCCTCAGCCGCATCCTCAACATACAAAAACTCCCTTGTTGCCCTTCCCGTCCCCCACACCGTGACGTGATCTTTGCCGGACTCTTCGGCATCAATAAACTTTTTAATTAGGGCAGGTATCACGTGAGATGAACTTGGATCGAAGTTGTCTCTTGGTCCGTACAAATTCACAGGAAGCAGGTATATCGAATTGAACCCGTACTGTTGCCGGTATGCCTGAGACTGGACAAGTAGCATCTTCTTTGCAAGGCCGTAGGGGGCGTTGGTCTCCTCAGGGTAGCCATCCCACAGATGTTCTTCCTTGAACGGCACAGGTGTAAACTTCGGATAAGCGCAGACCGTTCCAATCGCCACAAATTTTTCAACTCCCTCCCTCCTCGCCGCCTCCATCAGCTGTATGCCCATGATGGCATTATCGTAGAAGAGGGTGGCAGGGTTGCTCTGGTTGAACCCGATCCCTCCCACCTTCGCAGCTAGGTGAATAACGATATTGATGTTCTTGACGGCCTTCGTGCAGTCCTCCCACCTTCTGAGATCGAGATCCCTGCTCCTTGGAACCCTTATGTCCTCTTCGTGGACACCCCTCTCTCTCAGCTTCTCGATCACGAAAGATCCTAGAAACCCCGCGCCGCCGGTAACTAGGACCTTCTTATCTTTCCAAAATGAAATCTTAGTCTGCCCCCCACCATCTCTTCGGGAAGCGCCTTCTCACGATTTCGTCACCCTCCCCTATCGGGGGTAAGCCTGACGCGCGCAGATCTGCATCAACCATAATCTTCACGAGTTCTTTGAACGTGATCTTCACCTTCCAACCCATCTTCTCCCTTGCCTTTGATGGGTCAGCAATCAGCTCTTCCACCTCGGTGGGTCTAAAGTACCTAGGGTCGATCTTAACGTGATCCTCGATCTTTAGTCCGGCGTAGGAGAAAGCCTCCTCCAAATACTCGCGGACGGAATGTGCCTCTCCAGTTCCCATAACAAAGTCTTCAGGCCTCTCGTTCTGCAGCATCCGCCACATGAACTCTACATACTCTGGCGCATATCCCCAGTCCCTTTTCGCATTCAGATTGCCTAAGTATACGAACTTCTCTTTTTTTGCAAGAATCCTTGCTATTGCCCTTGTTATCTTCCTGGTGACAAAAGTTTCGCCTCTCCTCGGCGATTCGTGGTTGAAGAGTATCCCGTTACAGGCGAAGATGTTGTAACCGTCTCTGTAATTCTTCGTCATCCAATGCGCATACACCTTTGCACATGCATAGGGGCTTCTTGGTCTTAATGGGGTTTCCTCATTTTGTGGTGGTGGGGAGATGCCGAACATCTCACTGCTTGAGGCTTGATAAAATTTCATATGATTCCCGCTTCTTCTGATTACCTCCAATATTCTTGTTGTGCTCAATGCTGTAACATTTCCCGAATATTCCGGCATATCAAAACTAACCCGAACGTGGCTCTGCGCGCCCAAGTGATACACTTCATCTGGTTTTATGTTGTAGATTATGTTCGAGACCTGCTCGGAATCAGCGAGGTCGCCGTAATGCAGAAATAACCTCGCGCCGGGCTCGTGAGGGTCGACGTAAATATGGTCTATCCTGCTCGTGTTGAATGTCGATGATCTTCTTATGATCCCATGGACTTTGTAGCCCTTGTTCAATAAAAACTCTGCTAAGTAAGAACCGTCTTGACCCGTGATTCCAGTTATCAGCGCTTTTTTCGCCATACTCATCCTCTCTTTCTAATCCTTTCACCACAATAAATATTTTTTACTCTACGGCGTCTTTTGATAGTTTAATAATTTCTTCCTTATACCATAATTGATGTGCTTAAACCCTCTTAGTATGTTGTTTGTACCTCCTTCTGGGAGAAAACGCAGGCTATTTGCTGCTTACCATAATGGCATCTTTCATGAACAATGAAAACTTGTCTTAAATAATCCGTAAGTCCTTTTATTGCCGTAATACAGAGTAATTAATATGCGAAAGTTCAACAGCATAAGCTATGTGGTGCTTAGATGGGCAAGGGAAGTGGCCGATCCCATCAAATTCATAACGTCAGGTCCAAGGTACTTGGACTTTTTTATGGATTGGCACCGGTATTCCAGGCTGAAAGGTGCTGAGCCTATCAAGATCTCCGAGACATGGCCGTGCATTCACGATAAGACGGAAACGACCGATTTTGATCATCACTATTTCTATCAGGACATATGGGCCTTCAACAAAATTTACAAATCAAAAGTTGACTGCCATGTCGATGTCGGCTCACTAGTCTACTTTGTTGGCTTCTTGACGAGAATCACAAAGGTGATCTTTATCGACATCAGACCATTGATGGCGACTCTTGATAATTTTGAATCGAGAAGGGGCAGCGTACTCTCCTTGCCGTTTGAGGACAGCTCCGTGAAGTCCTTATCCTGCCTTCATGTGGCTGAGCACATAGGTCTAGGGAGATATGGTGATCCACTCGAGCCGCTTGGGACAAAGAAGGCGTGCAAAGAGTTATCCCGGATCCTGGCCGTAAATGGGAATCTTTATTTCTCAATACCCGTCGGCAGGCCTAGGCTGTGCTTCAACGGTTGCCGCGTCCACGCCCCAAGGCAAATAGTTGAATACTTCAATGATCTCGAACTCGTCGAGTTCTCAGGAGTAGACGATGGTGGAAACTATCTGAATAATATTGATCTGTCAAAATTGGAAGATTCCGATTATGCATGTGGGTTCTTTTGGTTCACGAAGAAAAAATGAGCCCTCCAAATCGCAACCGATCGCTCTCGCCCAAACTCTCGCGATTATGGCGCATTTTGCCAAACGAGAGAAGGATGATTATGCAAAATATAATATTATGTTATGCCGTGATAGCATAATTGTTAGTGGGGTACAACCTTGACCGGCAATGCGCCAACCGAGGATCGCCTTGGGCTGAACGTTCGCCTTAGGTACGCCTCCATCTTGAACTACGTCCTGAACATCGGAGGCATCTTCTTTGGATTCCTCTTCATCACCTTGGTGGCTAGAAGACTGACCGTAGAGGAGTACGGCGTCTGGGTCATGATATTGAGGTATGTTAGCTACCTCATAATACCTGGCGCGATCTACTCGTATTGGTTGCCCCGAAACATCAGCAGGGGTCAGAACACGTCCAGAACCGGGCTCTACACCTCGATTGTCTTTGGCTTTATCTTAGTGCCCTTCTACTTCCTAATGGTTCAGACAGTCTCGAGGGAACTGGATCAGCCCATATTCCCCTTGGCACTATCTTCCATCATCCTCCTCCTCGAATACATAAACACCTCCTTGGGCCCCATATCTTCTGGTCACGCACCGCAGATCACCGGATATGGGACTCTTGTTCTTAAGATCGGTCAGGCGGTCTCTGCCTACCTGCTCATAGGCTTCTGGTCACTCGGGCTGGCGGGTGCCGTAATCGCCGCCGTGATAGGCAGAGTCTGCTTGAACGTCGTCTCCTTAATGATGAACAGGCACATCCTAAGGGGTTCAAGGTTCGATCCATCTGTACTCCGCTCGTGGCTCAGGGCGTCTTGGCTACCAATTTTTGCTGCCATCACACTCTTCATACCCACCTTCGACGTAGTCGTCGTGAGGATCTTCTTTGGTAGCGAGGTGCCTGTTGCCTATTACGGCATAGCGACGGGCCTGCTATCCATCGCGCTTGTAACTGCCGTCGTATCGACCTCTCTATATCCAAAGATACTTGCGAAGAGGAATCTGGAGGATCTGAGGGAGGGGATCTGGTTGATACTACTGCTGTCTCTGCCGGTTCTCTACCTCATCCTGCTCTACGCAGAGCCGTTATCTGCCTTATTCGGGGTGAAATATCTGCCGGTGGCCTGGCCTTTGCGGGTCCTCGCCGTGGCCTCCCTGCTCCAGCTGCTCTCTGGACTTGCGGGGATAGCCTACTTTGGACTGGAGGGCGCAGACGAGGAGGCCCTTTCGTCGAAGATTCTGCTCAGGTCTGCCATATTTAAGAGCAACTTGGTGAACTTCATCATTGGCTTACTCTATTTGGCCTCTTTGGCGGCGCTCTCCTTCTTGGCTCTTACCGCAACGTCGTACGTGGAGCTCTGGGGGGTAGCCTCGATAATCTCTTATGCCCTCTCATTTGTTATCCTAACAATGTTGATCAAGAGGGACTTCGGTCAAACCTTCCCCTTCCGAACCATTGCAAGAGATTTTGTAACCTTCACAGTGCCTGCCATTCCCATGTGCATTCCATTCCTGTTGTTCAGAGTGCAGGTGGCGGAGATCTTCTACCAGATGGTATTGAACCTAATCCCTCCGGCTCTTGCGTCTCTTCTGCTTTACTTTGCGACGTTATACGCTATAGAAGGTAAGTTCAGGTCTACGGTAAGGGATGCCGTAAGGAGGCTCCTCTTCATCAATAACAAACAAAGAAATGGCATTGGTACCTGAGGGGCATACCTGGCACTAATCGCCCCTCCTTTTGCAACTGCTTCGGGCTCAAGAACTCCACGTATTTGGCGAGCTCCTCTTGCCTCTTCTCCCGCATAAAATCTAGAACCTTCTTCATTAACGCGGAACTGCCAACGAACTCCGTATGCGCCCTCGACATGACCGCCGCGCTTCCTCTAACGTCGTTCGCAGCAAGTAGCCTCTTCCCTTCTCTATAATGTTCCTCTATCTTGGCGCTCCATACCTTGAGCGCCTCCGCATCCTCCTTCATCTCCTCGGGCAGGCTCTTCCCTAACAGTAAGAGCCCTCCAGCTAATGCCTCCAGCTCCTTCAGGTGCAGCTCCGCCAGCGCGAAGTCCTTCGTTGAATTCGGGTTCTTGAGGGTCCCTATGCCCTCCCGGTACGACGCCATCCTGCCAGCTTTTGCCCCCATATCGACGAGATCTGAGGTTCCAATGGGGCAACTGTCTGCCAGACTCAGCAATGACGCAACCCGTTTTCCCTCACCGCTGACCTTTCACCCTCCTCTTAAGGAAGTCGCCCTCCCTCTCCTCCTCCAGCAGTCCTGCCTTCTTTACAAGGCGCTCGTATATCTCCTCGCGCAACAATAGCGTCGTCTTTACAGGCAATCGGTCACCGTATATGTACACCGTACAATATCTAGTAAATCTTACTGGTTCGCATTAGAGACCTTTCAGAAACCCCAAACCTTCCCCGTCTTGGCAAGTCCCAACCCATTTGAGTCGTTTCGCTCGCTGGGGTCAGGTATCTTAGTATCATACGTTGCCTTATGCAGCGTTATGCGTAAGTGGCTCCCGAAATAGACACTTTATTTTTGGTTGCGGTAGTACTCGACCGTCCTCCTGATCCCTTCCTTTAGGGATACCTTAGCCCGAAAGGTCAGGAGGCGCTGGGCTTTCGCCGTGTCTGCCTGCGTGTTCATGACGTAGTTCTTTATCGGGTTGGGGACGTAGGTGGGCTTAATGGAGGTGCCGAGTTCCTTGTTGAGGAGTTCTATTATCGTGTTGAAGGAGGTGGCGATGCCGGTGCCGACGTTTACGACCTCCCCCTTCAGACCGGACTTCATCGCCAAAATGCTCGCCTCGACAACGTCCTTCACGAATGTGAAGTCCCTCGTTTGGGTCCCGTCGCCGTAGATAACCGGTCTCTCCCCCTTCATCATCCCCCACAGGAACTGGGAGATGTTGTTCGCGTACCTCCCCTTGTACTCCTCCTGGGGACCGTAGACGCTGAAGTACCTGAGCCCCACCACGCGGAGACCGTAGAGCTCTGCGTAGAGCGAGGTAGCGAGCTCCCTGGCATAGAAGGAGTACTCGTAGAAGCTCCCTGGCATTACAAGCATGTCCTCGCGGTGGGGCGGCTTGCACCTGCCGTAGAGGCTGCTCGTGGAGGCGTACACAACCGGGAAGTCCCTCCGCCGGGCGGCGTCCATGACATTCAAGAAGCCCTTCAGGTTTACTTCTATCCCCTCCCTAGGGTCTGGAGAGAACATGGGTGCCGAGCTCCTCGCTGCTACGTGGAAGACCCCTGCAACATCCTTCGTCAGCTCCTCCACAAGGCTCGCGTCCCTCACGTCGCCTATTACAAGACTGACCTTCTTGGACGGGAGCCCCTTGAGGTTCTCCTCCTTCCCTAGGCTCATGTCGTCTAGGACCGCGACCTCATAATCCTCTCTCACGAGCCTCCGCACGATGTTACATCCTATGAAGCCTGCTCCGCCAATCACCAGAAACTTCATACCATTCACTGTAAATTATTCTCCTCTCTGTATTTATAAAAGTCATTCAAACATCAAATGAAACAGAATAGTACTATTGATGGCAAAGTCACTCTTCGAAGTTTTATACTTCGCTTTTGTAGGTCAAGATAATGTTAATAGAGTTTAATTATCTCTTTCTCATATGAAGGTGGCTTACATTTATGATGTCATTTACACTTACACAAAGGGAGGTGTCGAAAAAAGGGCGTCTCGCAAATTTATTTCTTTTGGGCCTACTTCGGGCTCAAAAATTCCACGTATTTGGCGAGCTCCTCTTGCCCTCTCCCTCTCATAAAATCTAAGACCTTCTTCATTAACGCCGAACTATCACTGAACTCCGTATGCGCCCTCGACATGACCGCCGCGCTTCCTCTAACGTCGTTCGCAGCAAGTAGCCTCTTCCCTTCTCTATAATGTTCCTCTATCTTGGCGCTCCATACCTTGAGCGCCTCCGCATCC
>VGLU01000003.1 GCA_016882195.1 Thermoproteota archaeon
ATCCAAGACGACCATGGCAGCTGTGCATGAGAGGGCATTCCCTCCCAGCGTCGAGTAGTGCTCTCCGGGTTTGAGCGGAGAGTCGAGATCCTCTTTGTAGAGCGTGACACCGAGGGGCAGCCCGTTGGCTATCGCCTTTGAGACGGTAATGACGTCCGGGATAACACCGAAGTGCTCTATCCCCCAGAGCCTGCCCGACCTGCCGTTGCCGGACTGGACCTCGTCCGCGATGAAGAGGATCTGGTACCTGTCCAAGACACGTTTTACCTCCTTGAAGTAGTCCTTGGGCGGGACGACCATACCGCCGTTGGCGAGCATCGGCTCCGCCAGCAGCGCTGCAACCGCCTCCCCGCCGACCTCGCACCTTATCACGTCCTCCATGTATCTTACGCAGGCGTAGCCGCAGTCCGGACAACTTTCATGGCCAAGGGGGCACCTGTAGCAGTAGGGATCTGGGGCAAAGACCACTGGGGCGAAGGGACCTAGCCCAACCTTCCACTGCGACTGCCCGAGCGCGCTCATGGCATAGAAGGTCCTGCCGTGGAAGGACCTGTGTAAGGACATTATGTACGGCCTCCTCGATACGCGCTTGACGATGGAGATCGCGGTCTCGTTTGCCTCTGAGCCGCTGTTTGTGAAGAAGGTCTTTGTCAGCGCCCTTTTCGGACTGAGCTCCGCCAGCCTCTTTGCTAGGACTGCAGCATAGTCCAGGTAGTAAACAGAACTCGTGTGGAGGAGCCTGTGCAGCTGCCCCTCCACGGCCTTTATGACCCGCTCGTTCGACCAGCCCACGTTCACTATCGAGACGCCCGCGTATAGGTCGATGAATGCCTCGCCATCTGCGGAGTAGACCGTATCGCCGACCGCGTGGTCAGGAACGAACGGGTAGTACCTCTTATACATCCTGGATAGATAACGTTCTGAGAACTCTATTGTCGTATTAGCTTTGTTTGCATTAATCCCCTCAAAGTTTTTTGCTTCTTTAGAATTTGATACATTTTTTATCATTTATGGCACCCATATCTATAAAAATGCTGAGGTGATAAATAAATCTTGGTCTAATTGCTAAAAACACAATATTCATCATATATTAATTGTGTTCTTCACAACTTTATGTAGAGTCACAGCAATGCCATTAGCTCGAAATTCAGCCACCTCTGCCGAAGTCAGCCCTCAAAGAGTTTATTTTGATTTCTCCAACTAATTGAAAGGCGCCCACTAAATGTAAGAACTGCCAAAGTATTTGTGGTGAAATAGAATGGAAGCACATCTTTCCTTATGATGTTTGAAAAGTTCCTTGCATAGAACATCTCACACCAATAATCGTTCGATCAGGTCTAGTAAGATTCTCATGGCCATTTCGACTTCGTCAATTTCAACAAACTCATCTGGGCTATGTGCTCTACTTACGTCACCAGGTCCAAAAATTACTGCAGGTATTTTTACTTCATTGACAAAATTTCTCATATCAGTGCCGTATGACATCCCCACTACCTTGGCTTTATCCCCAACAACCTTCTCGTAACTTGCTGTGAGATGTCTCACTATGCCACTATCGGACGAAATTTCGGCCGGCTCCCATTTCGTTCTTTCGCTTATTTCATAAGAGAACTCTGGATCCCCAGACTTGATCTCTTCAAGAATATTCTGGAGCTCTTTCCACGCTTCTTCGGTCGTCTCCCCCGGTATTAAGCGTCTATCTGCAACCAAATTACATAGGTCGGGTATTATATTGTCCTTGATCCCCCCGTTTATCATAGTAACTTTTAGGGTTGGCTTAGGACCGAGTGTATGTCTCTTCTTTGCAAGAATCTCGGCATTATATTCGTCAAGTTTTGATATGACTTTACTTGCCTTGGAAATGGCGTTTATGCCCTTCTCAGGCACGCTTGATTGGGTAGCCTTACCTTTGACCGCAATGCCGCTCCAAAGGCCGCCTCCCTCCGCAATTCCAATATTGCAGGAAGTGGGTTCCAGCACAACTCCCCAGTCTCCGATTAAATTCATCTTTGGTAAAAATTCTTTAAGTAAGTACTGCGTGCCGGGCTCAAGTTTCTCCTCACCTGCAGCAAAAGTCAGTACCAGATTTCCGGAGAGCCTTGCGTTACTTGCGACCCTTGCCATTTCAATCATCATTCCTAAAGACGACTTCATATCACATGCCCCGCGGCCATATATCCGCCCATCAACTATCTTGCCTTCAAAGGGAGGATATCTCCAACTCTTTATGTTTCCCTCTGGGACGACATCCATGTGACCATTCAATACGAGCGTCGTCTTTCCTTCATCCCCCCTCACGACCCCTACCACCTGTGGTCTGCCTTCTAACGGCGCTTGCACGAGATATGCCTCAATGCCGTACTCCTCCAACTTTGATTTTATGTATGATGCGCACCGCTCCTCCTCTCCAGGCGGATTTCTGGATGGGATGCTTATGAGTTCGCAGATGGTTCCCAACAATAAGTCCTTTTCGAAGATTAAACCCAATCTCATCACCAACGTACTGTATATTTTTACGGACTATATAGTTTTAGAAAGATCAGAACCGAGGGCTACCTTTCATCCTTTCTTCTGCAGTATGTTTGCATCTAATGGTATTTTAGGTACCTCGAGGATCGGAATACTGGTTCTGCTCTCCTCGCCCGACATCTGCCTGACGGGCAGGGACTTGTCTATCCAGTTGCTCTTGATCTTCGCCTCTAGCTCCTTATCTGATATGGTAGGGGTGAAGGTGGCCTTGATCAAGTCGACGAGTTCCTTGTTGTTCAGCCACTCCTCCGGTGCCACGGTGTGGGTATCATCAAATGCCACGTGGACCTCAGGGGTATCCAGCCTCTCCCCAGAGAGCACCGTGAATGCCTTGTTGCCCAGGGCGATGGTCGTGAAGACGTAGTGCAAGAACTCGTGTGCTACGCACGCCTTTAACGTGCCCTCCTTTGCGTAGAGCAGGAAGGGAAGCGAGATCTCGACACAGAGTTGGTATGCGCCGTTCAGCTTGCGGATCTGCGTAGAGGCGTAGATGACCGTGCCCGAGAAGGTTGAGGAGGGATACTTAATCAGGATCAGCGAGGGATCAAACACTATCAGGGGGTAGCTCAGACCAGAGGCGTCCTCGACAGCCGTGACCGCCCTCTCAAGGTTGGGAAGCTTCTCGTAGAAGCTCTTCAGTACCTCGTCGCTGATCCTTCCCTTCTCGTGGGCCTCGTTAACATTTTCGAGGTACAGTTTGCGCTGTCGAGACATTTGCGACACTCTAGAATGGTGGTTTGCTCTCCATTATCTTGACGAGGAACTTTATTCCGTTCTGCAGGTCCTTCTTGGAGACGACCTCGCTGCAGCTGTGGACATACCTCGAGGGTATGGATATGCAGCCAGAGGGCACGCCCTCGTGGGCGATCTGCATCGCCGTGGCATCCGTCGTTCCGCCCTCCAGCACCTCGAGCTGGTAGGGTATGCCAGCCTTTTCCGCGAGCTCCATCATCCACCCTCTTACTATGGGGTTCGCGATCGTCCCGCCGGCAAGCGAGTCCCTTCTGCCGTCTGCAACGAGGATCGTAGGACCCTTGCCGAGCTTGACGGGCGCCTCGCTCTCCGCTATCTCTGGATGGTCGCCAGCTATCGTCGTGTCTATGGCTATCCCGATGTCAGGCTTGACGGCGAAGGCGCTGATGGTGGCCCCCCTCAGCCCGACCTCCTCCTGAACCGTGAAGACCCCCACCACCCTGTTGGTCGGCTTCGCCCTCTTGAGCGCCTCTATCAGCATGTAGCAGCCCGCTCTGTCGTCCATCGCCCTGCCAACAATGACGTCGTTCTCCAGCTCGGTGAGGCTTCTATCGATGGTTATTGGCGTCCCCACCTTGACCCCGAGCCTCGCTAGCTGGTCCTTCGTCGCACCAGCGTCGATGAACATCTTGTCGTAGGTTACCAGTTGCTTCCGCTCCTCGTCCTTCATTACGTGTATCGCCTTGCACCCTATTACACCCCGTACCCTCTTCTTCATGCCGTGGATCCATACCCTCTGGCCCAAGAGTATGTGGTCCGGCACGCCACCCAGCTTCGCGAACCTGATGAAGCCCTTATCATCGACGTGCTTTACCAGCAGCCCTATCTCGTCTGTGTGTGCAGCAATCATTATCGTCTTGGCGCCCCTTCCCTTTTGGACGTACAGGTTCCCGAACTTGTCCTCCCTCACCTCGTTGACGAAGCCCCTCAGCTCCTTCTTTATGATCTCCGGTATCCCGTACTCGAAGCCCGAGACTCCCGGCGCCTCGCTCACGGCCTTTAACAGATTGACATCCATCTCTTCTGCCTCCATTATCTTTATGTAATTTCTGTAGTCTCTATTCACCTCAAGCGTATTTATCTTGCGATACTTAACGAGCCTTTTTCCCTTCAGGTGGCACCGCACGCCCACGTGATGGGGTCAGTCCTCTCCCTCGATCTTAACCTCGAGCTCCTCGTTCCCCACCTTAATCCGGAACCACCTTACCTCCTTCCGCTTCTCCGTGCTGTTCTCGGCTACCGCCTTCATCTCCCCCTTCAGGAATGAGGTCGCAAGCTGAGGGAACAGGAGGTACGTGAGGGCGTCCTCGTCCTTCTTGAAGAGTTTCTTGGTGTCCTCTGGTATGCTCTCAAAAGATGCTGCCTTGGGCGCCTCGCTTGGCTTGACCCTTTCCATCAGATCCCTGCTAATCTCACCAGGGGGCTTGCCGTAGTACCCCCTGACGTAGTTCTCCAGCTCCTTGATCAGCGTGCCGTACCTGCTACCCATTATGACGTTCATCACCGCCTGGGTCCCCACTATCTGGCTCATGGGGGTAACCAGCGGCGGATATCCAAGGTCCCTCCTCACGATGGGAACCTCCTTCAGGACCTCGTCCATCTTCGATAGGGCGTTGTACTCCTTCAGCTGCACCACAAGGTTCGAGAGCATCCCTCCCGGGATCTGGTGTCGGAGCGCCCGCGGGTCGATCCTCTCGGTGGCCTCGGAGGTGTACCCCTTGTACTTATCCCTCACACCCTCGAAGAAGTCTGCTGCATCGTTGATCAGCTCGATGTTTAGGTGCGCCAGGTGCCCTGTCCCCCTCAGCGCCTCGTATATCGCCTCGATGGCTGGCTGGGATGCGCCGAACGCGAACGGGAAGAGTGCGGTGTCGATGAACTCCGCGCCGGCCTCTACGCCCTTTATGTACGAGAGGGAGGCGAGACCGCAGGTGTAGTGGCAGTGGAGTCCGACCGGCAGCCCCGTCTCCTTCCTTATCCCCCTGACGATATCGTAGGCGGCGCGGGGGGCCAGCAGCCCCGCCATGTCCTTTATCCTTACGGCGTCCACTTCCATCTCCGCGATCTTCTTGCCCATGTCTATGAAGTAATCCACCGTGTGGATGGGGCTGAGGGTATAAACAACGTCCCCGTGAACCTCCGCCCCCACCTCCTTGGCGACTTCTATCGCCCTCCTCAGGTTCCTCACGTCGTTCAGGGCGTCGAATACCCTGAAGACGTCGACCCCGTTCTCGTAGGACCTCCTGACGAATGCCTCGACCACATCCTCGGGGTAGTGCCTGTACCCCACGAGGTTCTTGCCCCTCAGGAGCATTACCACTTTGGTCTTCTTCAGGCTCCTCTTTATCTTCCTGAGCCTCTCCCATGGGTCCTCGTTAAGATACCTGATGCAGGAGTCAAAGGTCGCCCCGCCCCACGCCTCCAGCCCATAGAAGCCGATCTCATCCATCTTCTCCAGTATGGGCAGTATATCCTCGGTCCTAACCCTAGTGGCGAATAGCGACTGCTGCCCGTCCCGCACCGTGGTATCCACTACCTTGAGCAATGCCCGCACCCAATAGAATTAGTAAAGACCACATATGCATTTAAAAAGATATTGCTTTACATTTGTAATCTTTTATTAAGAATCATTGGTGATTGAACGCAAATCGGGAGGCTCGTCGAGGCTGGGGCGTCTAGACTTGAGTTTGACGTCAACAACGTGGGCGCCCCGATCTCGGGGAATGCGGACAGGATATGCCAGATAATGGCAGAGGTTCTCAGAAGGATCATGGTCCCGCACCATACTCGTCATTAGTCGAATTTCTTAACGATAAAAGCCGAGGATTAACATTATATACTTCGACAGCTATCTATTATATGGCGATAAAATTGTCCCTGCTACAGGTGAGAAGGGTAGTCCGTAAGGTAAGGAGGGTAAAACCTGTAAAGGCTAGAGTCGATGCTCTATGGGACAGCCCGCTTGTGCTCTGGGAACCGCAGAAGTGAAATAAATATAACCTCCTTTCTTAAATAGTGATAGGGGTTATCGTTTTGAGCGTTATTTTAGAAGTTGGACAGCTGATACCAGAATCGCTTCTCTCCCTTACCAACATTGTGGTGTACCTCATAGTTGCGATAATAATCCTCTGGTTCCTCTCGTCCGCGATAAAGATAGTCAAGGAGTACGAGAGGGCCGTGATATTCAGGCTCGGCAGGCTGCTGGGCGCCAAGGGTCCCGGGCTCTTCTTCATCATACCCCTCATCGACAGTATGAGGAAGGTGGATCTCCGGGTGCTCACCTTTGATGTCCCCAAGCAGATGATAATAACCAAGGATAACGTGACGGTAGCAGTCGACGCCGTAGTCTACTACAGGGTCTTCGATCCCAACAGCGCGGTCATCAAAGTGGAGAACTACGTCCTGTCGACAAACCTGCTCGCGCAGACCTCCCTCAGGGACATACTCGGGCAGGTCCAGCTTGACGAGCTCCTGACGAAGAGGGACGAACTCAACAAGAGGCTGCAGGAGGCGTTAGACGTACCCACCGATCCTTGGGGCGTAAAGGTGACTACCGTGGTGATAAAGGATGTCACACTTCCCGAGTCCATGCAGAGGGCGATGGCAAAGCAGGCAGAGGCCGAGAGGGAGAGGCGTTCTAGGATAATAATCGCAGAGGGCGAACAACAGGCTGCGCAGAAGATGAGCGATGCCGCGGAGCTGTACCAAAAGAACCCACTCGCAATGAAGCTGAGGGAGTTCCAGATGATCACAGATGTCGCGAGGGAGAAGAACTTGATACTTGTGACAACTTCGGTCGTTCAGGGTCAAATTGGGGAGTTCGCCGCCATAGCCAAGGGCCTTGACAAGCAGTCGAGAATGACTGAGTAACGGGGGAAAGACGATTAAAAGAAGGAACTTTGCCGCCGCAGTAATCCCCACCTTTTTTGTTATGCTCTTGTTTTTGGCGGGCACCCCCCACGCTCAGTCTGCGGGGGAGAAGGTCCTCACCTTCAAGATAACCGGCACGATCTCGGTTGCCCATGCGGATGCCCTCTCGGATGCGCTGGCGACAGCCTCTGCGGAGCGCCACTCCGCCGTCGTTATGGTGCTCTCGACGCCAGGCGGGAGCCTCGACGCCATGATGAGGATGATCTCCACTATCGAGAACTCGCCTGTACCAGTCATCGCGTTTGTGTACCCCGCTGGAACCACCGCCTGGTCTGCTGGAACCTACCTACTCATGGCCTCCCACTTGGCGGCGATGGCACCGAACACCATCATCGGCTCGTGCCAGCCCGTTTCGTACTCTCCCCTTGGAAGCGCTCCCGTGAACGACAGCAAGATCATCAATGCCCTCATCTCCGTGATGGTGACCCAAGCAAAAGCCCACAACAGAAACCAGACGCTCGCCACCGATTTCATAACAGCGAATACCAATGTGGACGATGAGGAGGCCTACAGGTACGGCGTGATAGAGGTCAGGGCGCGTGATGTCCAGGACCTCCTCCAAAAGGTGGACGGCAGGGTCGTCAATACCGCGTTGGGCTCGGTGACCATGAACACGAGTGGGGCGGTGGTTGCAGATTACAGCTACAGGATCAGGGAGTTGGTGATCAACGCGGTGGCGGACCCGACAGTCTGCAGCATCCTCTTCTTGATAGGCATCTTCGCCTTGATCTACGGGTTCTCGGCACCGGGTCACGGCGGGGAGATCTTGGGAGGCTTGGCCATCCTGCTGGCGCTCATAGGTCTCGGCTTCGACATCAACATAACCTCTGTCGTGATGGTCATCATCGGCGCGATACTGCTGATCTACGAGCTTGTCACGCCCGGCTTTGGCCTCTTCGGCATCTCCGGCCTTGTAATCCTCGCGATAGGCGCCCTCTTCTTCGTGCCGTTCAGCCCTGAGAAGTGGGCGATATCTGGCGACTACTACACCGCCTTCACCTACTCCATACTTGCAGCCGTCGTACTGATAGCCGTCTTCTTCCTCTTCGCCGCCGTAAAGATCCTTCAGGTGAGGAGAAGACCTCCAGCCATCGGGATCATGGTCGGTGATGAGATCGAGGCACACGAGGACGCCCGGCCAAGGGAGGTCGCCTTCGTCCTATACAAGGGCGAGTACTGGAGGGCGAGGTGCGATAGCGGGCTGACCAAGGGCAAGAGGTACAAGATAATCGGAAAGGACGGCCCAATCCTGATACTGGAAGAGGTCCGGCAGTAGATATTTGTATGGAGGATACTCTGGTGACCTCCTCCCACAGCCTGAGGGCTGGGGACTTCCCGCCGACGGTGTTAAAGTGGTGCCTGTGTTTTCGGCATTTCTAATCGACCTAGACGGGACCATTCTCGACTCCAGAAAACCCTTCATAATAACGTACAACAAGGTGCTCGTCAAGAATGGTCTGACGCCACTGCCCTCTGACGAGTCAAAGGCATTAAGGATTCTCAGGCGCCCCGTTGAAGAGATATTCCCCCAACTCCTAGGCGAAGAGAGGTACAAGGATGCCGCATTCATGGAGTCGTTCGTGGAGGAACTGAAGGAGGCGTATGGGGAGGTCTGCTTGTCGCACACAAGACTCTGCCCCTCTGCCAAAGAGACTATTCATCAGCTGAAGGCGTTGAACCAGAAGATCGGCGTTGTATCTTCCAGACTCTCATTTGCAGACTACATCCTGCCGGTTCTGAAGAGCTTCGGCATGGGTGACATGATCGACCTCATCGTCACGTCGAGCGACGTCGCGGTCACGAAGCCGTCACCCGAACCGTACCTCTTGGCCGCTGAGAGGCTGAAAAAGAACATCAGGGAGTGCGTGGCTGTGGGGAACTCCCCCGAGGATATAATAGCCGGCAAAGCCGCAGGGATGTTCACCATAGCCTACACCAAAGGTTTCTACTCGCTTGAAGAACTCTCAAAGCACAATGCTGATGTAATGATAGACGACCTCAGCAAGCTGACCCAGCTGGCTAAGGCACCCTTCTAGCTTGAAAAACTTTTTACGTATCTCCCTCAGATATGATCGGGGGAGTTGAAGCTGACTAATTCTATGGAAGGAGTCACAATAGTCGAGACTGAGGACATCAAAGCCAAAAAGCCAGTAGTGCTGTGCGGTCTTCCGGACATCGGGCTGATAGGCATAATCGCCGTATCACACATCATAAAGGAGCTGAACATGAAGGAGGTGGGGTACGTGGACTCCGACATATTCCCGCTGATAGTGGTCTTCCACCACGGGGAGCCGACCTATCCGGTGAGGGTGTACCAGAAGGATAACCTCCTCGCAATCTTCGCCGAGACTGCGCTATCCCCAGAGTCCGTCCACCCACTCTCCAAGGTCATTGTGGGCTGGGCGAAGGAGAAGAACTCGTCCCTCCTCGTCTCTCTGGGAGGCATAGGCGTACCGAATAGGATAGACATAGACACCCCGAGGGTCTACGGGGCGTCAAACAGCGCGTCTCTAAGAGAGTCCATAAAGAAGTACGAGATCCCGGTGATGGAGGAGGGTTTCTTGGTGGGACCGTATGCGCTGATGGCCAAACTCTCCATGCACAGCGATCTGCCAAACCTCCTGCTGATGGCAGAGTCGTACCCGCAGTACCCCGACCCCGGCGCCGCAGCCGCGGTGATCTCTGCCCTCAACAAGTTTGTGCCCGTTAACGTGGACACCAAGTCCCTCATCCAGAAGTCCGAGGAGATCCGCCTCAACGCCAGGGAGCTTATGCGCAAGACCTCCGAGAACATGCAGAAGATGGGGAAGTCTCAGGAGTACGAGCTGCCCCTTATGTACGTATGAGGTGATCAAGATGCCAGCACAGAAGAGGATGCCGATAGAACCCGCAGACACGTGGTCCTACGGCGTCATGTGGGATCACATCAGTGGGTGCCTCGAGCCGCTGACCGAGTTCCACGACAAGGAGACAGAACTTATGATCCGTATAGACATGCCATGTGTGAAGCGAAAGGCAGACGTAGAGGTTAACCTTACAGAAGATACCGTGGCGATCGAGGCGAAGATGAACAGAGTGGTGCAGTACGAGAAATGGGGCACATTCCAGAGGGAGGCAAAGTTCTTCCGGTACTCGAAGATGTTCACCCTGCCCGCGAAGATCGACCCGGACCACTCTAAGGCGAGGTTCAAGGACGGCATACTGGAGCTCCACCTGCCCAAGAAGGAGAGGCGCTACAGCGTCAAGGTCGAGTGATCTGCTCTTATCGGCACGCACAACAAACGAAGGAACAAAAATAAAAACGCAGGCAACTACGCTACCATCCTCTTCAGAACCGCCACAACCACGTCTATGCTGTCTAAGAACTCCTCGACCGAGACGTTCTCCATGGGCGTATGATCCAGCTTCGAATTCCCGGGACCGTAGACCACCGCAGGCGTCCTGAACCTCCTCGCGAAGTCGTTCACGTCGCATGTCCCTGTCTTCCGTGAGAGCCTGCACTCCCTTCCCTTGCTCTCCCTCATGCTCTCTACAAATGCTCTAACGAGCTTTGAGTTCGGGTCCTCCTGATAGGGTGGATTCTCGTCAATAAAGGTAATCTTGACCTCTGCCCTGCCCTCCCTCGCCCTGAAGTCGCTCAACACCGAGAGAACTTTTTCCTTCATTTCTGCTATGGTCACGGAGGGCGGAACCCTAACGTCCACCATTATCTCGCAGTTCGAAGGAACAGTATTGTCCTCGGCACCGCCCCTTATGCCAGTCACACAAATAGTCGGGATCTCGAACAAATCCACCTCCCCTGCCCCTGCCCACTCCAGCTCCGTGGCGCGCAACCTCTCTATCAGCCTCATAGCCACGTAGACGGCGTTCTCAAAGAGCTGCGGTGCGCTCGCGTGACCCGGCGATGTCCTGCAGGTTGCCTTGAAGAGGAGCCGCCCCTTGTAACCCACGGTCACGGCGTAGACCCCGCTGGGCTCCCCGAATATGGCATAATCGTACCTCTCCTTCGACCGGGCGAGGAAGTGCTTCATCCCCTTGCTCTTCCCCTCCTCGTCCACCACAGCGAGGACCGTCACCGAGCCCTTGCCCCCGTCCTCGGCATACCTCTTCGCACCGCATATCAGAGCCGCCAGCGGGGACTTTGCATCCACCGCCCCTCTTCCGAATATCACCTTGCCCCTCTTCCTTACCTCTATGGGGCCCTCAATGGTGTCCATGTGACCGCAGAGGAGGACCTTTGGTTTGCCCCTACCGTAGCGCCCCTCCACGTTCCCAACCTCGTCTACTTTAACGTCGAATCCTAGGCGGGTCATCTCATCTGCCAGAAATCTGGATATTGTCTCCTCCCTGCCGCTGGGGCTGTAGATCTCTAACAACTTGAGTAGCAGGGTTTCCGGGTATCTCTTGTCCATAGTATCAAGCACCGAGCGCTCTCTTTTTCTCCTCTTCCCTTATTGCCGTTCCTACGACTGAGAGAACCTTCTCTGCCTCCTCCTTGGTTATGACGAGCGGCGGGAGCAGCCGGAGTACGGTCTTCCCTGCCTCCAGAACTATCACGCCCATCTCCAAGCACCGCAGTATGATGTTCATGATCTCGAACCGCATCTCGATGCCCAACATCAGCCCTAATCCTCTAACCTCGCGGACAATCTTGCTGTCCAGGTCGGTGAACCCCTTCTTCAGGTAGCCGCCTATCGCACTGGCGTTCTCTACCAAGTTCTCCTTGAGTAGCGCGTCTATTGCACCGGCGCACGCCGCGCAGGCCAGCGGGTTGCCCCCGAAGGTGTTGGAGTGCTCGCCCCTCTTCAGCGAGTCCATTATGTCAGCGCGGGCGAACGTTGCGCCTATCGGCATCCCCCCTCCCAGTGCCTTGCTCGCGCATAAAATATCTGGCCTTGCTCCGAAGTGCTGGTGCGCCCAGACCTTACCTGTCCTTCCGAAGCCGCTCTGCACCTCGTCCAGAACAAGAAGGACTCCCTTTCCGTCGCAGATCTCCCTGACCTGCCTGAGGTAATCCGGAGGAGGCACATTTATTCCGCTCTCGCCCTGTACGGGCTCCACAAAGACCGCGCCGACGCTCTCGTCAATAAGCCCCTCAAGCTTGTCGGTCTTGCCGTAGGGCGCGAACTTTACGCCATCCAGTAGTGGCATGAAAGGCTCCCTGTACTTCGAGGCCCACGTCAGGGAGAGCGCGCCCATCGTCTTCCCGTGGAAGCTGTTAATCATCGCTACGAAGCCCTTCTTCTTCGTGTACTTGCGCACGAGCTTTATCGCCGTCTCTACAGACTCGGTTCCGGTGTTGCTCAGGAAGACCTTGTCCGTTCCTTCGGGCTTCATCTTCGCCAGCTTGGAGAGGCACTCCTCCCTGGCGTCGTTGTAGAACGAGCCGTGGCAGGTCAATAATTTCTCGGCCTGCCTCCTTACCGCCTCCACAACCTTGGGGTGGCAGTGCCCCAGCAGGGCTACCCCGTAGCCGCAGCTGCAGTCTATGTACTCCTTGCCGTTTGAGTCCCAGACCCTGGCACCCCTTCCCTTCACCAAAGTCACGGGGCGTTTCCAGAAGGTATCTGCTAGGAATGTATCCTCGCATCTGCTCATAGTGATACCACCGTGCCGCACCTGCCCTCAAGAGCGTTTCTTAACGGGTTCTCTGTGAATCCTGAAGTTATTATGGCCTTACCTACGCCGCCCTTTATCGCGTCCACTGCAGCGTGAATCTTCGTGGACATGCCCGGTCCGATCTTTTCTAAAAGACCTTCCACCTCGAGCGCCCCCATCTTGGGGACGACCTTTCCGTCAAGGAGAACGCCCTCCACGTCGGTGAGGTAGATTATCGCGTCAGCCTTTATCGCCTTCGCCACCGCGGCGGTGGTTCTGTCCCCGTCCACGTTCAGTGGCTCGTACTGCAATCCCATCGCGAGCGGGGATATTACCGGCGTAATCCCTTGCTTCAGGAGGACTTCCAGCAGATCGCTGTTGACAGACGTTATCCTCCCGGTGTAGCCGCCCTCGATGGCCCTCTTCTGCCCCTGCTTGTCCACTACCACCAGCCTCTGCTTCCTCTCAGCCCTGATGAGCCCGCCGTCGAAACCTGAGAGCCCCATGACGTTTATCCCAAAAGATTGTAGAGTGCCGACTATCTTCGTGTTTATGTGGCCCGCCATCACCATGGCGTATATCTCGGCGGTCTCCCTGTCCGTGTACCTGCTCTTGAACCCCTCTGGGGACATGACGAAGACCTGCTCCTTTCCGAGTCTCTTTGCCATCTCGGTGACCAGGTCGCCGCCGCCGTGGACCAGCACGATGCCGTGCTCCTTGGTTAGGGCTTTAAGGTCCTCTATCAAGGCGGTGTTGATGTCCTCGCCCTTTAGGAGGTCCCCGCCCATCTTCACCGTTACTCTCATACGGGCCTTACTCCAGTGAACCTGATTCCGGTCCTCTCGTCAACGCTGATCATGAGGTTGAAGTTCTGAACTGCCTGTCCGGCTGCGCCCTTCAGCATGTTGTCGATGGCGCCAAAGGTCACCAGCCTCTTCGCATGCGGGTCGATCTCGAACCCCACATCGCAGAAGTTCGATCCGATCACGTTCTTCGGGTCCGGGAGCAGATGGAGACCTTTGTGGTCCTTCACGATCCTCACGAAGGGCTCGTTCTGGTACATCTCCCTGCACACCTTCCACATCTCCTGGTTCGTCACCTCCCTCGTCAGGAAAGAGTGGCCGGTTGCCATTATCCCCCTCACCATGTCTACGGCGTGAGGGGTCAATGCGACGGTCACCTTCTCGCTGTTTGCCTTCAGCGATAGCTCCTGCTCTATCTCCGCTGTGTGCCTGTGCATAGAAGGTTTGTACGCCCTCACCAAATTTGAGTGTTCGGGGTGGTGGCTCGCCTCGCTCACGCCGATTCCGGCCCCAGACGAGCCGATCTTTGCGTCCACCACGACCCTGTCCTTCTCCACCGCCCCAGTCTTTATGGCAGGGGCAAGGCTGAGTATGCTTGCGGTGGCGATGCAGCCCGGGTTTGCCACGAGCTTTGCTTTCCTTATCTCATCCCTGTGGAACTCAGGCAGACCGAAGACCGCCTCCTGAAGCAGCTCGGGGCACGGATGTTCCCAGCCATACCATTTGGGGTAGTCGTCCTTGTTCTTCAGCCTGAAGTCGGCGCTCAGGTCAATTACCCTCACCCCTCTCTCCAACAGTTTCTTTGCGACCGGGGCGGATACGCCGTGCGGTAGCGCGAGGAATACGAACTCGCAGCTCTCCGCCACCCTCTCCAAGTCCGGCTCTACGAACTTCAGCTCGGTGAGTTTCCTCAGCTGCGGGTGGAGCCTGAATACTGGCTCGCCGGCGTTCTCCCTCGACGTGGCTACCTTCACGTCCGCCTCTGGGTGATTTATCAGAATCCTAAGGAGTTCTCCTCCTGTATAACCTGAAGCACCTACGATCCCCACGGTCTTCATCGCTTTGCCTCCCTCAGAGCGTAATCGATTATCATGCCAGGTATGTCAACACCTGTAGCCGGCACCGTATTCTTAAACTCAACGGTGCTGTTGATCTCGTGAACTACCAGCCTGCCGTCTTCCTCCATCATGTCTACTCCGAAGACTCCTCCGCCGACGGCGTTTGCCGCCTTAAGCGCAAGCTCCCTTAGCTCGTCGGTGACCGGGCACCTCTCAACCCTCCCACCCCTGGCGGTGTTGCTCCTCCAGTCATCCGTGGTAATCACCCTGTAGATCGCAACGGGAACGTCGTCCCCTATGACGAAGACCCTCAGATCCCTCGGCGGTCTCTTGACCATCTCTTGGGCGTAGTATATTTGGTAGAGCGGGAACATCATCTCCCTGTGCTCAAGAGCGACGGTGGCGGAGGTCCTGTCGTTCAGCAGCGAGACCAGCCTCCCCCAGCTCCCCACCACCGGCTTCAAAATTGCGGGGTAGCCGAGCTCCTGTAGCGCATCAAGGGTTGAGTCCACCGTGAACGCCATATACGTCCGGGGGGTCGGTATGCCGTGCCTCTTGAATATGAGGGTGTTCAGGACCTTATTCCCGCAGAGTTCGGCGGTGCTGTACCTATTTATAACAGGCACCCCGTAGCTCTCCAGCGCGGCCGTCGCGTGCATCCCCCTGAAGTGACCCACGCACCTCTGGACAACTACGTCCCCTATCTCCTTTGGCTTGCTATTGGAGGTGAGATCGAAGAAGATCTTCTCAGCGTCCACCAAAGAGAAGTCCACTCCCTTCTTCTCGCATGCCGTGTAGAGTGCCTTCTCCTCCCACCTCATATGATCGAAGAGTATGTTCAGCTTGGGCATTATTACCAACCCTGTTAGATTCGAATAACGAAATTATTTAAATGTTTCGCTTAATAAATATTTGTTAATATTACGTTTTAAGAACCTAATATTGCGACTTTCAAACCCAAGACCTTAGGACTATCATGGAGCTGGTCTTGGCGACGCCCTCTATCCGCCTCACCTCGTCGATGTACTTGTTTATCTCCTGGATGCTCCTGCCGGAGGCTATGGCGATGATGTCGACCTCGCCCGCCACCTCGAAAACCTGGTCGATTCCAGCGATCTTCTTCACGGCCTGCGCGATGACCGGGTTGGGGTGTGAGGGCTGAACCGATACGAGAATTGCCGCCCTGACCTTCTCGCCTGTGTCGACCTCCACCGTGAACCTCTTTATTATCCCGTCCTCCTGCAGCCTCTCCACCCGCTTCCGGACGGCCGCCTCAGAGAGCCCGACCTCGTCAGCGATCTTTGTGAACGGGACCCTGGCGTTATCCTTCAGGAAGGCTAGAATCTTCTGGTCGATCTCGTCTATCTCCCGCATGGGATGCCCCCCACTGATATATCGGTTTGAATGCGTGACCTCCTCCCACAGCCTGAAGGCTGAGGCTTCCACTTTTCCTGTCGGTTGCCTCCTCACAGCCTCTGCTCGGAGGGCGTTTTGTGGAGGCTTTTTCCCTTTCAGGGTACTCCAGGTTCCTGCTTCATCCACCAAGGCTCGATCCCCATTAGGGTTACGGAGGCCCCAGAGTCAGGTCTCATGTCATCGACCACGCACAGGCGCTTTAGGGGTGGCCCCTCCCTGCATCCGAGTGATACTTTGCTGAGAGGCTATAAAAAGTTTCGGCTTTCATCCCCGGCCTAAAGTTCTGGGGACTTCCCGCCGATTGAGTTAAAAAGTTGAGCGAAAACGTATCCATTTGCATTAATTAAGACTAACTTCGAAGCACCTGACTCTATCTCCGCCGATCTCCTTTATACCTGAGTCCGTAGTAAGTATCTTCGCCCCCAGGCTCTCTCCTTCGCTCATTAAAAAACAATCAGCCAGCGCGAGGCGATTTCTTGTCCTTATCTTAAGAATGGCGGCATTTTCCGTAACGTTCCCTTTGGGTGGCAACTGTTTTACCCTGGAGTTCCTAATGGAGTCGTATCTTATCTTCGCCATCTCCAACCCAAACTCCTCTGCCGTCTTGTAGTAGAATTCCGCCAGCGTTACCTCAGAGACGAAACCCTCGCTCTCCCCACGGTTGACCTCTTCAAAGTAACCTCTTACCTTGGAATTGCCTGCGAAATATAAGAAAAGGACTCCTGCATCGAAGATGTACCTACTTCTCAAGCTCCAATTCCCTCTTCTTGTCGGCCAAGTGTGCCCTAGCGACCTTGAGCATTCTCTCCCCGTCTATGCCAAATGATTCCTCAAACGACTTGACAGGCACGATCTTCAATTCCTTGTCTGTTGCCTTGAGCATAACAGTCGACCCTATCCCAAACTTCCTCCTAACCTCCACGGGTATGGCTATCTGTCCCTTTCTGGAAACCCTGAGCAACCGTTCCATAAGGATCCCGACCGTTAATAAGTAAAACAGAAGATATAAGTTTTACCTTAGTCAAAGTAAAACTATGGAATGACGTTTTACAAGGCTGAGCGATAAAATCACAAAACATTGTGTCACCTGAAATAATGCAGGGCTTTTAAGCCAAGCTGACAATGCCTGAAAGAGGTAAAGGGTACACGAAATATCCTTTTTACCCAGTCAATATATAATCTGACACGGAGTGTCCTCACGTGGGCGTCTCTTTGGGAAGCAGTGTCGAGAGTGGCTCCGTCGTTCATACTTGGAGGAGGACCACGACTATAGACATAAGGGTCCCCCCCGAGCAGCTGACTCCCCTATTAGACTTTATAACCGGCGCGCTTGAACGAAGCCCCTACCTCTCGCAGCTCTCCCGTTCGTCGATAGAAGGGGGCGCCCTTCTGCAGTACCGCCTGAACGCGCAGGACGGCAGTGTTCTTGACGTAGCCGTGAAGTTCCTGGCGGACAGGGTCGAAATATACTACGCCCCATACCCGCCCGAGTCAATAAAGAAAAAGGACTACCTCGGTTTGGATGTGGAGCTGGAGACGATCATAAGGTCCTACTTCGCAGACCAGAGCAGAGCCTCCCTCTACCTGGTCTTCTCGCCCAAGATGAAGCTCCTGCCGGGCAAGAAGGAGGGAGGGATAAAGAAGCTGATCGCCTCGGTCATCTTCGGGAACTTCCTCTACTTCTTTGTGCTTATCCTGTTCGTTGGGATATTCCTCTACCAGTTCCTCCTCATGTGGACCCCCATCGTGCTGGTGCTGATGCAGTTCGTCATAGTGATCTTCGCAAACAACCTGGTGGCATACAGGGGGGAGCTGGACATCACAGCGGACAACGCCTCGATACACATTGCCGAATTAAGGATGAAGCGGAACGAGTTCGACCAGGTCATAAGGAGCTGCATGCCCAAGATAACCGAGGTGAAGAAGGAGATATATGATCAAACACTGGCGGTGGGGAAGGAGCTGGATCAGAATACGATTGTAAGGGCGCTCAACCAGTACGGCTCCGTCTGCGCCCCCGAGTCCGTCAGGATCAAGAGTGTCAACGTCTACAACATCGTGAAGGAGCTGGCGGCGAGGTTCGGGTTTGGCGAGCCGCGAATCACACTGCTGAATGTGCTGCCGCCCAACGCAGCCGCGACCGGGATCTCCCCGAAGAGGGCTACCGTTCTGGTGACGAGCGGGCTCATTGCCTCCATGAACGAGGAGGAGATAAAGACGGTGCTGGCGCACGAGTTCAGCCACGTGAGGGCGAGGGACCCCTTGGTGCTGATGACGCTGGCCACGCTGGAGTACCTGACGCGCGTGTATCTGTTCTGGCCCCTGCTCATGGCGTTCGGCCTGATCATCGACCTTGCCTACCTGTTCTTCTCGTTCACGCTGCTCTTCTTCGTGGCGAAGTTCCTCGAGGCACGGGCGGACCTGGACGCCGCGGTCATGACCGGGCAGCCGAAGGTGCTCGCCGGGTCGCTGAGAAAGCTCGGTCTCTACAAGTACCAGTCCCGGGTCTTCGAACTCGTTAACTCCGGGGAGTGGCTGAAGTGGGACCCGCACCCACCGATGTACTACCGGATAAGGACGCTGGACAACCTCGATGTCTCCAAGATGAGGCACACGTTCCTTTCTGCCATAAAGGGTTGCGTCCGAGGTTTTGTGGACTCGCTCAGCGGCAAGTGATGCGGCAGCCAGCGGATCTTCATGCAAACTGCCATCGCGTAAAGCTGCCACCCCTGAAAGATGATCCGATAGCCTTTTCTTTTTTCTGTTTTATATGTCCAGCTATGTTCGGACTTGCGGTCCTCGGATTAGTTGGGCTGGTCGTGCTGATTGTCGGACTGGTCGTTGCCTGGATAATTGCCTCGATTCCCGTCTACTTCGCCGCCAAGCTGATTACCAGCGGGAAGGCAGGTCTCGGGCAGGCGATGGTAGCTACGCTGTTGGGAACCGTGGTATACGCGATCGTCAGCTTCCTGTTCGGGGTGCTTCTATCACCCATGCTCGGTTCCGCGGCTCCAGCTATCGCGACCTTCGCCGCTTTCCTCGTATGGGTCTTGGTTTACAAGACCAGCTTCAGCACCAGGTGGCTACAGGCGGTCGGCATTGCTATTCTGGCATCGGTTATCGTCTACGCGTTCAACGCTGCGATCGCCTACATACTTGGCACCCTGCCCTCGGGCATCTTCTGAGCACCGAGATGGATAGCCATTAAAACACCTTGGCAGAGAGGCAGAGGGCGGCGATCGAGTTGATTAAGGAGCTAGAGCCGTTATTGAAGAAGTCCGGCTTCCAGGCAGACGTTCTGAGCAGCCATGAACTAGAAATGAACAGATATCCTTTATTGCTTGTAAACCAGCAACTTTTATGGGAAGGGTAGACTTGGACTATTTGACTGTAATTGGAGGGCAAAAAGGAGGGGTTATCGGGTCTCTTTCTTGCCCCGGCCGTTAATTTCGATAAAAGAACACAGGGGGGCATTATTACCCTTGTAATGTTATATCGAAAATGAATTATTTAGTGTTTTGTCTATCCCTAAGGAACCCCCGAACCTCCTCGTCCGATAAATCGTACCACCTTTCGTAGGCATCTGCAACCGCGAAGATGGGGCCGCTCCTGATGTTTAGGGCTACCGCCTCGTCCACCTCCGGAGCCAAGAGCCCCACGGCACCTAATGATGCCGTTGGTACCGCGACAGTCACGCTCTTAGGTTCCTCCTTCCTGACGGATCTGACCGCCGCGAGCATTGTGAACCCCGAGGCCAGACCGTCGTCGACCAAAATTACTGCCTTACCCTTCAGGTCCGGGAGAGGTCTGTCGCCCCTGAACTTCCTGAGCCTCTCCTGAACGAGGGCGTTGGTCTTATGCACAGCAACACCGACCTCCTCCTTGCCAAGCCCCAGCCGCCTCAAGAGGGGCACGTTCAGGATGACCTCCCCACTCCATGTCAGGGCACCAAAGCCGGCCTCCGTGTTCCACGGAACCTGGATCTTCCTCACCACGATCACATCGAAGTTGACCCTGAGTTCTCTGGCAACCGTGCAGCCAACTGGGACGCCTCCCGCGGGGATTGCCAGCACTAAAACATCTTCCTTACCTGCATGCTTCTGGAGCTTCTTCGAAAGGAGTTCCCCAGCATGTAACCTGTCCCTGAATACGTACTCCTTGTCCCTGTAAGCCGGCTCCTCGATAAGGTTGGGAAGCATGCTCCTCGATCATACCTAGGAGCGCAATTAGGATTTAATAGTGTTTCATCAGTCATTGCCAAGCGAACCAAGCCAAAGATCATATTAACGGCGAAAGATGACAAATGTCGTGGGCGATAAAACTGAAGGCAGGAGCCGTGGACATCTACTGCTTATCTGGCACGGGGAACACCCTACTGGTCGCGAGGGCTATGCGTGACGCGTTCGTGCAAAAAGGCATCCTAGCCCATGTTCACCCTATGGAGAGGACTGATCCTTGCTCGATAAACCCAAAAAACGCCCTCGGTCTTGCCTTCCCGGTCGCCATCTTAACCACTTACCCTCTCGTTTGGGGCTTCATCCGGTCCCTTCCCGAAGTTAAGGGTACCGAGGCGTTCATGGTCGATACCCTTGGTGGCCTCTCCATGGGGATAATGGCCCCGATGAAGAGGATACTCGAGAGTAAGGGGTACGCTCCGATAGGTGCGAGGGAGATCGCCATGCCGGTGAACTTCTGGAATTACGAGCAGGAAAAGAAGTGCGTGACTATTGAGAGGGGACTGGAAAGAGCCAGAGAGTATACTGTCGATCTGATCGCTGGCGGTACCAAGTGGCGTAGCTTCCCTGTCCTGTCTGATATGGCCCACCTCGCCTTCTCCAACAGGTTCCTCTGGTGGCTCGCTAGGCAGTGGCCCAAGATGCGCGTCTCCCTGGAGAGGTGCGCCAGGTGCGGGCTCTGCGTCAAGCTCTGCCCTGCAGGCAACATCGTGATGAAGGACTACCCGGAGCGCCAGGGTGGGTGCCAGGTCTGCCTCAGGTGCTACGCCTACTGCCCGAGGGAGGCCGTCCTCTTCATGGAGTCGTTCAAGAGGTATCGGGCGGTAAGCGCCGAAGACTTCCTGATCGCTTAACCTGCGTAAAGATCGATTCAGCCGCGCAGTTTGGGCGAGTCGAACCACAGCCCGGAGACGTAAGCCCTCTCTCCGGTCTCGCTGAAGACCGTCTTGACAATTACCTCAGCCGGCTCGTCGGTAAACCTCGCCATATAGTACGCCGATATGAAGGAACCATCACGCTCCGCCTTCCAGAATTCCTTCGAGACATAGCTTCCGATCTTGGACTTTATCGTGCTGGCGGTCTGGTTGAAGACGCCCTCCGTAAGGGCGCTCCTCATGGCGGAGTCGAGATCTTGGGTGAACCTGTTGTAGTTGCCCTCGTTCATCGCCACCAGAAGGTTCTCGGTCATAGGGTCCGCGTAGCCCCTCACCGCGTTCACGTCGACGGGCGCCGGCAGCGTCAGAAAGTATACGCCGACGCCCACGACAACCAAGGCGATCAATACAACGATCACGCTGTACCTCATCATCGTCACCATGATCTAGTGGCGAATCCATGCAAGATAAGTTTTTCCATCCCAACACGTTCCGGCCGTGCCGAGAAGCCTTATATCTCATCCTCGATATTTTCAACCCATAACAAAACACAAAGCCGCGCAAAGGTTCTGTCATAAATGCGGTGCCGAGATACCGTCGGGCTCTGCCTACTGCCAGATGTGCGGTCCAGAAACCGCCAAGCCCAAGAAATGATGGCCCAACGCCCTCGCGCTAAGCCTGCCAGCTTCCGGCTTTCTTCTTTTTTGTAATAAACGCGGCGTAAGCCGCTAGGATCAGCACTATCACCAGCAGAATGCCCTCCACATGCCATACCGGCAGGTGCAGCGTGTAGTAGCTCGCTACCGCCGCGAAGTCCACAGCGGCGTGAAGGGCCATTGCCACAAAAAGGTACCGCCTCGACTGGAAAGCCTTGAAGACCATCAGGGTCAAGGCCACGTGCATCACCACGGCCAGGTTCCTCTCGACCGCCCCAGGCAGCAGATCCGTGAGTGAGAGGGCGTACCCAAGGTAGTAGGCCACCACCACGTTGACGGCATATATCAGGACAGCCTCCAGAAGCCCCCACCCAAGACCGAAGCAGAGCACGTACCTCATGTCAGCCCTAATGAACCCCGCCTTCCAGAGCAGGAGGTAGCGCACCCCCTCCTCGAAGATCCCAGCCAAGACCGCGGCGTAGGCAAAGTACAATACCGTGGATGCAATCGCCGGACCCAGCACAAACGCGGGGAGCTGCAGGGGGACCAACCTAAGCAGCAGTGCCGCGAACCAACCCACTCCGCCAATGCCCAGGCACAGCCATCCCCTCCTGTCTTTTCTCGCAAAGTAGGCTAGTGCGGCAAGCGAAGGCGCTACTGCTATCAGAACTGCTCCCGCGACTGCCAGAGGGTCTCCCATAAGCGATCCTCCGAAACGACTATTAGTCATTAGGCGCATTATACGTAAAAAACTGTCGCTTCAATGGCATCACCAGCCTATCGAAAGTCATAATAGCATTATCAGACGATCATCAATCAGGGCAGGGTGAAGTTCTACCCATGCGTATCTTGGTCATCGCCAGCACTCCTGTTTTTATGTACCCCTCGCCCAAGACCCCCGATTACGTGAAAGCCCTGAAGAGGGCGGGTCTGCAGGTTCCGTCCTCCGACATGGAGAACGAGACCCTGTACCTTGACGCCGCCGGGGGCTTCGCGAAACGGGCAAAGGACCTCTTCCATGGATCCTTCCACAAAATAGTAAAGGGCGTGGAGGACGCGAGGAGCCAAGGGATCAAGATGGACCTCTTCCTCATAACCCCCAGGTACGGGATAGTTGCCGAGAGAGATCTGCTGCTCCCATACGCGCTTAGGCTCACCGGCAAGTCAAAGGGCTTCCTGAGGGCCATGTCCGATAAGCTCAGGACAAAGGAGATAATCACCGATCTGCTGAAGGTTCCCTACGACATCGTCATATTGATAGCGAACAAGAGCGACCTCCTTTTGGTGCACGACCCGAAGAAGGGGTTTGACATCTCAAAGATGTGCAAAAAACTCATGGTCTTATCAGCCCCGTCGACCTCGAAGGACTTCGGCGATAAAGTGGAGTTCGTGGGCATCAGTCGGGTGCGCAGGAGAGCTGAACACTTCACAAAATTCATCGATAAAATGACCAGCAGGACTCTCAAGGACTACTCACAGTGAACCACATGCCCGTGGTCAAGTGGTCATTTTAAAACCAGACAAGGCCCTTCTGATTATTACGTAGGACACAATCGCCGCGAGCAACCCAAGCACAACGGCTATTGAAGGTCCTAAGAGCACACCATAAGTAGAAGACGGCTGAATGTTCAGGACGTTGCTCTCGAAAGACGCGATCCTGTCCTCGCCCTCTAACTTGGCGGTATCGTTCGCAAACATCGCCGAAAACGCTGTCGTGTTGTCGCCCATCGCGGGCGCGGCGAATTGCCTCGCAAAACTCGGTGCGGTGCCCGTGGTTATCAGTGGAGCATACACTAGGGCAACCCCTGCCACCACTGCTAAAAGCACCATAGGGAGCAGCCTCATTTTCCACTTCCCCTGTAACATAAGCCCTTTCCGGAGGGTATAAATCTACAGATTAGAACGGTCATTAGAACGGCCTCCTCACCCACGCCCTAATGGTCTCCGCCCAGGTGATGACGCAACCGGTGAGCCCGAAGACAAGCGTCATAATCGTCTGCGGCGTGAACTGCAGGGGGTAGAATACCACGTACGCCACGAGCATCGTGGTGAAGAGCACCGAGTAGAATAGGTACCTCGGTAGCATCATCCCCACCACCCTTACGAAGTCGGAGAAGACCTCCACCTTCACCTCCTCCCTCACCACGTAGTTGCCGCCGACATCCTTCTCCGCCAGTCCGAGGTTCCTCAGCTTCTCCAGGTGGTAGGCGGCCACGCTTGGGCTACTGAGCCTGAGTTCCCTCATCACCTCCCTGGGTCCGGTGCCTCCAGACCCCTTCTTCAGGAGGAGCCAGTAGACCCTGAGGGTCGTGCCCTTCAGCTCAGACTTGACCTTATCAGAATCGTTCATATCCAAAACTCCTCTGATCTATGTAATAAACCTTAGACGTTTAGAAGAGGCGTATCCCCGACTCCAAGGGCTCAAAGGGGGAGAGGGTGAGGTATGCGCCCTTCTCCAGCCCGTACACGTACTTTGCGGAGAATACCGTTAGGACTTTGCCGCCGTGGTTAAACCTGTAGCCTTTGGGGACGGGAGAGTGACTCCTGACGAGGTGCTTGACGCCCAGCCTCTCCAGCACCTCCCTTGAGACCGTCGAACCGAAGCATATGCCTGCCCCTCTCGCTGAGGGTGCAGTTCCGTCCGTCTCCTCTGCGGGGTCGCTCCAGAGTATGACCTCCAGCTCTTCTCTGGTCGGGGAGGACAGGCTCCTCCGGGTGATCTGGGGCGAGAGCCCACCGTGCAGGAGCAGTAGCCACGAATCGATGATGGCTGCCGCCGGCATCAACTTGTGGATCTCCAATAGGCACTGGTAGATCTCCTCCCATCGATCCGGATGGAGCGTTCGCAGGTGCCAGGGAAGGTCATGGGGGTAGAAGGGTACGACGTCCATGCCCTCATGGTTACCCCTCAGGAGGAAGACGCTCTCGGGGAAGGACAGCTTCAGATCGAATAGGATGCTATAGACCTCGAGGGGATCGGGTCCCCTGTCCGCATAGTCCCCCAGGAAGACCGCCCTCCACCCCGAGCGGACCCTCTCCCTTACGTCTGTCTCCCTCAAAAGACTCTCGAGGGAGAGGAGATCTCCGTGGATGTCGCCTATCACCATAATCGGCGAGGGCTCCAGCACAAGCAGCGCGCCATCGCGGCGGAAACCCTTGCCACCCCTCTCCTTTCTGAGAGCCTCCTTGGTGTTATCGAGCAACGAGGAAAAATGGGGCATATGCAACTTGATAAGGTCTACGTGAGGAGAGAGATAAATTCTACCTCCATAATTATGGAGGTGAAGCCTATGTCCCATACTGGTTCTGCGTACCTCCCCCTGCATGGTGGGTGGGCGCCCGCGTGGCTCATGAAGAGGATGAAGGCGCTAGCCAGGAATATAACGCTGGTGATGGTGGACGAGCTGGGAAGGGACGAGTTCCTGAGGCGGATCTCCGACCCCTACTGGTTCCAGGCACTCGGTTGCGTGCTAGGCTTCGACTGGCACTCCTCCGGCGTGACCACGGTGGTGACGGCTGCCCTGAAGGTTGGAGTTGACCCTGCGGAGACGGGATTGGCGGTCTGTGGCGGAAAGGGCAAGCACTCCAAAAGGACCCCCTCCGAGATCCTCCAAAAGGGAGAGGTTTTGGGTCTATCCTCCTCTAAGCTAAAGGAGCTTGTCTACGCGAGCAGGATGGGAGCGAAGGTGGACAACACCGCCATTCAGGCCGGCTACCCGCTATACCACCACGCCTTCCTCCTATCAGAGGACGGGAAGTGGGCAATAGTGCAGCAGGGGATGAACATCGACAGCCGAATGGCGAGGAGGTACCACTGGCTCTCCGACGAGCTGAAGGACTTCGTGGTGGAGCCCCACAAGGCGGTCGTTGGGAAAAGGATGGACAAGGTCCTGAACATGACAGCCAAGGAGGCAGAGGGGTGCCGCAGGGCCTCTGTGGATATCGTGAAGGGGGATCCGCAGAGGCTCAGAAATGACTTGGTGTTCATCCGCGACAGGGGGCAAAGGTCACTTCTTGAGTACTACGGGAAGAGGATCCTCGTGATGCCCTGGAACATAAACTGGAGGGCGCTCGAGGTTGCCTACGACACTCAGCCGAGGAACTACGAGGAGCTCTTGGGGGTCCAAGGGGTAGGATCGGCCACCGTCAAGGGCTTGGCGCTCGTATCCGAGCTGATATACGGGGAGGCTCCGAGCTGGAGGGACCCGGTGAGGTACTCATTCGCCTTCGGTGGTAAGGACGGCGTTCCGTTTCCGGTAAAGAGGAAGGAGATGGACGAGGCGATAGAGTTCCTAAGGGTTGCCATAGATAATGCGAAGATCAACGAAAAGGAGAGGATGAACGCCCTCAAGAGGCTTAGAATCTTCGCCGAGGACAGCTGCAGTAAACAAGAGTGAGCCTCAGGGATGGCGCCCAAAAACCTTGGATGCATGAGTTGTCAACCCCCCCTTGTCCGCTAGCTTTAAATATGGCCAGAGCACCCACTATTATCCCACGGAGGGTAATATGTGAGCAAAGGTGTTTGCCGTTATAACAAAGGTGTTCACCTTTTCGGATAAGTACCCATACGAAAAATCTAAAATTAGCCCCTCTGCCGTTCTCGAAGAGTCCCTAAAAAGGGTTTGTTCAAAGGCCTTAACCGACCTGCAGAAGAGGATTCTGCTCCATATAACAGAGACCGAGCACGTTGGTATGACCTGCTCCAGACAAGCAAGGGAGATCTCCAGGTCGATGGGGGTACCTGAGTCGACCGTGAAGTGGAGCATCAGAATCCTCAGGGATGCCTGCCTCATCGAGTGTGGGAGTAGATCTCAGAAGGGCGTACCCGCCAAGGTAACATACTCGGGACTCTTGGTCGCGGAGGGACTGAAGGGAGGCGCTGACAGATGAGGATGAGTCCTGCTATAGGTCTTAGTTTTCTGGCGTTGGCCACATGCTTTGCATCGGCACCCATCCCAGCTGCCACGGTGGGTGGATGGTACACCTATTGAGGCCCGATCCTCTTGAGCATGGCGTGAGCCGCAATCCCGCTCTGGCATAGAATTACCAAGTTCCGGAGGAGGAGTTAGAAGTGGCAGGATCTATCGTAGCATCCTTGGTCATGTGCAGGTTCGGGAGACCCTTGACGCCGATCTCGTTTAGAGGCTCTTCCCTTAACCCTTTGTGAATAAGGCTTTTTAATAAAACTCTTTTTTTCTATGAAAACGCAGAAAAAAAAGTTTTGCTCAAGTACCAGGACCCTGTGGGCGCGGTCTGGGCGGGAGGACCCTAAACCTTACGCTGTTTTTTTCGCCTGCCAGGAGCTGTTGCACGTCCTCGGAGAAGGCTATAAGGTTCATGCTTATCAGGACGAACCTGCCGTCCCTTGACCGCCTCAGCCTTATCTCCCCCTCCCTTGCCCGTGCGCCTGAGGGGGTCTCTTGACCGGCACCCCTGTAGGGCGCGGTGTAGGGCTTTGAGGGCGTGCTGGGCTCCTCCCCCTCAGCGTATCCCTCCTCAAAGATCTGCTGTCTGCCGGGGGGCATCTTGGTCGGGACCTTTCCGGGCGCCACCGCTCCAGCGATACTCAGTTCAACGCCGAGCTCGCCCGCCTTTGCCCTCAGCTCGTCCAATACGGCGTCGGATACATCCCAGACCCTCTCGTTCGGGTTCCACCTGCCCCCTGTCTGCTTCATCCACTGCACCATTTCCGGATTATATTTGAAGGAGACCTTTACCATCATACTCTCCCCTTTTATAGGTCGATTATCTAAACTCAAGACCTACTTCCTCTTGATGCCAAATAAGATTTTTCACTCTTTAGGCGACAGAATATAACCAAATCTAAAATAGCCTTGCGACCAGACTATAACTGGATCCTTTATCTCCCAACGGTGTCTCTCATGACAAACCTGATCGTGGTCGGACCTGCGGGCTCAGGGAAGAGCACGTTGACAAAGGCCCTCGGCGGCTGGCTGGAGAGGGAGGGGTATGCCGTAAGCTACCTGAACCTCGACCCGGGGGCAGAGAGCCTGCCCTACAGACCCTCCTACGACGTGAGGGGTCTGGTGACGGTCGAGCGCCTCATGAGGGAGGAGGGGCTGGGGCCGAACGGTGCCCTCATAAGGGCTGCGGAGATCACCGAGGCGAACCTTCCGAGGATCCTCAAAAAGATTGAGGCACGGGAGCGGAGATCCGACTTTACGATCATAGACACCCCGGGGCAGATGGAGATCTTCCTATTCAGAGGGCTGGGGCCCAAACTCTCGACCAGCCTCCGCGGGAGGACCATCTCGGTCTCCCTCATCGACCCCGGGCTCCTGCGCGGGAAGATCGACCTCGTTGTACTGAAGTTGCTGGGGCTGGTGGTGGAACTCCGGCTGGGCATCCCCTCGATCGAGGTTCTGAACAAGTCGGACCTCTACGATAGGAAGACGCTCCTAGAGTTCGAGGAGAGCATCAGGGCTGGAGGTTACCGCGCCGAGGGGGTCTCTGGCGAACTGGCGAACCAGCTCTACGGGGTCGTTGAGGGGTTGGAGAAGAGGAGGCGCGTGGTAATGGTCTCGGCAAAAAAAGGAACAGGAATGGAAGACCTCTATAAGGCCATGGGAGAGGCATTCTGTGCCTGCGGCGACCTTACGTGATCCCTCGAGTTCTCGCATCCCTCACTCGGGTGAGACCTCCATCTTCTTGCCAGCGAATGCCTTGAAGATGTCCGTTCCGCTGAGTAAGCCTATAACTTGACCGTTCTTCTCCCTCACACAGAGGCGCCAGACGTTCCACTGTCGCATGAGTGCCGCCGCCTTTGCTATGTCCTCCTCCGGATCCACCACCCGCAGCGGTGTCGACATTATGCTACTGAGCGATACGTCCTTTCCGAGGCTGCCCAAGGATATCACCTTGTAGAGTATGTCCCTGGAGGTGACTATCCCTATGGGGGCACCCTCGTCGGTCACTATGAGGCTGCCCACGTCGTACTCCTTCATGAACTTGGCAGCCTCGTACGCCGACGTCCTCCTGTCTATGGTCTTTATGTTGGACTGCATCAGGTCCTTGACCTTCACCCGGGAGAGCATCCTGTTGAGGATCTTCCCGCTCGGACTCCTGGGTATGCTCGGGACGAACTCGTAGGTCCGGGGGACCTTGAATGCGGCGAGGCTCCTCCTGCAGTACTCATCAAGCTCCTGGGGGGTTGCCGTCATCCCGTCCTTCAGGACGACGAAGGCCTTCACGCTCTCCCCCCTCACCGGATCGGGCAGGCCCACGACCGCGACCTCCCTGACCTTTGGGTACGTGTGGATGACCTCCTCCACCTCCCGGGGGAATACCTTGAACCCGCTCGCGATGATCATCTCCCTCTTCCTTCCTACTATGTGCAGATAGCCCTCCTCGTCGAGCTTGCCGAGGTCGCCCGTGTGGAACCACCCGCCCTTGAATGCCTCCTCAGTCTCAGCCGGCTTGTTCCAGTAGCCCTTCATGACACTCGGTCCCTTTACGGCGATCTCCCCCACCTCGTTGGTCGGCACCTCGTTTCCGTCATCGTCGACTATCTTTACCTCGACCCCAGGCAGGGGCAGCCCTACAGATCCAGGCTTCCTCTTGCCCCTGAGCGGGTTGGACGTTATCACCACCGCCGTCTCCGTCATGCCGTACCTCTCCAAGATCTCCGCGCCGAACTTCTCTCTGAACTTGTTTAGGGCATCGACCGGCATGGGGGCCGATCCCACGGTCCACGTCCTCATACTGGAGAGATCACCCGCCTTTGCGCCATCCTCCAGCAACCTGATGTACATGGTGGGGACACCCATGAATACGGTGCACTTATTCCTCGAGATCTCGTCTAGGGCCCTCTGGGCCTCGAACCTCTCCAGAAGGACCATGGAGTACCCGCAGTATGCCATCCCGTGTACGACTATCCCAAGCCCGTGGACATGGAACATGGGAAGCGCCGTGAGCAGCATATCGGACTCCGACAGCTCCCAGAGTTCGACCAGTGTTCTGATATTGGCGATGAAGTTCGCGTGGGTTATCATCGCCCCCTTTGCCAGGCCTGTCGTCCCGGATGTGTAGCATATGACCGCAAGGTCCTCCTCCGCGTTCTGGGGCGGGAGGGGCGCATCGTCCTCCTTATTTATCAGTCCGTAGAAGGCAAGATAGCCGGCCGGGGGACTATTGGAGGTCACTATAATATCTCTTAGGGTCTTCAGGTCCTCCCTGATCTCTTGGACGTAAGGCAGGTTTGCCTCCGAGGTCACCATCGCCACGGCTCCGGCGTCGTTCACCATGTGCCTGAGCTCGTGCTGTCTATACATGACGTTGAGAGGAACCGCTACGGCTCCGGCCTTAATGATCCCGAAGTGCGCAATTATGAACTCGGGGGAGTTCTGCAGGAAGATGCAGACCCTTTCGCCCTTCTTTATGCCCATGGACTGGAGTACACGTGCAAATTTGTTGGTGAGCCCCTCCAGCTCCCCAAAGGTGAACTCCCTCCCCTCCCATTTTATGGCGACCTTGTTCTGGAGCCTCTTTGCAGTCTTGGAGAAGATCTGATCAAGAGTCATGTTACCACTCAGGCAACACAATTATATTGCACAATTAATAAATATTATTAATAATTATAATTATTTATAATTAAATTGGGAGGGATGGAGGGGTGTCTTCTCTAACCGCGCCGCAGAAGGAGATAATGATCTCCCTGCTCGAGCTCTACGACAAGAACCGGTCCCTCGTCAAGAGCAAGGAGATCGCAACCAGGACGAGGCGGAATGAGGGCACCGTCAGGAACGTCATGCCGGTGCTCAGGGCGATAGGTCTGGTGGAGGCCGTCCCAGGCCCGAAGGGCGGCTACATGCCCACGAGCAAGGCGTACGAGAGCTTCAACATCCCAAAGAACCTGAGGCTGCTCTCCGTTCCCATATACACCAAGAAGGGGGAGAGGACCGATGTCACGGTCACGGACATCCTCTTCAAGAGCGTCTTCAGCCCGGACTTCTGCCAAGCGCTGCTGAAGGTGATAGGCAGCCTCTCGAAGTTAAACATCGGTGAGGACCTGGTGATAGGGCCGACCCCCTCAGGCAGGATGATCATAGAGGGTAAGATAACCGGGAGGGATGACCTCCACGGCGAGATCCTGCTGGACGTGATCAACCTGATCAGCATACCGAAGGAGAGGGTCCAGAACGTCATGTCGCAGAGGCTCGTCACGATCCCGGTAAATATGAGGCTGATGGATGCCGCAGGCGTACTCTACCGGGAGCTCATCAGGGCCGCCCCTGTCGTTGACGAGAGAGGGCTCGTGGGGATGCTGACCAGTTCCGACATATCAAGGTGCGTGAGCGAGGGCAAGACCAGCCAGAGCGTGGGCGAGTCCACAAGCCGAAAGCCGGTAATAATCAGCTCAGAGGAGGACATACTCGAGGCGATGGACAAGATGCGGAGATCGAGCATTGGAAGGCTGGTAGTCGTGAACAGCCAAGGGAAGCCCGTGGGAATGATCACCAGGACTGACATACTCTCAAGGATCCTCAAGCCGTTCGAGATGGTGGAGGAGCGATCGGGCGAGGAGGCAATTCACGGCTAAGTCCTGCCTTATGCCCGTGATCCTCACATGCGGATTTGTGGGGCTAACAGCTCAGAGACCGCCCTCAGGTCGGGCGAGACCTCAAGCGGTCTGCCGCAGACCCCGATGACCTCCTCAGGGTCCTTCAGGAGGTGCCCGGTACAGACGCAGACGACCTCGCTCCTCCTATCCATCATTCCGCTGGCGGTTGCCTTCCTCACGCCCGCTACCGAGGCCGCGCTGGCCGGCTCCACCCCGATCCCCTCCAGAGCCGCTATCAGGCGCTGAGCCTCGACAATCTCCTCATCAGACACCGCCTCGAACAGTCCCCTCGACTCCCTTATGGCCCTAACAGCCTTTGGCCAGTTGACCGGGTTGCCTATCCTTATCGCCGTTGCCACCGTCTCTGGGTTTGTCACGGGCTCCAACCTGTCGGCGTTCCTCCTAAGCATGTTGACCACCGGCGAGGCGCCCTCTGCCTGGACTCCGTACATGCGGGGCAGAACCTCCGTAATTCCTGAACCCTCGAACTCCTTAAAGCCCTTCCATATCGCTGAGATGTTGCCGCAGTTCCCCATGGGCACCGCCACAATCTCAGGGACGTGACCGAGCTGATCCACCACCTCGAATGCAAGGGTCTTCTGCCCCTCGAGCCTCCATGGATTCACGCTGTTCAGCAGGTAGATCCCCATCTTCAGCGAGACATCCATGACCAGCTTAAGTGCATCGTCGAAGTTCCCCTTGACCGATATGACCCTAGCGCCGTGCATCATGGCCTGGGCGAGCTTACCCATGGCGACCTTCCCCGAGGGCAGGATGACGTAACATGTAAGGCCGGCCCTTGCAGCATACGCCGAGAGGGAGGCCGAGGTGTTGCCGGTGGATGCGCAGGCCACCGCCTTGGATCCCAAGCTCTTCGCCTTCGTAACCCCTAAGGTCATACCCCGATCTTTAAAGCTCCCAGTGGGGTTGGCGCCCTCGTACTTTATGTATAGACTCCCTACGCCCGCCCACCTCGCCAACTTATTGCAACTGTAGAGCGGGGTTCCGCCCTCGTTCAGGGAGATTATCTCGGCGCCCTCGTCCACCGGCAGGAACTCCACATAACGCCAGACCTTCAGCGGCCTCCTTGCCATCTGCTTGAGCGAGACCTTCAGCGGTTCTATCACGACTTCCAAGAGGGAGCCGCAGGTTGGGCAGACGTAGAGGACCTCGTCCTTCCCGTACTCCTTCCCGCAGTCTATACAGCGGAGCCTTGACTTAGGGAACAACAGAGGCGCCCTCCTCGCCACGGCTGGCAACAGTTGCGGAGGCAGAGACCGTGATAACCATGGGATCCATCGCATACCACTCTTGGCGGTATCATCTTTTAACCAGACATACTAATAGCAAACCCACAGATAACTGTAAATTTGCTGATTATCCATATCTGGCTTGTCGTAGAGAGTTATACGTTCCGATATATAAAAGAAGGGTGGTTAAAATTTAGTCTCAAACTCAAACCCCCAAACCCAATAACTAACTACTACGACTACTCTACCACTACAACTCTAATGCTAACTAACCCTCTCAAGACAAAAACAAAAATAAAAACAGACACCAAAAATCTTTTTTAAAAACTTATTAACTCATGAAGCTGTAGTATGGTCGTACGAGGGGCGAAAGGTATGATCGACAAGGAAATGGATTGGCCCATAGCCCCAGGGGATTATGAGATAGGTAATCCCCAAAATCCGGTTGCGATAGTATTTTTTGGATCTAAAAAAGTTATGATACCACCAGAATTTTATGCGATAAAAGGCGTATGCCATACAGAAAACATTGGAATTGAAAAACTGATAGTAAATATTATTTCAAATCCAAATATTAGATATTTGCTTCTATGTGGAGGAGAAATATTAGGTCATTTCACGAGGGACTGCATTAAAGCACTCCATAAAAACGGAGTTGACGAAAAAGGTAGGATAATTGGAGCCAAAGGAAAAATTCCCTATTTAGTTAACATTCCAACCAGCGCGATCGACAGGTTCAGAGATCAGGTAGAACTCATCGATTTAACCCATAACAGGGAGGCCTTAAAAGTCGTTAGCGGCTCAGGTAATGTTGAAGAGTTCCCAGTAGACTTAGATGAACTAATTAAGACAATAGAAGTTTGCATGATAAAAAAACCAGAAAAATATGGGGAGCCGATGATCATCCAAATCGGGCCTTTACAGGCCGATAGCGATGTGTTAGATCGCGCAGTAATGGATTTCAGTAATAAATTATTCGCACAAAGGGTAGGCCTTCAAACCGAAAAACTGACCACTAAAGCTGATTTTATATGGATATCACCAGAGTTTACCGTTTTTCTTAATCCAGTACTGGGTGATATTTCGATGATCGCTGTTGGGATGAATTTTATGAGAAGATTAATGGAATATTACCGAATATAGGGGGGCTCTTATTGTTTAAATTTAGTAAAAAACAGGAAACATTCGACATTGCCGGAGTCCGTATCGGCGGTCAGCCAGGAGAAGTACGAACGGTATTATCTGGAGCTATATTTTATAAGAACCATTCAATTGTAACGGATGAAAAAAGGGGTTTGTTCAACAAATCCTTAGCCGAAGAACTTATTGTTAAGCAGGAAGAACTTTCTGATAAGACCGGAAATCAGCATTTTGTTCAAATATTTGCTCTAACGCCTGAGGCGATGACAAATTATATAGATTTTGTAACAGAGATTACAGATGCACCATTTCTGATCGATTCGATAGATTCGGAGGTTCGGTTGGCAGGAGCTGCACACGCATGTAAAGTCGGACTTTCGAACAGAGCCATATATAACTCAATCAACGTAGGAATAGAAAATAAAGAGATCGATAAAATAAGAGAACTTAAAATAGATTCAGCCATCATTCTAGCATTCAGTCCAAAAGGATTTGACGTTAAAGGAAGGATTTACATATTGGATAATGGGAACGGAATCCTAAACAAAGGCCTCATTGACATAGCAAGAGAATGCGGGATAACAAAACCACTGATCGATATCGCAGTAACTCTCGTAGGTCAAGGAGCGGGGGCTGCAATAAGGGCGTCATATGTGGCCAAGGCCAAGTGGGGCTACCCTGTAGGTGGCGGAATCTACAATGCAGCAGCATCTTGGGAAAAGCTAAGAGATTACGAAAAAGAATATCGTGAGTTCTGCGGTGTGGGTGCAAATGTGATTCAGCGGATGGCAGGAGGAGATTTTGTCCTATACGGGCCGATAGAAAAAGCACCCAAAGTTTTTCCACTAGTTGCGTTTGCAGATGACATAATAGCAGAAGCAGTAAAAGACATCAAAGTAGAACCTAGATAGTAATAGTTAACTATGCGCGGTAGGACCTCCCTCCCTTCTCACTGGAGACGGGATCTGACGGTCTTTCTTGTCCTTTAATTCATCCGTGAAATCACAGGTATAAGATCTTGAGCATGCAGGGAAGGTTTCCCTTGAACCTCTTTGATGCATTAACTAGGTACTCCCAGAACTGGCTCAGGGTATCATCCTGCGTCTCTTTCCCCCTCCTGACACATATGGAGTACTCCGTGCCCTTGGCGTCCTCCCTATACACTATGCCCACCAGCCCGGCCCGCTCTGCCTTCTTGGCTATGATTTCCGGGCAAAGGCTCACGCCAAGGCCCTCCGACACCGCCGCTATGACGCTTGAAGGCTCTGGCATAAGCATCTTGACCTCCAAATCCTCGCTATCCACCTTATTCAGCTTGAAGAACTCATCCACCAAACCGTTTACCTCGCAGCCGGCATCGTAGAGGATGAACGGGAACTGCAGTACCCGTTCCAGGCTCAGGTTTCTTCTCCCGACCAGCTGGTGCCTCGGCGGGGTTATCACCACCAGCCTGTCCTTCGCTATCTCAACCTCCTCCCCTCGGAGGCCCTCTCTGGGGGATTTTGAGTAGGAGGCGAGATCTATCTCCCCGCTCTTAAGCTTGCCTAGTATCTGGTGAAGATCCAGAACCTCAAGATTGAACTTTGCCAAGGGGTTGCTCAGTTTGAAGTTGCTGATGAGGCAGGGCAGGACGTACTCTCCTGCGATACCCGATGCACCTATCCTTATCGCCCTCTCCTGAGGGGGACCTGCGTGAACCACGGGCTTGGAGACGAGACCGATGACCGCCTTTGCCGTCTCTACGATCCTCTCCCCGTCCTCGGTCAGGAACATGCCCCGGTTGGTTCTCTCGAAGATCTTGGTCTGGAAGTACGCATCAAGCTTGTTTATCCTGTTCAATAGGACCACAGGGCTCGTTTTGAGGTTCTTTGCCGCCTGATTCAGGCTATTTGTCTTGGCCACCTCGAGGAGCGCCAGAAAATCGGATATTCGTGGGTCTCCCATGACATTAACAAAATGTTAAAGCAGTATTTATATTTAACTAAAACCGAAAAAAATAAAGCGTGATCTCCCATGGCTGTGGCGAAGTCCCAATATCAGTTCCCAAACAAGGTCGTAATCGCCCCCTGCACCGGTGTTGGACAGGCGGCCGGCACCATATCCCGGCAGGCTGCCTACAAGGTTGTGGACGAGCTCATGCCTGACAAAACCGTCCTCCTCTGCCTCCCCGCTTATACCATCGGTGTTGAGGAGGACATCGAGATGGTCAAGCAGAACCCAAACAGGATCGTGGTCATAGAGGGCTGTAGCAACTTGTGCATGACAAAGCTCCTCAAAGAAAAGGGGTACAAGCCAGCAAAGATGGTCTACATTCCGCGAGTAATCGCCGACATGAAGGTAACGGTTCACAAGTCGGAGAATAGGGCTAAGCTGGGGGAGGTGGAGGAGAGGGTCGCTTCAGATGTCGTCCGCAGGGTAGTGGATGCGGCAAGATCGCTTGAAGCAAAACAATGAAAAAAGCAGAAATGGGGTAAGACGATGGGCCCAACACTCCCCAAGAAACTTCTCGCGGAGTTCATAGGATCTCACTTCTTGGTCGTTGCGGCAATCTCGCCTACAATACTGGGTTACAACGCCCTCGGCGCGAGTGTAGCTTTAACCGTCTTTATGGACGCCGTCGCCGTTGGCTTCGTCTTATTTGTCCTGATAGAGACCCTTGGGCCTATCAGCGGTTGCCACATCAACCCTGCGGTAACCCTGGCTTTTATGGCAACAAGGAACACCAGCGTGAGGGAGGGTTCACTCTATGTAATAGCGCAGTTTCTGGGAGGCTTTACCGGAGTGTTCTCCAGCCACCTGATGTTCTATCAAATCGTTCCGACGTTTATCACAGTCTCCACCATATCCCGCCCAGCGGGTAGTTACTACGCCGAGTTCCTCGGTACGTTCGCCTTGGTGCTGACGGTATTCCTATGCGTCAAAAACAATTCCAAATTTACTGGATTGGCCATAGGCCTCCTTGTTGGCGGCCTCATAATGACAACCTCCAGCACGATGTTCGCCAACCCAGGTGTGACCGTTGCCAGGGTATTCACATATGCCATCGCTGGCGTGAGTCCGTTCGACGCGTCCATGTTCATAGTTGCCGAGATCATCGGAGCTCTAGCCGCAACACTGGTGGCCGGCGTCCTGCTTTCAACAAAGGGTGCCTCGCAACCCAGCGCGACCCAGAACCAGCTGCAACCCTACACAGCGGTAAATAACAGTTAACTATAATATTCCTTGATTCCTGATACTCTTCAGTGATGGATCGTTGATAACCTCCTGGGTATCTTCTCGCCTCTCTGGGGCAGGGCTTCCCTCTACAAGGGAGGGGCATCTCCAATACGTTCTTGGCAGGTTGAAGCAGGTCACGGGGTACGCCTACGAGCAAAGCAGCTTCTACGGTGACCTCTTCCGGGCAGAGGGCATAACCCCAGACACCATTAACGACCTCAACGCCTTCTCCAAGCTTCCCTTCACCCGCGCAGAGGATATCCTGAAGAATCCAAACCTCCTCCTCTGCGTATCCCACGCAGAAGTTCTGCGTGGCTACACGGTGGAGATGCTGAACGGTCAGATGAAACAGATCTTCTTCGCCCAGGACGATCTCGAGAACGTCATCAACGCCATCAGCAGCGTCCTCGACTCGATAGGCATAACTGCGAATGGCGATCTCGCCGTGGTATTCCCGCAGGAGTATGAGTGGGGCATCCCCGACCTCATGAGGAGGGCGGCCACAAAGTCCGGCGGCAGAGTAACCCTGGTGGAGGAGCCCGACCTCGATAAACAGATTGGCAAGATAGAGGCCCTGAGACCCGAGATGATCGTTGGCTCAGCCCAGCAGCTCTTCTTTCTGAGTATGGTTCTGCAGAAGAGAGGAAACCCATTCGGTGCACACCCGAAGGCTGTGATAGCCTGCCACGGCTGCGTTCCCTACCTCTTTACAGAAAAGGCAAAGGCGGCGGTGGAACGCGTCTTCGGGAGGGTGCTCTTCGAGCACTTTGGGGTAACCGAGACGGGGTTCAACGTGGGCGTGGACTGCAGGGTACATGATGGGCTTCACCTCAACGAGGCGGACGTCTACGCCGAGGTTGTGGATCCGGAGACGGGCGAGCCCATCCCCCCGGAGGAGAGGGGGGAACTCGTCTTGACGAGCCTCAGCCAGAGGGCGATGCCCATCCTCAGGTACCGGACGGGCTACATCTCCTCCATAACGGACGAACCCTGCAGGTGTGGCGATTCGCTGACGCGGAGGCTTAAAATCTTCGACACGCTCGCCACAGAGGAGGAGCTGCTCAACCGGCCCTTAGTATTTCATCCATTTTAGTGAGCGTGGCTGATGCTATCTTCTTGGTGGCGATGCTACCGTAGGCCAGTGCCTCCTTGGTCAGTTTCAGCTCCTCCCCCTCCCATTTCACTAGCCCGGTGAGCCTCAGCACCCAGATTAGCCCCCTTAGCCAGAAGCTCTCCTCCTCCAGCCCCTTCAGGTACGACCTGTTCACTCCTCCGTAGTAGAAGCGCCTCGCCAGCCTCACAAGGGGGGAGTTCCTCACCTCCGAGAAGGCGTAAACCGGTAGCCTGCCCTCGTTTATAGTCGCCAGATAGTCCTCCGTGGACGGGGCGTTGAGCGTGAAGCGGTCGTTCACAAAACCCCAGGCGCGTGGCCCCAGACCGATGAAGCACTCATGCTCATAGGGTCCCTCGTAAGCCTCAGGCTTCAGCGAGAAGCTCCACAGCGTCCTCAGTTTGTACCCATACCTCTCCAGCGTCTCCACAATGGCAAGGTACTGCTCCGTCTCCTTCCCCCCGTCGGTCTCCATGGCTACCCCCTTCCTTGGCTTGGCTCCCTTCCCTGCCGATTGGATCTTTGCCAGCGCGGTGTAATGAAGCAGCATCAGCGGGTATGTTGAGATCCCGTGCAGCCCAATGCCGGCGGCGGTCTCCAGATCCTCCACGAGCATCTCCTTGGTCTGGTTGGGCAGGGAGAACATCAGGTCGATATTCACGTACTCGAACCCGTAGTCCATTACCCTCCTCAGCACGGCTGTCAGCTCCTCCCGCCTTCCCTTCCTGCCTAGGCTCTTGGAGAGAACAGCCTCGTTGAATGTCTGGACTCCTACGCTCACCTGGTTGACGCCGCTGTCCACCAGCGCCTTCAGGACCTCGTCCTTCAGGTCGTTGGGGTATGCCTCAATGGCGATCTTGCCACGGAAGGGGAAGTACTCGCTGACGTACCCGCTCACCTGCCCGAACTCCTTGTAGAGGAGGGTGGGTGTCCCTCCGCTCAGGTAAACCCTTTCTACCACTGGTCTATTGCCTTTGCCCTCGAAGCCCTCCGAGTATAACCTTAGTTCGTCCCTGAGACCGTGAATGTATATCCTCTTGTACTGCTCGGTGTAGACCTCCCCGGGGAAGGCGCAGAATGGGCACCTCGCCCTGCAGAAGGGCACCCTCACGTTCAGGGCGGTCCTATCAACCCTTCTTGAGAAGATTCCAGGGTCAGCCCCCTTGGTGAAATTCACGCTGGAAGCGACCCTATCAGCCAGCCTATCTGATATCCAACGCAGAATCCTCTCCTCCAAAGGGATCGCCCCACGACCTTTAGATGAGGCGCGGGTATATATATAAATCCTGAACCCATGGCGGGCAACAAATAATAAGGCAGTCTCGTTAAGTTAGGGTAAAGGTGTTCACATTGAAGGATAATCCAGCCGTGCAGGCCAAGGGCGAGTTCTCCGACCTACAGCGGAGGATCAACGACTGCATTAAGCCCAAGGGGCATCCCGTGGCCTTCAAATTCTACCGGAGCGAGACCGATCTGGACGAGAGGATGATAGGCCACCTGGTGAGGACCCCCCTCGCACTTTGCCAGGTTCTCAAGCTTGTCAACACGTATGGAATCCCCGAGCTGATGGTGAGGGAGAACAGGCAGGGCTGCGCCATGGGGGCGCACTCCATGGGCTTCTCCCTTATGCCTGAGGAGCTCTGCGCCGCGTGGCAGCTCATATACGGAATGGAGCCGCGGGACTTTGAGAGGATAGCCAAGGACATTCTGAGCCTCCCGCCCAACGAGCATGCGGCAGCGTTCTTCGCCCCTTTGCGGACCTTCGACGACTTTGGGGTGGAGCCGGACGGCGTGGTCTTCAACGTAAACGGCACCCAGGCCCTCCTCCTGCTCTGGGCAACCTATGTCTCCACAATGGAGAAGCCAACCTTCAGCTACAACGGCAACGCCGCGTGCGAGATAGTGGCGGCACTCAAGCTTGGCAGGAGCCCTTGGCTCGTAATCCCCTGCATAGGGGCTAGGTCCCTTGCGTCTACCCAAGACGACGAGCTCTGGTTCGGTCTGGGCACAAAGCACCTGAGGCTGGCTGAGAGGTCACTCGCCCGCTTCTCCATGAGCTACCCTCCTGCCGTGGAGCAGGGTCTCTTCGTTCCGCCCCTCTCTGAGCACATAATCACAAAGCTTATCTCGAAAACGCAATAATACAGAGTGATTCCAATGCCAGTCAGGCTGATCGTCTTGGGGGGTCACTTCGCCAGTGGCAAGACAACCCTCCTTCTCAGGTTCTTGGCCCTCCTGAAGAAGGGGGAGGGGAGGGTCGGCGCCTTGGTGAATGATGTGGGTCCGGTTGACTTCAAGCTGGTGGCGGCGATGGCAGACTGCCCAGTGGAGGAGATCTCGAGGCTCTGCATGTGCATAAAGGAGAAGGACCTGAAGGCAGCCCTCAAGAGGCTTCTTGACCTCAACGATGAAATCATACTGGTGGAGGAGATAGGCTTCGGCAACCCCCACAAGTGCTGGAACACCCTCTCAAACCACATGTCCGTCTTAAATGGTCCCTTCGAGCTGAATCCCATCACCGTCCTCGTCGACGGCGAGTTTCTCACGAAGTCGTACCAGGGCTTCGTATCGACCCTGCCTCCCCTAATGGAGCAGCAACTTTCGGAGGCGGATATCATAGTCGTTAACAAGACCGATCTAATCCCGGTCGACTCAAAAGAGACGATTGAGGGCATACTCAGGGGGGTCAACGCCAGGGCAAGGATCTTCTTCATCTCCGCGGCTTCAGGGGAAGGGGTAGACGGTCTACTCTCAGAGCTGATGACGACGAGGTGGACCCCAAGGCCGCCGCAGACGGTGCCAGAGGTCACCCAGCGCCGGACCGAGGAGTTCTCGAATATGCACTGGTCAGCCTACAAAGTGGAGTTCGAGCTACCGGACGAGAGCGCATTTCAGGATACGATGAGGAAGATCCTAACGCTGTCAGGGGACGAGATGCTGAAGAGCGGGGGGCAGATCGTCCGCGTGAAGGCATACCTCGAGGCCCCTTCAAACAGGATTTACGCCTCACTTACCCCTGATCTGAATGTTGAGTTCTACCCGAACTCTGAGGCTCTAAAGATCAGGAGCGGAGTCCTGACGCTCAGCTTCGTCGTCAAGGGCATTAAGGGGGAGGAGGTGTCCTCTGCCCTGAAAAAGGCACTCTCCGAGACCGGCGGGAAATTTACCGTCAAGCGGGTCTGACAAAATCAACGGACTGAAAAAGGTTTATTTCCTGTTTTGGGCGCACCATAGCTCCCTGAAGGGTGCCCTCCCCCTGACATCACTGGCGTTGAACAGGCAGAACGGGACGAACCTCCCGTCCGGCATCACCTCATGGATGCAGCAGTTCCTCAGCCTGCCGTAGTCTATGTTCCATGCGTCCTGGAAGTGCATGGCAGAAATGGTCAGGGCATTCAGGGTAAGGTCCTTCACGAGCCCCATCCATGTCCCGCAGCCGCAGTCCTTGTCAGACATGGGCTGATCCCCGTCCAAGAGCCCAGCCTCCTTGGCCAGTATGTTGCCCCAAGAGCCGTAGACTCCCTCCCTCACCGTCCTCGTGATGTCCAGGTCCGGAGAGAACTTTCCGCTCATCTTGGTGAGCGAGACGAACCTCCCCTCGCTGACGAAGCCGAAGCACTTGGTGTCACAGTGCACGTCGGCGCACCCGGTGGGGATGAAGTCGTCTGGGGTGATCTCCCCTCCGGTCTGCCTCTCTATCTCCCTTAATAGGCTTGGTATCGTTATGTAATTCTCATCCTTGGGCTCCGCCGGAACCCTTCCGAAGTAGCTGATGGGCTGGAAGTGAACCCCCTTGATTATCCCTATGTTCTTCTTCGCGAACTCTATTATCTTGCCGATCTGATCCACGTTCAGGCCGGGTATTATTTTGGGGACAAGCTCGATGGGCAAACCGGCGCGCCTGCAGTTCTCAACGGCCTTCAGCTTCAGATCGAGCAGATCCACGCCGCAGATCTTCTTCCATACCTCCCTGTCAAATGTATCAAATCCCAGGTATACCGAGTCCACCCCCGCCTTCTTCATCACGCCGGCGTACCCATCCTCCTTGGCGAGCCTCACGCCGTTGGTATTGAGCTGTATGAAGTCGATCTTCAGCCCCTTTGCCATGGCCACTATCTCTGGCAGATCGTTCCTTATGGTCGGCTCTCCGCCGCTTATCTGGACAACCGTGGGCTTCTTTACCTTCGTACTGACGGCCGTGAACATCCCTCTCAGGGTCTCCATGTCAAGATTGGTCATCTTGGAGCTATCAGAGCTGGCGAAGCAGTACGGGCACTTAAGGTTGCAGCCATCCGTTACCTCAACGACCGTCAGGCACGTGGATTGAAGCTGCTGGGAGGGGTCCCACATCTTTGAGGGGGCGTCCTTCTCCCACTCCTTGAAGACTTGGGGGACAACCTTCGGGTGATCGTAGTGTTCGACCTCCGAGTAGTACCTCGCATCGTCCCATACCGGCACCTTGAAGAGCCCGTGATCCGGGCACTCCTTTACCAAGAAGACCTGACCGTTCTCAACGACCCTCTGGGCCTCGACAAGCGAGAGGCACACGGGACATAGACTCTTGGTCTCTCCAATTACCTCGCCCATAGCATACACTACCTAGAACAGTGTGACAAAGAAATAATAAAAAAAGAGAGAAATAAGGCTATGCGCCTTTTTTCTTCTCCAGGAGCATCTGGGCGATGGCAATGGTCTTGATGGCCATGAACTCCTCGATGAAGGCCGTGGGTGAGCTCTTGCATCCCCAAGCGGAGGCTGCCCTTACCACACCAATGTACTCCATGTCTGCGCGGATCCTGTACATCTGCTCGTTGGTCTTTGCGTAGATCCAGTCGGTCTTGTCCTCCGACACGAAGTCGGTAATGGCCTTGAGAGCAACCTTGTAGGAGAAGGCCGTGGTTACCTCGCCACTGTCCTTGTACTGGACCGCGAATGTTGCGGCGCCAATCCTCTTGACCGCCCAGTTCAGCTTCTCTGCGGGGAGAACAGCCTTGTCCTTTGTCGACTCTCCGTAGTCGACCGTCTCCTTGACGTTTGCCTCGGTGATTCCCCGTTCCTTGAGAAGGTTCGCAACTGTTGGAGTTATAACTACATTCACCATGTCTTGTGACCCCCTAGTACTTCCCCCACTCCCTGGCAGCCTTGACCATTGCATAGATGTTACCTGGCGGTGTGTACGCTGGGACCTCGCATGCGCAGCCGTGTACGAAGCCTCTCGGAGAGTCCTTGCCCTCGAGGATCATCTGCTTGGAGACATCGTAGACCTCCTTGGGTGTCCCCCTGTACATCAGCTTGGTGTCCACTGAGCTCATGATCGTGGCCATGTTGCCGTAGACCTTCTTGGCCTCAGATACAGGGAACGACTCCTTGCCCATGTAGCCTATGTGCATGACGGTGAATGGGCTGAAGAACTCGTCCTTCCAGATCATGTAGTCCCTGGAGTGGTTCCCGCAGAGGTGGTACCACAGCTGCGGACCTGCCCCACCCTTGAAGGCCTTCTTGACGTGCTTTATGTGGTAGTCCATGCCGAACTCCTTGACCTTGGCTGGTTGCAGCAGGTCTGAGTTTGCCAATACGCCTCCGATGACCATCATGGCAAAGCCGTATCTCTTTGCTAGTGCGATTGCGCCGTTGGTTGAGGTCTCCATGACCGTTTCCATCAGCTTGTGGCATATCTTCGGTTGCTTAAGTGTCCAGAGCATGAACTTGTCGACGCCCGTCAGCTCAGCCGCCATGGCTGTGAGGCAGAACGTGAAGTGGATCGGCACGAACCAGTTCGGGAAGTACTGCTTGACGAAGTCGTATCCCTCTACGAACCCTGAGAACGTTGGTCCCTTCTCAATCTCTGATACGTCAGGAATGTGCAACTTGTCGGCGTCTTCTGGGTTCTTTATCGGCCTGTCACCGGTCACCACTGGTGGGAGGGTCTCCTTGAATTCCAGTTTGCATCCCAGCTCCCTTAGCCACACGTTCGAGTAGAACCAGTGGGTCACGGGGAGTAGGTCGTACAGCTCGTTTGTCCAACAAACGCTTGCCAATCCCAGCTTCGGCCTCATGTAGAATTCCTTGAGAGTGTAGCCGTTGATTATGGCCGCGTGCGGCAGTATGATGGGGTCCACGTCCACACGATCAAATGGGACGCCAACGAATGGTCCCGCGAACCTCTTGGCGGCATGACCATGCCAGTCCGTGTTTATGCTTGGGAAAAAGACTTCTGGTGGAGCGCTCATGCCTTCTTACCTCCCAGCAAGCTTCTCAGCGACCTTTATGGCTGCGGTAGCATCCTTGGCCCAAGCGTCTGCTCCTATGGACTTGGCGAACTCCTCGCTGGTGGGTGCCCCACCTATGAGAACCTTCACCTTGTCCTTTACGCCAAGCGCCTTCAGCTCATCAACGACCCTCTTCATGTTTGGCATTGTTGTTGTCATCAGCGTGGATATGGCGACTACCTGCGCCCCCTCTGTCGCTGCCTTGGCTGCCATGTCCTTGACCGGCACGTCCCTTCCCAGGTCGAACATCTTGAAGCCGCTCGCGTCGAGCATGATTCGCACCAGGTTCTTGCCGATGTCGTGGATGTCCCCCTCGACCACTCCGATGACCACTTTGGCCTGCGCGGCAGCCCTCTCAACCTTCAGGTGGGGCTTGAGAATATCGATTGCCGCATACATTGCCTCCGCGGACAGGAGAATCTCGGGCACATACATCTCGCCGGTCTCGTACTTGTTGCTGACCACCTTCATACCCTCGGCGCAGCCCCCCATGATTGCATCGTAGGCATCGATTCCAGTTCTTAGTGCCTCATTGGCTAGTTTCGCTGTCGTCTCTGCATCGCCTGCGACTGTCGCGTCTGCTAATCCTTTTAGAATTTCTGCTCTATCCATTTTTTCCTCACCTTATATTTCCGTAAAAGGTTAGAAAATAGGGGCTATAAATAGGTAACTAAAATATTATACTACAAAATATTACATACAGTTAAATAACGTTCTCTTTGCTCGCTTAACCATATGGTTGGTATATCCATCCATAATCTTTAGGAGATAGAAATCTGGCCGAAAGCAGCACTGACAGAATTCCCGGTGACAGTAGACTTTTCCGCCTTTGGCAGGTACACTCCTCCCAGATACAGCCGAACCCAAAGACTTAAGTTTAATAAGCCCTCTTCAGTCATACTATCTCTGACGAATCTTCTAGGAGAGTGGATAAAGATGTCTTGTGTGAGGCAACACGTAACTGAAGAGACGCTTGCAATGCAAAAAACCATAAAATGCCCCAACTGCAACTTCGAGTTCGCCCTGACCTATTCAAGGGCATTCGCCTGTCAGGGCTGCCCGCTCTCCGTCACCGGTTGCGAGTATGCACGCTGCCCCCGCTGCGACTCTGAGTTCAAGATACACGATCTCAACATTACGCCGAACCGCATGGCCACCAGACACCTGGACAAGCATGTATCAAAGTTACTCTCCGGCTACTACCAAGAATTCGGCGAGAGCGCCAGACGGTGAAGTCTTTTCTTCACTTTAAACCGTCTTTATTCAGCTAATGGCGATTACAGCCGGATCTAGTGCCAAGTCCGAATCAATGCGTAATATTGAACTATTACAGCGTTATTTATAATATATAATCTCAAGATACGATCTGCTTCTTTTAGAAGCATTTTTCAAAAACCTCATCTAATGAAAAAGTATATAATGACTGCCCCCTCAAGTTATCTCGAGGTTGAACCATGACTCCTAGAGACCGAGTTTTAGGCGCTCTAAGGGGCGAAAAGGTGGATCGAGTTCCTGCATCCTCAGTGACACAGGTGGGCATAGTCCAGGCCATGGAGCAGATAGGGGCAACTTGGCCTGCAGGCCACAGCGACCCTGAGCAGATGGTGAAGATAGGCGTATCATTGTACAAACTAGCAGGCCTTGAGACGGCGAGGATCCCCTTCTGCCTTACCGTTCAGGCTGAAGCCATGGGGTGCAAGGTGAACATTGGAACCATAGACAGACAGCCCTCCATCGCGGAGCACCCAACAACACCTGCGGACCAGATCACAGTTCCGCCAGACTTCCTGAGCAGGGGCAGAATCCCCGCGGTGATAAAGGGCACGGAGCTGCTAAAGCAGTACCCGGATCTGCCAAAGATGGTTGGAATAGAGGGACCACTCACCCTGGCAGGTCACCTAGTGGGCATCGAGAAGCTTATGCTCATGACAATAAAGCAGCGCGACGCCGTGGTAAAGGTGGTGGATACCTGCACGAAGGCAAACATCGAGTTCACCAAGGCGATCCTCGACGCCGGAGCTGAGGTATTTGTGATCTCAGACCCAAGTGCCTCGCCCGAGCTGATGAGCCCCAGGGACTTTGCAAGCATTGTCAAGCCAAAGCTCAGGGAACTGGCACACATCGTCACCAACAAAGGCGCCATAGGCGTACTGCACATCTGCGGCGGCGTACTGAAGATCATAAAGGACATGGCCGAGACAGAGTTCGAGACGTTGAGCATTGAGGAGAAGGCGGACGTTGCTACGGCCAAGGCGACCATAGGTCCAAAACCAACGCTGGTCGGCAACGTCTCTGCAGCCAGAACGCTCTTCTCTGGAACCCCAGAAGCGGTAAAGGCAGAGGCCCAGAGAGCCGTCGCTGCGGGCATAGACGTCTTAGGTCCAGGATGCGGCATTGCTCCGCGCTCCCCGCTGGACAACGTGAAGGCACTCGTGAGCGCCGTAATGTAAAAACCACTTTTTTCTTTTTTTGTCCACTCTGCGAATGAGTAAGATCTCACCGGGCTTCATTTTTTAGAACTTACACTATTTGATTGGGATTGGAATATTAAATGATTCGTTAGCCATGTTCCAGTGTGTATTTCTTTACGGTCTCGATCATAGTCTGTATGTGGGAAAGTGGTGTATGGGGCACCAAACCACACCCTGGCGCAACGACGTCTATGCCGTCCTCCATTACCTGAAGCGTGATCTTCCTGATCAATTCAGGCTCCTTCAGCCATAGATCAACAGGATTGATGTTGCCTATCAGTGAAGCCTTTCCGTCCATGAGTTCCCTAGCCCTCAATATGCTGACCCTTTGATCTATGCTTATTCCACGCACCCCCGTCTCAACCATAAACGGCAATATGGATGTGCAGTTCCCGCACATATGCAGCACTGTTGGCACCCTGCAAGCCTTGATTACCTCGGTTATTCTTGGGAAGGCATATCTCCTATAGAGCGCCGGTCCTATGAGCTCGCCCGTTGCACTTGAATCAATAAAGATTATTACGTCCGCTCCGGCATCCTCGAGCTCCTTTACAAATTTTATTATAAAATCAGATGCAACATCATAGGTCTTACCAACATCTCCAGGTGCATGCGCCAAAGATTTGAAGAATCGCTCCATCCCGTGGATTTTGGCAGTCAAAGAAGAGGGTCCCTGTACACCTGCCACGATCGGCACCCCCAGTGGGACCATCTTCTTCAGCAGCCTTACCGCGTCTATAACAGTTCTAGTGCTCTTGGAAGAGGCTGGATCGGCATCCGCCCTCAGTCTCAAGTCAGAGAGGGGCTCAACTAACGGGGTTCTGTCATGCCTGCCCTCAAAATAATCTGCCTTGCATCCTAGGGCCTCAGCCTCCGAGTGTATGCCGAAGGGCACCCTAACGTTCTCAAATCCCGCCACCTCATAAGCATAAGCAGAGAGTCTTGCCATCCTCTCCGGATCTCTGTTGGCCTCGGGCCAGCAAGAACCGCTCATCTCCATCAGGTCGATAATGCCAGTCTGGGTTACTGACACGACTGGAATCCGATCCATCTTTTTACGGCGCAACGCCCCAAGGAAGCGCTCTTTCGGCGTCACGCTCTCACCACATAAATAATAGCTCACGAGCAGAATGAGAATTTATTTTTTACTTAGTTTGCCTTTACCAGCGTGCCTCAATCCGCCCCGCGCCTCTTCGACCTGAGTTGTGCTGAAGCCATATCTCTCCATGACCTCTCCGATGCTATTCAAGGTCGCGGAGGCAACCTCGGTCTTGCCCAACCCTATAATTATTGAGTTCACCACCAGATTAGCCGTACTCTCTGGCCTGGTGATATTCCCCTCCACGCGAACTCCATACTTAATGCCGACCGTATCCGCCTGTATGTACCCCGAGTGTGTCTTCAAATACAGCTTTACGTGACCTATCGCTTTGGCACCACTACGTATGCACGCTTCCGCGATCTCCCTAACGAGATCTCCGGTGATACTTCTCAACGTTGCGGGATCGACCGCCCTTGGAGAAGAGATCTTGAAGGCTGCACCATATCCCCCGACATTTATCGCCTCGTCCTCGTGCGGGATATCACGGTGAGCATCTCCTTCCATAATGGGTTCCTCACTGGGCCACGAGCAGCTCCACAATCATCTTGATAAGATCGCTCAGCCCGTCTCCCTTCAAGGCCGATATCCTTATCATCTTTGCCCCCGGGTTTACGGCCTTCAGCCTCTCCTCGTACACTTTAATGTGAGCTTCATCAACAGCATCCACCTTGTTAATTGCTACTATATCTGCACCTGAAAGCTGCCTCATCACAAAAGTACCTATGCCCTCATCCGAGAGTTGCTCCTCCGCCCTCTCTGCGTCGAAGATCACGACCACCGGTCCAGCCTTGATCTCTGTACCCTTTGCCGTCGTGATCCCATCCTTAACCGAGGACGGGATCGACACGCCGGACGGCTCTATGAGGACTATGTCGGGGTTGAAGCCTTTTGAAAGCTCCTCGAGCGTGATGGCCAGGTTGATAAGAAGCTCACAGCAGATGCAGCCGCCTCCTATGTCCCTGACCTTGAGACCAAACTCGTTCACCACCTTTGCGTCGACCGGCACATCGCCTATCTCATTCACAATTATGGCCACCCTCTTTTTGTACTCATTAGATAGTTGCCTCGACAGGGCGATGAGGGTCGTGGTCTTACCACTGCCTAGGAAACCTGCTATTTGTACTACCTTCAAGCTAAAAATCCTCCTAAAATGACTTATAGGTTTAGGCTCTGCCTTTTTTGTCTTTCGTCGCCATATCTGAGGATTTGGTGTTGATGATTCTGCCTGAAAGGGCAAAGTTAATGAATGGTGACCTGTATTATCGATAAAAGTGGTTCGTATGAAACTCGCCTTAATAGGTAGCAAGCGGACAAAGTTCTCCAATCCCAAGGCAGTTGAGATGTTGGAGGCCTTCTTAGACAACAACCTGAAGGAAAAGCCGGAGGAGGTCATCTTGGCTGGATGCCCCATGAACATGGACTCTTGGACGAGGGACTACATCCTCAACCGCCAGATGAAGTTCGTGGAATACAATCCCCCAGGCCCGCTTGGGGTGAACAGCCGCAACCAGAGGATAGCAGACGACTGCAACGAGATGTGGGCGTTCTGGTCCGGCGATATGGGTTCCAATACGCTGGCTATAGCCCGCATAGCCAAAAATTCGGGTAAACCTGTGAGACTGTTTGTCGTCAAAGACAGCATAGAGGAACTAAAGGACATACCTTAATGATCTACCTTCTATGAAAAATACCAGCGTTAAAGACAACATTCTCAGATCCAAAATTTTCGTTTACTCAAATATGAATAAATTTAAATCTTGCCCGTCCTCGAATTTATCAAAGGTGCCAGATGTTGGATAAACCCGTCTTCAAGTTCTTCAAGCAAAAGTCCGATGAGATCGATCTGAGCCCCGATGTCGTAAAGGAGAGGAGATCCCTCCTGAAGGAACCGGTCGAACCGGTGGACCTAGAAAAGGCTACAACCATAAAAGACCTTGTGGAAGCCTGGAAGAAGGGCGGGATCCAGTCGAGGCGCATCGCCGAGTGCACGATCGTTTATGAAAACATGCTGCTGGACAAGGACAGACCCACAGTGATGCTCGGTCTGTCCGGCGCGCTTATAGCCGGCGGTCTGAGGAAGGTCATCCGCGACATGATCTCCAAGGGGATAGTGGATGTCGTTGTATCCACGGGCGCCATACTCTACCAGGATTACTACGCCGCCCAGGGCTTCAGGCACTACAAGGGCACGCCACACGCTGATGACGAGCGCCTTCATGACCTGTATATAGACCGCATCTACGACTCCTACGTGGATGAGATTGGCTTCGTGGAGTGCGACGACAGGATATCCGAGTTCTCTGCCAAGCTGGAGCCGAGGAACTACTCTACCCGTGAGTTCCTCCACCTGATGGGCTCGACGCTGAAGGACGAGGACTCCATCCTCTTCCACGCCTACAGGTACGGCGTCCCTGTCTTCTGCCCTGCGATCGCGGACAGCTCCATAGGCATAGGTCTTGCGGGCTATTTTAGGTGGGCTAAGGAAAAGGGGAAACCGACCTTCACCATAGACGTGATGAAGGACAACTATGAGATAGCGCAGATCGTTCTCAAGTCCAAGAAGACGGGGTCGATCTACGTTGGAGGCGGGGTTCCAAAGAACTACATAAACGACGCCGCTGTAATGCTCGACTACACGAAGGGGCACTCCTACGCCTTTCAGATCACGGCCGATGCCCCCCACTGGGGAGGGCTGACCGGTAGCACCCTGGACGAGGCAAAGTCTTGGGGGAAGGTCGCGAAGAGGGCAACCAGAGCCACAGCCTACGCCGAGGCCACCATAGCCCTGCCCCTGATAGTCGGCTACATCCTGCAGAAGGGCGTCCACAAGGAGCGGTCTAGGCTCAGGTTCTCCTGGCTCAAGGATGGTAACCTCAACATCGTCCGCGGGTAGCATTTTTAACTCCCTCCTCTTCTGAGGGGGATCCTCTGCTCTCTCTGGCGCTTCTTGTTATGATCATCTCCCTCTCCGCTCCTCTTATTCCCCAGAATACAACGGATCTGCTAATCCTGTTGGACGACGCCCCTGCTGTTAACGCCACCGCGATAGCGGGCGGGGACATTATTGGGGCGAGGGAGGGTCACGCGATCCTCCCCTCCGGCGGAATCCTCTCACTCCAGGTGATCTTGGAAGGCAACACCCTAAATGCGACGATCCGTCCATTGGACGGCTTTGCCGTCCTTCGTTTCTACCATGTGAACTTGAGGCTGCTTGACGCATCGGGCAATCGCCTCGACAACCTTGAGGTCTGCATCAACGGCAGTAAGACCGCAGATCAACGCCGACCAATTGCCCCCTACGGGAAGTCCACTCTCGTGATACTGCTCCATGGGGGCGAGTCCTATACCACAGAGATCAATGTGACCTCAAGCACTGCGATCACCGTAACTTTACCCGTGTCAGATCTAAACCTGCTGCTGACCTCGCGGATGGGAACATCCCTCGCAAACCAGTCCGCCGTCCTGACGGGCAACTCCTCGGGTAGGGGCTATCCCTTTGTGACGGACAGGAATGGGAGGGTCAGGATCGAGGAGATCCCGCACGGGGTCTACTCAGTCTCCTGTTGTGGGATGGACCAGTTAATCCTGCACAACTCCTCGGCGACGCACACTCTTAGGTTCGATCCTGCCTGCAACCTAACCGTGGATATAAAGAACCCATACATTCTCTTCCCTACCGAGGTCTCCGTCAAGGTGTTCGACAACAACGGCAGGCCTTTGAGCAGGACCGAGGTCGTGATGGACTTTGGCGGGGAGAGGCATGTTAAGGTTACGGATGGGACCGGCTCCACCTCCTTCTACCTGCCCCCCTCCATCTCGCTGACGGACGAGGTCGATCTCACAGCACTGTCAATAAGCAAACATGTAACCGTAAATCGCGACCCTCTGCCCATACTCTTGGTGCCCGCTGTTTTGGCCTTTCTTCTGTTAATGAAGATCAGGTGGGATCGCCAAAATTAGACGTTCAATTAAATCCGATATTGAACCATTTGGATAGACCCGCGGATCATCGATCCATGCTGTCGGTTCTGTAGCCATCAGGGTCAAGGGTGACGTTCTCGAAGCCAAGCCTCTTCAACTCGCTGGTTATCCTCTCAAGCCTCTTGCCCTTCAGGATCTCCGGGATATTTTCCCTCCTCACCTCAATCTTGGCCGAGCGATCATAAACCCTGACCCGTACGACCCTGAACCCCATCTTTCTGATGAAGTCCTCAGCAGCCGCCACCGTCTCTACATCATCGCCCGTGATCCTGTGTCCGCTGGGGAATCTCGTTGCCAGACAGGGATTCGCAGGCTTGGTGTAATCGAGGCCGAGCGCCTTGGACAGCTCTCTTATCTGTGCCTTGCCTATCTTCAGCTCTGCCAGTGGACTCTTGATCCTTTCCTCCTGCAAGGCACTGAGTCCTGGTCTGTCCGAGCCCAGGTCGTCGTAGTTAGTACCGTCGACCACTGTGTCGAATCCGATCTCACACGCCAGTCTCTTCAGGCTACCCATGATGTGCTTCTTGCAGATGTAGCACCTGTCCGGTGGGTTGTTCCTCACCGAATCCGGCAACTGCAAATCAACAACCCTGTGACGTATCCCCAACGATCTTGCCACACTCGCCGCCTCCTCACCCTCCCTCTTGCTGATAAATTCGGTTTTTACCGTCACCGCTATCGCCCTCTTCCCCAGAGCCCTTTTGGCAACCGCGGCGACAAGCGTGCTGTCTAGACCGCCGGAGAAGGCAACGACGACGCCTCCCTTGTCCTTGAACCATCCCATCAGCTTTGTAAGCGTACCATCTCCCATCACGGATAATCCCCTGCCCTCTGAACCTCCGCGTCCACCACCACCTGATAGAGCCTCCTGCCCACACTCCTGACAATCCTTCCAGATATACTGTGCACTTCTGCCACTTTCTCGATCCTCCCCCTCGTTTCGGTCACACACTCCTCCACAGCTGCACCTCTCGATCCTCCCTGCTGGTGGAGGTAGACGTGTATCCAACCCCTCGGCTTCAGGCAAGACAACCCATAGGGGAGGCATTCGAGTGCAAGCTCCGGCAGCGGCATCAACACCCTGTCTGCAACACCTCTGAGCCCCACAACCGCCTCCTTCGCGTCCCCTAGGATCGGAATAACCGTGCCAGCCATCCCATTAATAACAACGTTCTCGGCCATATACTTGAAGGCCTCCGGGTTCTTGTCTATGGAATATATCCTTTGAGAGCCCGCTCTCTTGGCCATCACTATGGAGAAGGTGCCGACCCCCGCGAACATGTTGACGACCACCTCGCCCCTCTTGGCTAGCCTCGCCACCCTTAGCCTCTCGTAGGAGAGCCTCGGCGAGAAGTAGACCTTGGCGATATCCACCTTGAAGACGCATCCGTGCTCGGCATAAGTGGTAACGGTCTCCTTCTCTCCCGCGAGCCACTCTACCCCCCTAACCTTGTCCCCCCTGCTCGCCGCCGCGGTCTGTCTGAATACGCCCCTTGCGTTCTTAAGCCTGGAGAGGAGGAGCTCGCCTATCTCATGCCCTCTCCCCTCCCACCCTCGGGGGATCTTTATCACCGTCAGATCCCCGATGGTATCGACGCCGGTCAGTGCCCTCTTCAGCTCCTCTCCCTCAAAGAGCTCGCCCAACGCCTCTATTACCGCCCTCTTCCTCAAAACGGACACCATAGCTAAACCATGGGCCTTACGGTTATCCTCAGACCGAGCTTCTCCCCGATCCTTTGCAGCTTCTTCCGGCTCCTCTTCACCACGAGATTGAGCACCTGTGGCGGCACGCTTATGACGACCTCTCCGTCCGTGGTCTTTATCTCCACCTCGTCCATGGAGACGTACCTTCCCAGCACCCTGCTTATCATGGAGTTGAGGATTGCGCTCCTCGGTCTCTCCCTCTCCCTCTCCTTCACCGGCACCACGAAGGTCCTCTCCCCGAAGACGTAGATCTCGTACTCCACGTCCCCCGTAGCGTAGTTCCTGACGAGGACGACGGGGCGCGTAAGGTCCGGCTCAGTCAGTCCGTGGGGGATCTTCACGCTCGTCTCCAGCTCGTATACCTTCTCCACATCCCCCCTGTTGATGAAGACCACGGTGTCGATGACGGACGGAATGACCCCGAGCTCCACCCTGCCGATGAACCTCTGGATGGCGTCTATGGGCGTGGTGGCGTGGATCACCCCCACCATGCCCACGCCGGAGAGCCTCAGATCCGTGAAGATCCTAAAGTCCTCGGTGTCCCTCATCTCATCGAAGAAGGTGTAGTCTGGTCTGCTGAGGAGCAGGACGTCGTGGAGCTCCTCCGAGGAGGACCTGGTCTTCGAGTACTGCGTCGCGAGGGGCGGCAGGTGCAGGTCCCTGGGCGACTCTATCGTCTTCACTATCTTGTTCTCCCTGAGGTAGAACTTTGCCAGCGCCTGGGCGAAGGTCGTCTTCCCCATCCCAGGCGCCCCCGCTATGAGTATCCCCTCCGCCCTCTCCTTGAACCTGCTGATCAGCCTCTCGGTGACGCCGTAGTCCTCGATCTCCAGCTCCGCCACCTTCCTCGTTATTGTGACCTCCAACCTGTCCGAGAACGGGGGGAAGGTGATTATGATCCTGGCGTCCCTCAGCATTACGATGTTTGAGCCCTCCCTCTTTATCTCAAGGAACCCCTCTCCCGACTCCGTCCTCTCCAGTATGTCTTGGACGATCTTGTCGAGCTCTGCCCTTTCGATGGGCTCGCCGTGCAGATCCTGTAGGCGCCAGTCGCCTGGCTCGCCGATCTTCCCCCTGGGCACCACCCCCTCCTTCAGGTGGACGGACATGATCTCCTTGGTGAAGTATTTGCTGTAGAGGGGCGGCGTCAAGACCTTGGTCCTCCCCTGAGTCACCGGGATGCCTATGGACTCTGCGGTCTTTGCCAGGTTCTCGTTTGAGGTCACAAGGTGGTAGTTTCCATCGTGGGCAAGCCTGAGAACCGCCTCGTCCGGATCCTCAGTCCTTCTCTCCTCTCTCCTCAGCTCCATCTCCACTCCGACCTGCTCCGAGATGCCTTTGAGCTTGCTCAGCTCCTCGAGCCCTATTATGTCACCAGCCTCAGAGGCCCTTCTAATCGAATTGACCACGACCTCCGAGAGTATGATCCTCTTGGTGATCTTCCCTCCGCTGACAAGGTCTGCCATAAAACCTGACTTTATGGACGATAGATCAGGAACTGCCTCCTCAACCGTCATCTCAAGAACCTTCATCTTAACTCTCCGAACAGGATATAAAAAAGTGATGTAGAAATCCGCACTTCTCTGGTGCACAAGTTCGCTCATTACAGCCCCTTAACCATAAAGGGGGAGGATGGCACCATCCGGTACCCCCTCTGCCTGTAATAACCCCTGACCCCCACCCCTGGCAGGACGACTATCCTCCTAAGATCGTAGTCATCCCTCACGACCCCCTCAGCCTTCTGCAGGAGCAGGGAGCCCCACCCGCGGTGCTGGTAGCCCGAGGCCCCGCTCTCGCCCACCGGTATCTGCGGTCCATAGATGTGCAGCTCCCTTATCACGCCAGAATTCTGAACTTCCCGCCTGTGAGCCTTCTCGGATGGGATCCTAAGGCGGAGGAACCCCACCAGCAGATCCCTCTCCCTGTCCTCGATGGAGATGAACCTCTCGGTTCCACCTCCAGCCTCGTAGGACTCGACTACGATCTCTGGTTTTAAGCCGTCTATCCTGTTCCCTCTGATCTTGGCTAGGCCGACCTCTCTGCACCTAATGCACCTGCACTTGACGCCGAGCTCTCTGAGCCTCTCCTCCACAAGCTCCCTAAGGTTGCTCTTTTTCACGCCGTCCCGTATTATATATGCGGGAACATCCCTCTGAATGCGTGCCACCCTCACCCACTTCGGAAAATATCGGTGAGCATCTGCCAGAAGGTTCGTGGCGTCCTCGGTGGACAGTGCCCTGTACTCGCCGCGCCTCCAAATCTCGTAAAGGCCTGTTCCCTCTATCACTAGGGTCGGGTAGATCTTCAGGTAGTCCGGCCTAAAGTCCTCCTCATCAAAGATCCTCTTCAGATCCTCTAGATCCCTCTCCATGTTACTGCCGGGCAGACCTGGCATCATGTGATAGCCGACCTTCAGGCCACTGTCCCTAAGGATTCTGGTGGCCTCGATGACCTCCCTCACGGAGTTCCCGCGCGCGACTCTACTCAATATGGAGTCGTCCAGCGCCTGCACCCCTATCTCCACCAGTGTGGCACCCAGCCTGATCATCCTGTCCGTCTGGGGGATCTTTGCCCAGTCCGGCCTGGTCTCCATGGTTATCCCTATGCACTTGACCTTGCTGTTCCCGTTTCTCCTCTGTACCTCTTCGAGTGGGACCCACCTGTAGTGCCTTAATTTAGGATAGTCGTTCATCGCCTCAAGGCACCTTGTGACGAACCACTCTTGGTAGTCCAGATCCGTGGCTGGAAAGGTTCCGCCCATTATGATCAGCTGAACCTTCGAAGGTCTGTGCCCTATTGTCTTGTACTGCTCAAGCCTGTACCTCACCTGCATGTAGGGATCAAATCCGGTCTGAACCCCCCTCATCAGGGCGGGCTCCTTACCGAGGTAGCTCTGCGGGGTCCCGTCCTTCACCCCGCCCGGGCAGTAGATGCAGGACCTCTCCTTCGGGCACCTCCAGGGCTTCGTCATGACCGCAACCGTGTAGATGCCGGATGCCGATCGGACCTCCTTCCCCCTGAGGAAGGCTGCTAGGTGTTCCTCATCCTCCCCTAGGTACTTTATTACCTCGTGATCCTTCAGGACCCTCCGTAGCCCCTCGTCGGCGGAGACTCTGTACTTGAGCCTCGTGAACTCCTTCTTGGTGGGGTGCGATCTCTTCAGCTCCTCGACGACCCTCCGGGCAGCCCTCTCCTCAATCGAGTTGGTCACGTGCCGGCTGGAGTTACTCCCCGTACCTCTACCCCCTCTTCTGAGCAACAACTACCCAGTTCTCGGGGAGCACCCTCGATGAAATTCTCTCGCCGTAGGCCTTCATAATCGATAGCCCTGATGCCTCAACGGTTCCCTTCAGCTCACCCAGCGTGAAGAGGTGGTAGAATCTCTGAGCGTCTTTGCCCCACGATACGTACGTGTCGCCGACCTCCCCGCCCCTCACTTTTCTCATTATAAGTTTAGGAGCTTGTCGTAGGAACCTACGCTGGAAGAGGACCCATGCAGTCGCCACGACGGTTCCGCCATCTGCGGTGACCCTCGCCACCTCCCTCATCGCCACCTCCCTGTTCTCCCTCTTGGGTATATGGTGGATCGTAGCGATGAAGGCGACCCTGTCGAAAGAGGATGGTACGAACGGTAGGTACAGCGCATCGCACCTCACAGGGTGGATCCTCTCCATCCTCTCTTTGTTAGTGTTCTTCCGCAGGACCTTGAGCATCTCCACCGAGGTGTCCGCTGCCACCACGACGGATGCCCCCCACTCGGCTATGCGCCTGGCGTTCCGACCAGTCCCTGCGCCCAGATCCAAGACGCGCCTTCCCCTGCAGTCTCCGATCTCCTTGAGGCTCGGCCAGGGGGTTCGCCTAGTATGGTGGAAGTTTTGGGCTATCCTGTCGAAGGCCTCCATTACCTCCCTTCTCTCGCCCTCGTCCAAGCCCTCCTTCTTGCCCCCACCCATCCAAAATCCCCTCAGTTCTTTGATATGATATGCCTCGAGATCTCGGCGAAACCCTTTCCGAATTCCTCCTTGGCTACGTAGTCGGCGATCTTCTTTATCCTAGGATCGCCGTTTGCTACGACGCCCTTGAAACCGCAGACGCGGAGCATCTCCAGGTCGGTTATGCTGTCGCCAACCCCCGCGACCTCGCTCGGTTGAAGTTTAAGCAGCTTCATCGCCTGCAGGAGACCCGCCCCCTTGTCGATCCTCTCGTCGAGGATGTGATACGCAAAGCCACTGTCGATTAGCTTCACGCCCTTGAACTTCTTCACGATGGTCCGCAGCTCCTTGATATCCCGAGACCATTGGATTGCCATGTCCACAAACCTGTACCTGTTCGACCAAGACTCCCTTATCTCGGAACCGTAGGCGTCCTTAAGCTCCTGTACAACCCTCCTTGCTGCCCCCTTCTCCCCGAGGATCATCATCTTTGCCTTGTACTCCACCACAGCACCATTCTCTGATACGGTGGGACCAGTGCACCCCATATACTTCGCCAGAGCCTTCACGACGCAGAGGGCGTTCCCAGAGCAGAGGACGACCCTTATCCCCTTCGCCTCCAGCTCTCTTATGGTGGTAATTGCCTCTACGCAGATGTAACCTTCGCAGTCCGTAAGTGTGCCGTCAACGTCCGTGGCGACAGCCTTGATCATGAGTCCACCACCGAAATATTGCTTCATCTATGGATGAACGTGGCAATAAACATTAGTTCGCACAACTTCAGCTATCCACGTTCTTTACAGATCGCATTGACGGCATACAGAGAGCTGCTCTGCAACCTCTAAGGTTTTAAATAAAAAGCTTTAAAAATATTGAACAATTATCCTTACACAGAGTTGAGATAAACCAGATGCCCCATCTGAAGGTATTTGGGGGCGGAAGAGAAATAGGTCGAACCTGCCTCCAGTTAGATATAAACCAGCACCACTTTCTCTTGGACTGCGGCATCGATCCGGCATCTCGTGGTCTTGCCGCCCTGCCAAACCTCTTAGGGACAAGGATCGATCAGCTGGATGCCGTCTTCGTCTCACACGCCCACCTTGATCATACAGGCGCGATCCCGAACCTTGTGAAGCTAGGGTTCCGCGGCAAGGTCTTTATGACGCTGCCGACGCTGGCCCTCCTCAACCTCCTCTGGCAGGACGAGCTATCCTTGATGGAGAGGGAGTGGCCGAAGGAGGAGCGACTCTGGTCCTCAAAGGAGATGCACAAAGTCCTCATGAAACTTGCCGAGCCCACGACCTATCACGAGGTCTTCAAACTCGACTCCCTCAAAGTGGACTTCCACAACGCGGGGCACATCCTCGGCTCGACAATGACCGAGTTCTCCCATAACGGCTACAGGATCGTCTTCTCGGGAGATCTGGGCACCTCTTCCAACCACCTCCGCTACTGGAGGACGGAGGACTTCGCCTACCCCGATGTCCTGATATGCGAGGGGACATACGGGGGGAGGAACAGAAAGAGCAGGGAGGAGGTGGCGAGGGACTTTCTGGAGAGCATAAGGATCACCCTTGAGGAGGGCGGCAAGGTCCTCGTCCCCATGTTCGCCGTGGGGAAGACGCAGGAGATCCTCAAGATCCTAAAGGACAGCTGGAACAAGCTCCCCAACGTCGACGTCTACCTCGAGGGCATGTCCATAGATACCCTCAGGGTCTACGAGCAGTTTCTGATATACATGGACGACCGCGTCAGGAGGGGCTACCTCTTCAATAACATCAACCCCTTCAGGTGGGGCGCGCTTAGGCTCTTCCGGAGCATCTCGGAGCGGAAGCACCTCCACACTCGTGACAGCCCCTGCATCATAATGGCACCTTCCGGAATGTTAAGGGGGGGCTGGAGCGTGTGGCACACGATAAAGATGGCACCCTCAGAGAAGAATCTTATCGCCATATGCGGTCACATGGAGGAGGGAACCACAGGCTACGACCTCCTGAACGGGAGGAGGGAGTTCCAGCTGAGGGACATGCTCACCAAGGAAATGATGGACGTGAACGTCAGGTGCAAGGTGAGCCACTTCGACATATCTGCGCACGCCATGCACAACGAGCTCTGCAACTACATCTCAAGGGTGAAGCCTGGGAAACTTGTCCTCATTCACGGTAAAGAGGAGGGCCTGAAGAGCCTCGCGGAATCGGTAAGGCAGCACGCGGGTGAGATAGTCATTCCCTCAAACGGCGATAGGATAGACCTGGAACAGCCACCCCAGTACGCGGAGTCTGAGAGGAATGTGGAGCTCCCCATCGCCCAGAACACTTCGCTCGTCCTGCCGAAGTCGCTCTCGATCAGGGTGAAGCATTTGGGAAAGGACAGGTACATGAAGACCGAGGACATAAGGTCTCTAGTTAAGAGCCCCTGAGACTGCCAGTCGATAAAAGGTCATCCGTGGAAGTACTCCGTGGATCTGGTCTTCCTTCCTTCTAGGCCCGGTACCCCACAGGCGTCTGCCCTGCACTGCTTGCACAGCCTGAACTGGGGAATATACCTCTCTGCCGCGGCTCTGGACATCTCCAACTCTCCGCAGGACGGTCCCTCAAGTTTGCTGAACTTGTGGATGGGTATGAGGGGTATGATGTTCATGAGGCTGGCGCCCCTCTTTGCTGCCTCCTCTGCTATCTTGGGTATCTCCTCCATGTTTATGGAGGGTATCAGCACCGTGTTTATCTTGACGACTATCCCCCCCTCGGTGAGCGCCTCTATCCCCCTGAGCTGCTTCTCTATGAGGAGTCGTGCAGCCTCCTCGCCCCGATAGACATTGTTTTTATACCTCACCCAGTCGTAGATCTTCGCCCCGACCTTGGGGTCTATTGCGTTTATGGTGACCGTCACCGTCCTCACCCCTAGTTTTCTCAGCTCGTCAGCCTTCTCCTCTGCGAGCAGTCCGTTGGTGGAGAGGCACTGGATCAGCCCAGGCCACCTCTTCTTGACGATCGCCAGCGTCTCGAAGGTTGCGGGATTCTCCAAACTGTCTCCAGGACCTGCTATTCCAACGACCTTGAGGTCAGGGTTGCTCTTGATCTCCGCCTCAAGCCGCCTCACCGCACCCTTCGGGTTAAGGATACATGCGGCAACCCCTGGCCTATGTTCGCACTTGTCTATCTTCCTGATACAGTAGTTGCACTGGATGTTGCAGCGCGGAGCGACCGGAAGGTGGATCCTAGCGACCTTGTAATGTGCCTTAACCCCAAAACATGGATGGACCGCTGTAAGGTGTGCGAACTTTGCGCCTATTCCGGCCCATTTGGGGTTCGAGGCCACATGAAAACCTCCATATCTATCTTATAACCAAGTTATATAAGCATTTTTAACCCGTCCATCTCACGTACGCGTCCGCGAGCCTCTTGAGCGCACCGGCAAAGTCCCTGCTCAGGAGGTACTTGGACTCGGAGGGCCTGTACTCCAGTATGCCAAGGGGTATCAGGTAGTTCTTTACGACTGCGTAAGCCGCGCTCCTTCTCCTGAGCATGAGCCTCTCGTTTATGTAGTGGGACATCTCACTGGTGGTGACCCACCTCGTCCTGCCCCTGTTCTCCTGGTCGCTTTTGGCCCTCAGCCACTCCAGAAGGACGATGGCTATCTCCTTGTAGGAGTCCGCGTTTGTGAAGACGATCTCCATCATCTCCCTGAGACCGATGTTGCTCGACACGTTCGGGGCGTTAAAGAACATCTTGCCCGACCTTTTCTCCTTAAGCAGGATCTTCCTTGGCATTCGGCTCCCCTGCTCTTAGATATGCCTTTCATAAATAATGCTTTTTGCATTTGACGCCCTGCTGGTGATCTCTGTCGTGCCTGCCCACGTTACGCCACTCCATAAGAAAGACTTTTGAATTGGTGGCTCTGTCATATATCACGAGGAGTACTTTTGCCAAAGACTCCGTTTCTTAGCAGGAGGGGAACCCTTTCGAGGCTGGAGGTGGAGAAGGCGATCTACACCGCCTCCGAGAGGGTCTCCTCAACGATAATCTCCTCGGCGCTTCCTGAGTCTGCCCCTGTGGGCACGTTGGACCTGTGGGAGCTTGAGAACGTAATAACGCAGATACTCACGGAAGCGGTAAACAGCGTCATGGAGGTCGACCCAGTCCTAGGCGAGGACCTCTCTTTTGAGATAAGGCGCCGGAGATCCGCCCTCATGGACGATATGGTGAGCCTCTTCCTCGAGTGCGTGAGGGACGCCTTTGGGCCCTCCGTGGAGATCGACTACATCACGCCAAGAATAATCTCGGTGAGGTTATCAAAGGCGGTGAGTAACAAGGACTTTATACAGAAAGAGTTCAAGTCAACAATATACGAGATGTTGAGGTACCTCATAGGAAAGTAGTTCGGATTCATCAGGGTAGGTGGTGGCTTAAATGGGGCGTCTGCCTTGAAGGAGCTCTTCTTCCCGCAGTCCATCTGCATTGCTGGCGCCTCAAGGGATCCCGCGGCTCTGGGGCACATCATCCTGAAGAACTTGGTCGGCGGCGGCTATGCTGGAAGGATCTTCCCCGTGAATCCTCATGTGGATTCCCTGCTGGGATTGAGGTGTTATAGATCGGTCAAAGAGATACCAGAAAAGTTGGATTTGGCAATAATAGCGGTTCCGGCAGCGATAGTCTCCGCGGTACTGACGGAATGCGGGGAGAAGAAGACCCCGTATGCAGTGATCATAACTTCTGGATTCAGAGAGACCGGCGAGAAGGGACGCGCCCTGGAGAACGAGGCCCTTAGGGTGGCAAGAGACTACGGCATTCGGATAGTTGGGCCAAACTGCATGGGTGTATACAACTCCTACAACAACCTGAGTGCTACCTTCACCTCCCTAGTGCCGAAACAGGGAGGTGTCTCCTTCATATCCCAGAGCGGCGCGGTGGGCACAACGATGCTCGCCTGGGCAAAGAAAGAGGGGATCGGCTTCAGCAAGTTCGTGAGCATTGGCAACGAGGCCGACCTCTCGCTCCCAGAGCTCCTGAAGTACCTTGCCACCGACGAGCCTACGAAGGTCATCACCATTTACATGGAATCCGTTAGGGACGGGCGGCTACTGATAGACGCCTTCCGCTCTGCGTCCTTAAACAAGCCAGTGATAGTCATGAAGGTTGGGACTACCCCAGTTGGTGCAAGTGCCGCCGCATCGCATACAGGCGCCATGGCAGTCGAGGACGCCGTTCTGGACGGGGTTCTCAGGCAGTTCTGTATAATACGCGCAAGGGACTCGGCGGAGCTCTTCGAGTTGGCAACCTCCTTTGCGTCCCTCCCCCTGCCACGGGGTCGATCCGTGGGGGTGGTTTCATCCGGAGGGGGGTGGGCCGTGGAGTGTGCAGACCTTCTGGAGGCGAAAAGTCTAAACCTCCAGCCCTTGCCAAAGGATGTGCTCGAGCTGATAGATGGCATACTGCCCGCCTATTGGTCGCGGAAGAATCCAATTGATATGGTGGCCGTGTCCGATGCAGAGGCGTACTTCCTCACCGTAAAGACCCTGCTCGAGCGGGACTACGACATGGTCTTCCTTATCGGGTACGGTGTTCTGGGGTCCATAGCCCTGCCGACGCTGATCGAAAGGGATGTGGAGTTTGCGGTCAGGATATCCGAGCTTGTGAGGAGGTACAAGAAGCCAGTGTACGTCGTGGACGTTCTCGGTCCGAGCCAGAGCGACAGCGCAAGGGCCTTCGAGAGGTCCGGGCTGCCCATCTTCACGACCGTTAAATCCGCTGTCGACGTAGCGGCAGAGATGGCCCGGTACGGCGAATACCGTGGACGCGAAAAATCTAGATCCTGATCTCCGCGCGATTAAAGGTTGAGCTTTACGTCCTCTTTTACGACGTTCAGCGCTATGCTTGTTACAGACCTCTTCACATAGGGCATCTTCAAGGTCTCCTTTATGAAGGCGTTCAGCTCCTCCCGGGACCTGAACTTGGCTATGACTATTATATCGAAATCCCCCGTCACGTCGTACACGGCGATCACCGACCTAGACTTGGATATGGTCTTCTCAACATCCACGATATGCCCCCCCTCGACCTGCATCAGGATTATCGCCGTGAGCTCGAAGCCCAGCTTCTCCGGATCAAGCACCGCGGCGAAGCTCTTTACCACACCAAGGTCCGTCATCTTCTTTACCCTATTATGAACGGTCCCGACAGAAAGTCCGAGCCTCTTGGCTATATCCCTGTAACTGGTCCTAGAGTCCTCTTGGATCTCCTTGAGGATCGTAATATCTATCTCATCGATATCCATCGAAACGTCCCCCAGAACGGCAGGTCGTCTTCCTCACTAACAACAGTTAATATATGATTGGGTGTCCTCTGCATTTAAATTTTGGGCGAACCACTGACGCTGGAGGCCTTCGCGAAAATAATAAATGGCAAAACATAGCACAGGTATAGACTGATGTTCTATGAAGAAGTTGGTAGTAATAGAGATCGCGGCTCTAATTCTGGTGGCAATGTCATTCTTCGCATATTTGTCTTACGGAAGCTGGAACACCACGCCTCCGCCTCTCGTCACGGAATTTAATACCAGCTTCTGGAACCTTGATAGTATTAATTATCCTCCCATGGATACCGCCCTCAGTTATATCGGGAACAGGACCATCGGAGGAACTATACTCGAAACATACGATGTCTCCTTCAACAGCCACGTCTTCAACGGATCCACGATCAGGATCCACGCCGTGCTTCTTAGACCGCCAGGAACCGACCTCCCAGCTATCCTTCTGCTCCACGGGACGGGCGGTTCGGCGGAGGACATGTTGCCCTTTGGCCTCGAACTGGCGTCGAGGGGTTACACGGTTATTGCCATGGACTCGCCGGGTTGCGGGAACTCCACAGGGCCCACCTCAAGCCCCGCAAATATCGTGAACTTCCAAGACGGTCCCTACAGCGCGTACTACTACCAGAACGTCGTAGCCGCCTCTAGAGCAATAACTGTGCTGACGACGCTGCCCTACGTCAACGGAGGAGCGATAGGGGTCTTCGGCGCCTCGATGGGCGGTGTAACAACCTTCATCGTCTCGGCGGTTGACAACCGCGTGAAGGTGGCCGTACCCGTTGTGGCCAGCGGCTACTTCGACGATATAGTGCAAAGGGGCAGCTTCGCTGGTTTTATAGTACCGTCAAGCATGAAGATTACTGATCCTGGTGGACTGGCACTCATCAAGTACTTCGACTGCAGGGCCTACGCCGCAAGGCTCAACATCCCGACCCTCATGCTGATTGGTACCCATGACGAGTACTTCTTCTTAGATGCCATCAATAAGACCTACGCGATGATCCAGTCAGATAAGGCCATAAACTTGGCCCCGAACCATGGTCACTCCTATGCCGTTGGATGGCTTGACTCTACGACCATCTGGCTCGACCACTACCTCGAGGGCCAGCCCCAGAGCCTGCCCGTACCGCCCGTCCCGACGGCGGAGCCGATAAACTTCTTCACGTCGGTTAAGGTCAATGTTCCACCCTCGTCCGGGAACTACACAACCTCAGTCTTCTACCGTTACGGCCTGCCTGGGTCACTCTGGGCCGAGATCAACCTCGACAAAGGCGAGATTATCCCGTTGCCCCCGCTGCCCACTACTGTACAGTACTTCTTGACGGTGAAGGCGAATGGCACGAGCCTCTCCACGTCGCCAGTGTACCAAATCCAGACCACATCATCCTACTTCTTTGTGAGCTTCCTCTTCCTGCTCGCCTTGGGCATCGTCTTGACCTTAAACTGGAGGGTAGAGCTATGGGCGCACATCCATGGCGACAGTCGTAGATCCGCGTTCTTCGCGCTGAGCATGATCCTGTGGATCGTTGCAGCCGTCTCATTGGCGCTCCCGTGGATCGATATACCAGGCAAGGCCTCTGTGAGCCTGATCCAGATGTGGGACAACTACGCGATACACCTGCCCACTATATACATCCTCTTCATAGCCCTCCTGGCATCGCTCGCTGGATACGCCATAAGGATGTGGATAGGCGGCGCCATACTCTTGGTGCCCGCCGTTGTCGTCTACTACTACCTGCTGATCTTCATCGTTGTGTTAGGGAAGGCTTTCACCTTCACGTGGGGTGCATACATCTTCGGGATCAGCGCTGGGGTATCACTTCTGATCCCGGCAATAATGAAGATCGTACGCGGCTGAGATCAGAACCCTTTCCGCCTCTTCCTACTAAAGATGGTCCTTGAAGGAGACCCACCGCGCCCCCCTCTTCGTAATGTGCCCCTCATCCTCAAGATATCTGAGGTAGGATACCACCTGCCTTATGGGGATGACCTTCTTCATGAAGTTCGTCTCCACCATGGTCACACCGTAGACCCCGCTCACGATCTCCTTCAACGTCCTACCCTGCTTCGTAATCCTCAGCACCTGCTCGAGCCGGCTGGCGATGTGTGCCTCCAGCGCCTCGAGGTCTTTTGCGTTTATGGGCGACCTCCTGTGGCCGGTATAGACGTGCTTGAAAGTTTTCAGCCTCTGTATGGAGGCGAGTTCCTGCCTCAGCTCTCCCACGTTCGTGGGGCCGTCGAGGGCAACGTCCCCAGAGAAAATAGAGTCGCCGAGGATGTATCCCACGCTCCCGGGCGTGTGACCCGGCAGATGCATCGACCTCAGCGCCCCGCCGCCCATCTTCAGGTCCAGCTCGCTGAAGGTGCCGTAGTTGTCAGGCTTACTCATCATGTCTATTACCATCGATAACTGCATCTTGACCGCCCTGAGATCTTGCTCGTCGAAACCCCCCTCAACCGCCAGCTCGTAGACCTCATCGAACCATGACATAACGTTCCTGTAGTCCTTTAGGGCAGGTGCGTCCTCCTCGTGAATCATGATCTTCGCACCGGTCTCCCTCTGTAAGTACGCTCCCAGACCAAAGTGATCAAGGTGGCCGTGGGTCAGCAGTATCGCGTCAACCCTCCATGCGTCCAGCCTCCTCAGTGTCCTCTTAATGTACTCCCTGTTGTCCGGGCCGTCCAGACCAGAGTCTATCAGGATCGTCTTATCGCCCTTAATGATGTAGGCGTTGGTCCCATCGCCATGCCCCCAGTCTTTCGGGAAGGGAACGGTAATTGGCATGACTATCATCGAGCGATCCCCTGAAGAATAGGGTTAAAAAGGGATATATTAATGCCCACTATTCTGTCCCTACCGCGCCGGCGCAAAGGCTATATATTACGCTCTCAATTATATCGCAATGGTATATATTGGAGGATGATTAGGTGGCTTCTGACATTTACCAGAACTTTGGGGAGGTGGACTGCAAGGTGATGCAGCTACTCGCCTCGAGCGCCGACACGAACTTCAGCTTCCAGGGCATGAAGAGGAGCCTCAAGGTTCATCAGGAGAAGTTATCCCGTAGCCTTAACAGGCTTTCGTCTCTTGGTCTCGTGGACAAAAAAGACGAGGGTTACTCAATAACAAAGAAGGGGATCAAGGCGGCCGGTCGTCACTCCTCGACCCCTAACCCGCGCCTCGTTGTGGGCTCGTCATACCTGCCAAATGATATGGATTTCATAAATGCCGCTGGCATACTGAAGGGTAAGTGGTTCAGCGGGATGAGGTGGCTCGGAAGCTCCCCCACGGAGCAGGGTATGGACCTCAAGTGGGTCACGGACGACGGAGAGATACAGGTGCAGGCATCATTCAAGGACCGACTCTTCGAGGTCTCCCTTGGATCGTTCCCTCCGGCAGAGGAGCCAAGGGCAAGGGAGGTTGCGATGAGGCTCTACGCGAAGATCATCAACGCCCTCTACCAGAGCAGATGCCACCCGGACAACTGATGCAGATTGGTGTGACTAGGTAGGGCGTTTCTTCGTCAATAATACCGACTTTAATAGAAATTATAGCGGTGATGCTACTTTGACTACCATCGTTGGTTTGAGGTGTTCGGACGGCGTAGTCCTCGCCTCTGACAGAAGGGCGAGCAAGGGCGGAATGATCGGCTCTAAGGCGGTCAAGAAGATCTACCCACTCGACGGGAACAAGGCTGTGGCAATAGCCGGGCAGCTCTCGGACGCCAACTACCTGATCAACTTGGTGAAGGCTGAGGCAAAGCTGATGGAGTTCAACAGGGGCTTCCCGCTGACCGTGAAGGAGGCGGCCAAGCTGCTCGCGAACATACTCTACTCGGGCATGCGGAGCTACGCTCCTTTCATTACCGAGATGCTCGTTGCCGGCGTCGACGAGACCGGTGCCCAGCTCTTTGAGGCAGACATAAGCGGCGCGGTGACGGACGAGGGCTTCACGTCCTCAGGCTCCGGCTCGCCGATGGCCTATGGTGTGCTAGAGGCCAGCTATAAGAGCGGCATGCCAACAGCCGAGGGCGCGAACATCGCAACGAAGGCGGTTAAGGCTGCCATGGAGAGGGACCCTGGCTCCGGCAACGGCGTGGAAGTATTGACAATAACGAAGAAGGGTATGGAGTGGCTCAATCTTGGAGGTGCGCAGTGATGATGTCGCCTAGCGGTTACGATAGACCATTCGTCATGTACACTCCAGACGGCAGGCTCCTGCAGGTGGAGTACGCGGCAGAGGCGGTCAAGTACGGCTCGCCGGTTGTTGCCATCCGCGGCAAGGACTTTGCCGTTACGGTCACGCGGACCAAGGACCCTGACCCGCTCATCGACCCCATCGAGAAGATACACATGATCGACGATAACGTTGGGGCAGCCGGCGCCGGCTTCACAGGCGACATACATGTGCTGATCGATCAGGCAAGGATCGAGGCGCAGAGGCACAGGATCGTCTTTGAAGATCCCATAGACGTGAAATCGATCGTCGACCACCTCGGACAGTTCATGTACCAGTTCACGCGCTACGGCGGAGTCCGCCCTCTTGGTGCGGCGCTGATCGTGGTTGGATCGGACAGGGCCGGTCAACACCTATACCAGCTGGATCCGCGGGGTCTGATGGTGAGCGGCAAGGCTCTGGCCATCGGAAAGAACAGCGAGGAGGCCACGGACGTGCTAAGGGCCGGCTACAGGAGCGACCTCACGATAAGGGAGGCCCTCGACCTCGCAATGAAGGCCCTCTCAAAGGCCGAGGATAGCGACAGCCCAGTGGAGGTCGGCATAGCCGCAGGAACGACCTTCAAGAAGATGGGTCTCGAAGATGCCCTCCGAATCTACGTGAAATGAGCTAATGCATTGAGACTGGCGATTTCCCTAACTTTTATTTTTTATATTCATCATAATTCATCCATGTCAACTGTCATGTCATCTTGGAGACCATGAAACTCGAATGAGTAGGAACTAATTATATATGGCTTTGGTAATATTATGATGTAGGTGAAATTATGCCCATACCTAAAGAAGTTCAGGATCTGTATAACGACCCTGCTACTCTGAAGGTCCTCGCCACGAGATCAGGCGAGAACCTGCACGTGATACCCTTGGGCTCGCTTAGGGCTCCAGACGCCAATACCATAGTCTGCGCCACAATACACATGCGGGAGGCCCATGAGAACCTGCAAACCGCAGCCGAGACCGGAACGATAGTCTCCACCCTGGCGGTAAAGGTCGTCCCAGGAGCACCGCCGCAGGCGTATCAGGTGAGGTGCCGGGTGAGATCCTTCGTGACCTCTGGTCCCCTCTTCGAGGGGATGAGGGAGGTCATTAAGAAGATGGGTCTCGACATACGCGGGGTGTGGGTTCTTGAGCCCACGGAAGTCCTGAACCAGTTCCCCGGCCCGCAAGCAGGAAAGAAGATCGCATAATCCAGTTTTATGGGAATGCTTGCCCGACTCTTCTTCCTTTTTTGCCCTGACTCTGAATCCATTTACTCTGTATCATAAATTCTGCGGAAAAACAATCGTCTAAGGAGAGGTGCTAAACGTCGCACTTCTCCTCGGTCTCGGACTCAATCTTGATCCCCTCGGGCGGCGTTATCCCCTTCTTCTTCATGTAGTCGAGTATCGCCGCCTTCAGACCGTCCGAAGCTAGGTTGGAGCAGTGCATCTTTATCGGGGGCAATCCGTCGAGCGCGTCCGCCACATCCTGCCTCGAGATCTTAAGGGCCTCCTCTATCGTCCTCCCCTTGGCCATCTCCGTCACCATGCTGCTGGTGGCTATCGCCGCGCCGCACCCGAAGGTCTTGAACTTGACGTCCTCAAGCCTGTTGTCCTTCACCTTGATGTAGATCCACATCAGGTCTCCGCAGTTATGCACGGTCAGAGAGGGCGTGACATACGAGTGCGCCACATTGACTTCCAGATTGCTGACGAATCCGCCGTATTCCGTGCTTTCAATCCCTGTTATTGGGACGAACAGCATGCCGTTCTCTATCCATGCCTTGCCTCTTGGGTTTTTCTTGAAATTGAAGCCGACGTCCAATATGGATGAAAGTTTTCTAATAGACGGTGTTTCGAGAACGAATACCCTGTATGTTTTTCTATGATGCACCCCCTTCGAGACCCTGGTTTTCTCCTCATAAACGGACGGAATTATTCCCTGTCTCAACAACAGCATCTTTATCTGCTGGGCAAGAACCTTCGAGACGGTGGAATACGACGCTCTCGGTTTGTTCACGTCGATATACCCGTCACCGTGCCACAGTCCTCTGATCAACTCTGCCTGTTTATCCAGGGGAAGGAACATCATGAACTCTGGCACGCTCCTCTCATCGTCCTTTCCGCCAAACAATTTTCTTAAAAATCTGGCGGCATGCGCATTATAGATGACAATATTCACGGTTTTCCTCTCCTCGCGCCTTTCTATCTTAGCGTCCACTCCGAAAACGTTTCTGACGAGGCGACAGGCATCCATTACGTTGTCTTCCTCGTTGGTGTTGAAAGTCAATGTGGCATACGTTTTACATCTTTCAATCCTGGTGTTGCCCTCGGCTAGGAAGTATCCGGCGAAGCGCATAAAGTCGCCATCCACCTTGATCCTCGGCGGTATTTCAATGCTCTTGAAATCGTGCTCAGATTTTTCCACATTCGTTTCTATTTCGCTAACGTCGCTGCTCTCGTTCGGGACTGGATATGCGACCATGTCCCCCTTGTCCAGTTCGCACGCATGCCACCACGCGAGGTCTCCGACCAACCTCTTTTTGCCTCTTGTATACCGGTATTTGTCTCCTCTCGGAACCTTAAAACCGAACACCATATGATCTGGTGTGAGCGCTGTGTTTCCAAGGCGGTTTTTAATATCCAAAATGGTACCCGCGTATGCTCGGCTGAACCTCTTGTTTATTCTGTGAAATGCTCCGTCGTGGGACAAAACTGTGTCCGACTTGTTGATTGCCCGGATTGGAACAGCGGAGCCCTTGACAACTACATCTGTGTCTGGAGGCACGCAGATGGGGTTCCCCACCTTCCCGATCCCGTCGGCGTCCGGTATCTCGCCCACGTTCCTGGGATTCCTGAAGTGCTCCATGACCTTCTGGCTGTACATCTACCTCACCTCCTCGGGCGCAATCGGGGACATCTGCCTCAGCCCCTTTATTATCCTCGGCAGGACGTCGGCGATCCTATCGGCGTCCTCCGGGACGTTGAACCTCCCGAGGCTTATGAGCAGAGAGCCCTGCGCCTCAACGTGCGGGATCCCCATGGCTATCAGGACGTGCGACGGCTCCAGCGTCTTTGAGGAGCAGGCAGAACCGCTGGAGAGCATTATCCCCTCCATGTCGAGGGAGAGGACAAGCGACTCTCCCTCCACAAAGCTGAACCTTATATTCGCGTTGTGCGGAAGCCGCCTCGTGGGATGCCCATTCAGGAAGGAGTAGGGCACCTCCTTTAGGACCCTCTCCACTATCCTGTCCCTTATCTTGGAGAGCCTCTCGGCATCGCCTGCCATCTCTGCCATCGCAAGCTCCGCGGCTTTGCCCATCCCCACCGCTCCTGCGACGTTCTCCGTGCCGGATCTGAGCCCTCCCTCCTGCCCCCCGCCTAGGATCAGGGGCTCCACCCTTGTCCCCCTCTTGACGTAGATTCCTCCTATGCCGTAAGGTCCGTACATGTCCCAGGAGGAGATGGTCATCAGATCTATCCCGTCCTTTACCACATCCACAGGTATCTTCCCGACGGCTGGCACGGCGTCGGTATGGAGGTACGCCTTCTTTGAATGGGCGATCTCCGCCATCTCCCTTATGGGCTGTATGGTGCCGACCTCGTTGTTCGCGTAGCCGACGGTAACAAGAGTAGTCTTGTCCGTAATGGTAGACTTGAGCGCCTCGACGTCCACCGTCCCGTACCTGTCCACCGGCAGGTACGTTACCTCGAAGCCGTTCTTTGCGAGGTACTTCAGCGTGTTCAGAACCGATATGTGCTCTATCTTGGACGCTATTATGTGGTTGCCCCTGTCCCTGTTCCTTAATGCCACCCCCCTCAGCGCCACGTTGGTGCCCTCGGTCGCTCCGGATGTGAGGACAACCTCCGAGGGCTTCTCTGCGTTTATTAACGCAGCGACCTTTGCCCTCGCCTCCTCCAGTGCACCCTTCATCTTTGAGCCAACTGAGTGCTGCGACGAGGGGTTGCCGTATAGTTCCCTAAGATAGGGGAGCATGGCCTCCACCACCCTCGGATCGACCCTTGAGGATGATGCATAATCCATATACACAATTTTCTCAGACATGCCGTTTCGCCCTTCCTAGAAGTACAGTACCCCGTCTGCCTCTAAAACCAGATCGTTAACGGTCGCCGCCCCCGCGACCTTGACCCCCGCAATTAGGTCCCCCTTGGGCATGTTTAGCAGATCACAGCTCTGGGCGCACGCGTACATTTTCACACCCGCCTTTATCGCCTGGTCCATGATCTCCTTAAGCGTCGGGAAGTTGCTTATCTTTATCTTCTCTGCTGCGCCCTTCTTTAGGACAGTTATGCCCTTTATCAAGAAGTATATGGACGCGTCTAGGTCCATCGCCTGGGCTGTCATGGCCAGTATGAATGGCGCGTACAGCCTCTCCGGTGTATCGATGCCCGAAGTTTGTACGTACAATATCTTCTTCTTTTCTTTCCCCTCACTCTTTTCTGGCATTATTTAATCCTCCTTATTGTCACAATAACATCCTCACCCTCTTTCTTCACATCCACGACCTCCTGTCCGGCCCTCTTGGCCCACCTCTTGAGGTCCTCCTCGGCCGCTGGATCGTCTGCCATTACTTTCAGGAGATCGCCTACTTTTACCTTCTCTATCCCCTCCCTCGTCCTCAGTACGGGTATGGGGCAGTACAGCCCCCTCAGATCCAGCTCCGTCTCCACAACCCTCCCCGCTCCTTATTATAACTGTATTATATATTAACTTATTTATTGGTGCCCAACCTTTATCATGCGCCTTTATGAGAAAAGATACGGTGGCACCCTTGATAGACGTCCACGCCCACCTCACCGATCCCTCCTTCAAGGACCTTCCAGAGGTCCTAAGAAGGGCAAGAGCCGCCGGAGTAAAGAAGATCATAATGTCGATAACCGACCCTGCTGAATTCGTTAGGGCCCGAGAGGTCCTTTCGATGGACCCCGGCTACCTGTACCTCACGGCGGGCTTTGACCCCACAGTTCTATTGGAGGAGAAGTACAACCAGTTCAAGGAGCTTCTCAGGCTGGGTGACATCGTGGGTATTGGGGAGGTCGGGCTTGACCACTTCTACGTGAGGGATCACTCCCAGCGGGTGCTCCAGGAGGCGTTCTTCAGGTCGAGTATAAGGCTTGCAATCGAGAGGGACCTCCCCCTTGTGGTGCATTCTAGGAGCGCCGGTCACGACGCGCTCGAGGTTCTCTACTCCGAGGGCGCCGAGAGGGTGCTGATGCACGCCTTTGACGGCAAGTCCGGCGACGCTCTGTCCGCTACCAAGAGAGGCTTCTTCTTCTCGATACCGACCTCAGTGGTTCACTCTGAGCAGAAGCAGAAGCTTGCCCGTCTGCTCCCGCTGGGATCGCTGATGCTTGAGACCGACTCGCCGGTGCTCACACCCGTGCGTGGTGAGCGGAACGAGCCTGCGAATCTAATACTGGGGGCGAGAAAGATCGCAGAGATAAAGCATGTGAAAGTGGAAGAGGTTGTGAGGGTCACGGTCGCAAACGCCGAGCGTTTTTTTCGCCTCTGATAATTTAAATGTTAATGGCAATCAACAATAAATGGAAAAGCAAATTTTTATATATTTAGTAAAAAAGATACCAGATCACTGTCTGGGTGAAACCCCCTATGAAAACTTCTGTAATTGTTGGGATAGTGATAGTTGCCGTCATCGTGGTCGGGGCAGCCTACGCCTACACGACAATGACCGCGCCGGCGGCGCCGGCGTTCAAGGTCGCCGCCATCTACGTCACTCCGCTTGAAGAGACGTGGAACCAAGTACTGCACCAGGCGCTCCTCGAGGCAAGGGACGAGCTGGGGATTACTTACAACTACTCCGAGAGGGTGTCCGAGTCACAGGTCGAGAGCATCATGCTCCAGTACATCAACAGCGGATTCAACATGATTATCACCCACAGCTGGGGATTCTGGGAGACCGCTGACAGGATCGCACCGCAGTTCCCCAATGTCTACTTCGCCCAGGGCTCCGGGCTATGCACGAACTTCGGCAATAACCTCGCCCTCTTCGACTACTACATCCAGGAGGCTGCGTACGAGGCAGGAGCAATCGCCGCAAAGATGACCAACACCAGCAAGGTGGGCATCGTGACCGCATTCTCAGGGGTCGGAGACGTGAACAACCTGCTGAACGGTTTCGTCGCCGGCGCAAAACACGTGAATCCAAATCTCAACGTCACAATCTCATACATCAATTCCTGGTATGATCCCCCGGCTGCAAGGACCGCTGCAAGTGCACTGATCGCCTCGGGAGTTGACGTGATCTACTCTGAGAGGTACGGTATCTTCGAGGCCTGCAAGGATACAAGCGGAAAGGTACTCGCCCTCGCCTTTGGCAACATCGTGGACCAGAACAACCTCGCCCCGGATGTCGTCGTCGGCAGTGTTGTATGGGACCTCTATCCGATGGTAAGGTCGATGATCCAGGGCGCCCTGTCTGACAATTTCGCCTCTGGTCACTACTATACTACGATGGATACCGGCGGATCGAAGTTTGTTTGGAACACCGCATTCCAGAACAATTACCCCCTAGTCTATTCATATAGCCAGACCCTGCAACAGCAGATAATCAACGGAACCATCTACTGGAATACCAGCGTGACGCTGATCAACGGAACGGTTGTTGATGGGAGCAATGTACCGATCTCGGTGCCAAACTTCAGAAACCCGTAGAGGTGGCTCTATGCCCCTCTCTCCTATTTTTTTTAAAAAAACTAAGTTTGAGGTTGAAAAGGTATCTAATGCGTCCACCGAGAGCGACTCGGTAACGCGTTCGGATCATTCCATATTTGTTAGGGGTATCCGCAAGACTTACCCCAACGGAGTTGTGGCCAACCAGGACGTCACGTTTAGCATCCTGAGGGGCGAGGTGCATGCCCTGCTGGGGGAGAATGGTGCGGGCAAGACGACCCTCGTGAAGATCCTCTCTGGTTGCCTCACCCCAGATTCGGGCGAGATCCTCGTTAACGGTAGGAGTGTCCGCATAGAGGACCCCATAAAGGCTGTTAAGCTTGGCATTGGCATGGTTCACCAGCACTTCACCTTGATCCCTACGTTCACAGTCGCCGAGAACATTGCGCTCAGCCTCTCCCTCTCTGGAAGGCTGAACCTTGATGCGGTCAAGGGGAAGATAAAGGAGGTCTCAAAGAACCTAACACTCGAGATAGACCCGGATGCGAGGATAGAGCAGCTGCCTGTGGGTCTCAGGCAGAGGGTAGAGATACTCCGCCTGCTCTGTCAGGATGTGGATATTCTCATCCTAGATGAGCCCACCTCTGTGCTTACTCCTCTCGAGGTGGAGGAGCTCTTCAAGACGATAAGGCGGCTCAAGTCCAAGGGGAGATCCGTCATAATTATCACTCACAAGGTAAAGGAGGCCCTGGCGATAAGCGATAGAATCACCATTATGAGGGGAGGCAGGGTGGTCAAGACCCTGCCCACCATCTCCACAAACGAGGCGGAACTGGCTGCGCTCGTGGTGGAGGGCTTCGCATCATCGCTCCGGGTCGACAGGGGCAAGCCTGGCGAACCCGTCCTCATGGTAAAGAACCTTTCAGTTAAGGGCAAAAGGGGAGAGATGGCGGTAAAGGGCGTGGATCTGGTCCTCCACGCCGGGGAGATATTAGGCATAGCTGGAGTGGCTGGGAACGGGCAGAAGGAGCTCGTTGAAGCTCTCACAGGACTCCGCAGGATCGAGTCCGGAACCTCCCTCCTGAAGACCTGTGACCTAACCAACAGGCCACCGAAGTTCATAATCCGGAAGGGCGTCTCCTACATCCCTGAAGACAGGATCAGGAGGGGGGTCGTGCTCAGCATGAGCGTCTCCGAGAACCTCGCCCTCAAGAACTTCGAGGAGCAGCCCTTCAGCAAGAACATGGTCATCAACAGAGAGTCTATTGACAGATACGCATCGGATCTTATCTCCAAGTTTGGGATAAGGGCTTCCGATCCATGTGCCACGGTGAGCAGTCTGTCCGGTGGAAACATCGGAAAACTTGTCGTGGCGAGGGAGCTCTCCAACGGTGCCAACATAGTGGTAGCAGAGCAGCCAACAGCAGGTTTGGATGTCAAAGCATCCGAAGCCGTTCACCAGAAGCTAATGGAGCTGAGATCAAAGGGCGTCGCCGCGCTGTTGATCTCCGCGGATCTGGACGAGATAATAAAGCTCAGCGACAGGATTGTGGTGATGTATGGCGGTAAGTTTGTCGGAGAGTTCACCCATGACTCTCTCGACATTCAGAAGTTGGCGAGACTGATGCTGGGGTCGGCATAACGAGATTGGACTGGGGACAGTAGTGTTATGGAGCTAAAGCTGACGAAGTCAACGGTTCGTTCGATATACAAGGCAGTGATATCCATCGCTCTTGCGCTGGTCGTCACCTCGGTACTATTCATAGCCACCGGGGCAAATCCGATCCTGGCCTATTACTACATCTTCGTTGGGGCCTTCGGCAATCTCAACCTTACGGTGGAGACCCTCGTCAGGACGACCCCCATACTGCTCGTCTCGCTCGGGCTTGCCATCGCCTTCAAGTGCAAGGTCTGGAACATCGGTGCAGAGGGGCAGCTCTACATGGGCGCCATGGCGGGCACTATAACCGCGGTCTCATTAGGCAACAGTCCACTCACGCTTCCTGCCTCAATACTTGTTGCGATCTTGGGCGGAATGGCTTGGGCAGCTGTACCAGCTCTAATGAAGACGAAGCTGGGGATAAATGAGGTCATCACCACGTTCCTCATGAATTACGTTGCCATCTACTTCGTGCAGTGGCTACTTTCATTTCCGTTCAGGAGCCCAGACACCCTATTTCCAGAGTCCGCGCAGGTACCGCAGGCGGCCGTACTCCCTATCCTGCTACCGACTACCCGCCTCCACCTGGGAGTGGTGCTCGCCATCGCGGTTGCCCTGCCACTCGTATACTTCCTCATGATCAAGACGACCTTTGGCTACAAGCTGAGGGCCGTGGGCGAGAACCCTGAGGCGGCGAGGTTTGGTGGGATCAATGTCAGTAGAACCATATTCTTGGCCCTAGTACTCAGCGGGGCACTCGCTGGCATCGCCGGTCTCTTCGAGGTCTCCGGAATACAGTTTAGGATGAGGGGCTCGCTCTCGCCCGGGTACGGATACACCGGCATAGTAGTTGCGCTGCTGGGTCAGAACAACCCCATTGGCGTCTTTCTGTCCTCGATCTTCTTGGCGGCAATATTCAACGGCTCGTCGACCATGTCCAGAGTCCTCAACCAGCCGCAGGGCGTGGTTGACTTCATCCAAGGGGTTCTTGTGATCTTTGTTCTGGGATCGGAGTACATCATGCGTTACCTTGAGAAGAAGGGGGTCTTTAAGGCATGATGGAATGGGCGCTAATCCTTGGGTTTATTGCCGCTGGGATAAGAACCGCCTCCCCGCTTCTTCTGGCATCTCTAGGCGAGACCGTTGTTCAGAGGGGAGGAATACTCAATCTGGGGATAGAGGGGGCAATGCTGATGGGCGCCTTCTCCGGCTTCATGGGCGCCTATCTGACTGGGAACCTGTGGGTTGGGCTGCTGACATCCATCATTGCCGGTGTACTGACCGTTCTCATATTCGGCTTTCTCGTCATCAGGATCAACCTCGATCAGGTGGTATCCGGGCTTGCCATTAACCTCCTCGCAATGGGGCTGTGCCTCTACTTCTTCAGGATTGCGTTCTCGCAGGGGGCCTTCCCATATTTGGGAGATCTCATAGGCCCCTATGCGATACCAGGGCTGAGCCAGATCCCGGTTCTGGGCGAGGTGCTCTTCAACCAGACGGTGTTCGTCTACATCGGTCTGATCGCGGTCCCTCTGATCTACTTCCTTATCTTCAAGACCTCCTTCGGTCTGAGGCTGAGATCCATAGGCGAGGACCCCGTGGTGGCCTCCTATCTGGGCATAAATGTCAGCAGAATAAGGTACCTATCGCTCATAATCGAGGGAGCTCTAGTGGGAATGGCTGGGGGTCTGCTTACGATATCCATGTTCAACGTCTTCGACAGCCGCATAGTGGCGGCCAGGGGCTTTGTGGCGGTATCCATAGTGATCCTCGGCAGGTGGAACCCTTGGGGAGCACTTGGAGGCTCGCTACTGTTTGGGTTCACCGAGGCCCTGTCGCTCTGGATAGGCACCTTTTTGGTGGGCCCCGCGGCGCCTTCTGTAAGTCTGCTATTGAGAATGCTACCCTACGTGGTAACGATACTGGCGCTCCTCGTCGGAGGTAGAAAGGTTAGAGGGCCCGCTGCATTGGGTTCTCCCTTTTCCAAAGAATAGAAAGTTATAATAACGCCCTCTTCCTTCATGGGCATCATGACCCCGAAAGGGACTGCCGTGCTGGAAAAACTACGAGCAATCGCCGGTAATACACCCCCTCAAAAAGGGTCGGCGTTGAAAAATGAAGCTACAGATAAAGACTCTGGTTATTCTTAGCATTATTGGAATATGTATGGTTGGTATGGTTTACGTCTCCACAAGAATCATAATTATGAATGGTTTCTTGGAACTTGAAAAACAGGAGACACTTCATGGCGTAGAGATCGTCGTTGGAGCCATCTCAGAGAGATTTTCGCGTCTGTCCTCGATCTGCTCAGATTACAGCTTGTGGGATGACACATACGCCTTTATTAACGATAGAAACATCAATTTCATCGACACAAATCTCGTGGATCAAACGTTTATCGGCTTGAATCTCAACGTTATGCTATTCTTCAATTCATCCGGCTTTTTGGTCTACGGAAAGGCCTTCGACCTTCAGACGTTGCAGGAGGTTCCGATACCGTCTGATCTGGTAGCCAGCGTGTCCTCACAAGGCATTTGTTCGTATGATTGAGGAGAAAAAGACGATTCTGTAACAGGTATCATAATGCTTAGTGAAGGACCAATGATGATCTCCTCGCAACCCATAATGAGGAGTGAGGGAGAAGGGCCCGTTCGGGGTTCGCTGATTTTTGGCAGCCACTTTGATACGGGGGCGGTCAGCTCTATTGCTAGGACTACCAACCTGTCGTTAAGCCTGCTGAACATGGCATCTGCCGAGCTTCCTTCTGAATGGATTGGAGCTGAGGTCATGCCTATAAATCCAATTGTAGTTCGACCAGCAAACGAAGATATCGTATCAGGATACATCCTGCTGAGCGATATCTTCGGAAAACCTGGGCCAGTCATTAAGATGGATTTGCCTCGGGCAACATACAAGCAAGGCCTATCAAGCACTACCTATTTTACTGCAGTCTCCTCGATCCTGCTCCTGTTGTTTGGACTATGTGTTTATCTTCTACTGCAAAAATTTATTCTTGCTAGGGTTGATAGGCTGAGCAAAGATGTTACAGAGATAGGTGTCCGTGGGAGACACTCTGCTCATGTCAGGACCTCTGGAAATGACGAAATATCGAGTCTTGGGGCTGCCATAAATGAGATGCTTGCCGCACTCAACCAATCCCAAGAGGATCTCAAAAAAACTGCGAATGAGTATAGAACAATATTCGAAACGACGGGGGCCGCCACCGTGGTATTCGGTGAGGATATGGTGGTCATTCATGCAAACCACATGGTCGAGACGCTCTCGGGGTATACCAAAGCAGAGATAGAGGGAAGGATGAAGTGGACCGCCTTCGTTTCTGAAGATGATCTCCCCCGGATGCTCTCCTACCATAAACAGCGCCCCTCTGGCAACGTTCCAAACAAGTACGAGTTCAAGTTCGTCAGAAGAGATGGCGAGGTTGGATATGGCATAGCCCATATTGCGATCGTGCCAGGCACGACGATACGGGTAGCCTCCATCACCGACGTGACGGCGATGAAGAAGGCAGAGGGCATTCTGAAGGCGTACTCTGCACACTTGGAGGAGTTGGTGAAGGAGAAGACGCGGCAAAAGGAAAAGCTGATGATAAACATTACACATGAGCTACGTACGCCGCTCGTATCAATCGTGGGTTACCTGAACCACGTCCTGAAAGATAATGTGGAATCGCTTCCGGAAGCGGTCAAGTGCAGCTTGGAGGTCGTGAAGCGCAACGCACAGAGGCTTGTTGCCCTTACAGACGACCTCCTCGATCTGAGGAGCATCGATTCAGGTATGTTGAAGCTCGACATGCGCAAGCTTGACTTGGTGGAGGTAATTACACTGTGCATAACTGAGATCAAGCCGTTCTTCGAGACCAGGCTGCAGAAAGTCAACGTAGAGCTGCCTCCGCACCCCCTGATGATCTTGGGAGACAACATTCGGCTATGCCAAGCATTCACAAACATTCTGAGCAACGCCTCTAAGTTCACACCTGAAAGTGGAGTTATTACTGTAAAAGCAATCGAGGACGGTGATAGCATTAGGACGGAGATCACCGACACTGGCATAGGCATCAGGAGAGAGGATCTCGAACGGGTATTCGAGCCGTTGGCCATGATTGAAAAGCCCACTTATGTCAGAGGGACAGGCCTTGGCCTCAGCGTAACCAAGGGACTCGTGGAGGCGCACGGTGGGAGGATATGGGCCGAGTCCGCAGGCGAGGGGAAGGGTGCAAAATTTGTAGTAAAGCTTCCAATGCTGAAGCTTGATGGAAAAGAGACGTAGCGGAATGACAACAAAAAGAAGAAGGGGGCGAAGGGCTCCGGACGCTTACCTGATCTCTATCCCTAGCTCCGTCAGCTCTCCCACAATTTCGTCGTACTTCTTCTGCCACTCCTTCTTAGGTTTGGCCGAACCGAGGTCGTAGAGCTCCTGGAAGGTCTTGCCCTTGGGCGCCTTCGTTACGTCCAACCACTTCTCGTACTGCGGCACCCACGTGTTGAGGAACTCGTTCGCGTCCTCGCGTCTCATTCCGGTAGCCGCCAGCGCCATCTCCTTGAGCAGCCGCGCCTCCAGTCCGGTGGAGTGGTCAAGAAGCTTCCCTCCGCAGGAGCCGCATCCCATCAGGTGTAGCCCACTCACCGAAGAAGCAACGCCGCCCGCCGCGGCCTCCCTTAACAAAACATCCGTTCCAGGTCCGGCTGCGCAGTAACAGTCGTAGATGCTCATCATGTCTGAGTTGCGCGCGAACGCCTGGCCCTCGATGCTTATCGTCCAGAGCCCTGCCCTGTCCGTGCCGTTCAGGTTCCTCACGTTCGTCAGGCTGAGATAGTGGTAATTCGCATTGTAGCAGACCGCGCCGGCGATGTGCTCCGCTATGTTCACGATGGCAGTGCCCTCCGGCCCCCCAGAGTATCCTCCCAAAATGGGGGTCATCAGGTTCCCGACGAAGCAGCCGTAGCTCAGCATGTGTTCTATGAGCGCCAGGTGCGCAAAGCTGGTCTTCAGCTCGATCATCTGGGAGACGAGCAGACCGTCCGTGGGCCTTATCCCGTTTACCGGATCTAGGGCGCAGATCTTCGCCTCGGGGCTGACTATCGCTATGTCGTTGATGTGCATTCCCGGCCTTCCCGCCTCAGAAATCGCCTGTCGGGCCCACCTCCCCAGCATCCTCGCCGCCCTGAACTCCTGCGGTGTCCCCTTCCTTATCTTGAACCCATCTATGGTCGCGAGGGTCCCGGCGCCGACGGAGTCTATTACAGCCTCCTGTGCGTAGCTCCTCAGCGTCTTGACGTAAACGTCTCCTTCGGTGCAGAGTGTCCCGGTCGGTCCAGCATGTATAACCGGTGACGTAGGGTCCTCTATCCTCCTCATCTCCATCTTGACAGCGTCCTTCCCGGCTCCCAGCGTCAGGCTTGTGGAGAGCGAGTTCAGTACCTTTTTAACCTCCCACTCCTCGAACTTGATGCACCGCTTGGTGGTCTGGCAGTAGAACCCCAGCTCCAAGAACAGCTTCATCCCCGCCTCCCAAGCGTCGTCCGCCATGGAGTCGTCCAGCGTCACAAGCTCTTCGGGGTTGAACCTTAGGTCGTGCTCCTTCACAAGCTCCCTCGTCCGCTTCATCAACTTCATATCGAAGTCCCTCTCCTCCATGTAAGGACCCTCGAAGGCCCTCTTTGTGACCTCGTCCAACCTGTAGCTTCTCATTTAGATCACCCTTAGAGATCCAGTCCCGTCATGTCCGCAATCTTCTTCTTCATCTTCAGATAAATCGCATTCCACTCCGGCTTCGGGATGACCTTGCTCACGTCGTAGAGCTCCGGGAACGGCTTACCGATGTCGGGCCTGTCCATCCCGTCCTTGTACTCCTTCGCCAGCTTGACGACTATCTCATTTGCGTTCCTTCGGTTTAGACCTGAGCAGACCGTCTCCAGCGCCACCTCCGCCATGAACCTCGTCTCCAGCCCTGAGGCGTGCGGGTACTTGCCGTTCGTCGCCGAGACGCCCAGCGGGTGCGATCCAGTCACCACGTTGGTAATGGTATTGGCAGCCGTCTCGTAGAAGATCATCTCCGTCCCAGCCCCGGCTGATGTCCACACATCCCCCATCAGTATGAACGGGGCGTTCCTCGCCATGGACTGCCCCACAATGTTCAGGTTCCACATGCACTCCACGGCGCTGGTGCTCATGTACCTGAAGTGTATGGGGTGGATCACGTGGTATTCGGATCTGTACATCGTCCTGCCCAGGAGGAAGGAGGCTATGAAGCAAACGGCAACCCCCTCAGGGCCGCCGGCGTAACCGCCTATTATGGGATCCACCAGCGTCACGTTGAGGGCGCCGTACTCGGTGAAGTTCACGACCTTGGATATCCTGTCGTAGTCCGTCTTGAGCTCGTTCAGTAGTGCCACCAAGTGGGCATCGCTCGTCCTCATATACCTGTCCGAGGCTATTGCCAGGTCTCCTAGAGCTGAGACGCTGCTCTCCGCTGCCAATAAGTGAATTCCCGGCCTGCCTGCCCTGGCAGCCGCCTCCCTAAGCATTGAGAGCTCCCTTCTTGTGGCCTGAATCTCCAGCGGGGTGTTGGTCCTGACCTTCCTCCCCTCCACGACCGCCAGACCGCCATTATTGATCATGTCTATGAGCGGCTCCTTCATGTAGGAGAGGGACATGGGCAGGTACCACTCCTCCGGTATGGGGGCGCCCGCCTGCCCGCCGCATATGATAGCCGCCCTCTTGTCCTCTATCCCACGCGCGTAGAGTATCCTGGCGTCCTTCCTCGTACCGATGTGGAGCTTGTTGGGGGCGGAGACTATGGCCTCCTGAACCTCGCTCTCCTCGAACTTTATTATCCTCTTCGTGCTTCTGCAGAAGATCCCTGCCTCGAGGGCCAGCCTCATCCCAGCCTCAAAGATGTCATCAGCAAGCGAGTCGTCTGTGGTGATGATCTCGGTGGGGTCGAACTTTATCTCGTACTCCTTCACAAGCTCCCTGCATCTCTTCGCCACGACCTTCAGGTCGAAGTCCCTCTCCTCTATGTACGGGCCGGTCTCTGTCTTGTCTATGACCTCCCAGATGGAGTTCATCTGGCCTTCACCTTTCGGAGGAGCTCCTGTGCTGCCTTCACCGCCTCGTCGCCATCGTCACCGTAGCCGTCCGCACCGATCTGAGCTGCCCACTCCCTGGTGACAGGTCCCCCTCCAACCATCACGATGTACTTCTTCCTTACCCCCTTCTCCTTAAGCAGCGCGAGCAGGTCCTCCATGTACGGCATGGACGTGGAGAGGAGGGTCGAGGCCGCGATTATGTCTGACTTGGTCTCCTCAGCCTTGTTTATCAGAGCGTCCACAGGTACCTCCCTTCCCAGGTCGTGGACCTCGAAGCCGTTTGCCCTGAGCAGCATAGCCACTATGTTCTTCCCGATGTCGTGTATATCCCCGTATATTGTCCCTATCACGACCTTGCCCTTCTTGACACTCTTGCCGCCCTTCTTCAGGGCCGCCGGTTCGAGGATGGCGAGGGCCGCATTCATCGCCTCGGCAGCCATCATGACCTCCGGGAGGTAGACCTTCAGCTTGCTGAAGTCCTCCCCCACCTTGGCCATGCCCTTCATAAGGCCCTCACTGATGGCCTTGAAGGGGTCCACTCCGGTCCTCAAAGCCTTCCTTGAGGTCCCTGCCGCCTTCTCCGCGTCTCCATTGATAACAGAATCTGCCAAATCATCAAGGATCTGCACCTTGCTCATCTTAAAATAACCCCAGGAAAAGGTTCTCAGCAGGCTATTTTAATAGTTTGCTATATCCCCCACGCCCACGTTATCCCTCCCTCGACAATCAAAAAATGCAATAAAGCCATCCAAAGTTCGACTAAAAGTTTATATTGTCTAACTGTTTAACATAAATACACCTTCAGATAGCTCTGGGAGCATCAAAGATGGGCAAACCCAAAACGAAATCACTACCTAGTGACCTAATCGAGAGTCTCAAAAAGGGCGAAGTGAATTACCTTCAATTAATCGAACACGCACATGAGGGCGTATGGATCATCGATGCCAACTCAACAACGACCTTCGTTAATCGCCGCATGGCGGAGATGTTGGGCTACACCGTTGAGGAGATGATTGGCAGACATTTATTTGACCTCATGGAAAAGCGCGGCGTGGAGAAGGCAAAAAAGCTCTTGGAGCGCCGCAGGAGCGGGGTCAGCGAACAACACGACTTCGCCTTTCTCCGGAAGGATGGGTCGAGGATTCACACAATTTTAGAAACGGCACCGATCACAGACGCCGATGGCAAATACATCGGCGCAGCAGCTTTCGTGACCGATGTTACTGAACGCAGGAAGATCGAGGAGGCGCTACGGAAGAGTGAGGAGCGGTACCGCAGTATAGCCGAGAACGTTACCGCTGGCTTAACGTTCGTTGAAGATGGGAAGGTCGTATATGTCAACGACCGTGCCTGCGAGATCCTCGGTTACCCTAGAGAAGAACTTCTAACACTGAAAGGTGTTGATCTCGCTGCGCCTGAGGATAGGAAAAGAGTCCAGCGATTGTGGAAAGATGCCCTTGGCAAAGATCCTGAACAAAAAGAAACGGAGTTTTGGGTTATCCGCAAGGATGGCACTAAACGCTACATCCATAACCGTTACTCATCGGTCCACATGGGCGGCAGGTCATCTGGTTTGCTTGTGACAACTGTCGATATTACGGAGCGCAAGGAAGCTGAGCGCGAACTTCAGGAGAAGGAGGCAAAGTATAGGGAGCTCGCCGACAGCATCACAGAGGTCTTCTTTGCCCTTGACGATGAGCTTAGAATTACCTATTGGAATAGAGCGTCTGAAATACTTACGGGCACACCGGCAAAAGAGGCCATCGGCAGATCACACCACGCGCTATTCCCCACCGCAAGAGAGGCCAAAGTTGAAGCGCTGTATATGGATGTATTAAGAACACAGCAGCCCAAGTTTCTGGTGGCCCAATTCGACGTCAGAGGTAGAGACTGCTCCTTTGAGATCAGTGCTTACCCTTCCAAGAGTGGTCTATCCGTCTTCGTTAGAGACATAACCGACAGGAAGCGGATGGAAGAGGCACTGAGGAAGAGCGAGGAGAAGTACCGCGAGCTCGTTGAGAATGCGAACAGCATCATACTCAAGTTCGACAGGAAGGGCACCATACTCTCCATGAACGAGTTCGGGCAGAAGTTCTTCGGCTTCACCGAGGAGGAGCTCTTGGGCAAGAACCTGATAGGGACCATAGTCCCGGAGTATGAGTCCACGGGAAGGGGCCTCCGCACGATGATCGAGGACATGTGCACAAACGAGGAGAAGTACCGAATCAACGTCAACGAGAACATCAGGAAGAACGGCGAGAGGGTGTGGATATACTGGACGAATAGACCGACAAGGGATGAGAAGGGAGATGCCATCGCTATACTCTCGGTTGGAACGGATATTACGGAACGTATGAGGAACGACGAAAAACTGCGCGCCGCCCATCAGCAGCTTCAAGACATTATAGATTTTCTTCCCGATGCCACCTTCGTCATCGATAAGGATGGGAAGGTGATAGCCTGGAACAGGGCAATCGAGGAGCTGAGCGGCGTATCCAAGGCTGAGATTATCGGTAAAGGGGATCATGAGTATGCCCACAAATTCTACGGAGAGCAGAGACTCGGGCTGATCGATCTTGTAACCACCTCAAATCCTGAGGTTGAGGCTAAATACGATCTTATCGAGAGGCGGGGGAACATACTCTATGCGGAGTCCTTTCTCCCCAAGGTCCGCAACGGTAAGGGGGCATACGTGTCGGCAATAGCATCGCCGCGCTTTGACAGTAAAGGGAATATTATAGGTGCCATTCAATCTATCAGGGACATCACCGAGCGGAAGCAGATGGAGAGGGAGCTCAGGAAATACTCTGAGCGCTTGGAGGGCATGGTTGAGGAGAGGGCTAAGGAGTTGCATGCGAGCGAGGAGAAGCTCAGGATGATAATCGACTCATTCCCGGATACCATCGTGGTCGTCGCGCCGGACGGGAAGATAACCGAATGCAACCAGACAGCCTTGGGTCTTTTAAAAGCCTCCACGAAGGAGGAGCTGATCGGAAGGGCCTTCCTTGATTTTGTCGCCCAGAAGGACCGCAAGCTGGCATTGGAGAGCATGGCGGTTCTCCAGAGCCAGGGTCACGCAAGGGACTTTGAGCTCAACTTCCTATCAAAGGACGGCCTCGAGGTTCCGGTGGTAATCTCTGTGGCTCCTCTTCAAGCGAAGTCTGACGGTCCGGGATCCGCCGTCGCCATCGTAAAGGACATAACTCAACGTAAAATGGCGGAGGCTGAGCTGAGGAAGGCCATGGCGATCAGGGACCAGTTCATATCAAATATAACCCACGAGCTCCGAACGCCCCTCGTCTCCATGGCGGGCTACTTGAACTATATCGCATCAGGGTATATGGGGCCGGTGCCCGAGGCGATGAAGGGGGGTCTGGAGGTGGTGAGGCGGAACACCAACAGGCTGGTAAACCTCACCAACGATCTGCTGGACGTCCAGCGCATTCAGGCCGGGAAGATCCAGCTGGAGCTGGAGCCTCTGGACTTTAGGGAGATTTTAGACCAGTGCATCAAGGAGATCGCGCCGTTCGTCTATGAGAAGAAACAGACCCTAAAGATGAAGGTTCAGGCGACCCCCCTGAGGATGCATGGTGACCGAACCAAGCTCAGTCAGGTTGTTACGAATATCCTCAGCAACGCCTCAAAATTCACTTCAGATGAAGGAACGATAACGATCCGGGCCGAGGAGGACGCAAAGGCCATCAAGGTTCAGATATCGGATACTGGCATCGGTATCAGAGAGGAGGATCTCAAGCGGGTCTTCGAACCCTTTGCGGTCATTAACAAGCCCTTTTACGCAAAGGGCACGGGTCTGGGCCTCAGTGTCACAAAGGGCCTTGTGGAGGCGCATGGAGGCAGGGTATGGGCAGAATCTCCGGGTGAGGGAAAGGGTGCTACATTCACTTTTATATTGCCTAAAGAAGTAGGGGGGGCGGTGGTAGGGGGGGGTCGTGGTGGTGGTGGGGGGTCCCGAGGACGGAGGGGCGGGGGAGGGGGGCGTGAGCGAGAGGGAGGAAGAGAATAGGTAGGGGGGTCCCAAGTAATGCCAAATAAAATTCTTGTCGTGGACGACGAACCAGACGTCCTGAACCTGGCCAAGCTTGTCCTGGAAGGGGCAAAACTCAGCGTGATCACTGCCTCCAACGGAAAGGAGGCCCTTATGAAGGCGGAGGATGAGATGCCAGACCTCATCCTCTTGGACATAGTGATGCCGGGCAAGAGCGGCCTCGAGGTCTGCAAGATCCTCAAATCCCAACCGCAGACCAGGCACATCCCTGTGGCCATATTCACGGTCCTCGACCGCGACGTGGACAGGATGCTGAGCGTCGAGGCGGGGGCCGACGACTTCCTCCCCAAACCCCTCAAGCCAGAAGATCTACTGCTGTTTGTAAAGAGGGTCAAAGCTCACCTTGCCAAGGCCCAGTCATCGCAGCAGTTAAAGTAGTTGGCATTGAAAATAAAACAATAAACAATAAAACAATAAACAATAAAAAAAGAAGAGGAGCGTCCTCGCTTAGAGGCTCTCCAGAACCGTGGCTACATCCTCCAGTCCCATGCGGACGAGCTTCTCCCTTGTCGGGATGCCAGTCCTCTTGTCCCATCCCTTGATACCATAGAACTCGTCCAGCATCCTGTTCAGGGTGGGCTCGTCGGTGTGCATACCCTTGGACGGTCCCTCAGGGATGGGCTCCTCAAGGAACCTCCTCGGCAGGGTGTCGTCCTTCCTCCTGATCCCAGTCATTACGTTGAAGGCCCTCTCTAGGTCGAGTATCCTCTCTGCAATGTCCACCAGCTCGTTGAAGGTGTAGCCAAATCCCGTGACTGGATTTATCATATCAACATACTTCTGTGTCAGGGTGAAGCCGAGCAACCTCTCGAGGAAGTGGCACTGGACTAGGGAATCACCTATGGTCGTCATCTGCTGTGTCCCTATCACCCAGGCTGCCTTGCCGTCGATCGCCTTTCTGTCCGAGGCTCCCGCGTACTCTCCGGTGGGTCTCGGGTCGTGGTGGCTACCGCCCCTCGTGGCAGTGGAGTAGCCCAATGCCATGCCCCTCAGCGCCCTCGCGGAGTGGCCCGGCACCTCCAGACCCTTCACCTGTATGGCAAACCGCTCGGAGTCCCCGCCGATCACTCTGGCGGCGCGGAGCGAGCCCTCTGCCATCAGGTCTCCAATACCGATCCTCTTTGCCGTCCTCTCCACGTAGTTCACCAGGACGTCGTCGTTTCCGAAGTTGAACTCAACGCCCTCGGTGTTCTCCTTGGTGATGAGCCCCCTCTGGTAGCACTCCGTCATGAACGCGACCATGACGCCGTAACTTATGGTGTCCAGACCCCACTCGTCGCAGAGGCTGTCCGTCTTTATCAGCGCCCCGGAGTCGCTTATGCCACACATGGAACCAAATGCGTATACGGTCTCATACTCCGGCCCCTCCGATACCGCACCCTTCCACTTCCCCTCCTTCACCGTGAATACCTTGCTGCAGGCGATGGGGCAGGCTGGGCAGGCTGTATCCTTGGTCCAGTAAGACTTCTTCAGGGTCTCGCCAGAGATGCCCTCCCAGCCCTCGAAGAACTCCCCTTGGTGGTTCCTCGTCCCCATTGCGCCGAACATGTTGTTTATGCTCGCCACCAGCACCGGGGTCCCGTAGGTCGGCAACCCCGTCGCGATCGCGGGGATCTTCTTCGCCTCTGCGTTGTACCAGTTAATCCACTCCTCGAACTTCGCAGGGTCGGCCACCTGGTTTGAGCCGGACCCCCTGACCGCCACCGCCTTTAGGTTCTTGGAGCCCATCACCGCCCCCACTCCTCCCCTTCCGGCTGCGCGGTACTCAGTTATGACACAGGCGTACCTGACACAGTTCTCGCCGGCTGGACCGATGGCAGAGATGCAGAGGCTGGGGTCTCCTGCCTCCTCCTTGATCGCCTCCTGGGTCTCGCCCGTGAGCTTGCCCCACAGCCTCTCGGCGGACCTGAACTCGACCTTGCCGTCCTCCACGAAGAGGTACGTGGGTTTATCGGCCCTTCCTGCGATCAAGATCCCGTCGTAGCCGGCGTACTTTATCTGGGCACCTATGTGCCCTCCGCTGACGCTGTCGAAGTAGCCGTTGGTGAGCGGGGACTTCGTCGCCATGTAGTACTTGCCCGCCGTGGGTATGTTTATCCCCTGGAAGGGACCCGTCATCATCGCAACGACGTTTGTTGGGTCGAACGCGTCCATCCTCGGGTTTACCATGTCGAAGACGTATCTTGCGGCGAAGCCGTTGCCGCCGAGGTACCTCCTCGCGAACTCGTCCGTGACCTCCAGCGTGGAGCTCTTCTTATTGGTGAGGTTGACCCTCAGTATCTTGCCCTTATAACCACTATACCTCATATTGATCACTTCCCGCCCTCCGGCAGCCAAACGAGCGTTAGAGCGCTCTTCGGGCATGCCTTGACACAGCTCGGATCCCCGTCGCATAGGTCGCATATCAGCGGCATCTTCGTCTCGGGGTGGAGCCTTATCCCGTGGAAGGGGCACGCCTTTACGCAGTCACCGCAGGAGTTGCAGAGCTTCTCATCCACCACTATGTTGCCCCCCTTGTAGGAGAGGGCCTTGGTGGGGCATGCAGGTATGCAGAAGCGCTTGTCGCACCTCGTGCATATCAGGCTCCTGAGCATCAGCGGGCTCTTCCTTACGATGGTTATCCTGGACAGGGCGTCGCCGTATTTGCCGTAGTGGTACTTGGAGCAACTCAGCTCGCAGATCTTACAGAAGGCGCACTTCTGGACGTCAAACCTTATGAGCGGCTTCTTTTCCTGCGTCAAAACAACACTCATCATTCATCACTTTACTAAACCTAAGACCCAAGATTTACTTATTTGTTTTGTGAGCCGATCGATCTTCCCCTCAACAAATCTGATGGAGATGGAAGAATTTTTAATTTGGCTTTGCTATAGTAGACACGGTGACTTGTTTCAATGATTAAGCCATGGCAGACCAGTAAATGGTTTGTCAGCCCCTTTAACTTCGACAAAGAGATGGTCGAGGGGACAAGCCCACCCAAGAGACTGATGTTCCACGACGTGACGCTGAGGGACGGCGAGCAGCAGGCAGGCGTGATCTTCAGCAAGTACGACAAGGTTATAATAGGGAGGGCCCTGGACAGGGCCGGCGTGGACAGGATAGAGGTCGGCACACCCGGGACGTCCCTCGAGGATCGGGAGGCCGTCAGGGCCCTCATCGCCGCCACGCTGGAGGCAAAGCTCTTCTCATGGTGCAGGAACAACAAGCTCGACATTGCAGCCGCAAAGGGGTGCGGCAGCTGGGGGATAACCATAGAGGTGCCCACCAGCGCGCTGATGATCAGGGAGGCGTACTCCACCAGTCTGGAGGAGATGCTGATGATGGTGGCCGAGAACACCCAATACGCAAAGTCTGAAGGGCTCAAAGTCAACCTCCTGCTGGTGGACGCGACGAGGTCAGACCTTGCGACCGTAAAGCGGGTGATAAAGGAGACAGAGGAGTACTGCGAGAGCTTTGCCGTTTCTGATACCTTTGGAGTTGCGCTACCGAGGGCCATCTTCAACATCATTAAGAGGGTAAGGGCGATGACCAAGAAGCCGATAGAGATCCACTGCCACAACGACTTCGGTCTGGCCACTGCAAATACGCTCGCCGCCGTTAGAGCTGGAGCCTCGGTCGCCCACGTGACGGTGAACGGCATAGGCGAGAGGGCTGGCAACACGTCGCTGGGTGAGGTGGCGCTCGGCACAAGATTGCTGATGGGGGTGGACTCGGGCATAAAGCTCGGCGAGCTCTACCGGCTATCCAACACCGTGGCAGAGGTATCGGGCTTTGCGGTGCCACCGAACAAGCCTATAGTGGGGGCGAACGTCTTCAACGTGGAGTCGGCTCAGGCCGCCCAGTGGCTCGCCAAGGGTGCGGAGGGGGCTGCTGCCTACCCATTCTCAAGGGACCTGATAGGCAACCCTGAGTTCAAGCTGATGCTGAGCAAGAAGAGCGGGCCCTACAACGTCAAGCTGAAACTGGAGGAGCTCGGCCTGAAGGTGTCCGAGTCGAAGTACCCCGAGATACTCGGGAGGATATATGAGAGGTCCCTGCAGAAGAAGGGCTCGCTGACCGACGACGAGTTCCTCGAGATTCTGCAGGACATGGGCCTCTACAAGTTTAAGCAGGAGGACCTGATGCGGGCATAGCGAAGGCGCAAATTTAAAGAACAACACCTCCACATCTTTGTTGGTCTCTATGAACATCATGAAGGGCGGCGTGGTACCTGACTCCTACCCTGCCCTCTACCTAAAGGACTACCGTACCCTCGTCCTGGCAGACCTGCACATAGGTTACGAGAGCGCGCTCAAGGAGAAGGGCGTCTTCCTCCCCCAGGCATCCTACCCGTACATGAAGTCTGCCATCGAGGGGATGCTGAAGATGACGCGCGCGGAGTACGTCGTCTTTGTGGGCGACGTGAAGCACGAGTTCGGCAAGCCAACCGCGCAGGAGTGGGTCGAGGTTCAGGACCTTCTAGCATTCCTGATCAACGGAGGTATAGGTGTCCACGTCGTAAGGGGCAACCACGACAACTACATCCTGGCGATCCTGAAGAGGCTCGGCGTCCAGTTGCACGATCCGCTGATGCAGCTCGACGGCACGGTCCTCATCCATGGCCACAAGGACGTCAAGCTCCCCCCAGAGACGAAGGTCGTGATAATGGGGCACGAGCACCCGGCGGTCTCCTCGAGGGACCTCTCAGGCTCGAGGTACAAGTTCAAGTGTTTTTTGGTGGGGAGGTGCCGTAGCTTCAAGCTGGTGGTCATGCCCGCCCTCTCACCCCTCTCCTCAGGGGTGGGAATAAACGAGACGCTTCCGGAGAAGTTATTATCTCCGCTACTCCGCGCCTCGAACATAGAGACCTTCGCCCCGATAGTTGTGGAGGAGAACGTGGGCGTATTTCGCTTCCCGCAGATAGGTCTAATGCGTTCCATCAATAGACGGTGATGGAATTAGCAGTCATTTTCATGCCGTAGGGAGTTGCTCGTCCACGGTTGACACAATTTCGACTAACGAGTTATCGTTACATTACACCGTCGCTGGGCTTCAGCAGAGGCAAAAACTGAAGGCGCTGAACATTACTCCGCGTCTCTTGAGCACAGTTGAATTTTTTAAAAGGGCGGAAGCATAATAACAAAGAAGGATATTAAATTAAAAATAACGGAACAAAAGAGTAACTGAGATTCATGACCCCAAGACAGAAAGCTAGGAAATTGGGAATATTGGCTTTTGGCGTATTTCTGATGGCGGCGCTCATTGCGTCACCCGTCTTGGCTGGTTCGTATGATCAATACGGATACAACATGAAGGCAAGAATCTTCCATGGAACGATATGGACCAGAGCACTTGCGCAGTTTAATGGCGATGCGAATGCCGCTTTGGCGTTCTTGAATCTCATGTACCCCCCAGGTCACACTATTGAGTTCTACATGCAGCAGAAGTTAATCATAAACTGGAATGCCGAGTGGGATAGGGGCTTGTCGGAAGGCTGGTCTATTCCCCCGTATGGCGCTTGGCTGACAAACGAACTAAATGGAGTAAACGAGGACGGCTCAAAGGTAATCTGGCACTCCAAGCTGGTCTGGATCGGACCATTTGACATCTCCCTAAATGGAACATATGCACCAGACGGCGGGATGTACCTCTACCCGTGCTTCAAGCTAATAATGGACCAGGGCGTTCTTAACGGGATGCACCTGTGGGTTGCCAAAGCACTGCCCAACGGCCTAGGCTAATAATCCCATCAATCCTTCCCTTTTTCCCTAGTTCAAAAAATGAATGGGGGTACGTGGCTTACAGTCCCTTACCTAGCCTCTTTGGTTTTCTTTTGCTCTATAGGTGCTTCCTTTGAACTCGCCTATGGTCCCTAATCTACGAAACGTTTATTAAGAAAGTTATATGCACATTAACTCTGTCTCGGAGCTGAATAGTGATGGTGTGGGATAATTCCTGCCAACTACATGTTTCCGTGCTTTAGACCCGGATACACCATCACGTCTGTCCGATAAGGTGGTCTTTCCATGAAGTTATCTGGCGCTAAGGCGATAGTAGATTCCCTAAAGAAGGAGAAGGTAGAGGTCATATTCGGCATACCCGGCGGCTCCACGATACCCTTCTACGACGCCATCTACGAGAGCGACCTCAGACACATTCTGACGCGGCACGAGCAGTGCGCAGCACACATGGCTGACGGCTACGCCCGCGTCAAGGGCGTCCCGGGAGTCTGCACGGCCACCAGCGGTCCCGGAGCCACCAACCTCGTAACCGGTCTGGCGGTCGCCTACATGGACAGCTCCCCAGTTGTCGCGATAACGGGGCAGGTGCCTAAACCCATGATAGGAAAGGACGCCTTCCAAGAGGCGGACATCGTGGGCATAGCCAACCCCATCACCAAGTACGCGTTCCAGGTGACCTCAGCCTCCCAGATACCCGACACAATAAAGACCGCCTTCCTGCTCGCCTCCACGAACAGGATGGGCCCTGTGCTCATCGACTTCCCGAAGGACGTATTCTACGAGGAGGTGGACATAGCCGCCGCGGAGAAGCTGAACATCAAGGGCTACAGTGTTAGGTCGGGGGAGCCTCATCCGTATTCAATAAAAAAGGCACTTGGGCTGATAATCAGCTCGGAGCGGCCGATAATCCTGGCCGGCGGAGGGGTAATGGCCTCCAACGCCAGCGCGGAGCTGGTGAAGCTGGCCGAGCTCATAATGGCCCCAGTGGCTACCTCTCTAATGGGCAAGGGATCCATCCCAGAGACGCATCCTCTCTCCTTGGGTATGCTGGGCATGCATGGCAGGGGGGAGGCTAACAACGCGGCAGAGGAGGCCGACCTGATAATTGCGGTGGGGATGAGGTTCAGCGACAGGTCCACCGGCAGGCTCGAGGAGTTCGGAAGGAACGCAAAGATAATTCATATAGACATAGATCCGGCTGAGATAGGGAAGAACGTCAAGGTCGACGTCCCGATAGTTGCGGATGCTAGGAAGACCCTCTCAACTTTACACCAAAAGCTCTCGGAGGTCGGCTCCAAGAGGGAGGAGAACGAATGGACCAAGAGGGTCCATGAGCTGAAGGATCAATTTAGCTCCAATTACGAGGAGCAGAGGGAGGGCCTGAGGCCGGGCAGGCTGATGAAACTCCTCAGGGGCATCATTCCGGGGAACGCGATAGTCACCACCGGAGTGGGTCAGAACCAGATGTGGGCAGCCCTCCACTTCCAGGTGCTGGAGCCGAGAACCTTCATCACCTCCGGCGGTCTTGGGGCAATGGGCTTTGGTCTGCCCGCCTCCATCGGTGCCAAGGTCGCCTCCCCCGACAGACCTGTCTTCAACGTAGACGGGGACGGGGGCTTCATAATGACTGAGCAGGACCTCGCCACTGCGGTATCCGAGGGCATCCCCACGATCTCGATAATCATGAACAACCGGGTGCTGGGCATGGTGCGCCAGTGGCAGTGCATGTTCTGCAACAAGCGGTACTCCCACACCGACCTGGGCAAGGTCCCGGACTTCGTAAAGCTGGCAGAGGCCTACGGCGCGGAGGGGGTACGGATAGGGTCATACAGGGAGTTCGAGTCCGCGGTCAAGAGGGGACTGAAGGCGGAGATTCCGGTGGTCTTGGACGTGCCCATATCGCCCGACGAGAAGGTGTATCCGATGGTTCCCCCGGGCAAGGGGCTCAAAGAGGTGGTATGGTATGGCTGAGGAGATGCACATAATAGCGGCGCTGGTAGAGGATAGACCCGGCGTCCTCTTCAAGGTCGCCTCCCTTATTCGAAGGAGGGGCTTCAACATCGATACGATAACGGTTGGCAGCACGGAGAAGGAGGGACTGTCCAGGATAACCATGACAATGAGGGGCGACGAGAGGATAGTGGAGCAGGTGGTAAAACAGCTGAGCAAGATCCCCGACGTAGTGAAGATAACAGAGCTGAAGCCAACCGAGTCGGTCTACAGGGAGCTCGCTATGGTGAAGGTAGTGGCGCAGGACCCTGAGAAGAAGTCCGACATCCTCAACTACATATCCATATTCAGGGGCAGGGTCATAGACGCCTCCAAGGACTCGCTGGTCATAGAGATGGTGGGCAACACTAAGAAGATCAACGCCTTCCTCGACCTGATGAAGGGGTTCGGCATAGTCGAGCTGGCGAGGACTGGCATAGTCGCGCTGGGAAGGGGCTCAAAGTCCACCGCGGAGTGAGCGATGGCACGGCCAACGATCGCTCTTCACAGATCCCGTGCCTGTAGCGTCCCTCCCACCGCATCCCTCCACTACTTCCAGAGCAAAGGCAAATACACGATTCATCCACATTAAGGATTTAAGTAAGAAAGTAAGAACATACTCGGTGGCTTTATGGCTAGGTACGAGAAACCCGGCGTTATCGTGGTCAGTAGTAAGGGTCAAGTAGTAATACCAAAGAACCTACGGAAGAGGCTGGGCATGGGTCCCAAGACGAAACTCTTGGTATACGGTTATCAGGACGCGGTGGTCATGAAGAAGATGGAAATACCAGATGTGGCGAAGGAACTTGAGGAGATCTTTAGGAGAGTTGATGCGAGGGTAGCCAGGTACGGCGAACTCACTGATGATGAGGTAAACAAAATAATCCAGGACTATCGAAGGAAGAGGACGGCCTCCCCATGAAGGTTGCAAAATGAAGGTTGTACTCGACACCAACGTCCTAGTCTCTGCTCTGATCAAGGCCGGAAAGCCGAGGGAGCTCCTCTTCAAGATAACTGGTGGAGGAGCAGAGTTGTTCTTGTCCAGAGGCATTCTGAAGGAACTCCTCGAGGTAGCCGACGACCAAAGAATAAGGAGGTATGTCGACGAGGATGACGTGATCGCCTTTACGAGGACCTTGGGGGGGCATCGCAAGAATAGTTAGGGTGAGGTCCAAGTTCAGAGCTGTAAAGGATGATCCCAACGACGACATCATACTGAGGACCGCACACGACTGCAGAGCCAAATATGTGGTCTCGGCGGATAGGCACCTACTTTCACTGGGCGAGTTCAGAGGAATAAAAATAGTAACTGCGAATGAGATGCTGGAGATCTTAAGCAAGAAGATGAATTTAAGGTAGGGTTCTCCTCCGTGCGCACAATTGCACCACACTGGCCTGTCTCGAATTCTTTTATGCCTACTTCCTTCTTTACCAAAAGTAGATACAATGTATGAGGTATATCCAAAGCAAAACATGGAGTTTCTGTTTGGAGAGTATCTGAATTTCGAATCGATAATAAAGACGGCTTTCGGGCGTCGGTCACCTTTATAAAGCGGTTCAATCCTATTCTGTGGAAGGTGTTGCGCATGGCAGTCATCTACAAAGATGGTGACGCTGATCTATCTGTCCTCAAGGGCAAGACCATAGCCGTTTTGGGCTACGGTAGCCAAGGCAGGCACCAAGCTCTGAACCTGAAGGACAGCGGAATGAAGGTGATAATCGGCCTGAAGAGGGGCAGTCCATCGTGGAAGAGGGCGGAGGACGAGGGCCTCAAAGTGTTTGAGGTTGCTGAGGCATCGAAGAAGGCCGACTTCATAATCCTGCTTGTACCAGACGTCCAGCAGCCGGAGGTCTACAGAAAGGAGATCGCTCCCTATCTGACCAAGGGGAAGATGCTGGGCTTCTCCCACGGGTTCAACATCCACTTCGGCCTCATCAAGCCGCCCAAGGATGTGGATGTCATAATGGTAGCACCGAAGAGCCCGGGCGTGAGGGTGAGGGAGGAATACCTCAAGGGATACGGCGTGCCGGCACTTGTTGCCGTATACCAAGATCACTCCAAGAAAGCGATGAATGAGGCCCTCGCCTGGGCTAAGGCGATAGGCTCCACGAGGCCGGGTGTCATCGAGACCACCTTCAAGGAGGAGGCCGAGACCGACATCTTCGGAGAGCAGTGCGTCCTAGTCGGAGGTCTGATGGAGCTCATAAAGACCGGCTTCGAGGTTCTGACCGAGAGCGGCTACCAGCCCGAGCTCGCCTACTTCGAGGTATGCAACGAGGCCAAGCTCATCATGGATCTGATCTTCCAGGGCGGGATGGAGGGGATGCTAAGGGGCGTCAGCGACACGGCAAAGTACGGCGGACTCGTCTACGGTCCAAAGGTCATCGACGATGAGGTAAAGGCAAAGATGTACCTGGTGCTCGACAACATAGTGAAGGGCAACTTCGCGAAGGAGTGGATGAGCGACCCGGAGGAGAGCAACAAGCGCCTGAAGGCACTTATGAAAGAGTCCTCAAAGCACCCCATCGAAAAGACCGGGAAGGAGATAAGGCACCTGATGGGACAGGAGAGGTAAACTCCCTTCTCCTTTTTGAGTAGCACCTTCCATCTTTTGGAATCCAAGCGGTCTGTAATTAGGAATGAGCGTATAGTTGTGATTGTATGGCTTTTCGTCTGAACCTTAAAGGTTTAGAGCAAATTTCAGCTAATCATTAAATAAGCCAACAGATCATATAATAGATGATTTTGTCATGTTGCCCGACAAAACCCTAGATGTCTGCAAAGGCTAAATAGCTTCGAAGCCCGCCTCCCGGAAGTGGGCGTCAAAAGTAAACGCCCTCTGTATACCCATCCTCTTCATAAGGGCAAACGAGGTGCAGTCTGTAAAGCTGCACTCCCCCCTCCGCTTGAAGAGGTCCCACGCCTCCCTGAACACCCCTTCATCAACCCACACTATGGTCGTGAAGGGGGACGACTGCAGCGCCTCCCCGACGCTGAGGGCGAGTTCATGCTGATGGAGGACGCACCTGATGAAAGTGACGGTCTCGTCGAAGACATAGTCCGATATGTAGAAGCGAGTGAGGGGTACCTCGCCCTTCTCGATCTTGGCCACCACCTCGCGCGCCTTGGCGTGGTTCCTGTCGTCGATGTTGTAGTAGGCGACGAGGGCGGAGGTGTCAAGAAAGATCTTCAATGCTGGCCCCTCTCGTAAAGAGAGCCGTCGAGGTCGGTGGAGTCTGTCTTTATTCCCGTCTTCACTGGCTTCACGCGGAAGAGGGGATCCTCCGCTATCGATATCTGGGCGCAGACCCACTGCTGGATGGCCTCCCGAACTCCCTGCTTTACCGTCACCTTCTTCTTCGCTACGGCCTTCTGAAGGAGGGCATACTCCTGCTCCGGTAGCTCGGTCTGGACCACTCTCGCCATGACATTCACCAATAACATGTAATAGTTACATTTAATATTAACATTTCGGTTGCATGAAAACATCGGGCGACCTCCGCAATAATGTAACCCTATAAAACTCAATCGCTATGCGCCAAGTATTTCACTATGGCCACCAAAACTGCGGGGGCTCAGGGTTATTAGGTTGCAGGGGAGAATTATCCATGGTGCGCGCTTGACTGATACCATCACTATCCCAAAGGGGCTATTAAGGGATCTTTATTCGGGACTGGCTAAAGTAGAAGAGGTTCTAGCAACGATCGAGGAGCTGATGGACAAGGAAGGGATAGAGCGTATCCGGAAGGCTGAAGCAGGATACAAGAAAGGAGACTACGTAGCCATACGGGACAGCCAAGACGTTCTGAAGCACATGAAGTAACGGGTATCCCTGAGGGCAGAGGGTCTTGGCATACAAAGCCGCCGTAACAAAGAACTTTCTCAGGGCGCTCAAAAAGTTATCTGGCGGGCTACGGACTAGGGTTCTAAAGGAGATTGACGAAGTTATAGCTGTTGCTATCCCTTTTATGGAAATACGGCCCGTCTACCCTCTTAGCCTTGCTTGGACGAATCGCCTACCGGATCCACATGGATTATGCAGTGCTGGCAGCCCGTCTCGCGACTGACCCTCGCCTCGACCTCGTGTGCTATTCTGTCAGCCTCCTCAATGGGGGTGCCCCTCGCGATTTCGATATGGAAACCGGTGTGAATAATGTTCGGTCCCACATATTTCGCCTTCAGATCAAGGACTCCTAGGACACCTTCCACCGACCTTGCCGTTGTCGAATCGATATTGATGGCCTTGTCGAAGCACTCCATGGCCTCCCCATACTTCCCGAGGTTCACCAAGGCGGTGCCCTTGCCGCCCCATGCGATAGCATTGTTGGGATCCATCTTCAGCGCCAAGTCGAAGTACATTATGGCCTCCTCGTTCTTGCCGATCTCTAGGCGGATGCTCCCCCTCGTGGTCATCTCTTCAGAGTTCATGACCGGTCTCCGTTAATAAGAGGGAGCGTCCACACGCAAAGGTTGCGGACTTCGTTACAAGAACAGACTAGACCGATGCCATAAATGGAAATTAAAGTCCGTAGAAATTGCATGGTAACCGGATGGAACCTCTCGATGGACTGTCGGCAAAACCAAAAAAGTTATTAGTCTTGGTGGCTACCGATGATATTCGTCGAGGGGTAATTGATGGGGGATTACCAAATCGAGGTCCGTTGAGATATACGACACGACACTGCGCGATGGCGCGCAGTCAAAGGATGTGATCTTCTCCCTCCAAGACAAGCTGAGGATAACCGCCAAGCTTGATGAATTCGGCATCTCTTTTGTAGAGGGCGGGTGGCCCGGCTCGAACCCGAAGGACGAGGAGTACTTCAGGCGGGTTAAGGGCCTCCCCCTGAAGAACACGGAGGTCGTGGCCTTCGGGAGCACGCGCAGGAGCGGCATAAAGCCCTCGGCAGACCAGAACCTGAACGCGCTGGTGAACAGCGGTGTCCGCACAGTAACCATATTCGGCAAGGCTTGGGACCTGCACGTCAAGACCGTATTAAAGACCACCTTAGAGTCAAACATGGATATGGTCTATGACTCGGTTAGGTATCTGAAGGACCATGGCCTGAAGGTGATATTTGATGCCGAGCACTTCTACGACGGCTTCAAGAACAATAGGGATTACGCCACGGGCATCGTAAGGACGGCGGCTGATGCAGGTGCAGGGACCGTCGTCCTCTGCGATACAAATGGAGGTACGCTCCCTCACACATTCTCCGAGGTCACGAAGGAGGTCGTCTCCTTCCTTAAGGTTCCCGTAGGTGTGCACTGCCACAACGACTCCAGTGCGGGCGTTACAAACTCTTTAATGGGCGTGCTGGCAGGAGCGAGGCACGTTCAAGGGACCATAAATGGCATAGGCGAGAGGTGCGGAAACGCGGACATCTGCCAGATAATACCCGCCCTTGAGCTGAAGATGGGCATCCGGACCTCGCGGTTGCCGAGGAACCGGCTGAAGTCCCTCAAAGCCCTCTCCATGTACGTCTATGAGATGCTCCATATGCACCCCAACCCCTACCAGCCGTACGTCGGGGAGAACGCATTCGCCCACAAGGGAGGGGTACACGTGGATGCCGTCGTAAAGAACCGCGTCGCTTACGAGCACATCGATCCCGATCTGGTGGGCAACCTGCGGCTCTTCTCAGTCTCCGAGCTCTCCGGAAAGGCGAACATACTCGCCAAGGCGAGGGAGTTCGGTCTGTGCGTTGCCGAGGGGGACCCGGTCGTGACCAGGCTGCTCAGCAGGATAAAGGAGATGGAGTTTCATGGTTACCAGCTCGAGGGCGCCGACGGCTCCCTCTACCTCCTGATGGCAAAGGAGCTTGGGACGTACCGCAAGCTCTTCTCGGTTCTGCAGTGGAGGACGATAAGCGAGTCGAGGGATGGCGGCTTTGCGGCCGAGAGCTCGATAAAGATAAGGGTCGGCGATAAGGAGATATACGTCGTCTCTGAGGGCAACGGCCCGGTGAACGCGCAGGACAGGGCCCTCAGGAAGGCGATGACCGAGTTCTTCCCTGAGATAAACAGGATACAGCTGATAAACTACAAGGTCTCAATAGCCGAGGCGGCGGAGGGCACGGCCTCCTCCGTCAGGTCGTTCATTGAGTTCACAGACGGCAGGTCAAACTGGATAACGGTGGGCGTATCAACGAACATTCTAGAGGCCAGCAAGCAAGGTCTGATAGACGGCTACGACTACTACCTGCAGAGGGCGAAACTACGAGTTAAATGATGATAATAGAAAGAAAAAAAATAGAAAAAAGAATAGAAAAAGGAATGGGCTTACTTCATTGCAGCCCTAAAGAACGTGCCGCAGCCTGAGCACTTGTAAAGACCGATGTTAATCGCTTTCTTCCCCTTTGGGGCGAGCTTCCAGGTCTTAGTTGGTTTATCGACGTTCTTTCCACATTTCGGGCACTTGGCCATTTAAAATCCTCCAAGATCTTGATTACCGTATGGTGAACTGTCTTTAAAAGACTTATGGTGGTGACCCCTTAACGACGTTATACCATGATGCCCTAACATGCCCCTCAAAGCCTTTTCAAAATTTTTAAACCTAAAATTTTTCCCTCCCTCACACAAGAGGGGCTGGTGGAGGACCCTATTGTCGGAGGTCAAACGTCTGCCGCCCTCTTATCTGACGGGTAGTATTCGAGCCGCTTGAACCTTCCAGCGCCGTAGGTCATTACGCCTATTCTCCCTTTATCCGCCAGGTGCCTAACCTTTGGTTTAACGAGGAACTTTATCCCCTTGACCCTCGTATAGAGGTCGTATCCCTTCTCGAGCCATCCTCCCTTACGTCTAGCTCCACCGTCTCCTCGTTCATCATGCAGCCGCAGTCCATTATGAGGACGACCGGGTTCTTTATCCCTGACCTCTCCGCCTCTTCCCTGACGAACTCTGCGACCCCGTCCTCTACCTTGAGCATGTCCCTCACCAATAACCTGAAAGCGCTCGCATATATAATTAAGAATGGAAAATAAGGTATATGGTAGTGAGCTGATTTGGAGCCGATCCTCCCAGAAGATATGAGGGCCTTGGACGAGAACGCCGAGTTCCTTGGAGTCTCGAGGCTGCAGCTCATGGAGAACGCCGGAAAGGGCGTTGTGGACTGCACGCTCAGGAGGATGAACCTTAGAGGTAAGAAGACTCTCATCCTGGCATACACTGGCAATAAGGGCGGGGACGGATTTGTTGTTGCCAGGCACCTAGCCTCCATGGGGGTTCCGGTATCCGTGGTACTCCTCGCCAAACCTGAGCAGATCTCAACAGGGGAGGCAATGGCGAACTTCTGCATCCTGGAAAAGTTGCGCTCATCCGTGGCCCTGAGCATTGCGCCCATGCCCTCAGACGTAGTGCTGCTTGAGGAGGCGATAAAGTCCGCGGATGTCTTGGTGGATGCCATGATCGGCACCGGGGCAAAGGGGGAGTTGAGGGAGCCGCTGAGTACCGCCGTATCGCTCTCGAACTCTGCCAAGTCCTTTAAGGTGGCTATAGACGTGCCGACCGGCATAGACCCCGCATCTGGCGAGGTGCGCGGAGCGGCGTTCAAGGCTGACCTGACGGTTACCCACCACAGGCCGAAGACCGGGCTCCTGAAGCCAAAGGCCAAAAGGTTCGTGGGCGATCTTGAGGTGGTAAACATCGGCATACCTCCCGAGGCAGAGATCTACGCGGGACCAGGAGATCTCCGACTGGCCGTTAAGCCGAGGGGGAGGTTCACCCACAAAGGGGAGAACGGGCGCCTCCTCATAATCGGAGGGTCCTCCAGATACGTGGGTGCGCCCTCGCTGGCCGCCCTCGCCGCCCTCAGGGTCGGCATAGACCTTGCGGTCGTGGCGGTGCCCTCATCTATAGCGCCCACCGTGAGGAGGTACTCTCCGAGTCTGATAGCGGTGCCCCTTCCGTCAGAGGGCATACTCGACAGGAGGTGCATCCAGGCCATAAAAGAGGAGATTGCGAGCGCCGATGCCGTGGTCATGGGGATGGGCCTCGGTCTAGACCAGGAGACGAGGGTTGCCGTGAAGGAGATCACGGAGTGCCTAAGGTCCAGCGGCATACCTGCCGTTATCGACGCAGACGCGCTGAAGGCGCTGGGGGAGTACCACGGGGCGTTGAGGTCAGCCAATGCCGTTGTCACCCCACACTCCGGGGAATTCTCTGCCCTGACCGGCGAGAAACTCCCCAAGGAGACGGAGGGCGGGTGGAGGGACCGCCTAGGTGCAGTCATGAGGTGGGCATCCAAGCTGAACGTGACCTTCCTGCTCAAGGGGAGGTACGACATAATAACGGACGGCGCAAGGTACAAGATAAAGACGATAGGAAACCCTGGACTGACCGCGGGGGGAACCGGCGATGTGCTCGCCGGGATCGTGGGCGGCTTCATGAGCAGGGGCGTGAGCCCGTACAGGTCCGCCGTCGCCGCGTCATTCCTGAACTCGCACGCGGGTGATATCCTGGCGGAGAGCATGGGCTACCACTATACCGCCAGAGATCTCGTGGACGCAATCCCCTTGGCGCTAAAGGAATTTGACCTGTGAAAAAGGCTTCGGCAAAGAATATTGTCCAAAAGCTTTAAATAATGAAGTAACGCTTCTCTGCTCTAAAAGGTGGCCAGAGTGAGCCAATTCCAATATCTTTAGAACCAACTACCCAAGGTAGTTGGTTGCGACCTTTTGTGCATTCTGTTACCACCAACATCCATCCCGGCAAAGACGGACGTGACTGCCGACTAATTCCACGCATACAGATTGCACATTTGAATCTCCCCGTCACCCAGCAGGTGGGGCGCTTGGAGGGTTGCCTGTGAGTAGGGCCGTGGAACGTACGGAGCTTCTGCAATTAAATGAAGTTCTGATGCTGAAGGATAAGATCCGGTCCATCCGCCGGTCCATCCTAGACACTGTAAACTTGGGCGGTGGGCACCTTGGCTCCTCCCTCTCATGCTTAGAGATCATCGCCACCCTCTACTTCTTGAAGATGCGGCATAACCCATACAGGCCGGACTGGGAGGACCGCGACCGGTTCATCCTGAGCAAGGGGCATGCCGCACCTGCGCTCTATGCGGTGCTTGCCGAGTTGAAGTACTTCCCAAAGGAGGAGCTAGCGACCCTCAGGAAGTTCAATTCGCGCCTTCAAGGACACCCTGACCTAAGAACTCCAGGTATAGATGCCCCGTCCGGCTCGCTGGGGCAGGGGCTCTCGATCGGCATAGGCATGGCCCTCGCAGCGAGGATGAGGGGGAAGAGGTACAGGGTCTACGTCCTGATGGGAGACGGCGAGTGCGACGAGGGGCAGGTCTGGGAGTCGGTCATGATGGCAGCCCATCTTGAGCTTAAAAACTTGGTCCTAATAATCGACAGGAACGGTTGGCAGCTGGACGGTAGAACTGAAGAGATAAAGAAGAAGGTCCCGTTGATGGGCAGGCTGAGGAGCTTCGGATGGGAGGCTTACACCATAAACGGTCACAGCGTTGAGAAGATCCTCGAGGCCCTAGACTACGCGGATCACTCCGATCTCCCGACGGCAATAATAGCACACACCACCAAAGGTAAGGGTATCTCCTTCCTTGAGGACACAAACCAAGGGCACAAGGTAAGGCTCGATGCCGACCAATACCTTGCGGCTCTGAAGGAGCTTGACAAGGTGTAGCCCATGCGCATCATATTCGGGGATACGCTGGTCAGGCTGGGCGGCAGAAATAATGACATCGTAGTGCTGACCGCAGATGTGGCCAAGCCCACGAACACCAACAAGTTTGCGGAGACCTACCCAGATCGCTTTCTCAACGTCGGGATAAGCGAACAAGACATGGTGGGCATAGCAGCCGGCCTGGCCCTCAGCGGCAAGGTTCCAGTCGTGGCGGTCTTTGCCTCCTTCCTGATGAGGGCATGGGAGCAGATAAGGAATACAGTTGCTAGGGCTGACCTGAACGTTAAGATGGTCGGCACCCACGCCGGTCTCACCTCCGCTGACGACGGCAGCTCTCACCAGGCATTAGAGGACGTCGCCGTGATGCGCGTAATCCCGAGGATGACCGTTGTCGTTCCGGGCGACAGGCAGGAGATCGCGGAGGCCACAGAGGCGATCGTGGAGCACCGCGGACCGGCCTACCTGAGGCTTGGCAGGGACGAGGAGCCCAAGCTCTTCGAGGGCGAGAACGTCTTCAAGTTGGGCAGGGCGGTGACCGTAAGGGACGGCTACGACGTGGCCGTCTTCTCGAATGGGGCCGTCACCTCTGAGGTCCTGGCAGCTGCGAGCAGATCAAAGGTCAGCACCAAGGTGGTCCACGTCCCAACGGTCAAGCCTCTCGACAGGGATGCCATAGTCGCGGCTGCCCGAGCGACGGGCGTCGTCGTCTGCGCGGAGGAACACAGCGTGATTGGCGGTCTCGGTGGGGCCATCGCCGAGGTGCTATCTACGGAGTACCCTGTCTACATCAGGCGCATAGGCACTGAGGACGTGTTCGGAGAGTCCGGCTCCCATAGCGATCTGTTGAGGAAACACGGTCTCACAGCAGACCATATAGGAGCCGTTCTCGAAGAGGTGCAAAGGAGGAGGGCGCATTGCTCATAACCCTCAAGAAGGAATCAAGATCTCTGGAAAAGGCGCTCGCCGGAAGGTTCCGGAAGGTACCGCATGGGGAGAGGATAGTCTACATAGTTGACGGCAAAATCCCGGAAGATCTGCTGGCCGAGCTCGACATTGAATCATCAAAAGAAACGTCCAGGAGCTTCAAGCTCGCCAGCCGGGAGTACTCGGAGGAGGCGACCCGGGTCAGAGTGGGCGAGGCCGAGTTCGGGGGACCAAAGATAGTGATCTGCGCGGGACCGTGTGCGGTGGAGGGGCACCAGCTTCTGCTGGATGCGGCAAGGGCGGTCAAGGATGCCGGTGCAAGCGTGCTACGGGGAGGAGCGTTCAAACCAAGAACCTCTCCATACTCATTTCAGGGGCTCGGCGAGGAGGGGCTGAGGATGCTCAGGGGCGTCTCAGAGGAGGTGGGCATACCAGTCCTGACGGAGGTGACCGCGCCGGAGCAGGTCTCCCTGGCCTCTCGGTACGCAGACGCCCTGCAGATCGGGGCCAGGAACATGCAGAACTTTGAGCTGTTGAAGGCGGTGGGAAGGGCTGGCAGGCCGGCGGTGCTTAAGAGAGGATCCTCTGCCACAATAGAGGAATGGCTACTCGCGGCGGAGTACCTTCTTCTGGAGGGCAACTGGGAGGTCATACTCTGCGAAAGGGGGATTAGGACCTTCGAGACCGCCACCAGAAACGTCCTCGACGTCGCGGGCATAGCCCTAACAAAAACCATGACACACCTCCCCGTCATCGCCGACCCAAGCCACGCAACTGGCAGGAGGGAGCTGATCGCTGCCGCCTCAAGAGCCGCCGTGGCCGCCGGCGCAGACGGGCTCCTGATAGAGGTTCACCCAAAGCCCGAGATTGCGATGAGCGACGGTCCCCAGTCTCTCACGATCAGAGAGTTTGAACTCCTGATGAAAGAGGTCAAGGAGATAGCCAGAGCCGTTGGAAGGTGCGTCTAGCAGTTGCAGACCGTGGTGGTAAACCTAGGGGTGCGCAGCTACCCCGTCTACATTGGCCATGAGATCTTGCCTAGGCTCGGCGGGCTGGTCAAGTCTACTGGGGCTGAGGATATTGTAGCCTTGGTTACCGTGCCCGTCGTCAGGGGGCTGTACGGCAAAGCCGCGGAGGGGACCCTGCTTAAGGAGGGCATTAAACCAGAAGTGCTGGAAGTTCCGGACGGGGAGGCGGCAAAGACGCCGGAGGTTTTCATGGAGGTTGTTGGGAGGCTGCTCGGGCTTAACGCCGGTAGAGGTGCTCTGATAATATCTCTGGGGGGAGGGTGCGTGGGGGACCTGGCAGGCTTTGTGGCTGCGACCTACATGAGGGGCGTGAACCTCATGCATGTGCCCACGACCCTGCTCGCACAGGTTGATAGCAGTGTGGGTGGGAAGGTTGCCATCAACCATCCCAACGCCAAGAACCTCATAGGAACTGTGTACCAACCGAGACTCGTCCTGGCAGATACGGCCCTGCTCAAGACTCTGCCTCCAAGGGAGGTTGGTTGCGGTATGGCCGAGCTGATAAAGTGTGGCGCGATGCTGGACTACCGACTCCTTGAGTCCCTTGAGAGCGACAGAGATGACCTGTTGCGCTTAGACGGGGCTCGGCTGGAGGAGATCGTCAGCACTGCGGTGAGGCTGAAGGCTGGAGTGGTAGCTGGGGATGAGTTGGATTATGGCAGCAGGATGCTCCTCAACTTCGGACATACCATAGGCCACGCCATAGAGGCCGCCACAGCCTACGAGGGATACAGCCATGGTGAGGCGATCGCCGTCGGTATGGTGGCCGAGGCCAAAGTATCGCGGGCGCTGGGTTTCATGAGCGAGAAGGAGGTGGAGAGGCTGGAGGGGCTGATCTCTGCCTATGGCCTTCCAGTCCATGTTAGCGGTGTAACCCCGGAGTCAATAATGCAACTCATCGCGCATGACAAGAAGGTCAAGTCGGGCAGGTGGAGGATCTCCCTGCCCAAGAGGCTCGGCGAGGGCACGGTCATCGAGGACCCATCCAGAGAGGCCGTGCTTTCTGCGATAAGGGAGGTTGTTGGAGATTAGGCACAAGATATGCGTCTCCATAATCGAGAGCAGCGAGAGGAGCGTACTCCTCGCCGCGAGGGAGGCCGAGGAGCAGGGCGCGGACCTCATAGAGATACGGTTGGACTGTTTGGAGCAACTCACCCGCGAGTCTGTGGCGCAACTCTTCAGGAGCCTCTCAGTTATCCCGCTCCCGAAGGTCGCGACCATTATGCCCAAGACGCTGTTCGGGAGGTTTGAGGGCGGCGACTCTGAGAGGGTCGAGCTACTTTCAGAGGCTGCAGGTCACGCCGACTACGTGGACGTAGGACTGGAGATGGAGCCGTCCCTGCTGATGGAGTGCATGAGGAAGGTCGAGAAGAGAGCCGGGGTCATACTCTCGCGGCATAGCGACCGCCCCCTCACCGCCGGTGAGATCTCCTCCATAGTGAGAGAGGGCTACGGAGGGGTGGTTCACAAAGTCGCTATGCTCGCTAGGGGCTTAGAAGATAACCTAGTTGCCCTAGAGGCCTGCAGATCACTCGAGAGTTTTAGACGCATAATATTCTGCTACGGTAGGGCTGGAGTAATATCGAGAGTGCTGTCCCCCTTCTTCGGCTCAGAATGGGCCTACGCCTCGCTCCGTAAGGGCAAGGAGGCGGCGCCGGGACAGCTTGATATCGAGTCCTTGAGGATGGTGCAGGGGGTGCTCGGGGGATGACCACAGGCGGGACACGTCTATGCTGCCTTATCGGCGACCCCGTGGCACACTCCCTGAGCCCACGGATGTTCGGCGCGACCTTCTCCAAGCTGAATATGGATTATGTTTACTTGGCCTTCAGGGTGAGGCGAGAGGACCTCGGAAAAGTCTTGGAAGGACTGCGCGCCATCGGTTTTGTGGGGTGCAACGTCACCATGCCACACAAGATCGAGGTGGTGAAGTACCTCGACAGGTTGGACGAGATGGCACAACTCATCGGTTCGGTAAACGTCGTTGCCAATAGGGGGGGCGAGCTTGTGGGGTACAACACGGACGGCGCCGGCGCACTTGCCTCCCTAGATGCTGAGGGGGTGGATGTAGACAACCGGCGCGTCTTGGTGGTGGGCTACGGCGGGGCTGCTAGGGCGGTTGCCTTCGAGCTTGCGATGAGGAGGAAGCCGGCGGAGCTGCTGATCGCCGGCAGGAACCAGACCAAGGCGGGGGGGCTTGCTGGGACCTTGGGGAAGAGGGTTCGCGCCAGGGCGATTGCCCTAGGTCAGGCTGAAACAGCGGAGGCCGAGGTGATAATCAATGCCACACCCGCAGGGATGTATCCGCGAGTCGAGGAGTCCCCTCTACCGGAGGCGGTCCTTCGGCGCGGGGTCGCTGTCCTTGACCTCGTCTACGATCCAGTCGAGACGAAGCTCCTGCGGCTCGCGAGGGGGAAGGGGTGCAAGGTGATCAATGGTCTTGAGACGCTGGTACAGCAGGGTGCCATGACGTTCACCATCTGGACGGGACTGGAGGCGCCGGTTGAGGAGATGCGGCAGGCTGCAAGGGAGGGTCTTGCATGAGGGGGAGGGGCGTTGCCTTCGGAGCCACGACGGTGGTGAACGCCATGCCCTCAGGATTTGGCGCGGCACTCGGCGTTAGCCTCCGCACCTTTGCAGAGGTCGAGTTAACGGACGACCCGATCATCGAGGTCGACATCGCAGGCGAGACATCCGAGAGAAAGGCTCTGGCAGAGGAGTCCCTCAAGGTGGTCTTGGAGCGCTTTGCCATCAAATCTGGTGGGCGGATCCGCACAAGAAGCGAGATACCCATCGCACGCGGCATGAAGAGCTCGAGCGCGGCCTCGAATGCCACCGTGCTGGCAACCCTAGACGCGCTTGGCGAGCGCCTAGAGGACCTTGAAGCCATCAACTTGGGCGTGGAGGCCTCCCTGAGAGCCGGAGTGACCCTCACGGGAGCCTTCGACGACGCCTGCGCAAGCTACCTCGGGATGCTCCGCGTAACCGACAACTACCGGCGGAGGATACTGCGGAGTTACGACGTGGAGCCCCTCAGCGTCCTCTTCTTGGTCCCTGAGGAGAGGCGTTACTCTGGAGAGGTGGACGCCAGCAGGGTAAAGGCTGCCAAGAGGCTCACCGGTATCGCCCTCGAGGAGGCGACGCAGGGCAGGTACTGGCAGGCGATGCTGTTGAACGGGTTGATGATGGCCAACCTCTTCCACATAGACCCGTCCCCAATCCTTCTAGCGATTCAGAACGGTGCGGTCTCGGCAGGGCTCTGCGGTAAGGGACCTGCGGTATGTGCCGTCTCAAAGAGGGAGGACGAGGGCGCGATAATCGAGGGTTGGAAGGATCTCGGTCAGACCGTCCTGAGATCCGAGGTTAACCGAGACCGTGCCCATTCGGGAGGGTCCGTATGAGGGTCAGGATAAGAAGCAGCAGCGTTGCCGGCACCGTACAGGCCCCTCCATCGAAGAGCTACACCCAGCGGGCTATCGTCGGTGCCCTTCTGGCCGACGGCAAGACCGAGATAATCAACCCCTCCAAGTCCGAGGATGGACTGTCGGCCCTTGGAGCCGCGAGGCAGCTGGGCGCAAAGGTCGTGGAGCAGGAGAGCTCTTGGACACTCTCAGGCGGTCAGATGGAGGCCCCTGAGGACGTGATCAACTGCGGCGGATCCGCGACCGCCCTCAGGCTCTTTACCGCAGTCTCGGCATTGGCACCCGGTGCGACCGTGCTGACCGGCAACGACTCCCTCAGAAGGAGGCCCATGGCAGAGCTCCTCTCGGCAATGAACTCGATAGGCGCCACCTGCTACTCCACGAGGCGAAACGGCCTGCCACCGATAGTGGTCCTCGGGGGAGGCATAGAGGGCGGAGAGGTCGGGATGAGGGGCGACGTAAGCTCGCAGTTCGTCTCCGCCCTGCTCTTCGCCTGCACCAAGGCGAGGAGGACCACGACACTCCGTCTGACCAGTCCGCTTGAGTCAAGGCACTACGTGGAGATGACAGTGGAGGTACTCGACCGTTTCGGCGCTGAGGTCCGCGCCAACTTTGAGGACGGCAGTTTCCGGATACCAGGCGGGCAGGCACTCCGCCCCTGCAGGTACGTCGTGGAGGGTGACTACTCCTCGGCCTCGTTTATGATAGCCGCGGGGCTCCTAGGCGGGATGGTCGACGTGCGGGCCCTGCCTCCGTCCTCGAGACAGGGCGATCGAGCGGTGGTAGATCTCTTCATGAAGATGGGCGGCAACCTCCTCCCTTCACCGTATGGCGTCCTCGCAATGAAATCGCGCCTTCGCGGCATCGAGCTCGACGCACGTCACATACCCGACCTGGTGCCCGTTCTGGCAGTGGTAGCCTCTCAGGCAACAGGGCGGACAACCATCTCAGGGGTGGGCAGGCTCAGGCTCAAGGAGAGCGACAGGATCAAGACGACCGTGGGCATGCTCGGCGAGATGGGGGCAGGGATCAGGACTCTCGAAGACGCCATAATAGTGGAGGGTGGGGCCGCTCTGACGGGCAAAACGATTAATCCAAGCAATGACCATAGGATAGCCATGGCCTGCGCGGTTGCGGCTCTGGTGGCGAGAGGGGAGTCTGTGATCGAGGACGCGGAGTGTGTCTCCAAGAGCTACCCTTCCTTCTTCGAGGACCTGAAGAGGCTCGGCGCAGATTTGGAGGTGGAGGCGAAGATGGGATGAGCTTTGGGTTTGGCAGGGATTTCCGGGCGACCCTTTTTGGAGAGTCGCACGGCAAGGCCGTGGGGGCGGTCGTTGAGGGATGCCCTGCGGGCCTTCAGCTGACCGAGGGTGATATTCAGCAGGAACTGGACAAAAGGAGACCTGGGCAGGTCCTCACCACCGGCCGGAGAGAGCGGGATCTGGTAAGGCTGCTTAGTGGGGCGGTCAACGGCAGAACCGATGGCGGACCGATCACCATGCTGGTGGCCAACGAGGATGTGGACTCCTCGTGGTACGAAAAGCACCGCTACATACCCCGCCCGGGCCATGCGGATTATACCGCCTTCATAAAGTATCGTGGGTTCAACGACTACCGCGGCGGCGGTTTCTTCTCCGGTAGACTGACGGCCGGCATCGTCATGGGAGGAGCCATTGCCAAGAAGATACTCTCCACCCAAGGGATCAAGATCCTGACGCATGTTGTGCAGATAGGCGGCATCAAAGTCGGCACTCAGATTAAGGACGAACAGGTGGAGGAGTTCGCCTACTCCAGTCCGGTTCGATGTGCCGATAAGGGAAAATCAGGACTAATGGTTGCTGAGCTCGAGAGGCTCGCAGCAGAACATGATTCGACAGGCGGGGTGATCGAGTGCAGGGTGCTCAACCTCCCTGTTGGGATAGGTGAGCCCATCTTCGACTCGATGGAGAGCCTCATCTCGCACGGCATCTTCAGCATCCCTGCGGTGAAGGCGATCGAGTTCGGATCAGGCTTTCGGCTCTCTGGCATGAGGGGATCTGGGGCGAACGACGAGTTCTGCGTGAAGGAGGGGAAGATCCTGACCAAGACCAACAACTCTGGAGGGATACTTGGCGGGCTTACCAATGGGATGCCCCTTGTCTTTCGGGTTGGGATCAAACCGACCTCCTCCATTGGCAGGCCGCAGCAGAGCGTCGACCTGAGAACCATGAAAGAGGCAGAGCTGCGCGTGGAGGGAAGGCACGACCCGTGCATAGCTGTGAGGGCCGTGCCTGTGGTGGAGGGTATGACCTCCATCTGCATAACCGATTTAATGGTAAGGGCTCAGATGATACCTAGGACTATAGGTGATTAGTTTGGAACAGGAAAGTGGTCGTAAAAAAATCGATGAGATAGACAGAGAGATCGTGAGACTACTGGACGAGAGGGTAGGAATCTGCAAGGAGATCGGCAGGGCAAAGGCGGAGCAGAAGGCCGCCGTCTTCGACTCTGCCCGGGAGAAGGAGGTCTTGGAAAGGGTCGCCTCAGTTGCTACCCAGGCATCAGGAGAGGGCGTCAAGTCGGTATACCGCGAGATAATCTCCATGTGCCGAAACGTCCAAAAACCGACAATCGTAGCCTTTCTGGGACCCGAGGGCAGCTTCTCCCACGAGGCGGCGAGGACCACCTTTGGCTCCTCTTCAGAGTACCTCTCCTGCAGGAAGATCGGTGAGATCTTCAGCAAGGTCGAGCTTGGGGGTGCCGACCTCGGCGTAGTTCCGCTCGAGAACTCGCTTGAAGGACCCATAAATGAGACACTCGATCGCCTATTGGAGTATCCCCTGTCCATAGTTGGTGAGGCACAGCTGCGCGTGAGCCAAAACCTCATAGTGCATCCGCAGACAGAGTCCTTGAGCCAAATAGAACGTCTGTACTCCCACCCTCAGGCTCTGGCGCAGTGCGACGCTTATATCTCAAAATATCTCAGCCATGCGGAGGTGGTCATGACCGACTCCACGGCGAGGGCTGCGGAGCACGTTCTCAGGGACAAGAGTGGCGCGGCGATAGGCAGCAAGATAGCCGCCGAGCTCAATGAGCTGAAGGTCTTTGCCTCGGGCATCGAGGACCGCCCAAACAACTATACGCGCTTCGTTGTGGTCGGCAAGAATGGCCCCCCAACGAAGGGCGAGAAGACCTCCCTGCTTTTTTCTGTGGACAATGTTCCGGGCGCGGTCTCTGCCGTCCTAACGGAGTTCGCGAGGTGCGGCATCAACATAACGATGATCCTCTCAAGGCCTATGGAGCAGAGGCCGTGGGAGTACTTCTTCTTCCTGGACTTTGAAGGTAACGCAGGTGAGCCCAAATGTTCGACGGCCTTGAAGGCAGCAAGAGAGAAGACAGGAATCCTGAGGGTTCTGGGCAGCTACTCAAGGTTGCGGTAGTGGGAACCGGAAGGATGGGAAGGTGCCTAACCAGGCTGCTTAGGAACCACTGCGACATAACCCTCTGCAGCAGGCGACCAGACCGGGCGCTGTCGGTAGCGAGGAGACTCGGCGTCAGCGCATCGGGCATCAAGGACTGCATTGCCAAAAGCGAGATCGTAATCGCCGCAATTCCAACAGAAGGGCTTCAGTCGTTTGCAGGGCAGGTCTCAGAGACCATGCGGCCCGGTTCGCTCTTCGTGGACATCTCCTCTGTAAAGTGCGGGGTTGTGGAGGTCCTGTCAAGAACCCTGCCAGCCGACATCGAGTACACCAGTATCCACCCACTGTTTGCCTCGGCGGCAGTGAGCCAGAAGAACGTCATACTCATTCCGATACGCGGCAGCAGGTGGAACTCGCAGCTCAAGCAGCTCCTCGCCTCATCGGACATGCGCGTAACGGAGTCTACCGCAGAGGAGCACGACAAGGTAATGGCGACGGTGCAGGTACTCAACCACTTCACATACCTCTCGTTGAGGTGCGCTATGGCACGGTTAAACCGCGGTCAGGACATGGAACCCTTCAAGACACACGCCTTCAGGAAGAGTTTGGCCGTGTTAAAACTGATCGAGGGAAACTTACAGACAGTAGAGCTGATTCAGAGAAGGAACAAATACGCACCGTCCGTGAGAGAGTTGTTCATTAAAGAGGCGAAAAGGCTCGACCAGCAGTACCGCTCAAGTCAAGGTACGACATAGTTAAAGGGGCTCAACCTCTAGTAAACTTAACAAAAAAGGGAAGGAAAAAAATAAGTTCTTGCGGTCACTCCTTGACCTTCTCGAACATTTCCTTGGGAGCCCCGCAGACTGGGCAAGTCCAGTCCTCTGGCAGGCTCTCAAAGGAGGTGCCCGGCGATATACCTGACGCCTCGTCGCCCTTCTCAGGGTCGTATATGTAGCCACAAACGGTGCATATCCACTTGTCCATCAGCTCACCCCCTTGACCCTCTCTCCGAGTTCCCTACCCGCCTCTCTGCACAGCTGAAGATCCCTCTCGGTGGGAGTGAACCTCACCTCTATCCCCTCCCTGTACGGCATAGCCTCGATCGCCTTCAGCTCCTCGTCCAACTTCTTCGTGACACCGGGTCCCCAGCCGTACGCCCCGAAGGAGAGCCCTATCTTCTTTGCCTTCACGAGCCTCAGCAGCATCGTGGCGTACAGCAGTTGCGGGAAGATCCCTCCGAGCACCGTCAAGGAGCCGAGTGCTATCGCCTTGGACTCCATGGCATCCGCTAGGAGGTCTGCCCAGCCTGACCAGCTGAGGTCGCCCACCTCCCTGATCACGACCTGGGCGCCGGTGGACTGCACGCCGTCCGCTATCGCCCTCGCCATCTTGTCCACGTCCCCCCATATTGAGGAGTAGATTATGAGGACCTTGTCCCCCTCAGGCTTGGTGCTCCACTCCCTCCACAACCTCTGTATCCTCGCCACGTCCCTCCAGACCGGGCCGTGGGAGGGGCAGATCATCGCCGGTGCCAGCCCCTCCACCTTGTCCAGCCCCTTCAAGACCGCGGCAACGAGGGGTCTGAATATGAAGGCGTAGTACCTCTTCGCGTGTGCCTCTATGTCGCCAACCACCTCTGCCCTCATCGTGGACTCTACCACCTGAGCGCCGAAGACATCGCATGGGAAGAGTATCCTCTCGCCCTCTAGGAAGGTCCACATTACCTCCGGCCAGTGCAGCATAGGTGCCTCGATGAACCTCAAGGTCTTGCTACCGACCTTGAGTGTGTCGCCCTCCTTCACTACTATGAACTTACCTTGGACGCCCATCTTCTCCAGGAACTCCTTGCACCTCGCGGTGCAGACGATATTGATCTCATTGTTGAGGCTCACGAGGCTCTTTATTGAGGACGAGTGGTCAGGCTCCGCATGGTTCACTATGAGGTAGCGGACCTTGGTGGGATCCACCAGCGTTGATAGGTTTCCGATGTATTCGTCGAAGAATGGCTCATAGACTGCATCTATAATGGCCGCCTCGCCATCCTTTATGAGGTACGAGTTGTAGGTCCCGCCCTTGGGGGTGGCAATGCCGTGGAAGATCCTAAGCTTCCAGTCAAAGATACCAACCCAGTAAACACCCTCGGATAGTTTGATGGACAATGCAACCGCCTGAAATACTACTACAAAATCCTCAATATGTTTCTTTCCTTCAATGGTATCCGTGGTCGATAAATGGTCAAGGATAAATAAAAATAAGGACTTGACTGATTCAATAACGTTGACCTAGGGGTTTCTTTGATGTCAAGGAACAGGTATGCCATCCTAATCTTCTGCTCCCTCTCTGCGCTCTACTTCTTCTCCATCTTCCACAGGGTCGGCGTAGCGGTGATAGCCCTCGATATAATGAACGAATTCAGGACGGACGCCTCGCTGCTTGGTCTCATGTCCTCCATGTACTTCTTCCCCTATGCCGTGGCCCAGATACCGGTGGGCGTAATGCTCGACAGGATCGGCATAAGGAAGACGGTCTCCATGCTCAGCCTCATCGCGTGTGTAGGGAGCATCCTCTTCTCGTTCAGCCCCTCAATAGAGGCTCTGACCCTTGGCAGGGCAATGGTGGGCTTCGGCGTCGGGGGCTTCTATGTCTCATCGCTAAAGGCGATAGCGGTCTGGTTCAAGCCCGGTCGGTTCGCGACGCTAACGGGGGCGCTCACCGCGATTGGCAACATAGGGGGGCTCCTAGCATCCTCTCCCCTAGCATTGCTCTCCCTCGCCTTGGGATGGCGGTACTCCTTCCTCCTGATATCCTTCTTCATGCTCTTCTTCACAGGCGTGGCGTGGCTCGTGATCAAAGAGGAGGACGCCTCCAGCTTCAGGAGCCAGGGGAGCATCACGTGCGACCTCCGGACGGTCTTCTCAAAGGGGGAGTTCCTCAAGCTCACGCTCGTGCCACTCTTCGTCTACGGCTTCTTCATAAGCTTCCAGGGTCTATGGGGAGGACCGTTCCTGATGGACGTGTATGGGATGAGCAAGCCGACTGCGGGCAACTTCCTGCTCTTCATAGCCCTCGGCTTCATGATCTTCCTTCCCATAGCGGGCTTCATATCCGACAAGATGCAGAGGAGGAAGCCCGTACTCATTACGGGGATACTCCTCAGCCTCCTCTTCTGGGGGATAATGTACGCCGCGGGAAGGTCGATGGGCGCGTACGTGCTCATGTCGATGCTGTTTCTCCTCGGCATATCCTTCGGCTTCTCGAACATCTACATGACGGTATCAAAGGAGCTCTTCACCACCGACATATGCGGGACGGCCATGGCGTGCTACAACACATTCGCCTTCATCGGCGCCGGCTTCTTCCAGTACTTCATGGGTTTTCTACTCGACATAACCTACGGCGGAACCCGGATCTTCGCCTCGTACCAGCTGATATTCCTGATAGGCGTGGTATTAATCGCCCTTTCACTAATCGTCGCCATCCTCAGCAGGGAGACCTTCTCTGCTGCTCCCGTTTGCCCCGCCTGAGGGTTACCTCTACTGCTGGTGTGGCACTACTGCAACTCGAGCCTCCTCTGGTACCTCGGATCAGTCGCTTGGAACTCCTTGATCAACCTCAAGAACTTTTTGGAGAAGGTCCCCTCGCCCCCGTCCTCGTCCAGCAGCCTCTTACGGAACCCCGCCATTATCTCTCCGAAGTCTCCTGCTCCCAATTCCCTGCTCTTCCTTGCATATTCGAACATCTCCTTAAGCAACCTTTCGGCCTCAGAGGCAGGCATTCTGATCCCTTGAGATAAGGGTGGCTTTTTAACTCCGAAGCCCCAGCTGGGTGCGGCAGTCGTCAGGTCAAATGCGTTTCTCGCACATCTTGTTCAGGATGCACTCGAGGCATTTGGGTCTTTTCGCGTCGCATGTGTACTTTGCCAGCAACCAGAAGAGGCCCGTCAATCTCTCCTGTTTTTCTTCCGGCAACAATTCTAAAGGAAGGCAGTTCTTCAGAGCCCTCTGGATCTCATGGTAGGGAGCGTTCTCACCGACTAGTCCCAGCCGCTTTGCTATCCTCATCATGTGCGTATCCACCACGAGGTACTCCCTGTGGCCGTAGAGGCTCGTAAGAAGGACATCGGCGGTCTTGTCTCCGACCCCCGGCAGATCCTTCAACCTCTCGCGCAGTTTCTCCTTGGGCATGCCAAGTATTTTGCTGAGGTCACCCTCGAACTCCTTTACCACAAACTTGGACAGCTCTATCAGCCTGCGAGCCTTCACGTTCTGAAGACCTCCGGGCCTGAGGGCATCGCTCAGCCTCTTGGGGTCTGCACGGCTCAGGGTGAATGGGTCGACGGAGAGGGATCTTGCCAAGGAGAGGTAAGCCCTCCGGGTGTTGTTGCTCGAGGTGTTCTGGGAGAGAACCGTGAAGACGATGTTTGTGAAGGGGTTCTTTGAAATTTTCTGATAGTTGAGCTCGCTGTCCTCGGGCCACCAGTATTTGCCGTAGCGGCGCTCCATCTCGGGTATCAGCTCGAGTGGAAGTTTCATAGATGAAGTAAGGTGAAAAGTAGAATTTATAGGTACGCCATTGCCGAGATCTGAAATAACTAGATCTTTCTTGCCTTCGTTTTGATGAAAAGCCTGAAATACCTGTGAAGAGCCGTCTCCAGCTCAATCAGGCCCAATCCCTCTCTCCTGGCGAACTCCTTCAGGTCGCTTATTCCAAGAGCCGACATCGCCATCTTCACCTTAGGCGTAGGCGACGGATCCGCCTTAGACCAAACCCTGCGCATATCCCGGAGGAATACAGACACGGTCACCGGTCCTATCCCCTTGCCGAGATCCATCAGCCTTCTCTCCAGGTCCCGGCTACCCGAAGACCTTTGGTGCAAAAGATCGAGGCTTGCGTTATAATGAGCGATAAGGTTTCTACAGATCTCCAAGAGCCTGTCCGCCGTGCTGAAGTCATACCTTGTATAACCGCCCTCGTCGAGGACTTTTACAAGCCTGTCCCAGCCAGCCTTGACTATGGACCTCGGATCTGTCAACCCGTAACACTCGAATAGCCTGTAAGTCTTGGTGGCACTCGTCTCCCTTATCGGCTTTGAGTACAGAATTGAGGCCAAGAACCATTTGAAGTAGGCAGGATCGCCATCCCCCAGGTTTATTGAAAGCATCTCGGAGTAGGGCTTGCCATTTTCCCTCACAAACTGAAGGATTTCCACGGATGGACCCCATTTTGATACTCAGCTACAGGAAATATAAAGCTTGAAACTGGGGGAAAAATTACAGGCATTTTTACAAGAGGTTATCGACCGACCATTGACCTAACCTTTGTCAGCAGGTCCTCGGCAAATCTCAGGTTATTTTCCAGCTCGTCTTTCTCAAAATCGTGCTCTGTTGATATCCTGCCAAATGTAGCTCAGAAGCCAGAGCTAGATACTTGTCGTATACCGCTCTGTCTAACCTTCTTGGACGGACGAGATTGTCTCTGACGAGAAACTGCAAGGCAAGTCTTCCTGTGAATTTTTTCCCTGCCCCTGGATACTCTATTGTTCGAGTTCCATAATGGTAAAGAAGCGCTTCAAGCGCCGTCTCTAGGGCGCGAAATATCTCTTCCGCAACAGGGAAGAGCCTTCCAGCCTTCAGGTTATCGTGAGCAGACTGTAGATACTCCTCGGCTTTGCCCAGCGCCCACCTAACCAAACTTGCTCGGCCTCTCTCCATACAACACCTCACCCCTTGAATGTACATCAATGATGAACTGGTCTTTGCTCAGACCCTTCACATACCCTTCGTAGGACAGCACAACAGGGTAGACCGTGATTCCATACCTCATGCTAATTTCTGAGTTAATGAACTGGAGCATGTCATCCTTTATCTTTTGCACATCCCCCTTGTTAGCCACAACCACCAGGTCGATGTCGCTTGGCTCTCTCACTATATCGCTTCTGATCTTACCTTTGACCAAGCTTCCGAAGAGAATCACCGCTTTGGGTTCATGCTTGGCGATATGCGAAACGATCTCCTGGGCAATCTCTCGGTATACGCTCTCGAGGCTCCTGAACAGCCTTACGAGAGGACGGTAGAGGAAGTGCTTGTTGTTTATACGGTAGACCTTAGTCCTCCCCACTCTCTGAACCGTAACCAAGCCGGAGTTCGTTAGGTCCTTCATCTGCCTGTTCACCTCAGAGACCGGAGAGCCGCTCTCCTTGGCGAGTTCGATCTCCATAAAGCCCCTCTCGGGATTGGATATCAGCACCGATAGGGCATTTACCTTGGTCGTGCTCCCTAAGATGCGGTCTAGATACATTACTACCTCTCCTTTCGGTTTTCAGAAATAGATTTCGGTTTTCAGAAATAAATACTTAACTGTTATCATTTGATTTCGATCAGTTCTTATCCTTGAAACGAGGATCTTTTTAAATGAAATGAGTGAACTAATTCACGAGGGGGGTACTACAATGAAAGCTACCGTGAGGGATCGGATACTCCTCCTGCTCTCAATAAAGGAGCCGGGTGCGAGGATAGACCTTCAGCACATATTCGAGAAGGTCTCCCGTGATGAGAAGTCTCCATTAGCCGAGCCAGACATACAGCACGAACTCGAGCAGATGGCGAAGGGCGGACTCGTACGAGTCGGCGAAGGAGTTTATTACATTACCGATGGTGGCATGAAACTAATCAAGAACTTATTGCCCGAGATCGGTGAGGATCTTAACCTCTCCTACAGAATGGTCCTCATAGCAAAAAATTACTACGAGAAGGTCGCCGACTACCTTCTGCCCTTCCTCAGGGAAAGGCCCGCCAGCATAATAAAGATCTTCAGCGACGATGCCGACCCCCTAAGGAAGGTAAAGCCATTATTCGTGAGGTACGCCAGATACAAGCCAAAACCCGTCTTCATAAAGATAGACTCGAAAGAGTCTCTAATGCGCTACGTCGACGACCATGCCCTTGACTACGTCCCCTACGTCCACTCCTTCGACATGAAGGAGCCGAGCTGGCTCGTACTGGACCTAGACGCCGGCGAGGACCTGAGGTCTATGGAGGAGGGGTTCCTGGCGGTGAAGTTCGTGGCGGGCGAGCTGTTGAGGCTGCTTAGGGAGAACGGGGTGCACGCCGCCGTAAAGTTCAGTGGGTCCAGGGGCATGCAGGTCTGGGCGTCGCTGGATAACGGCAAGATGCCGAAGGGTGACCTCTTTGCTTTTTACAGGCTCCTGATTCAGCGGATTCAGGCGAAGGTTGAGGAGGAGATTAAGAGCGCGCAGCCTCCGGCGGCTCTCCTACCCCTCGTGGAGAAGGGGCTGACGACCTCAACCGTGGCTAAAAAGGAGGAGCGCTCAGAGAAGGTCTTGGTCGACTGGAGCTCCATGAAACCATACGGGGACGTGAGGGCGCCGTTCAGCATACACTACAAGACGGGACTTGTGTCGTGTCCAGTGGACCCTGCGCGGATACTTCAGTTTGAACCCAGCGAAGCCAGACCTGAGGCGGTCGCAAGGGACGCAGAACGGCTCTTCCATCACTTTGAGCTGATAAAGAGCGATCCATCCTCTCTGATGCGCTCCCTACAAATGTGAGCCTCCCGACACTTGTTTTATAAGTTAAAATAACGAAGTCTTAGACGGTGGTGTTCGATGTCCAAGGTCCTCATAGTTATTGCCGAGAAGGACTTTAGGGACGAGGAGTTCAAGGTGCCCAACGAACTGATAAGATCGGCGGGCCACAGCGTGACCGTTGCCAGCTCGGGTCCCGGCGTGGCTCATGGAAGGCTGGGGATGCGGGTGACTCCTGACGTTGTGATAAGCGCGGTGGATCCGTCGGTTTACGACGCGGTGGTAATCGCCGGCGGCTCGGGCTGCCAAACCTACCTCTGGTCCAACAAACCCCTGCAGGAGGCGGTGAGGAAGGTGTACGAAAAGGGCGGCGTGGTTGCTGCCATATGCATTGCGCCGGTCGTTCTGGCAAGGGCAGGAATCATAAAGGGCAAGAAGTGTACGGTCTTCCCATCCGGCGATGCGCTGGCAGAGATGAGGCGTGGGGGTGGGATCCTGCAGGATCAGGCGGTCGTGGTGGACGGCAAGGTGGTTACCGGTAACGGACCAGACGCCGCCTACAAATTCGGCGAGGCTATAATCCGGCTCCTGTGATGCGAAGAGAAGGAACTAACAGTATGCGCCTCTAACCCAAGGGTTAACTAGTTTTGTTAACCTTCTCAACTTTTCATTCAAGGTGGCCTATTATGCTCATTGGCTTCTTCAATAAACCCAGAAGATCGTTAACTTTGCTTCTTCGCAACGAGGCTAGTAGAACCGTACTCGGACCTGCGGATTTCTTTACGTCAACCTCCAAGTTTCCAGCAAGTATCGGCTTAAGTCCAGATTCGAGCGCGAGGACTCCAAACTCATAGCGAACTCCTTTGGACCCCACTGGAATAATGCCGTGAATGAAGTCTGATGAAAGGAGTTTCAAGAGGTCGTCCGTGTCGGCTATCAACCCCTTTGCCTCGTTTTCAAGCACCTCTTCGCCCACGGAGGGGAGGCCTACGCTCACAACAACATCTCCACCTCTTGACCTGCCTATAATCATCTCTTTGGATTTGGCGATGCCGACAACAGTCATGCCCACCCCAGTTTGCATTGTTTTGAAGGTCTTCTGGGTACCAACCACCAACGCCGAGTCAGGTCTTAGTCCAACCTTCCTCATCTCGTATTTTACGCCGTTGATTATTCTATTTCCTGTGGGATCGGGCTCGACCCCCAGCCCGCACGCAACGCAGAGCGGTTTAGCGCCGACAGCCATAACCTCCATCAAGGCGGTTCTGACAATGAACCTCCCCAACACCCTCCCGTCAACCTTTAAAACATCAACCTCCTTGGGACCAATCCCGCCGGAGGCGTCGCAGCCGACGACCAAAAATCTGTTGCCGGGAAGAGGCTGGATTAGCACATCCCTAAAATTGACGAGACCGTGTCCGGATGGAGACTTTGGGGGAAGACCTGTGGAAGAGGAATTGGGAAATGGTTCTCTAATCAAAACGGCGTAACCCTCTCTCCAGCGTCTTACAAATTACTCCGGCGGTAGCGGCATTGATTACGGATGCTACCAACAGAAAGGTGGCCACCACGGGGACCATGGACCATCCGAGTACTGGAGCGACCAAGACGCTTCCCGCCACGTTTACGGAAACGCCACCGATCAAGCCCGCTATAATGCCAAAGCGCCTCTTGAGCACTGCGGTCACCACGCCGACCGCTGCCATCAGCAATGCAATGGCAATGTGTAGGGGTCCTAATGGGAAGCCGGCTCTGAAGGATGAGAGAAGGTGCCCAATGGCGCATACAAGGGCTCCGCCCAGGGCCCCCCTCCAAAGCGCCATAAAGTATCCCGGGAAGGAGTCCAAGGCTATGGAACCGACGGGACTCGGTATGGGTACCAGAGCACCTAGGCCGCTGAGGGCAGAGAAGAGAGCGACCTCAGACAGCAGACGTGTTTTAGAGACCCGTTTGTTATACATGTCTATCATCCTTAATGATCTTACATCCACCTTCAGGAACCCTTTGAGCCCATTCTCTCTCTCAGAGCCCGAGTATACATGTTCGATGAGACACCAGCCACCAGCCCTCCTATGCCATCGTTTGTAAGGGCCCCGAGCCTCTTCAAAATGCCCGGCTTGGCCTGATCGAATCTGATGAACTCGAAGATCCCCCTGGCCCCAGCGATGTAGGTGGCTATCGCCATTCCCAAAAGCTCGTCGGCAACCAGCCCCGGGCGGCCCATGAACCTCTCCTTGGTCAGGCCCGGCACCAGATCAGCCTTCGCATCCTCCTCTGCCCGGAAGCAGGCAACCTCCAGGGTGGAAACATTCACGTCCGAAAGGGCGTCAAGGAACTCCTCCTCAAGGATCTCGGCGGCCCTTTCCTTTGTCTCCACGCCAGGATGAGGGACATACAGCTCCAGAGCAGTGTCTATGAGGTTCTTCAATGTTATTCCCCTCTCGTTCAGATATTTTAACAACGGCGGAGCTTCAGGCTTCATACTATCACCAACCTTTTTTCAGATCTGTATAACAATTGTCCACAACGTTTATATATTTTTGGATGGATAATCCATCCTGATATGAAACACATCACCTACATAGCTACAATCCTTGCGATCCTCTCAGTCATTTCTGCAGTGTACACCTATACATACTATCAAGGGGAGAATGCAGGGATGCGTTCCACGATCAGCGACCTACAAAACCAGATCGGCACCCTGCAGGGCGAACTCTACAAATATCGCAACTTGACCGTGGTGGATGACGGCGGTTACGTACTGAGTCTCACGTCCTATCCCACTAGGATCGTCTCGCTCGCCCCGAGCAACACGGAGAAGCTCTTCGCGGTGGGGGCGGGCGATAAGGTCGTGGGCGTGACCCAACGATGCAACTACCCGTACAATTTCTCGGCTTGGATCGAGGCCGGGAACATGACAAGCGTTGGAGATTACTGGACACCAAGCATAGAGGTGATCGTTACACTAAATCCTGACTTGATCTTGGCCGCATTCGACCAAGACGAGGCCGTCAACACACTGAGGGGGATGGGATACAAGGTTCTGGTGTTGGATCCTAATAGCATAGACGATATTCTTAAGGACATTCTACTCGTGGGTAGGGTAACTGACAGAAATATCGAGGCTGCCTTACTTGTAAACTCTCTTGAACAGAGGATCGACGCCGTGGTCGGAAAAGTGGCCAATGCCACCTCTAGGCCGAAGGTCTACTACGAGGTCTGGTACGATCCGCTGTGGAGCGTGGGGTCAGAGGGCTGGGAAAACAAGCTCATCGAGAAGGCCGGCGGAACCAACATCTTTGCCGACCAGAGAATAAAATACTTCCAGACGAGCTCTGAGGCCATCATCGAACGCGACCCCGACATAATAATCTTTCCGCTCGGTCCTGGGATGGGGTCCTTCTGGGGGAGTTTTGATCAGGTCAAGGCTAGAACTGGATGGGGCACGATAGGCGCTGTGCAAAATGACAGGCTATACGTAATGGATGAAGATATTATTAGTCGGCCCGGTCCGAGAATTATCGACGCATTGGAGACCCTAGCCGAGATTATCCACCCCGAACTATTCCAGCAGACTGGTACAAATGGCGGACGATGAGTTAGATGAGCGTAGCCGGAGCCGAGGCCGCCTATTTTAGGCGTGCCTCCCGTTGGAAGCTGACAATAATCGTGTTGACAGCCCTCCTGATACCCACAATCATCCTATCATTGAACATCGGCTTCGCGCAGATACCCTTCCCCACCGTTCTTAGAGTACTGGCCAAGCAAACGCCCCTCCTGGGCGGTTTGGTGGACCCCTCGAGCGTATCGGGCGTTGAGGAGACGATAATCCTTCAAATTCGGATGCCGCGCGTTCTGGCCGATGCTATGGTCGGCGCCGCCCTTGCCGCTGCAGGGGTCGTGTACCAGGGCATCTTCAAGAACCCCATGGCTGACCCCTACGTTTTAGGCGTTTCGGCTGGCGCGGCGGTTGGAGCGGCCCTAGCCATAGTCCTCGGGATAGGCTTTACGCTCTTTGGCCTGAGCACCGTGCCAATCCTGGCCTTCGCCGTCTCTCTTATAGCCGTATTTGTGGTCTACAACATCTCAAGGGTTGGATCGAGAGTTCCAGTAACGACGCTGTTGCTATCTGGGCTGGCTGTGAGCATCTTCCTGTCGGCCATCGTAGCCGTCCTGCAGGTTATCTCCGGTGAGAAGCTCCACGCCGTAGTCTTCTGGCTCATGGGCAGCTTCTCGTACGTGGAGTGGAAGGACGTCTGGGCGACCCTGCCCCTGATCTGCCTCGGCACGGCGGCCATCTACTTTTTTGCCCGCGATCTCAACGCGCTCGCCCTCGGGGAGGAGACAGCTCAACAGTTGGGCGTCGACACTGAGAGGGTGAAGAAGTTGCTTTTGATCTTCGGCTCCCTGGTAACGGCAGCAGCGGTCTCAATCAGCGGCCTGATAGCCTTCATAGGCCTAATAATCCCCCACCTAACTAGAATCTTGATAGGACCTGATCATCGCATACTTCTGCCTACCTCAATTATCGTGGGAGCCACCTTCCTAGTCATCTGCGATGCCGTTGCACGGGTTATCGTTTCACCGGTCGAACTGCCCGTAGGCATCATCACAGCCTTTTCAGGCGGACCCTTCTTCATCTACCTCCTGTACAAAAAGAAGGGGAGTTATGCCTTCTAATGGTGACAGAGACATGGCAATACTAAATGTCGATGGCGTTGACTGCTACTACGGCGCTGTTAAGGTCTTGGAGAACGTGCGCTTCTCGGTGAAGGAGCAGGACTTCGTAGGCATCCTCGGGCCCAACGGATCCGGGAAGACAACTCTGCTCAGGAGCATCAGCAGGGCGCTTAAACCACATAGAGGGGTTATCCTGCTCAACGATCTCAATATATACGCGCTAAGGAGCGTGGATGTTGCAAGGCAGATGGCGGTCGTACCGCAAGAGACCTCTATAGGCTTCAACTTCACAGCGTTGGATATCGTACTGATGGGGCGTAACCCCCATCTGAGCCGATTCCAAACGGAAGGCGCGAAGGATGTGGCAATAGCGAGGAGGGCCATGGAGCGCACGGGCACGTGGCACCTGGCTGAGAGACCCGTAAACGAGCTGAGCGGCGGGGAGAAACAGCGTATCATAATTGCCCGCGCGCTGGCTCAGGAGCCGAAGGTTCTCCTATTGGACGAGCCAACGGTTCACCTAGACATCAACAATCAATTGGAGATAATGGATCTCTTAAGGGAACTCCAATCAAGGGAGGGGCTAATAATTTTAGCCGTTTTACATGACTTCAACTTAGCCGCGCGGTACTGCGACTCGGCCATCCTGCTTAAGGATGGAAAGATAGTCTCGGCGGGAAGCGTGGACGCCGTTCTAACAAGCGAAAATATTAAGAACGTCTTTCAGGTCGAGGCCATAGTGAAGAGGCACCCCCTCACCAACTACCTCTACATTATCCCCATCTCGACGCCGAAGCCCCCGTTGTCCAGAAACCTCTCCGTTCACGTGATATGCGGGGCTGGCACGGGAACGGCGCTGATGAAGATTCTGGTGGACGAGGGCTACAACGTCACCGCAGGCGTTCTTAATGTCTTGGACACTGACTATGAGACAACACAGCTGTTGAGGATACCCGTCGCAAGCGATGCTCCCTTCTCCCCAATAACCGAGGAGACTCACAGGGCCAACTTGGAGATGGTAGGTAGGGCAAGCGCGGTTGTTCTAACGGCAGTTCCCTTTGCCCACGGCAACTTGCGAAACCTGGAGGCAGCAAAGGAGGCCCTAAAGCTGGGAATACCAACGTTCGTCATAGAGGACATACCCGTCGAGCGAAGGGACTACACCAGAGGAGAGGCAAAGAAGCGCCTAATGGAGTTGAAGAGCAAGGGAGCGACATTCGTCAGGAACCAGCACGCGCTCCTAGCCATCCTCAAGGTATCAGAGGACAAGCTGAGGGTGGCAAGAGCGCTCAGAACTGAAATTCCTGGTCATTTAAAACCTGAGACAACCCCTTACGAAGGTGGTGTGGTGGATGATGTCAAATCACATGTTGGGGGATGATGGTTTGTGAGGCTTGCCGCGTCGTGGAGTGGTGGCAAAGACTGCTCTTTAGCATGTTATAGGGCCATCTCGGACGGCCTCGAGGTCTCATGCCTCTTAAACTTGATATCCAATGAAGGAAGGTGCATGTCCCACGGTCTGGACTCCGGGTTGATAGCTGCTCAATCACAAGCGATCGGGATCCCCCTTGTTCAATGGAGGACCACGTGGGAATCCTACGAGCGGGAATTCAATGCCGCGTTGCGCAGGATGAAGGAAATGGGCGTGGAGGGCGTAGTCTTTGGGGACATATACGAAATACCTAAACATGAAGGCTGGGTAGACCGCGTCTGCAAGGAGTCAAACATGGTTCCAATAAAGCCACTGTGGGGCCATGACCCAAGGCAGATTCTGAACGACTTTATGGATGAGGGCTTCGAAGCGACCGTAATCATGGTTAAGGCTGACGTACTGGGCGAGGAGTGGCTGGGACGTAAGGTGGATAGAAGATTCGTAAGCGACTTGCTGAAACTTGATAAGGTTGATCCCTGTGGCGAACTGGGCGAATACCACACATACGTCACAGACGGCCCATTATTCAAGAGGCGTATAGAAATTCTTGGGTGTGAAAAAATCTTGAGGGACGGTTATCGGTACCTGGACATCACAAGATATGAGGTTATCGGAAAGAAGGAGGTTAAATAAATTTGAGGAAAATTGATGCCATCTTGACCTACAACAAGCCTAAGGGCGAGTCCTTCCTGAAGAAGTTATCTGGGAAGAGACCTCTGTTCGTCTGCACCATAGGCAACACGGAGACCGCCAAGACCCCGGGCATATCTGCGGCTGGAAAAAATCCTGAGCTGACCGACTACACGCCGCCAGCAGATGTCGAGCTCCTCCTCCTTGGAAGGTGTAAATGCATCCCCGGGGTGCCTGTGACGCCTGAGGGGATACCTACTCCCGCTCTAATTACCAAGTCAGCCCTCAGGCTGGCAGACATACCGGTCCTCGTGGCCAGCGGAGGGTTGAGGGTAAAGCCCCACATCCCCTTTTTGGATCTGGGAGGGAGTCCGGGAGGGGACATCAGAACAGGAAAGGCTGTGGAAAATGTGGGAGAGGTCATCAAAAGAGCGACGATCGCTGGAGAGAGCATAGCCGAATTGGCGGATTATCTTGTGATCGGCGAGAGCATTCCTGGAGGCACGACCACAGCGCTGGGCGTTTTGCTGGCTATGGGCATAGACACTGAGGGGAAGGTCAGCAGCAGTATGCCAGGCAACCCCCATAAACTAAAAACTGAGACTGTTAAGGCTGGGCTGAAAGCCTCAGGCGTGGAGTTCGGCTCGCTGGCGGGAGACCCGATCAAAGCCATTTCATGTTTGGGGGATCCCATGATGTCGGCCTTCGCAGGGTTGGTTCTAGGAGCTGCCACCAAGGTACCAGTCTTGATGGCTGGAGGAACCCAGATGGGCGCCGTACTGACCGTTGTTAAGGCGCTAAACCAGCAAGTGTTGGATAATCTGGCAATCGGCACCACGAGGTGGATCATAACCGATAAGACCTCCAACCTCAGGGGCATAATTGCCCAGATCGCCGACGTTCCTATCCTGGCCGCCGATCTGGACTTCAGCCGATCCAGGTTTGAGGGTCTGAGGGCCTACGAGAAGGGGGTTGTGAAGGAGGGCGTCGGTGCAGGAGGGGCGGCCGTAGCCGCCATGATCAAGTCGGGCGGCTCCATAACGAGACAGACCCTGCTCGGAGAGATAGAGAGGAACTACAAACAGCTTGTAGGCTCGGAGTGATCTGGTAGGATGCTGAAGGAGATTAGGAACCTCGTCGCCTTCCTCACCGCCATCCCGGTGGGTATGGATAAGGACTTCCTAGCGGATGCCGCAAAATGCTTGCCCCTCTTCCCGCTGGTTGGAGCCTTCATAGGCCTCCTGACGGGGATCTCTGCTCGGCTCCTCCTCTGGATCCTCCCGGCTTACGTTGTAGGAATGCTTACGCTCGGCCTACTGCTTCTGATCACCGGCGTCCACCACACCGATGGGCTACTGGACTTTGGGGACGGCATCATGTCTCAAGGAACGCCTGAGAGGAAGATCGAGATCATGCACGATCATAACACTGGGGCAGGAGGTTTGGCGGTCGGGCTGATAACCCTGCTCACAACGGCCTTCTGCATCGCTGGATTGGACGTGGGCATCGTAATCCAGAGCCTGATCCTATCAGAAACCTTGGCAAAGCTATCAATGGTAATAGGAGCTTGGGCTGGAAGATCCGCTCACGAGGGAATGAATACGCTCTTTGTCGGTGCAATGCACGATCGGAACGGAAAGGCGCGTCTGTTGGTGGCCCTGGCAATCTCTGGGATTACAGCGGTTGGCCTGCTATGGATAACGGGGCTAATCGCCTTGATCTCAAGCATTATTGCAGCTCTCGTCCTGGTTGGGGTATCAAACAGACATTTCAGGGGCATAACCGGGGACGTCTTAGGCGCGATGAACGAACTCACCCGCATGTCCTCCCTAATCGTGATATTGGCGGTGGTAAGATGGGTGTAACCGCGCTCCTTATGGCCGGCGGAAGGGGCACCCGCATGACCCTCGGCGAGGAGAAGCCCCTGCTCAAGGTCGGCGGCAAACCCATGATCGAACACGTCCTAATGGCTTTAAAGGATGCCAAAAATGTGGACGAGGTTGTGGTTGTGGTGAGCAGGCACACGTCCAAGACTACCGAGTTGATGAAGAGGTTTCCTGTCAAAATTCTGGAAACCCCGGGAGAGGGTTACGTCCCTGACATGGAATATGCCGTTAGAAAACTAAAGCTGAAGACAGTCTTGACCAT
>VGLU01000004.1 GCA_016882195.1 Thermoproteota archaeon
CTTCTTGTATCAGCGGTTAGGGGTTGCCCCTCCCTACCCTCTGACATATAGTGGGGATATATAACTACCCAACTTTTCGGCCTTCATCCCTGCCTGAAGTCTAGGGACTTCCGCCGAAATAGTTAAATTCGACGTTGCTTGGCGTTTGGAAGTTACTTCAGGACTCGTCCTCCTCTTGGATTCTGGACTTAGCTTCCGGAAGTCCCTCTCAAAGCTCTTTGTCGAGAAAAGCCTGTATCGCATTGGACTTCATGAGCTCCTCGATAAACTCTCCATAGTCTCTCGTCCTTCCAGCTTTAAGGTCATCCTCCCCTCTGCGGATGGCTTCCATCAGATTACGGTCAGACATTATGTCCATCGTCTCTATCAGCTCCTCAAGAAGGTCCTTTGTCCTGAGCAGTGGCTCCATTTGTTCAGTGCCCAGAACCAGAGGGCCCATACAAACCACTCGTGTGTTGCATTATTCTTACATTCGTTCCATCTGTTTGACTTTTTTCCGACCCATCTTGTTGCCTCCAAATCTGCCACGGGGATTGAAAGCCTACCTCAAACCTAGGCGAGGAGGGTAACCTCAAGCCTTATATTTTGGTAAGACCTGTCTTACAGTGATTGAAATGATCGAGTTGTCAAAGCTGAGCTCAAAGGGACAAGTTGTCATCCCAAAGACGTTGAGGAAGAAGTTAGATCTGAAGGAAGGCGACAAGCTGATTCTATTCGGCAGTGGAGATCTTCTGGTCCTGAAAAAAGTGGAGAGTGAAAAGAGCGTTCTTGGTATCCTCTCTCAGCCGGTGAGGGAGAAGGTACAGAAGCGCGGTATCAAAGACAGCGACGTTCAGGAAGCGGTCTCATGGGCGAGGAAGAGGACTTGAGGAAGATCCGGGTGGTTTTTGACGCAAACGTTCTGATCTCGGCTTGGTTCTGGGCTGGCAACGAATCGAGGCTTGTTGAGATGGCTGAAGCAGGCATTATTGAGGGGTACGTCTCGCCGCAGATCCTAGAGGAGTTCAAGGCTGTCCTCGAATATCCAAAGTTTTGTCTAAAACGTGAAGAGGTTGAAACCGCTTGCAGCTACTATTCGATCGTTTTGAGGATCGTTGAGCCCAAACATGCAGTAAATGTCTTGGCTGAAGACGCACGAGACAACAAGGTGCCGGAGTGTGCAATTGAAGCCAAGGCCGACTATATCGTTTCAGGAGATCAACACCTACTGAGACTTAGAGAATTCAAAAGGATCAAGATTGTTAAAGCAAAAAAGCTACTTCAAGGGTAAATAAAGAAAGGCAAGTAGAGTTACTTCTTAACCGACTTCCAGGTCCTTCTGATAAGGTCAACGAACCGCTTTGTTGCCTCTTCAGGGTTTGCGGACTTGGTTATGGCGCCGCCGACTATCAGATCCATGGCACCTGCCTTTACCATCTGGGGGACGACCTCAAGCTTTATTCCTCCGGCCACGGCCACGGGTATCTTCACAGACCTCACCATCTTCTCCACGAGGGCAGTCTTCTGATCGACCTCCCTCTCCCTGGTCTGGGCGCTTATTCCTACGTGCATGCAGACTATGTCCACGCCGAGCCTCTCGACCTCGATCGCTCTGGCGAGGGGATCCTTCAGGTTCATGAGATCGACCATCACCTTCACGCCGTACTTCCTGGCCGCGCCCACGGCATCCTTTATGGTGTAGTCGTCGGTGGCACCCATCACGGTGACTATGTCCGCACCGTTCTCCACGGCCAGCTCTGTCTCCAGCCAGCCTGTGTCGAAGGTCTTCAGATCAGCGATAATTGTTGCGTTGGGGCAGAGCCTGCGGAGATCCTTAACCGCCCTGAGCCCCTCGGACTTTATCAGGGGCGTGCCGGCCTCTATGATGTCCGCACCGCCGCGGTAGGATCCCTCGGCTATCGGGATGGCGTCCTTAAGGTACCTCTCGTCGATTGCCACCTGAAGTTTTGGTCCTTCGTATAATGGTTTCAGACCCAACTGAGACACCTTCTTGTCGGCGGGGATACCGTTGTAATCCCAACCTCTCACTGCGTAGTAGTCGTTTAATAACCTATCCATGTCCACGGTCTGACCCTTTGCCGGTCCCTCCGGCATGGGCACCTCGAGGAAGCGCTTGGGCAGGTAGTCGTCCTTCCTGCTGAACCCCTCGCGTGCGTTGAAGATGCGCTCCAAATTGTAGATCCTCTCCCCGATCCTGTAGAACTCCTCCCTGTCCACGTAGAAGCCGGTGGCGGTGGTGAGGAGGCGGGCGTAGGAGTCCGGCTCAAAGGCGAGGGTGGAGAAGAGGGCGAGGGTGGTGTACTTGCAGAGAACCAGAGAGTCGAGAACGGCGAAGACGTCCTGCATGACCTTGGTGAGGGCGGCCTTGTTGTCGTAGGAGTTGGGGTTCAGGTAGCGCGGCACGCTCAGGACCTCGGGGGCGATCATGAATGCCCTGAGGTGGCACCCGCCCCTGTTGGACGTGGCGTAGGAGAGGGCCATCCCCTTCACCCCCCTCGGGTCGTAAGCGGGGAGCTCCAGCCCCTTCACGTGCATTGCCAGGTCGTTTGCCTTCAGCCTCGAGGCGGCGCGCCTCGTCCCCTCCGCAAGAAGGTCGCCGATCCCCTCCCTGTAGGCGGTCATCTTTATCAGCCTGAGGAGGGCGTCCGTGCTCCCGAATTTGGCGTCGAGGCCCATCTCCTCCGGCTTTACCTTCCTCTTATCCTCGCACGCCATCAGGAAGCCTATCGCCTGGCCCATGGATATGGTGTCCACGCCGTACCTGTTGCAGAGGTCGTTTGCTATGGTTATCGCGGTGAGATCGTTTATGCCACAGTTCGGTCCCAGAGACCAGACGGTCTCATACTCCGGACCCTCTGTGTCTAGGACCTCCCCCGATGGCAGCTTGACCTGAGTGACGCGCCCGCACATGATCGGGCAGGCGAAGCATCCCTTCTTACCGCGGAGGATGGTCTTTGTCATGTACTCCCCGCTGACCTTCTCCGCGTCCTCGAAGAAGCCCGTGGAGTAGCTCCTTACCGGGAATACCCCAGCCTTGTTTATGATGTGAACGAGGACGGCGGTCCCGTACCTTCCCAGGCCGTCCCCGGTAATGGGATGTCCCTTCAGCACGCTTATGGAGTGCTTGACCTCCTTCATGAAGGCGTGCGGGTTGGCAAGAGGGATCTCAGCCCTCCCCCTCACGACTATAGCCTTCAGCCTCTTCGATCCCATCACGGCACCGACCCCTCCCCTGGCGGCGGTCCTGTGCTTCTCGTTCATTATGGCGGCGATCTTGACGAGGCGCTCCCCTGCGGGACCTATGCATGCGACCCTCGCCATCGAGTCCCCGACCATCTTCTTGAGGCGGTCCTCAGTCTCGAAGACGTCGAGGCCCCAGAGAGAGGTTGCATTGTGGAGTTCGGCCTTGCCGTGAAGGATGGAGAGGTAGACAGGGGTCTCGCTCCTGCCCTCGAAGATGATTCCGTCGTACCCCGCCCTCTTCAGCTCCGGACCGAAGTAGCCGCCGCTGTTTGCGTCCAGTATTGTTCCGGTGGCCGGCGACTTCGTGGAGACGGAGAACCTCCCCGAGGTGGGCGCCGCGGTGCCCGTCAGCGGACCGGTCATAAATATCAGTTTATTCTGAGGACCAAGAGGGTCAATACCGGCGGGGAGCTCGTCGTAGAGGATCTTCGCACCGTATCCCCTGCCCCCTATGAAGGCGGCCGCCGTCTCCCAGTTCAGCTCCTCGGTCGAGAGCTCTTTTGTTGAGAGATTGACGCGAAGTATCTTATTCAGGTAACCGCCCAAATCCATCCACCTTGGACACTATTCGTAGAACTCGAATTATACTTATATCTTTCCAGTGGGTTAGAATTTCTTCATGAAGGTCAAGGCGGAGTTCTTCGCGACCCTTAGGGAGAAGGTCGGTACGGCGAGCACAGAGGTCTCCTTCAGCGGCAATACGGTCATGGATCTCATAGCAGCCCTCGACGAGATGTTTGGGGGGATCCTGAAGGAGCTGATGGTTGAGGGCGGGGAGCTGAGAGAACTCGTCAAGATCCTGGTGAACGGGAAGGACGTCAGGGGGATCAAAGGACTTTATACCGAACTGAAGGAGGGGGACGGCGTCTCGTTCTTCCCGCCAGTTGCGGGCGGATGACTCTTGTGTTTGCCCCACAGGTGGTTCACAGATAAAACCATAACGGACAATTTTAAGGATAGGGAAGAAGTTGACCACGAAGAAGGAGATTATAGGTAATTACGACACCACTGCAAGGATCTACGATATGCAGTACCGGGAGGAGCAGTTGCTGAAGATAAGCTTCACATTGAAGAGGGTTATGCCTAGAGCGGGCGATACGGTAATAGATGCGGGATGTGGCACGGGAATGCTCTTTGAGCATCTTGATCATTGCGGACTGCTCGTTGGGGTAGATCCGTCGATTAATATGCTGAGGGAGGCAAGGAAGAGGACGAGGGAGGGGGGCAACACGGAGTTGGTCTTGGGAGATGTTGAGGCTTTACCATTCCGTGGCGGTTCCTGTGATGTGGTATTCTGCATAAGCGTGCTTCAGCTCATGGACGACCCGCGCAGGGGGTTGGAGGAGATACTCAGGATTCTTAAAAGTAGGGGTTCGTTCGCGGCGACACTTATCAGGAAGGCGAGGTTCGCGCAGGATCTCGACAGGTTTGTGAGGGGAGCATTTGTGGAGCTTTACGACTCAGAAAGCATGAAGGACGTGTTTCTAATAGGCCAAAGGATCGATTGATCCAACATTAGCGGAGATGGAATGTAGCATCTATTTGATTCTAACTTATCGTTGTATTTAAATAACCGACATATATGGCGAGGAAGCCGTATTCAGGCGATAAAGAGCGTAAAGCAGAACCACCAACCGTCTGCTGAAATTCTCTACTTATTGGAGCAGTTCAGGTTGATGGTCAACGACTGCATACGGATAGGTTTGGAAGCGAATGTTACATCGTTGAAGTCCCTATCGTCGAAAGCATACCATAATCTTGCAGATTATGATGCGCCGTCCTACTACAAGCTCTGTGCCATATCAAGAGCCTGTGGGGTACTTGCATCGAGAAAGAAGTCGCTGAAGAGAGGGATATACACTAGAAGCCCCTACGCCGTGAAACCACAGCTTGTGTCCTGCTATGGCTTCAAGCTTATTGATAACGCCCTAAGAGTGCCATTGGGTCATCATAGGTTCTTCAGAATACCGTTAAACAAGTACACTCAGGAGATCCTGTGTGATCCAGCCTTGAGAGTGCGTTCCTTCACGCTCACGGCTTCCCAAATGAGCATCTGCATCTCAAAAGAGGTGCAACAGATTGAATGCACCAAGACTGCTGGCGTTGACAGGAACCTTCGAAATATTACTTATGGCAATGAAGAGCACATCGAACAATATGACCTCTCGAAAGCTATCAATATAACCAAGAGGACGAGGAAGATCGTGGCGGCGTTCAGGAGGAACGATGTGCGCATCAGGAAGAAGATTGCTTCAAAATATGGACGGCGAAGGAAGAACAGAATCAGTCGTTTATTACACTGCGCGACCAAGACCATTGTTGAAACAGCGATTGAAAATAGGGAAGCGATCGTTATCGAAGATATTAAAGGAATACGCAAGTTGTATCAGAAGGGCAACGGTCAGGGTCGCAGATATAGGAGTATGATGAATTCTTGGTCATTCGGAGAAGTTCAGAGACAGATAGAGTACAAAGCAAATTGGTCAGGCATCCCAATTATTCGCCTAACAAAAGGCGAGACGATGGGCACCTCAACCATCTGTCCAATATGTGGGGAGAGACTTCTGAATGGACGGAACAGGATGTTGTGGTGTATTTCATGTGGTATGAAAGCGGATCGAGATGTGGTTGCGGTGATCAACCAGTCTCGAAGGGGACGGGTGAGGTTCGCACGTTCCCTGCCCACTGATAAAGGGGCGAAAGGCGGGGCAGTTGAAGCTGTGATGGGGAACCCGACGACTACGGTAATCCTCGGAGTCGATGCCCTGAAGTTGAGTCATCAGAAGACTTGACAGAACCCGACAAGTTTTTATAATAAGTCCTCTCGTCATAAGAAATGGTGCAATGATATGCCAAGCGAACCGATTAGACTGCTCAACAAGTCGCTACACAGCCAGATACTCGTGAAGCTGAAGGACGGGCATGAATACGTAGGCAACCTAGCGAAGTACGACCTCACAATGAATCTGATTCTGACCGATGCTATCGAGGCCGTCGACGACGGTAACCCGGTTGCCAAATACGGCAAGATATTGGTCAGGGGCAACAACATCCTTTACATAAAGACCGTATGATGCCTCTTCAGTGGGAGTTCAGCGCCATTAATGGAACTTTTCAGCAGATACGTTGGGTTCGGATAGATTATTCGTGCTGACATCCTCCCACCTTTAAAAGGCGCGGGGTTCCCGATTCGTAGGCGCTCTTCATGGTGCCTCATCCTATCGGGTTACGGGCTGTACCAGAGCAGCCCCTGACGCAGAGATATGCCCTGCGCGCCGTTGCATTATGTTGTATGCTCCATTGTAGTCAGCGTTGTATTCGTGTCCGCAACTATTGCATTTGAAGAGGCCTCCGACCCGAAGGCCCCTCTCGCCACAGTTGTGGCAGGTCTGAGAGGTGTATGCTTCAGAAATCTTCAGGACCGGTACGCCGAACCATTCAGCCTTGTACTTGATGAATTGATAAAGCCTGTAGAATGGAAAGCTATTGAGCTTTCTGTTGAAGGTTCTGCCGCTTCTGTTTGTTCTTATTCCTTTCAGGTCTCCTATCACTATGGCTGAATTGTTCCTGTATGCCTCATTGACTATCCTCCTGCTTACTGTGTGGAGGATTGAGTCGGTTGCACGCCTCTCGCGGTTGGATATCTTCTTGATTGCTCCGTACGCCCCTTTCCTCTGCAACTCCTTTCTTAGCTTGTAGAAGTGTGAACGGACTTTCCTCAACTCTTTGCCGTAGAATTTCGGCCTGATATCATTTGAATTGATCGTAGTTGCTATGTTTCTTATCCCCATGTCTACGGCGAGTATTGACTGCGGTCTTCTTTCTTCGATTTCCTTCTCTACAGTGACATACACATACCAGTCCGAGCCGCGCCTGATGAGCTTGGCCTCCCTTGTCCTCGCTCCTTCTGGAATCGGTGAGGAGGTGGCTATGGGAACATTGATTCCTCCCCTCTTGCCTGCTACGGGAATCCTCATCCAGTATGGAGTCAGCTTCGTTTCTTCCCTATGCAAATCATAAACATCGTTCCTGAGGATTATCGGGTACTCCTTGTCTGGATCAAGTCTACCACAGTTCTGCCTCCTCAATCTGTTGAGGAATCTATCGGCCTGTTGCTTTGTTGCGGAGCAGAGCTCTGCTGACTTATGCCCACGGAGGTAGCGTTGAAAACTCAGATACTCCTGTTCGAGGAGGAGCCTTTTTCCCTCTCTCAATTCAAGAATCTTTGCCTTTACTGTCTTCTTTGCTATCACAGGCGGCCTGTCCTCAATTGTATGAAGGATATTTAAGCGCATTTGTCCCACCTCTGAGGAGCGTGGGATTTCTGCGCTTTCGTGGTAATAATTTTATTAGAAAATAATATTAAATAGTGATTATTGCTAATTGCGACGTACATCAAAGGGGATAATGTTATGGACCGCAGAAACATCATTGTTGAACGCTTACAGCAACAGCCTGTTGAGACTCACAGCGTAGAGTTTGTGGCGAGGAAGGTTACCCTCTACTGAGGGTCTCTTTTAGCCTCTCCTTCTTGTACTCCTCTAAGAGGTCCCTTACCTTTCGGGTCTTAACCTCCGAGAAGTCTTTGAGTTCCTTTTTAGCTTCCTCTAGCGCCTGCTCTAAGGTAGCCTTTTCAACTGTCTGGACATCTCCATAGTTCTCTGAGCTGACCGAGGACAGCAGGACTACGGGTATGCCTATTTCTAAGAGTTGGGTTCTCTCATCCGGCGATATTTCTTCGACCACAAAGGCAGAGATGTCGGAGATCCTCAGAGCCTTTAACAGTTCATCAGATACCTTCCCTATTCGCTCCACTAATGCGATTTTTCTTTCGTGGAGGTTCACCAGATTGCGGAGAACTTCCGCGACGGTTCTGTAGCGTTTGAACAGGAGAGACCCGCCCGATGCGAGCGCCCCCATCTCAGAGCGCAGCTGAACGTTTTCGGACTTCGTACATTCCAATTGGCCTCTTAGCTGGCCGATCTCGTTCAGAAGGGACCTGATCCTCCGCTCAAGCTCGTAGACCTCCCCACTTGGGGGTCTCTTGGGGCGTTCGCCAAGTCTGATAAGACGGGCGGACGTCTCCAGATCCTCAATCCTCTCCTCCAGCGCCTTGATCTGCAGGAGTAGCTTGTCCCTCTCAGCCTGCATATCCTCAAATTTTGTTTCCAGCACCTTGATCTGCTCGCGTTCCGAGCCCGCCCTCCTTTTTGGAACAACCTCTTCGATGACGGGGGTTCTCGAAAGGGCTATGGCATCCTTTATGCTCATCCCCCTCAGGACGTTGGCCTTTACCTCCTCGATCTGGACAGGGCGTTCCTCTGCTTGTGCGTGGGAAACGGCCTGCTCGAGTTTGTTCCGGTAGAAGGAGTAGGCCTTTGCTGCCGCTGCTAGGGCGTCCCTCTGGTGCGAGTCTTTGACTTTTATCCTCTGATTGCGGACAATCCTCTCTACGAGATCCGCCTTCTCGGATGTTTTGAGGGACTGCTCGGGTGAGAAGAGGATGGCGCTGTGGGAGGCGGAGAGTTTGACCAGTAATGACGGTGGAGGGTTAACGTCCGTTGCGAAGACAAGCGCGCGACCGAGCGTGGCCAGAAGACGTGTTATCTGCCCCCTGGTAATTCCGCGCCCACTGGACACGTGAAGGATCCTCCCACTGAGATCGATCACGGCGAGACCGCATACCATCCCGGGGTCTACGCCGGCTATCAGGTACCGCTTCGGTGGTGCCGCATTGGTTGAACCAAGAGGCACAAACTCAAAGGACTTCGTGAATGTGGGGGTGACCCTCACGTTTATGCTCGAGGTGCGGATCGGCCTCACTATGCCAAAGAGGAGGTTTCTTGGGGCATAGACGATGAAGGACGACCCCTCGATGCCGTGTGAGCCCTTCCTGAGGGCAAGGTCGTAGTCTACACCTCTTGAGTTGAGGGCAGACTCTATCGTCCTTGTCAGGTTCAGCACGGACCCTTGAATGCTCCGCCGGTACCTGCCCTCGCTCATCCCTCCGGAGCCGAATTTCCTCCGCCGGGAGATCGTGATGCGCGTCTCTGGGTCATAGATCTTGACGAGAAATCCGTGGCCCGCGACAGCCGCCCTGGCGCAGACCTCTGCAGTCCTCGAGGGGGAGAGCTTCTCGCCCCTTGTCATGCCCAACTGTTTGCTGATGACCGAGAGCTGCTTGAAGCCCTCCGAGGGGGAGCCTGTGACCTGGATCAGGTCCATACTGTAGAGGGGGGCGACGAACCTTCGGATCTCGCTCTCCGATCCTATCTCGTATATGTTATCAACCGCTATGGCGTCGACCCTGCAGGAGCGGGCCATCTCCGAGACCCCCTCCATCGATAGGACGTCCTTTCTTATGAGGATCCCAGATTCGTTGATAACCACAGCGGAAAAACCGTTATAGGAGGGGAGTTTGTCCATCCCCAAGACGGTTTTATAGTTGCTCATGGTTTTATCAGCGTCAACTAAGGGTTTATGAAATGCAAATGCAATTCATATAGAAATAATAACTAATGCATTAATAAGATTAGCTTTTTCTGCAGTTTAAAAGATAGAAATGTGTAACCAATTTATAGACGAAAGGTTTAATAGTATATTGATTGGTAATTTGGTGGCATAAGTGGTTAAAAGGTGGTATATAATGAATAGCGAGTCTGCTGGGGTTGTAGAGGGAGTCCTGACAATAAAGGGCGAGAGTGTAGCAAATGTTGCGATGGCGCTGTCCTCGCCAACGAGAATACAAATCCTCAACTTCATAAAGGAGAAGGAAGTTGACATGCAGGAGGTGGCCGAGCTGATAAAGCAGAGCAAGGCCAATGCGAGCGCGCAGATGAGGATCCTCGAGGACGCTGGCTTGGTAAAGACCTCCTATAAGCCTGGAGTCAGAGGGGTCAAGAAGGTCTGCAGCACCAACGTGAAGGAAATAAGGCTGTTATTGGTGTGAACTACCACCCTTTTCAAAGGGTGGCTTCCAGCATTGGATAAGGCTTTTCGCCGCTATCTGCATCTGCTGGTTCGGGGGGTTCACTTTTATGTCTCCCCCAAACTCCTCTGACTTTGGCTTTGACTTTCGTTTAGCCTCTTGTCCAAGGAGTCTTTTTGCTATGTTTATGGAGGCGTTGAGGTCTCTGCTGTAGACCATTCCACAGACCGAACATCGGTAGACCTCTCCCTCGATCCTCTTAACACCTCCGCATCGGTGGCAGGTCTTTGATGTGTCTTTGGCCTTCACGTAGGCTACGTTACCAGCTTTGCGGCGGCCTCAACAAAACCCAGGTATGGCGGCGAGGGGCGCCCTGGTCTCGATTTGAACTCTGGGTGGGCCTGGGTCCCAAGGAAGAAGGGATGCCCCGGATGCTCCATGAACTCCACCCTCTTCTTGTCTGGTGACCAGCCGCTTAGGACGAGGCCACTCTGTTCAAGGGCCTTCCAGTACTCCGGATTGACCTCGTACCTGTGGCGGTGCCTCTCGTAGATCTCGGTAGCCCCGTAGAGCTTGTAAGCCAGTGTGCCCTTCTCGAGAATTATTTTGTATGCACCAAGGCGCATGGTTCCGCCCATCACACCGATGGTCTTCTGCTCCGGTAGAAAGTCGATCACTGGATACTTCGTCCCAGGACTCACCTCCGTGGTGTCCGCTCCAGCATAGCCCAGTACGTTGCGGGCGAACTCCACTATGGCGAGCTGGAACCCGTAGCATATCCCCAGGAAGGGCTTTTTGTTCTCGCGGGCATAGTTTATTGCCATTATCTTCCCCTCTGTGCCTCTGGCACCGAAGCCGGGTAGGACCATTATGCCTTGGTACTGATCGAGGGTGCAAACCGCAGAGGTGTCCTCCTCAAATTTCGTTGTCTCTATCCATTCTATGGAGGCCTGCACGCCGACCTTGGCTGCAGAGTGGTGCAGGGCCTCGGTTATGCTCACGTAGGAGTCTGCGAGTTTCGTGTATTTCCCGCACATCCCTATCCTCACGACCTTCGAGGCCTTCATGAAGGACTTGGCGATGGAGACCCATGGGTCCCACTCCGGCTTGCCGTCCTTTAGGCAGAGCCTCTTCACTATGTAGTTACCCATGCCCTGTTTGTCCAGTTCCAATGGCACCTGGTATATGCTCTCAGCGTCGTATGACGTGAAGACCGCATCGAGGGGCACGCTACCAAAGAGTGAGATCTTCTTCTTGACGGCCTCTTCCATCGGATCTCTGCACCTTGCCACGAGTATGTCAGGTTGTAAGCCTATCCTCCGTAACTCTTGGACGCTGTGCTGGAAGGGCTTGCTCTTCTGCTCCTTGGTCACGTCAAGGATCGGGACCAAGGCTATGTGGACGAAGAGGGTGTTCTCGAAGCCCTCCTCTAAACGCATCTGCCTAACAGCCTCGAAGAAGGGCTGGCTTTCGATGTCTCCAACCGTGCCGCCGATCTCCACGAGAAGGACGTCGGTGCCCGCCATCTTCGCTGCAGACTTTATTCGGCTCTTTATCTCATCGGTGATGTGCGGTATGATCTGGACGCACCTGCCGAGGTACTCGCCCTTCCGCTCCTTCGCAATTACAGAGGCGTAGACCTGACCGGTGGTGATGTTGTTGAACTTCGGGATGCTTATGTCCAAGAACCTCTCATAATGACCAAGATCCAGGTCGGTCTCTCCCCCGTCGTCGGTGACAAAGACCTCGCCGTGCATGTATGGGTTCATCGTCCCCGCGTCCACGTTGACGTATGGATCTATCTTAACTACAGACAGGGTGTACCCTCTTGCCTGCAGCATCTTTCCTATGGAGGAGGTCAAGATCCCCTTCCCGACGCTGCTCAGAACCCCGCCCGTCACGAAGACGAACTTGGCCATATCTAACACCAGTCTGGTTTGGTAGATTATCAGTTCCTTTAGGATAAAAAGGTATCCGAGCGCATTTCTGAGGGTTAGGAGAGGAGCGGGCCGCGCCAAGTCACTTATTTGCGACCTTGAACTTCCTTATTGTCCACGTGCCCGCGTTGTGGTGCCAGGATGTCTCTGCCTCGAGTATTCGTATCTTCTTCTTGAAGAGCGGGGAGTCGCAGACAAAGGTTTCATACTCCCCACCCTCGCCCGAGGCGTTGATGCCGTACCTCCCCTTGAGTCTGAGGAGCGAACTCACGCGGTCTTCGTCGAGCCGGCTTCCCAGCCAGTCTCTGCCTAGGCCCTCCGCCGACACGGAGGTGAAGTATACCTCGAAGCCCAGATCCAGAAGCTCTCCCAGGAGGACTCCCTCGGGAGCCCCCCATAGGGGTGATAACTCCTCAAGGTCTAACCTTTTGCAGATCTGACCGACCCTCTCCCTCTGGTACCTGCTGGCGATTGCGCCGGTGCCTATCCCTTCTATATTCCATTTATCCTTCAGGCGGGATAGGATGGAACAAAGTTCCTGTACCTCGACCTCCTTCTCTCCAGACACCATCGCGCGTTCCCACGGTATACCCATACAGCCTGCCTGGACGTTGGTGAGACCCACGTTCGGTATGTGAAACATCCACGAGTCGGGTCTATTGACTATCACGGATACGAGGGCTACGACGGCGTGTCCGGCCCTATGAATTCGGAGCGTGGCCAGATTGCTGTCTTTTCCTCCTGAGTAAAGGATGGCAACCCTCATCTCTGTCGCCTCAGAAGGCCAGCAGGACGGCGAGAAGTCCTGTCAGAAAGATCCCGTCAAAGGTACCTGCGCCGCCTATGCTCATATTGGCTGCGCCTAGCGACTTTATGGAATTTATGTGGAGGAGGTCTGCACCCACCAACGTGCCGACGGTGCCTCCCACATAGGCGACGACGGGGGCATAGCCGCCGCCGATTATGACCGCAACTATGGCGGAGATCAGGGGGGGTATGAACATCGGAGTTATTATGCCGAGACCCTGCACCGGCTTTGCCAGGAAGAAGATGATCACCGCAATTATCGGTACGGCCACCGCCGACGGAACCACGGCGGGGCTGTTCCTCAGCAAGAGGTACGCCGACAAGGCGATGGGCATTATCGCGCCCCCCAGATTTATTGAGATCAGGGCCTCAGACGGCCTGGATGCTGCCGATGGTACGGGATAGGGTATTCCGAGATAGTAGACGTATCTCACCGACACGACGGGCCTCTCCACCGTGGTTCTCCATATGGGGAGGTTAATGGTGCTGCCGACGAGGCTCACCAGAAGGAAGGAGAGGAAGCTGAACCAACCGAGGCCGAACTGGTGCAGGGTTCGGCCTACAAGACCTAAGAAGAGAAATGGGGCAAGGAAGATCACAATTATGAAGAAGATCATTAGCACCAGTCCGATGACTGGAAGGGAGAGCATCCTCGAACTCATCAAAACGACCTTAATGGATTATCAAGGCAAAAAGGATATAACTTTTTGGATGTCGTTATTACGGTGTGATAGTTATGGAGAGGGTGCTCGTTACACGCACTCCAGCTGAGGGAAAGCGCCTTGTCGGCAAGGCAGTAGCCATGATGGAGCCGGTCACCGCAGAGGTGGAGGACTGCAAGAGGTGCAAGATGAGATGCTGGAAGGGGTTGGAAGGTGCTGCTTGAAGTAGAGGACTTGCACGTCAGCGTGGAGAGGAAGGAGCTGCTTAAGGGAGTCGACCTGAAGGTGGATAGGGGGGAGGTCTTTGCGGTGATGGGCCACAACGCCTCTGGTAAGACCACCCTCGCGCTCACCTTGGCGGGCTTCCCCCAGTACACGGTCACGAGGGGCAAGATCACCTTCGACGGCAAGGATATCACGAACAAGACGATAGACGAGAGGGCGAGGGCAGGCATGGCCCTCGCTTTCCAGTCCCCGCCGGCGATCCGGGGCATAAGGCTCGGCGATATCATCTCCCTGGCCGGTGGGGTGAACCCATGGACGCCCAGACCTGGGGACGACATGGACCTGCCAAAGAAGATGCTGGAGAGGGTCAACCTAGAGCACTCACTCTATACAAACAGGGAGCTCAATGTGGGCTTCTCAGGCGGCGAGAGGAAGAGATCCGAGCTTGCCCAGATATTTGCTATGAGACCGAGGTTGATGATACTGGACGAGCCCGACAGCGGGGTGGACATAGACTCCTTGAAGGTGGTGGGGAACAGCCTGCGGGAGTACATCTCCAGCTACGACTGCACCGTGATAATAATAACCCACCACAGGCACATACTGCAGTACCTGAAGCCCACGAGGGTGCATATAATGTCCAACGGGAGGATCATGATAACCGGGGGGTACGACGAGCTGATGCCCAAGATCGAGGCGATGGGGTACGAGCAGCTCATAAAGGAGGCGGTTGCGAATGGATGATGCCTGGAGAGAGAGGTTCAGGATGCGAGCCCTCCAAGCTGTGACGAAGAGGGCACCCTATGGGAACGACATTGACTTGAGCGAGTTCATACAGACGGGCAGGATCGCCACAACCATCCCCGAGGATGTGAAGAGGAAGAGTCTGGAGGTGGGCGTGGACGTGGGTGAGGTCAAGAGCGGAACCTACTTCCAGCTGGATCACTCCGTTCTCCTCAGCCGGCTGGCATCGAGGATAAAGGGGCTGGAGCTCATGCCCGCAGACCTCGCCCTCGGCAAGTATGAGTGGCTGAGGGGGTACTACTGGAAGGCGCTCTCCGTGGAGCAGGACAAGTACACGGCCATGGCGGAGCTGAGGCAGACGAAGGGCTACTTCATAAGGTCGGCAGCGAACGAGAGGATAGAACGCCCGGTGCAGGCGTGCCTCTTCATCGATACTGAGGGGGTCCTGCAGGCACCACACAACATAATCATTGCGGAGGAGGGCTCAGAGCTGAACATAATAACTGGGTGCACTGTCGGTAATAGGACAAAGAGGGCAGCACACTTGGGGATAAGCGAGTTCTACGTCAAGAAGAATGCCACCGTCATATTCACCATGATCCACAGCTGGGGGGAGGAGACCTACATAAGACCGAGGACGGCTGCCATCGTCGAGGAGGGCGGGACCTTCATATCGAACTACATCCTGATCAAGCCAGTCAGGGATATTCAGAGCTACCCCACGGCCTACCTGACGGGCAGGAAGGCCAAGGCAAAGTTCAATACAATTATTTACGCAAGCAAGGACTCCATAATAGACTTGGGCAACAGGATAATACTCATGGAGGAGGAAACCTCTGGGGAGTCCATCTTCAAGGTCGTGGCCACCGGGACGGCGAAGGTCTACAACAGGGGGCAGATGATAGGCCAGAGCAAGAATACCAAGGGGCACCTCGAGTGCAGGGGGCTGATGCTCTGCCCCACTGCCTCCATAACCGCCATACCAGAGCTCATAGCCGAGCACTCGGACACCGAGCTCTCTCACGAGGCAGCGATAGGTAAGCTGCAGGAGGAGCAACTCAACTACCTGATGTCGAGGGGCATACAGCCCGACCAAGCGATAGGCATACTGGTCAAAGGGTTCTTGGATCCGGGGTTGCCCGGTCTGCCGGAGAGTCTGCAGGCGGATATCAGGAGCAGGCTCTCCCTGTTGGACAGGAGCGGTGGCGGTAAGAAGGAGCCGTGTTAACACCCAAAGTGAAATCCAGCAGGGCGAGGCAAAATAGCGCCCTATGAGAGGAGTACGTCGCCCGAGTATACCTTCTTCCTGCCCTCCTTTGTCTCCACTATGAGTGAGCCATCGTCATCAATATCCACTGCCCGACCGCTAATGGAGGCTCCAAACGACTGGACAGTTACAGCCCGCCCTATGGTGCAGGACATCAACCTCCAGGCATTGAGCACCCTTTGGAACCCTCCCTTTGCGGCCGAGAGGTACAGGCGCTCAGAGTCCTCAAGGATTCGGCAGAGGAGGTCTGCCCTGTCCACCCGGCGGTTCAGAGCATCGTATACGGAGGTCGAGGAGGAACGGATATCGTCCGGCAGATCGCGGGAGGAGAAGTTGACGTTCAGCCCGATGCCGACCAACACGTACTCGACCCTGTCCGGCTCTCCAGAGGTCTCCAGCAGGATGCCGCAGATCTTCTTGCCGTTCACTAGGACGTCGTTGGGCCATTTCAGGCAGGGCCTCAGGCCGTAGGATTCTAAGGCCCTCGCCACGGAGACGCCGAACAGTAGCGTGAGTTTGTACAGTTCCCCCATCGGGGCTGAGGGCCTCAGCAGAAGTGTGAACCATAGTCCGCCCTTGGGTGAGGACCACGCCCGGCTCATCCTTCCCTTTCCTGCCGTCTGCTCCAACGCCACTATGATCGTCCCTTCAAGGGCACCCGCATCAGCCAATTTACGCCCGTAGTTTTGGGTGGAGTCCACGCTCTCCAAGGTGGTGACCTCCCTCCCGAATGTGGTGGATTTTGCCTTCATCCTTATCTCCAAAGGAAGCAGACCGTCTAACCTAGGCAGTAATCGGTAGCCCTTTCCCCGAACGGATTCTATCGAGTAGCCGTCACTCCTTAAACCCCTGATGCGTTTGAAGACAGCGGTTCTTGATACTCCTACTTTGCGGGCGATCTTTTCACCTGAGACGAAGGTCCCTCTTGTCAGGAGATCGTCTATGATTTTGGAGGGCAAAACTATCACAAAAACATGAGGCGGGCCGTGGGATTAAGCTTGTGCTCCCACGACCAAGACCACTTCAGGTTATGCCTTCTCTCTTCAACTCGTCACACTGGTCCTTTGTGTAGCCCAAGAGGCTTGTTAGGATCTCCTCGTTGTTCTGTCCCAGTAGAGGCGCGGGCGTGAAGGTCTTTATCGGAGTCTCCGAGAACTTTATCGGACATCCTGCCACCCTTACCTTGCCGTACTGTGGCTGGTCTAGTTCCACGATCATCTCTCTTGCTTTGACGTGCTCGTCCTCAACAGCCTCCCCCACGTTGTACACCGGGGCGGACGGGACATCATTTGCGAGGAGGAGCTTTGCGATCTCCCACCTCGTCTTGTCCCTCGTGTACTCCTCTATCAGGGTCTTCAGCGTAGCCTCGTTCTTTAGCCTGAGGTCGTTGGTGGCGAACCTTGGATCGTTTGTCCACTCAGACTTCCCTATGGCAGGGCAGAAGCGCCTCCAGATCCCTTCGTTGCCAACGGCTATTACAACGTATCCGTCCTTTGCCTTGAATATGTCGAACGGCGTTATTGAGGGGTGCTTTGCGCCTATCCGGGTCGGAACCTTGTGCTCCAGGGTGTACCGTATAACCGCGTTCTCGAGGACGGCAAGCATGGAATCCACCTGGGCGACATCTACCTTCTGACCCTTTCCGGTTGCATCGCGGTACCTAAGCGCCGCGAGTATCCCAATGGTGAGAAACAGTCCTGATATGATGTCCCCTATGGAGGATCCTGCCCTCACCGGCGGCTTGTCAGGCCAGCCGTTCAAGTCCATAAAGCCGCCCATGGCCTGACCTATGATGTCGTAGCTGGGCCACTGGCTGTAGGGACCGTAATGACCGAAACCAGAGCCGCAGGCGTATATCAGCCTCGGGTTGACCTTTCTTAGTTCCTCGTAGCCTATCCCCCACTCGTCCATCGTGCCCGGCTTGAAGTTCTCTAATAGAACGTCGCTCTTCTTCGCCAGTTCTTTGAGGATCTCTTTGGCTTTGGGGCTCTTCAGGTTGAGCGTGAGGTCCTTGTGGTTTCTGTGCAGGCTAACGAAGTATCCGCTCTTATCCGGTCCTTGGACATTGGGGAAGAAGGGCCCCCATTCTCTGCTCATGTCGCCAAAATTTGGCCTCTCGACCTTGATAACCTCTGCACCCAAGTCTGCTAGGACCATGCCGCAATATGGTCCGAAGAGGGCGCCAGTTAGGCTTAATACGCGAATACCTTCAAGTGGTCTCTTCAACATAATTCTCTCCTATGATAAAGCCGAATGATTCGCCATATAAATAAAAATTACGGAAAATTGTTCTGTAAAGACTTCGTCGGATTTAAATACCTAATCTAATTGCGGGGGCGAGGCGAAAGGAGGCTACAGGGCTGATCCTAGGCTCATTTCAATTAATTGACTGCAGCGAAACGAGGAATCGCATCAACTGTACGCCCGATATGTGGGGAGAGACTCCTGAATGGGCAAGGTTGCCGTATGAGGCGTTCATACGGAATGGAGGCAGACGGGGACGCGGTTGCCATGATGAAACAGCCCTGAGGGGGCGGTTGAGGTTCGACCGTTCCCTGCCTTTAAACGATAAGGCGAAAGGCTGGGCAGTTGAAGCGGTGAGGGGGAACCCGACGACTACGGTAATCCTCGGAGCTGATGCCCCGAAGTCGACTGTTCGCCAAACGGAGAGTTGACAGAACCCGGAAAATGCTGTTTAACGGCTCATGGCGCTCTGGATGAGCGGGATTAGGGAAGGCTGCCAAAAAATTAGATGAAAAAAGAAAGGAGGTTATACAGGGATGTTTCCGTGCCTCTTGGGAGCTCTGGGCTGGAGGTCTCTCTTTGACACAAAACTTTCCAGAGCCTTGATGAGCATTGGTCTTGTCTCTTTGGGCGAGATCACGGAGTCCACATAGCCCATCTGCGAGGCGATGTATGGATTCGCGAACTTGTTCCTGTAGTCTGCCACGAGTTTGTTTGTGATCTCCTTTACCTCTTCTGGGGTCTTCGCCTTCATGAGCTCGTTCCTGTGGATTATCTCGACCGCGCCCTCAGGGCCCATCACCGCTATCTCGGCCGTTGGCCACGCAAAGACTACGTCAGCGCCTAGGTGCCTGCTACACATCGCGATGTAGCCACCTCCGTACGCCTTCCTCATGATCACGGTTAGCTTTGGCACGGAGGCCTCGGAGTAGGCATAGATTACCTTGGCACCGTGTCTGATCACACCGCCGTGCTCCTGCTTCGTACCCGGGAGGTAGCCCGGAACGTCCACAAATGTTACGAGCGGAAGGTTGAAGGCGTCACACGTCCTCACGAACCTGGCTATCTTGTCGGACGAGTCGATATCAAGGCATCCGGCGTAGACCATGGGCTGGTTTGCGATCACGCCCACGGATCTACCGTTGAGCCTAGCTAATCCTACGACTGCGTTGGGGGCGAACTGGGCCTGGGCCTCGTAGAACGAGCCCTTGTCAAATATGTGGTTTATAACGTCGTGCACATCGTAGGGCTTCTTAGGATCTACTGGAACGACCTCGTTCAGCTCCTCCTCCATCCTGTCCGGAGGATCCGCGCTCTCCATTATGGGTGCGTCGTCCATGTTGTTGGATGGCAGGTAGCTCATCAGGTTCCTGATCTGCTTTAGGCACTCCTCATCGCTGTCGACTGCAAAGTGGGCAACGCCGCTGAGTTTCGCGTGAGCGTCCGCGCCACCCAGAGCCTCGAAGGTCACGTCCTCACCAATGGCGGCCTTGACCACCTTCGGACCGGTGATGAACATATAGCTTGTCTTTCTTACCATGAAGATGAAGTCCGCGAGGGCTGGGGAGTAGACGGCACCACCGGCGCAGGGACCCATTATGGCAATGATCTGAGGGATGACGGCCGATGCCATTACATTCCTGTAGAAGATCTCGCCGTACCCAGCCAAGGAATGTATACCCTCCTGGATCCTCGCACCGCCCGAGTCGTTCAGACCGATGCACGGGGCTCCAGCCTTCATTGCCATGTCCTGGATCTTTGCGATCTTCTTGGCATGCATCTCGCTGAGAGAGCCACCGACGAAGGTGAAGTCCTGCGAGTAGACAAAGACAGGCCTGCCATTGATGGTGCCGTACCCTGTCACCACCGCGTCGCCGAGGACGCGCTTCTTGTCCATATCGAAGTCGTGGCACCTGTGCACGACGAGCTGATCTACCTCCGCAAAGCTACCGGGGTCGAGGAGCTTCTCCAGACGCTCCCTTGCCGTGAGCTTTCCACCCTTGTGTTGCTTCTCGATGGCCTCGGCTCCTCCACCGAGTCTTGCCTTCTCCTTGAGATCGTTCAGTTCCTTAAATTTATCAGAGAGGGGAGGGGGTGACATATCTAACACTCCTTTGTTTATCTCACCATATTACTCTATCACTATCAGCGGATCTCCTACGTTCACGAACTTGCCTGGCTGTACCATGATCTCCTTCACCTTTCCAGCCCTGTTGGACTTTATGGGGTTCTCCATCTTCATCGTCTCAAGGGCCATCACGACGTCTCCGGCCTTAACGGCGTCTCCGGCCTTTACCTTGATGGTCATGACTGTGCCAGGCATCGCTGCCTTGATGGCACCGCCGACTGCCGCTGCCGCTCCTGGTACTCCGGTTACTGTACCGCCGACTGCCGCTGCCGCTTTTGGACCTCCTGCTACCGTAGTGCCTGAAGAGGTGACCGCCGTCTGAGGTGAGGGCAATAGCATATCAGCGACGCTTATCCTGAAGGTCTCGTCGTTGACCTTGACGTCATAGAGACCGTACGCCCTCTCGCTGATGTCTATGCTGTAGTGGGCGTTCCCGATGCTGAGTTTGAATTTGTTTGTTCTTGACACTGCCCGCACTCTCTATCTTGCATTTTTCACCCTGTCAGAGATGACCCAACCGCTGCTGACCAGCTGCCTCTGGGGTTTGCTCTGTATGTAGGAGGCGATTGCAGCAGCGATGGCCACGGTCTTCTTGTCGGCCACCGCACCACCGGTCTGTGCACCCTCTTCAGTCCTCGGCTGTATCTTGCTCAAGACGTTCACCTTGCTCTTTCTCCAGACCTCATCCTCCTCGTACTGGACCTTCACCCTCTCCAGTATGTTTCTGTCCTGTATGAACTCCGTGTGGATGTTGCCCTTGATGAACTCCTCGTCGTTCATCACGACCTTGTGGAATGGTATGACCGTCTGTATGCCCTCGATCACGAACTCGCTTAGTGCGCGCCTCATCCTCGCAATGCATTCATCACGGTTGTTGCCCCACGTGAGCAGCTTGACTGCCAGTGAGTCGTAGAATGGAGGTATGGTATAGCCGGCGTATATGCCGCTATCTACCCTCACACCTATTCCGCCAGGCTCTATGTAATTAGTTATCAGCCCGATTGAGGGCACGAAGTCGTTCAGCGGATCCTCCGCATTGATGCGGCACTCCATTGCGTGCCCTGTTACCCTGATCTCCTCCTGCTTGAGGGAGAGCGCCTCGCCCGAGGCGATCTTGTACTGCTCCTTCACGATATCAATGCCCGTCACCATCTCCGTTACAGGGTGCTCGACCTGGAGCCGGCTGTTGACCTCGAGGAAGTAGAAGGCGCGGTCCTTGTCGGAGTAGAGGAACTCGCACGTCCCTGCATTCTCGTAGCCTGCCACCTTGGCGACCTTCACGGCCGTCTCGCCCATTCTTCTTCTCAGGTCTGGGTCCACGTACATTACGGGGGATGGCGCCTCCTCGATGAGCTTCTGGTGCCTCCTCTGGATGGAGCACTCCCTTTCTCCGAGGTAGATCACGTTGCCCTTCTTGTCCGCGAGTATCTGGATCTCGATGTGCCTCGGCCTCTCCAAGTACTTCTCGATGTAGACCTCTGGCCTCGAGAACGCGGATGCCGCAAGCCTCTGCGCCTTCTTGATGGCCTCTAGAAGCTCGTCCTTTGACCTGCAGACCTGCATCCCTATGCCCCCACCGCCGCCCGTCGGCTTGACCATAACGGGATAACCGGTCTCCTCCGCCACCTGGAGAGCGTCCTTGTCGTCCTGAATCGCGTCAAGCGCGCCTGGAACGATGGGTATGCCCGCCTTCTTCATTGATCGCCTCGCGCCCAATTTATCGCCCAAGAGCTCCTGCGCGGTGGCCTTGGGGCCGATGAACTCTAAGCCCGCCTCGCCGCACAACCTCACGAACTTCGCGTTCTGCGCCAAGAACCCGTAGCCTGGGTGAATGCCCTCTGCGCCAGTCTTTTTGGCCACCTCAATTATCTTTTCCATCCTGAGGTAACTCTGTGCCGCCGGCCCTGGACCGATTAGGTGAGCCTCATCTGCATAGTATACAAATTTGGCGTTGGCGTCTGCCTCGGAGTAAATGGCAACGGTCTTTATACCCATCTCATTGGCCGCCCTTATGGTGCGAAGTGCGATCTCGCCCCTGTTGGCAACGAGTATCTTCTTCAGCAATGATGGTCTCCTCTTAATCCAAGTTGCGTTAAAATGATTCGCGAAATATATAACTTTTATCCAACGGAGGCTTCTCTTTAAGATTGAGGCGTCAGTCCGCCCATCAGTCTCTCACAGCGCGAGCTCAAGAGACCATCGTTACTTCATCCGCCACCTTATAGAAGGCATAGGTGGTTAAAAAACCCGCTGAGAAGCAGCATCACTACAGATTATGTTAACGAGAAATATCAGAGTTCGAGTGCATTTACCAGCTCATTTATGCCCTCGCCTTTTTTTGCGCTTGTCACCACGACCTTCATCTTAGGATTCGCGTCGAGGGCGTCCTTCACAAGCTGGTTTGTGTCTACATCCATGTAGCCTGCCATGTCCTTCTTGTTGATTACGCCCACCTGGGCGGCCCTGAATATATCCTGCTTCTTCTTGATCATGTACTCGCCCTCCGTGACGCTCACGACGACGACCCGCTTGTGCGCGCCCAGCGGGAACTCTGCGGGGCAGATCAGGTTCCCTACGTTCTCGATAAGTATCAGGTTGACCCCTTCCCGCAGCAACTTCTTGGAGGCCTTCCTGACGAGCGGGGCGTCAAGGTGGCACTCCCTGCCGGTGTTTATCTGCAGGGAGGGCACGCCGTGCCGGGACACCCGCTCCGCATCGATGGCCGTGGTGGTGTCACCAGCAATCACGCCCACCTTATACCTCCCCTTCAGCACCTCGACGAGCCTTTCGATGATTGAGGTCTTTCCGGACCCTATGGAACCCATGAAGTCTACGACCTTGACACCGTAGCGGTCAAAGGTCCTCCTGTTTAGGTCCGCCATCCTCTCGTTTGCCTTTATAAAGTCCTCCTCGAGCTCGATGTCCAGTACCTCGTCCTCGTCTGCCTTAATGATCATGGGCTTCGGCAAAATTGACACCAAAGTGAACACCGCAAACAGGTTTATAATACCTGCGGTTTGATTCCGTCTTGGGAAAGGCGATTGGAATCAGAGAGAAGCCCGACCTCTGTGGTGCAACAGCAGGCCCATTATCGTTAGTATGGCCATTATAACAACCAAGATCACTATTAGCGAAGACGGCTCGCCCCAGCCTATGAATACTGGAATTGGTCCTATGAAGATTACAACGCCGCTCGCGCCTGTTGTTTCCGGCAAAGTGATGGCCCCCTGGAATAGTCCGGCTAGCACGAAAAGGATGCCCGCCGCGATAAGGATCAAGGACAGTTTGTCCACATGAACCATTTCAGATCACAACCACGATCAGGAAGATCATGACCCCGATTAGAAGTAGCAGCTTTATGATCTTTGTACTGGTGCCTATTGCAATGGGGATCGGGCCTATCATGATGAGGGCCCCGCCCTCCACCCTCCCCTTGCTCTTGAGCGCGAGCAGCATCAGACCTACGATGATAAGATATATCCCAAAAAAAATGAGGGCGAAAGGGTCGTATCCCATATGATCTGAGTGTCGATACGGCTGTATTAATTTTTTGCCAACGGTTCGTCTCAGATCTTTATGCCGACGTTCTCCTTTACTTCCTTGAGGACTATGGCGGTCTCTGTGCTGGAGACGCCCTCGACGGCACCTATAAGGTCTATTACCTTGGCGAGGGACTCCTTGTCGGCGATGTCCACCCTAAGGATCAGGTAGTATGGGCCGGTTACGTCGTAGGCCTCGGTGACCTCGCTCAGGTTTCTGACCACGTTGAGTACGTCAGAATACTTTCTGGGATCAGCCCTCACCAGTATGAATGCGGAGAGGCTCTTCCCGACCTTAGATGGGGAGATTATCGCCCTGAATGACTTTATGATGCCAACTTGCTGGAGGCGCCTCACCCTCAGGAATATGGTCGCCTCGCTTACGCCGGCCTCCTTTGCGATCTTTGAGAACGGGGCTCTCGCGTTCACCTGCAGGTTTTTGATGATGAGCCTGTCCAGATCGTCAAACTCGGCTGACATTTTTGTCCCCCTAATATTATTTTTATGCGCCATAGACTATAATTAAACGTTTCCGTAATTTCATCGGCAATAAATAAAAAAGATTTAAGATCAAGACGGCTTCTTCTTTAGCCTCTTGCCTTTTCCCATGAGGTGCATTACCAGGCACTCCTCGACGGGGATGAATGCCTCGCCTATGACATGGCCCTCACCATAGCGGACCGGGGCGTTCCTCACGACCGCGACGGGGATGGACTCGGAGGTCTCCCCCATTACGAGGTGGGCGGCTGAGGCCAGGTTGTCGGCCACGGCCAGGCGTTTGATCTTCATTGGGCGACCGAAGAGGTCCTTCCTTCCCCTGAGGTCCTCCACCGGACTGAGGCCGGCCACCCCCAAGGCCACGGAGCTGTTGCCCATCCTGAGGGGCAGGGTTCTGCTGTCTATGATCAGTATGCCGACATCCAGCCCAGCATCCCTGAAGCGCCCTCTAAACTCCTCGGCAGACCTCTGCGGGTCCTCGGGCCATAGGGCGGCAAAGCCCAGCGGCGCGTTGGACTGGTCGACGCCGCCGTTGGCGATCAGGACGCCCTTCTTAATTGTTGTTAGGGCATACTCGACCCCCCCAAGGATCTCGTCTGACTCCTTCAGGACTACCTCTGCAAAGGCAGGGTCGAGGTGGTATTTTTTTGATATCCTGAGTGCTTTCTTCGACGGCTTAACCTTGGAGAGGTCAACGAGGCGGCCTTGGGAGGTGCCCACGACCTTGGCAGAGTATACGACGATGTCGCCATTTTGGATAGGGTTGCCCGAACTTTTGGATCTTTCAATGGTCAGGGCCACTAGGTCGACGCCGGGGCGGATCAGCGGCATCTTTATGCCATATATATGCAATTGGACCCCTCCATCGTCTCTTATCGCGCTTGAATCACTTCAGGCCTCTGATTTATGAACATGAAGAGGGATATAGAGTTTCCTCTGGGTTAAACCTTATTATAGTGAGATGTCCCTCTCTCTTTTGGTGAGAGTATGGGAGCCACGGTTCTCGTTGGCGGCTTCTTCGGAGACGAGGGGAAAGGCGAGGCGCATTAGCGTTCGCCCCCCATAGGAAAGATAGCCGCCTATTTGAGCCGTAATGACAACTACAAATTAGCGGTAAGAACAGGCTCGATCAACGCGGGCCACACCCTTGTATACGGGGGAAGGGAGATAAAACTGCGGATCGTTCCTTGCGCCTTCGTTAATAAGAGCACCAGGCTTCTCGTCGGTGCGGGCGCGCTTTACAGCATCGAGACCTTCATGAAGGAGGTGGAGCTCACCGGAACGAGGGGCAGGATAGGCGTGGACGTGAACAGCGGGATCATACTGCCGGAGCACATGGCGAGGGAGAGGAAGGACGAGTTCCTGATGAAGGAGGTGGGATCCACCGGCTCCGGCGTCGGGTCAGCCATGGTGGACAGGGTATCGCGCCTGCTAAAAATGGCCAAGGACTTTGAGGAGCTCAAGCCCTTCATCACGGACGTCTCTGGGGAGGTTCAGGATTGCATGAAGGATGGTGGAGGCGTGCTCATAGAGGGGACGCAGGGACTGTACCTCTCGCTCTACCACGGGGGGTACCCGTTTGTGACAAGCAGGGACGTCTCTGCCTCCGGCGTATGCAGCGAGGTGGGTGTTGGGCCGAAGGATGTCGATAATGTGATCGTGGTGTTTAAGTCGTACGTGACGCGGGTCGGAGGCGGACCGCTCGAGAGAGAGCTCCCTGAGGAGGAGGTTGCGAGGAGGGGCTGGGTGGAGATAGCCTCGGTCACGGGCAGGAAGAGGAGGGCCGCGCCCTTCAACTACGAGCTGGCCGGGAGGGCCGTCAAGATAAACTCGGCGACGCAGATAGCCCTGACAAAGCTGGACACGGTCTTCCCAGAGTGCAAAGGGATGACCAGATACGATGGGCTCTCTGACAGGGCCAAGGGATTCGTCAAAGAGGTCGAGAAGAACTTGGGCGTCCCGGTCACCATAATCGGAACAGGGCCTGGTACTCTGGACGTGGTTGACAGAAGGCCAGTTGTGACATCCTCCCCAGCCTGAAGTCCGGGGCTTCCCGCCAAAATAGTTAAAGTAGTTTAAATAGTTCTTAGTTTTTATTTCCTTTTCTTTTTCGCTAACTTGCCGAGGGTTTATCCCACGGCACCTTCTTCTCCCTTCTCAGCCAGATTATTAGGTGCCCAAGTAGGGCGTCCGCGGCTAAGAGGTCTTTTACGGCATCTTCGGCTCTCCCAGAAGAGAGAAGATCCTTGCACTTCAAGAGGTGATCGGTTATCTGCTGTATGTCCTTCTCCATCTCTGGCTTGCCGCGAACCCTCTGCGGACGGCACTCTGTCCTATAGTTGAGGCAGAGGAGGGCGAGGGCGTACTGCACCTCAAGTCTGCAACGCAGAACCTTCTTGTACACCTCACTATTGTTTGTGCCAAATGAGAGGAGGACGGAGATCTTCTCCGCCAAGTCTACTGCCCCGTCTATTGAGGCGATGATCTTTCTGTCAGGGTAGCTCATGGTGTCTTCCCTCCTCCCTCCGTACAGGCAGGATTACAGCACGGTCACGGACTTTGCGAGGTTCCTTGGCTTATCCGGATCCAGCCCTCTGAAATTTGCGACATGGTAGGCAAAGACCTGCAAGGGGACCGTGCATAGCATCGGGTAGAGCAGATCAGGCGCCTCCGGGACCTCGAAGAACTCGTTGGAGACTTCCTTCAGCTCCTCGTCCCCCTCGGTGATTATGGAGAATATCTCTGCGCCTCTGGCCTTCATCTCCATGATGTTTCCGATCACCCTTCCTCGTGTAGCGTCCCTCGGGGCGATGAAGACGCAGAGGAAGTCCCGCTCCACCAGCGAGATGGGACCGTGTTTGGACTCCCCCGCCGGGTATCCCTCGGCGTGGATGTAGCTTATCTCCTTCAGTTTTAGGGCACCTTCCATGGCAGTTGCCACGTTTATCCCGCGGGCCAAGAAGAATGCGTTGCGCCTCGTGGAGTATTTCAGCGCCAATTCCTTGACCTTCTCGCACCTGCCTAGGGTCTCTTCGATCAACCGTGGTAATCTGTTCATCTGTTGGCTCATCGATCTGTAATCCCCTTCGGAGATCCTTCCCTTCTTGAGCCCGACGCGCAGCGTGAGGAGGTCCAGTGCGGTGAGCTGAGTCAGGAAGGTCTTCGTCGCAGCCACGCCTATCTCAGGCCCGCTCTGCGTGCAGATGTAGGCGTTGGAGAGTACCGTGATGGACGAGCCCAAGGTGTTCGTTATCCCGAGTATCTTCGCCCCCTTGCCTTTTGCGTACTTGACGGCACTCAGGGTATCGGCGGTCTCCCCCGACTGCGAGACCGCCACCACCGTGCTCCCTTGGAGGTCAGAGACAGCCTCGTTGAACTCGGAGGAGAGTACCGGCCTCACGTCGATCCCGAGGAGCCTGGACATCATGTAGGAGGTTGAGAGGCAGGCGTGGTAGGAGGTTCCCGACCCGCTGAGGTAGATTTTATCGTTCAGCAGGTCTGCGGCACGGTCCAGGAAGGTCTCTGGCACCTTCAGCGTGTCCCTGATGGCAACGGGCTGGTCGTAGATCTCCTTTATCATGAAGTGTGGATACCCGCTCTTCTCCGCCATCTTCAGATCCCATGTCACGTTGGAGAATTGGGGTTCGACTGCGCCACCGCCTATCTCCTCAAGATTAACCCTCCCTCTCTCAAGGGTCGCGATCGTATCATCCTGCATGATCAAGACCCTTTTTGTGAACGGCAGTAGCGCGGGGATGTCAGATGCGCAGTATGCGCCCTTGGGGCCTACGCCGATCACCAGGGGGCTCTCCCTTCGAACACAGATCATCTTGTTGGGCTCGGAGGTGCCTATGATGATGCATGCCATTGAGCCCTTTATGCTCTTAGTTGCCTGGACCACGGCCTCTTTTAGGGGAAGGCCCGCCTTCATGCCCTCCTCTATCATGTGAGGGATTACCTCTGTATCGGTGTTTGAGGTGAAGTGGTGCCCCTTCCTTGCGAGCTCCTCTCTAAGCTGGAGAAAGTTCTCTAAAACTCCATTGTGTACGACTGCTATGGTTTTTGTACAGTCTAGATGAGGGTGGGCGTTCTCCTTGCAAGGAGCACCATGTGTCGCCCACCTCGTGTGGCCTACCCCAACTTCCCCATAAAGTCGAGTCTCATCTAGACCACCTATAAATTGATCAATCCTTCCTTTATCCTTTTCTAAGGCAATTTTGTTATTGTTTATCACAGCGACCCCTACGGAGTCATATCCCCTGTACTCAAGTCGCTTCAGACCATCAAGTATCACCTGTGGGGCTCCATCGCAGAGGCACCCGAATATTCCGCACACGAAGGACACCAAACAGAATTGATATCGCCAGTATAATTAAAAAAGTTATCTGGGAGCGCCTTCCAGGCGCCTCCGGATCTCCTCCTTGAGCAACTCATGGAGTACCTTGCCGCCGACCTTCCCCCTGAAGGTCTTCATCAGATCGCCCATCAGCGGGCTTAGGGCGCGCTCGCCGTCCCGCCTTATCCTCTCCATGTTCCTGCCCACCAGCTCGGCGACGGCGGCCTTTAGCGCAGCGGTGTCCACCGCACCGAGCGAGAGAGCCCTCGTGGCCTCCTCAATGCTCCTTCCCCTGTTGGACGCGAGCCACCGGAAGATCTCGGCCACGGCCTCCTTTGCAACCTCCCCCTTGTGCACCCTTATCAGGACATCCCTGATCTGCCCCTCCTCCAGCGACTCCACGTCTATCCCCTCCCGCTTCAGCATCTTTAGGGTGTACTCGAAGGTCGCTGCGACGAAGGAGGGTGCCAGCCCATCAGATTTAACGAGCCTCTCAAAGGTTATTGCGTAGGGCGAGTCGACTATTAACGCGGCGAGGTCCTTGCTCAGCCCGTACTCCTTTATGTACCGCTCCGTTCTCTTCTCCAGAAGCTCCGGGAGATCCCTCCTTATTTTGTCGAGCAGGTCTGCACCAACGACTATGGAGGGGACGTCGGTCTCGGGGTACATCCTGGCCGAGCCTGGCATCGGCCTCATGAAGTGGGTCGTGCCATCTGGATTGAAGGCCCTCACCTCGCCGGGGACGCCCTTCAAAGCCTCCGATGCCCTCATGACAACGGCATTCAGAGCGACCGAGCCGACCGCTGCCTCGGCGGCGACGAAGACCACGGCGTCGTTCTCGGTGGCACTGACCTTCTTCCTCAACCCCCTAAGATCCTCCTCCGTGATGCCGTAGGCGGGCAGCTCGTCTGTGTGGAATATGCCGCCGACCCCACCGAAGACCTTTGCGTGGTCTGAGAGCTCCATGCCGAACCTCCTACCCGGCTGCAACTCCGTCTTGAGGAGACCACCGTAGCCTGGCAGGAGGACGGCCTGCACCCTTCCGCCGGACTCCAGGGCCTTTTTTATAACCTTGCCGTTCGAGGATGAGAATACGTCGGTTACGTCCACGACCTTGGGCCTTGGGGCGGTTACGCCCCTCCTCTTCAGCTCCTCCCTCAGCAGGAGTAGGTTCCTCTGCCTGGTGACCTCGTACTCCACCACGGTTGAGATGAGGCCCAGCTCTTGGACGCCCTTCACCTCGATCCTCGTTCCTCCCTCTATGGAGATGTTCAGATCCTGCCGTATGGTTCCCAGCCCCCGCTTCATCCTCCCGGTTGCCTTCAGGATCCTGCCGAGTTGGAGGGCGACGCGCTCGGCCTGCTCCCCGCTGTGGATGTCCGGTCCTGTTGCGATCTCCACGAGGGGAATCCCGAGGCGGTCAAGCCGGTAGGTCATCATTTCGGGGGTATCGGAGATCTTCCTCGCGGCATCCTCCTCGAGGCAGAGGGACTGCATGGTGATCCTCTCCTCGCCGTCCATGAGCCAGCCGTCAAACGCGATCTTGGCGGTCCGCTGAAACCCGGTGGTGTTGGAGCCATCTATGACGATCTTCCTCATCACATGTATCTCGTCAACGGGGGTCATGTTCAGGAGCGCCGCCACCGTTAATGATATGGAGACCGCGTCCCTGTTCAGGTCGTGGGGCGGCTCCTCGTCGAGCTCCACGAGGCAGACTGTATCGTTATAGCCCTGGTAGCAGAAGGTCCTCCTCCTCTCTGACTCGAAGAGCGCCGCCCTGTCGAGATCCCCGAGCTCGCTGTATGTCGGCTTCAGCCTCCTCAGGATCGAGAAGTGCGGATCCTCCTCCCTGAGAACGGTCGGGCAGCCGCAGAAGAGCTTCTTGGGGGTGTCGAGCTGCTGGTGAATCTCTATACCCACTTTGATGTGATGGTTGACACTCTCCACGGCTAAAGCCGGGAGATTCCTGCCTCTAAAGGCTTCATGACCATTCATGGTAGTTCCACCTCAAGGGCAGGGGCTGTGCCATCAGCCCGCTACCGCTGGTCTTCCCTTCATATGAGTCTGTGCTAAGGACTGGGGGAGACCTTTTCACGGCTACGTTCAATATGTTTACAGCACCGTTGACGTCGGCGTTGATGCTTTTATGCTTCTCACGGCAGATCATCAGTCCCCTTTCTATCCTGCCGTTGTGCTGTTTTCCGCACAGGCAGCATGTCCTCGACGTATCCCTCTCAGAGACTTTCTTAACGATTATGCCGTACTCTTCTCCAAGTTCAAGGATACGCTTGACGATTTTGTCGTAGGCCCAGAAGAGATGTAGCTTCTGATTTCCTCTTTTGCCGTGGTTTGCCTCTTCTCTGATTCCGTTGAGGTCCCCGATGTAAAGTTCACTCACGTTCCCCTGTTCCAAATGCGAAAAGATGCTCCTTAACATGGCGTTTATTGCGTGCTTCAGCCTTCTCTGTCTTCTCCTAAACTGAAGCCGAATACGTTTGGATGCGTGTCTTTTTCGTGGGAGTTTTGACTGCTTATCCGCTATCTCCTTTGTATGGTAAATCCAGTCTGAGAGAACTGCTCTGCCAGAGTAGATTATTGGTCTCTCGCCCTCTATATAGAGGGTTGCAAGGTTGCATATGCCCAGATCCAAGGATGCCTTTTTGGCATCGGTTTGACTCCGACTCGGAGGCTGCCAATCAACCTCGACTGGGATATGGGCATACCACCTCCTGTTGATCTCATCTTTTATGACTTCTAATCGACCCCACTTACCCACCCACAGCTCTCCGCATTGATAGGGAATCCTGTTTCTGGAGATTGAGATTTCTTTTTCGTTCATTCTCCAGCCGTCGTTTCTAACGTAGAACGCCTTCGCCTCTCTTTTTCCGTTTCGCTTCCAATATTTTGGTGGACGTATCTTGCGAATATGTGGTGGTAACTTTCCCTTTTTCTTGAGTCTGAGAAGGGCATGGAAGCTCTGCCAAGCCTCATTAAGTTTTGAAAGCAGAGCCTGTGCCTTACAGGTTCCAAGTTTCTTGAAGGGTTCAGTATGTTTAAGTTCTCTGCATTGAAGAGCGTAAGAAGGCATTTTCATATGTTCGTAGAAGGCTTTTCTACGCTCATAGTTTGCAATGTTCCATAAGATGGCTGACTGTTCAGCGTATTCACTAAGTGATTGTGTATCGGTGGGTTTGAGGAGAACCGTTGAGGTCCTTAGCACGTTTAATATGTTCTCAGAGCCCATATTTAAGCCTCGCCAACTCCGCGATTAAAATCGGGAGCTTGCGCTCGGAGTATTTTCTGTCAAATGTATCAGCCCCTTTCCACATCAATGAAATCACTGCGTTCCGACAGCTCTCCCGCGATGTTCTTCAGGAAGAGCTCGCGGATCTTCTCGGGCTCGTCGGTCTGACCCAAGACCCACATTAGCTTCACGAGGGCGGTCTCCGGGAGCATGTCTCCCGCGGGGATGACGCCCATGTTGAGAAGCTCCCTGCCGGTGCTGTAGACGTTCATGTTCACCCGCCCGTACAGGCACTGGGAGGCCATGACCACGGTCAGGCCGCTCTGAATCGCCCTTCTTATCGAGGGGAAGAGGCTCTCTGGCAGGTGCCCGAGACCGGTTCCCTCGAGGACTATGCCGCGGAAGCCCCTGTGGATTACGGGGTCGAAAATGTCTGGGGGCACCCCCGGGAAGGACTTGATTAGCACCACGTCCTCCTCGAAGTTTGCCTTGAGCTCGAGCTCGCCACCGCCCCTCCTCCTGTACCCGCCGTAGGTCTCTATCTTGCCGTCCTGAACCCTGGCGAGGGGGAGGGCGTTTACAGAGGCGAAGGCGTCCCGCCGGCTCGTGTGCAACTTTCTTACTCTTGTGCCCCGGTGAACTACGAGGCTCGAGTCAGAGCTGCCCCCGTGCATTAGCACGCCGACCTCGGCGAAGGGGGCCCTCGCGGCTGCAAAGACGGCGCCCTTCAGGTTCAGATAGGCGTCCGAGGAGGGTCTGTCCGATGAGCGCTGGGAGCCGACCAGAATAACCGGTACAGGAAGGTTACTTAGGGCGAAGCTCAGCGCCGCGGCCGTGTACCCCATGGTGTCGGTGCCGTGCGTTATCACGACGCCCTTGGCACCGTCCTTTATGTGGTTGGACACGGACCTCGCCATGGATCCCCAGTTCTCTGGAACGATGTTCTCGCTGAGGACGCTCAGAAGGATCTCGGTCCTGATGTCCGCCAGATCGCCCAGCTCAGGCACGGACTGGTAGAGGTCCCTCGCGGAGAGGGCCGGGCTCACCGCACCGGTCCTGTAGTCCACCTTGCTCGCGATGGTCCCGCCGGTGCTTATAATGGAGACCTTCGGCAGGCTGGGGTTGGACTTTGCCTCGAAGGGGGGCGGGCTTATTTTTGACTCCTCGGAGGGGAGCTTCTGGACGACTAATCCCTCTATGGAGAGGCCGATGTTGTAGCCGTCGTCGAGCTTCAGTATGAGGTGCTGGTCGTCGTCCAGCTCTGACCTCGGCATCAGGATTCCGGAGAAGGAGATCCTCTCGTTTTTGGCGAGAACCCTGTCGCCCACTTCTAGGCCGTGTTTCTTTATGAGCTCCAGAACCTTGCCTTTGTAACCAGAGACCATAGTTCAGCACCCCACCCCATGTACCAAATCGGCGCCACGTCTTTATTTAATAGTGCTCTTGGAAATACTTAACACTAATGATGACGGCCGACGGCTTTTGGGCTCAGAGCCCCTTATACGCCTGCGGAATGTTATGTTAAACCCGAAGATAAATAAGTTTAATAAGTCAAATATTCATCTAACAGTTGATTTTGATGGAGGACTAAAATTGCCGAAGAAGAGGAAGAGCCGTGGAAGGAGCAAGGGTGACAAGGGCAAGTCCGGCAGGGTTCAGTGCGACGGTTGCGGAGCCTGGGTGCCAAGGGACAAGGCCATCAAGGTGACGAAGCCGGTCTCCATACTGGAGCCCCAGCTGGCCAGGGAGCTACAAAAGCAGGGAGCGCTGATCTACAGGAGGGTCGTGATGAAGTACTACTGCGTCTCGTGCGCGATCTTCCAGAGGGTCGTCAAGGTCAGGGCCAAGGACGAGAGAAAGTTCGGCGGACCTCTCAGGTAGAGAGGTTTCCTAATTTTGTTCAGGGCTTTTATACTCAAGGCCTCCGAGGGGCGGACAGCCCCTGACTTCTCTTTGAGGTCCTTGGCAGGTCCCGGGAGGATGGACCTGATAGCAAGGTGCATAGTCGCATCCTTTTACACGCTGGAGGGTCCAAGGAGGGACACGGCGCTCACCGTTGTTTTGGAGGGACCGCCGGACCCACCAGTTTCACTTACCTTTGACGGAGAGAGGATGCGGCGTGCGCCAGTAGGTGAGGTTGGGGCGGCGGAGATAGTATTCGACGTGCTCTCCGGTAAAAAAGTGGAGGGCGTCAGGAAGGAGCGGAAGGGGTTCGAGAGGGTCGCCTCCGAGTATAGGGAGAGGGGTTTCTCGTTGTACTACCTCCACGAGGAGGGGGAGGACTCTTCCAAGGTGAGGTTCGAGGGGAGTTCTGCGTTCATATTGGGGGATCAGAAGGGGCTCGACGCGGGGAGCGAGCGCTTCCTCGATGAGGTCAGGACGAAAAGAGTGAGCCTGGGTCCCCACTCCTATCTGGCGAGCCACTGCATAGCAATCATTAATAACGAACTTGACAGATTAGAGAGGTAGTTACTGTTACCATAAACTGGAATGAAATACATCAGGGGGCACATCTCGGTTGGCGCTGCGGAGGCTCGAGCAAAAGCTCACCAAGGAGAACCTCTGGATCTACATCCTCCACCTGCTGAGGGAGAGCCCGCTCTACGCCTACGAGATAAGGGACAAGATAAGGGCTGCCTTCGGCTTCGAGCCGGCCACGATAACCGTCTACGTCGTCCTCTACAAGATGGAGGGGGAGGGGCTCGTTACAAGCGCTGCCGAGAGGCGGGCTCCGAGCAACATCATTAGGAAGTACTACAGGCTGACGGAGACCGGGCTCCAAACGCTTGAGGACGGCAAGAAGATACTGAGGAGGACACTCGACCTTCTTGAGGTCAGCGGGGGCTCAGCGACCTCATGAGGTGCCAGAGACGCTGGGCGACGGTAATGTGCGTCAAGATTGCCAGAAGAATAATTCCAGCCCAGGTGTAGCCCACGATGGCGGAAATTGCGAGTATGACCATCCGCTCCGCCCTCTCCATGAGCCCAACGGAGGACATATTGACGCCCTCCACCTCCCCCCGGGCCCGGATGTAGCTGACCATCACCGAGCCGATCATGGCTATTATCCCCCATAAGGGGTCGCAGAGCCCGGCGAGAAGAATCGCCCCGATAACTATCAGGTCGGAGTACCTGTCGAGGATAGAGTCGAGGATGCCTCCCAACTTTGTGACCTTGCCAGTAATTCTGGCTACGGCACCGTCGATGATGTCGAAAAAGCCGGCGAGAAGGAGAAGGATGCCGCCCCAGAGAGGGTAGGAAAGGTAGAAAACGTAGGCGGAGAGTACCGAGACCACAAGGCCGATGACGGTTATCTGGTTCGGGGAGAGGCCCAGTGCGGCGAGGGACGATGCCACTGGCTTCAGCGCGGAGGCCACGGCTGACCTGATCCTGTTCAGCAAGCAACATCAATCCTAGGGAAGTTGTTTGGATTACCTTTAAGATTAACTTTGCTGAGTATTATCTCTCTGGAGGGCTACACGATTTCGGCCTCTGATTCGGCGAATTCATTCGACTTCGACCCCGCTGCCTTCGTGGAGGAGAAGGTGGCGGAGATAAGGAGCGTTGTTAGAAGGGACAGGGTAGCCATAGCCACCTCCGGCGGGGTGGACAGCACAGCCTGCGCAGCGCTGGCACACAGGGCCCTCGGGAAGGGATTGGTATGCTTCTTCATGGACACCGGCTTCATGAGGGAGGGCGAGGTGGAGGAGGTCAGGGATCTTCTGTCCTCACTGGGGCTACCCCTGAAGATCCTGCCGGCGAAGGACAGGTTCATGAAGGCGCTGGAGGGGAGGACAGACGCAGAGTCCAAGCGCCTGGTATTTCGGGAGACCTTCTACACGGTTCTTGGGGAGGCGGCCAGGAAGGAGGGGTGCGACGTGCTCCTACAGGGGACGATAGCCCCGGACTGGATAGAGAGCTCTGGCGGGATAAAGACCCAGCACAATGTTCTGGAGCAGCTGGGCGTGGACACCGTGGAGAGGTTCGGTTTCAGGTTGCTGGAGCCGCTCCTCGACCTTTACAAGGACCAGGTGAGGGCGCTGGCACGGTATCTGGGGGCGAGGGTGGATGCCTCCGAGAGGCAGCCGTTCCCTGGACCTGGACTGCTGGTGAGGTGCATAGGTCCTGTATCGGAGGAGAAGGTGGAGGTCCTAAGGAAGGCTACGAAAGCGGTAGAGAAGCACCTCGGAGCACTCCGACCGGCTCCGAAGCAGTACCTGGCGGCGGTGATCGAGGACGAGAGATCCCCGAGCAGGGGTGGGGTGGAGGTGGCTGCGTCAAGGATGCTGCTCGGGGCGAGGGTGGAGTATCTCAGATGGCTCGCCACGGGGGTGAAGGGGGACAATAGAGCCTACGGCAAGATTGCGATCGTGACGGGGAGGGAGACGGAGCCCGTGGATCTATTCGGTCTGCCAGAGAGGGTGGTGCACCAAGACGGGGAGGTCGTCAGGGTTGTTTACAGGATAAGTGGCGGCAACGGGAGCAAGAAGGGCAAGTATATTGTCATAGTAAGGGCGGTGGAGACGAGGGACTTCATGACCGCCAAGCCATCAGCGATCCCGCTGAGGGTTTTGAAGAGGATGGCCGACAGGGTGATGGAGGACGACAGGGTCTCGGTCGTCTGCTACGACCTCACCTCGAAGCCGCCTGCAACTGTGGAGTTTGAGTAAGATGTACATACCGGTTGTATTCATGGGCGGGCAGTACAACCACCTTATCGTCAGGGCGCTGAAGGAGCTTGGCGTATCCAGCAGACTTGTGATGCCAAATACGACGCTGGAGACGCTGAAGGGAGTGGACGGGCTTGTGATGGGCGGCGGACCCCACAGTGTCTACGACGGGATGGATAAGTTCGGGTGTGTGCCGGAGATAATCAAGAAGGCGGGGTTTCCGGTGCTGGGGATATGCCTCTCCCACCAGCTGATCGGCAAGATCCTTGGCGGGGAGGTGGTGAAGGGAAGGAATCCCGAGTACGGCAAGACCACGGTGGAGGTAATAGAGCCCGATGACATACTTCAAGGGGTAGGTCGTGAGTTCGTGGCGTGGGCCTCCCACAACGACGAGGTGAGGAAGGACGGCGGGAGGTTCGTCGTGCTGGCGAGGAGCGAGTACTGCGAGGTGGAGGCGCTGAAGGACGAGAGAAGGTCCGTATATGGGGTGCAGTTCCATGTTGAGGTGGCGGACACGCCGAAGGGTATGATCATATTAAGGAACTTTATCGGCGTGTGCAAGAGAGGATAGCGTTAACATAAGTTATGGTGCAAAGCCCTAGAGGTTATTGAACTTTTTTTAGCGATGCGCCCTTCCGGCGACTAATTTGTTTTCCCTTATCTATTGTGGAGAACCAGCCCTGGGTCCTCGGTTATCTACATGGAGGGCTAGATTTTTAAGTGAGGGTATTTTGATAGTCATGTGGGTAAAAATGGCAACATTGGTAAAAATAGATGATAGAGGGAGAGTAACCTTACCAAAGGATTTGTGTATGAGAAGTGGTAGGGCGGCCGTAATCTCTGCAGGGACCTTTCTCGTGTTTATACCAATTTCGAGCAAACCTGCTGAGGCAGCGAGGGGCTGGTTAAAATCCAAGAGGGAGAGGGTTGAACTTAAGAAGATTGCGGAGAGGAAGGCTCGTGAAGATGCGGTCTCAAGGGCTAAGAGGAGAGAACAGGCTTGATGATAGAGAGCGATGTCCTCTACGCCTATGTAAAGGAGAATGACTGGCTCAAAGAGGCGTCTGAAAGGCTCGTCAGCAAAATAGAGAAGGGTGATTTTGGAGAAGTTTATGCGAGCAGGGAAGTTCTGCATGAGCTGTACTATGTGTCACTTGACGAGGAAGTAAGGATAGACGACTACGTATACCGTGTGGCAAACCTTACCTCGGTTAAGAACCTAGTCTTTCTAGAAACCAGCTACGAGATAGACCTTCTCGCGATCTCGCTGATGAAGCAGTACAGGCTGACCTCGATATTTGATGCGTATTACGCGGCAACGTGCTTGAACCAAGTGCGCGACCGCAAGATAGTTACAACGGACACCGTTTACGACAGAATTCCCGGGATAAGTAGGATAGATCCAAGAGATCTTAAACTTAAATAACAGATCAAGTCGTCCGCCGTAAAAAATGGGGCGGCTTTAGAGGCACTCCTTCGGGTGGCTGTACTTCAGCCCCCCCACCTGTGCATATTCTTTATCATAGCTTACCAGCCTCAGGTTTTCGACTATGCCCACTGCAGCGTGGAGGCTGTCGAAGTATGTCAGCCCCCTGTGTTTTGACCTAAGTTCGTATGCCTTACCGTGGTATGCCGGTTTTGGGGTGGGGAGGCCTATATCGTAGTATTCGAGGAGATTGCCTAGAGACGCATAGAAGAGTCCAGCCTCGGTAAACATGATCTCCTTGGCGCGAATTAGGAGGTCCAGCTCCGTGAGGGAGTATGGGGAAAGGCACAGCCTTACGCCAGCATTCTCAAAAAGCCCTTTGGCCTCGCCGTGGTGTCTATCGCCTGGCGAGATGAGGGCGAGGAGGAGGTCGGTCTCTATGAGGAGGCGTCTTTCATTGTTTGCTGAGTTCCCTTTGAGCAACTCTACGGAGCCTCCTGATCTCCACCTCAACGTCCTTTGTGCCCTTTACCACAACCTTTCCCAAAGATTCCAGTGGGTCCGCTACCGGAGTCAGGACGATGCTGCCGCGCTCAACCCTCACGGTCATGACCTTCTTAACCCCCGCCGCCCTCCGGATCTTCGACGGTATGACTAGCCTCCCCTTCTCGTCGACCCTCACCGCTGTTTCGCCCAATAGTACCACCATGTTAAATATCCCACGTCCCATCTAATAAGAATTCCCACTAAAATGAGCTTAACGATGCAATGTGGTGATGCAAGCTGGTTTTTAATGGTGTGCGAGCAATACTGAGATTGGTAAAATGGATGAAAGAGAAAGTAACCTTGCCAAAGGATTTAGCACGAAAGATGATGGGCGGATTGCTAGACGATGCGGAATGATTGTTCAAGCGATACAATCAATTATAAATAGATGGCGTTCTTTCGTGATAAATAAAATAAAAAAAGAAAAAAAGGAACGGATTCTTAGGGCATCGTGAACTGCGGGGATGGCGCGGATCCGCCACCTGCAGTAGTTACTAGGAGATAATATGTTGCGCCTTGAACTCCAGTTAAAGTACATGTAATTTTTTCGCTATTTCCTGCACTTATTGTAGTGTTTCCGGTTAATGTGGTCGTTGCGTCGACGGTGGCGCCGCTACTCACTAGCACAAGGCTTGCAGATGCAACAGTTACATTCTGGGCTCCAGTGTTAGTTACTATGAATGATGCAACACTGTGGTTTGTGGCGTTCGTTATCACTCCTGTCACTGTTATTGTATCCGAGATCCCTCCTGGGGTTATCGCTGCGCCTCCTATGAAGCCCATGACGAAGCTGTAGGTCACGACTGCGGCTGCGACGGCTATGACGATGAGCAGCAACGTGGCGATGATCGGCGAGATACCCTTCTTACTTCTACTGATTGTTTTCATGAGTGTCTATTTGTTAAACACTTAAATGATATAATTAAAGATCCAACAATTGGTTTTAAGGATAACAATTAATATTCGCCAATGGATACACCATCATCAGGTGGGTTTTTTGAGGGGGGGCTATGCCTTGATTCTGCGGGTTGGCAGACCGGTCACCATCGCGGCCGGCAGGCGGACGTTCAGCATAGATCCGGGGGTCTACGTCTATTCAGGCTCGGCCCTGGGACTGGGCGGAGTCGAGGCGAGGGTCAGGAGGCATATGTGGTACTACAAGCGAAGAGGCGGCAACAGGGATCGCGTAATTGAAGGGACGGAGTTTCACTGGCACATAGATCGCCTCCTACCTTTGGCAGACTCCTTCATTATAGTCCACGCCGAGTCAAAGTTCAGAACCGAATGTCTTCTCGCTACCATCCTTAAGGAGGGGGGGATGCGAGTTGTTAGGGGCTTCGGGAGCACGGACTGCAGATCCGGCTGCGGTGGGCACCTCCTTTACGTGCCGGGCGGCGATGCAGAGGAGGCTGTAATGGTAGTGATGGAAGGCTTTAATTCGTTGGGGATCAAGCCATCGCGCCCATTAGAAACAGAACGATCCTGAAGATAATGTCTCCTGCAACAAAATAGAGGAGAAAACCAAATAGGAAGAATACAATCAGGGGTAGGGCTGGCGTTGCCCAAACGTATTTGCTGTCCTTGCCGAAGACCTTGGGCTCCTCCTCGCTGGCAACCCTGGAAAAAAGCCTAATGTAATGAGACCCGTCCGCAGCCAACTTCTCCAACAGGTTGAAGTGGACCTTGTTGGCGGTCTCCAGTTTTACCTTTGCGCCCAAGAAGAAGATGGCAGCCTTCTGGACGGTCGTTGCGTTAAGGTCTTTAAAGAGGTCTTTATTTTTCATCCACCACAGCGAGTTCCAGATCGCACATGCGGGAATCAATAGCAGAGAGAGGACCAAGGCGTTCCCGAAGATCGTAAAGGGGTAAGGCCACGAGGTGACAGCTTGGTAGGAGGGCGGGAGGGGGAGGGTCACAGCTATGGCTATTAGAGCCTTTGCATCGGCTCCGCCGTAGAGTCCGGCGTAGTAAATGCCCAGCGCCAGTACCGCCGTGATCCCCACGCTTAGAATTAACAGCGCCAAGGGATAGCCCGGCGTTGTGAGGATCTCCGATGCCGTCAACACAGCCCCCGTTACGATCGCGATGTACCACACCTTGTCATCAATCTCCCTCGTCTTGAGGTCCTGGTATGAGGCGAAGGAGAGGGCGGCTAGGATGAGGATTATCTTGAGCAGGGGGATCAAATACTGCACCACTAATGGGTGGGTTATAAGAAGGTATAAAATTTTTGTTATTGGGACGCTCTAATTGAAGCCGCTTGGCGATTCACCATAGCAAAGCGAGAAAACGGGGCAATCGCTAAATTTATTTCAGTCGGAGACCAGAAGTATGCGGGGCGATGACTGAGAATTCGGGTCCAGATGTGAAGATGATGAGCCGGGCTAGTCGAGCCCTCCTTTTTTGTTTTGCAATGCACCGAAAATAATAATTTGCTGATGAGCGATCTTTATATGGGCAATGATCGGGGGACAAAGCGCGGATATCGTGAAGACGCCGCTACAGCTGTGAGCCCTTTGGTCTTAATTGCGATGATGTGAAATAGGATAAAGCAGGTTATTTTATCTCCTCGACGTTCTCGTCCTCTTCTTCCTCAGGCGGCGCAGCCTTGGTGGACTCGACGGCAAGCTCAACGATGGCCTCCTCTGCCTTCTGGTCTATGGCTGGGGCTACGACGAAGACCTCCTTGTCCACGTAGTTGTCATCCCGGTATTCGTTGTCGAAGGAGATAATATAAACGGGCACATGGAACACAACGCTCCCGTTGGTAGTCCTCGAGAGATCGTATTTGGAGTAGAGATCGTACTGCTCCTTTGATATCGGCAGCTTTACGCTGACAGGGTACTGAGGATCCCTTATCACGGTGAAGTCGGCCTTGTCGACGGTCCAGAGCGATAGGGCCTCTACGACCTGCTTCTTCACGAGCTCCTTTATTTCCCCTGTCTGTTTCGTCTTTGAGACTAGTGTGCCTTCTTTCGCCCTTATTATGAATGCCCCTGTGGAAGACAACGCCTGCACCTCATTGCCTCGATATTGCCTCTGCGAGCTTTTTTATCCCCTGTTCGATATCGGGCATGCCTTTATCATTGTCCGGAAGCCTGGTCATCACGTGCTTCACGGCTCCGCCCTCGAGTTTCAGAAAGATCTGGGGGATGTCCACCCCGCCGAATTCATCCTTCTCTCCGAAGCTTATCAGAAGGTCGTAGTCCTCCTTCTTGATCTCAACTGGGATGTTTGTGCTCTTAGACACGGACTCGCAGACCTTGAGGGCGTACTGGCTGCCCCTCTCCCAGTCGGCTGTGACCACGATTATCCCTTCGACAGTCATATGTGACACCTTACGATTTCTCGGTAATGCCCCATTAAATACTCATCGGTTATCATTAGGTATCATCCGAAGCGCGGCTTCATTGAAAGTAACAGCGGCAGATACGAGGGGATGCAAGGCCTTCCACCTAGGCTCCTCTTCAAGAGAGAGCAGAGTCCGTCGACGGTGGTGTTCACCGGCTCCCCGCCGCGTACTCTGACTGGAAGCTTTCCTGAAGAGATCTCCCTCTCGCCCACCACGACGATGTACGGTATCCACTCCACCTCGGCGTCCCTTATCTTCTTGGAGACGGACTCCTCCCTGTTGTCGACATCCACCCTCAGGCCCTGGGCGGCCACCTTGGATGCGATCTCCAGCGCGAAGTTGAGGTGGGTGCTCTTGACGGGCAGAAGCCTGACCTGTATCGGGCTAAGCCAGACCGGCAGCCTCGGGGGCTTCCCCTTCATCTGGTCCTTGACTGCCTGCTCAAGTATGGACCCCATCCACCTCTCGATCGATCCGAGCGAGCTGTGGAGGATTATGCAACCCTTCTTCTGACCGTTCTCGTCGGTGTAGAAGATCCCGTATCGGGCGGCGTCCTCTATATCGAGTTGAACCGTTACCAGCTGGGTGTTCCCGCCGGCGGCGTCTATGGCCTGGTACTCGTGCTTCAGGACCCAGTAGTGCTTCATCTCCGGCATCGCCTCTATGAGGGCGGGCTTGTTTACGACCTTCAGTAGCGAGACGAACCATTCCTTGTTCTTCTCGTAGAAGTCCTTCAGCACCCTGAAGGCCACCGCGTAGTCTATCTCCATGGACTCCGTGAGCTTGGTGTACCTCTTGAAGAGCTCCATGTACTCGGACATGCCCTGCTCCAAGTTTATGCAGAAGCAGTGGAGGTCGGGCATGGTGAAGCTCCTGAGGCGCTTGAGGCCAACGCACTCGCCGCTCTGCTCGAGCCTGAAGGAGGGCGAGAGCTCGTACACCCTTAGGGGGAGCTGCCTGTAGCTCATGGTTACGCCCTTCATCATCCTGAAGAGACCGAAGTCACCTGCGAACCTCAGCGTGAACTCCTTGTTGTCCACCTTCAGCCTGTAGTCCTTCTCGCGGAACTTGGAGACCTGCTCGGCTATGTCCGGCTCGTCCAGTTTGTAGAGGTACGGCGTCTCTATCTTGAAGGCGCGCAGGTCCTTCACCGCTATCTCGTAGGCGAACTCCTCGAGGCTGTCCTTTATTATGATCCCCTTGGGGTAGAACCTGAAGTGCCCGACATCGGAGGCTGGCTCGTAGTCCACCAGCTCCAGTTTCTTCATTATCTTGATGTGACCGGGGGCCTCCCTCTCGCCCTTGATGCCGGCCTCGTTCTTGATGAGCTGGAGGAGGGGAGGGTCTATCTTCAGGTTGGAGAAGGTCTTCGGATTAGAGAGGTCGATCGGAATCTCCTCACCTTTGGGTGTGAGGACGAGGAATTTACTCGGCGCGACTGCCTCCTCTGCCTTGGCTACTGCCTCGGCTTTAAGCTCCTCCTTAGCCATCTCCAGCGTAACGGTCCTGGAGAGCTCGCCCAGCGGGTGGCCCTTGCACTTCACGTTGAAGGATTTGTACCAGCCGAAGGGCGATCTGATGACCTCCAGCGATCCCTTGAGAGCCTTCTCTAAGAGGAACAGCGTCTTGAGGGCGCCGAGTGGCGATGCGAGGTCGGCGGAGAGGTGTGCGTAGGGGTATAGCAGCACCCTCTCGGCCTTAACCATGTTAGCCTGATCGAGGATTACCTTTGCGGCATACTCTGCGATCTCGGGAGGGGAGGACTCGTCGTCACTCTCCACGGAGCAGAAGGTGACGAGGCACTCCTCGACCCTGTGGGTCTTCCCTACGTCCTCGATCTTTTCTGGCTCCTTGACCGCGGGTTCCAGGGCAGTATACTCCATATAATCAGCATGGATCATCAGGAGGCGCATAGATTCCACCGCTTATTGATGCGATAACTTGTTAGAGAAACGCTATATAAATGGATATGCCGAGGCGACTTTTGAGGGGGTCGTCGTAACTTCCTTCTCGTTTTTGGGTGCGTTCGATAAGTTTTTAAGGTTTAACTCTTAGTCATCTCGGGGATAGAAGATGGAGGGCTGCAAGAAGTATAACAACACGAGGGCAGATATGCTCAGGATGAGGCAGGAGTTGAGGGTAGAGTACAGGGAGGCCCTCCAGCAGATAAGGTTCTTCGGACTCCTCAGGCACAATAAGGCGGGAATGGCCAGCTAGACTACTGGGAGAAGAATTCCAGTCTCTTTATCCCCACGATCTCATCGAATTCTATGCCGAGAGCCTCGAGGACCTGCCCGAAGGTGGACTCTATGTGTCCCACGTATTTGTCCACATCGATCTCGTCTATCCTTGCCAGCTGGACCGGCTTAACGCCCAGGCCGCCCTGAACCTTTACGAAGGAGATTATGTCGCCGGGCTTGACCTCCTTGCCCTTATCCTCCAGCTGTTTTGCCGCCTTCACGTGCTGGGGCGTCGTCTTATGGTAGCCGGTGAGCGGCCTCGAGAGCATCACCTTGAAGGTCAGCTCGTCCAGGGAGAAGCGCCTGTTCTTAAGCCTTGTGTAGCAGTTCTGCACGATCCCCTTTATCCTCGCCTTGGCCCTCGCGAAGTCCTGCGGGGTCTTTACCTCCTTCAGGACCTGGGTCATCTCCCCGAATGCGGACTGGATGAAGACGGGGGTGTTCCGCTTCTTCCCCATCAGCCCTTTTATGTCCACCACGCCGTTGTCCATGACGCCGAGGTAGTTCTTCTTCCTTCCGGAGAAGGTAACGAAGGTGTACCTCTTGTCCACCTCGAGGTCGATGCCGAAGCTTGATTCCGCCCAGCTGAGGAGCGCTCCTATCTGCTCCTTGGTGGGCTGGTACAAAAACAAACTATCGGTGTCGGCATATATCACCTTGACTCCGGATTCTGTGGCCTTTTTGATGGTCTCAGTTATTATGTGCCTGCCTATGGCGGTGGTGCTGTCGGCCATCGAGAGGCAGTAGAGCGGGAATATCTCCGCACCGAAGACTCCGTAAGACTGCCCACAAGGGATTAATCTGCCATTGCGGCCAGCAAAGACAGTGTGGTTCTTTTTTGTAGTTATACAGTAAACTTGTCCATTGTATGGCATCTTAGTTTTTTTCCAATGATCTGTGTGTTGATTTATGTTTCTCCAAGTTATTCTAAATAGCTTAGCACCCTCATCATAGAATCGCCTTGATGAAGAAGCAGATGATGTCTTAAGCTTCGGGACGACGAAGTCTATCGCGTTGTATATCGCCTCTGCTGTAACAAACCTGACTCCCCCGTTTTTATGGTCTGCGACAATGAATCTATGTTCTGGAGTGACGATCAGATCAGTAGATCTTCCGTTCTTGAAATGTAATAGATCACCATTATAGTCGAATACCTGTGTCTCCACAACCTCGTCCACTTCTGGTTCGAGGGTAGCCGGATTTACGTTGATTACTTTGTCACCAATGTTGATATCCTTTACATTCTTTACACCATTGGTTGTGAGTATATCGGTGTCGCCTGTGAAACAAGCATTGAGGAAGACCTTAAGGGCCTGTTGCACGACCTTGTACCAGTCCCTCTCCTCCTGGGTGAGGGCGGGATCCTTGGACTTTGCCTTGAACCACTTCACCCTGACATCCTTCAGCAAGCCTATGATCAAGGCCATCAGCCCCAGCCGCTTTGTGCAGACCCAGTGTTTTGTGTCCGGGACCACGTTGGTCCGGCAGGACTCGTGGACGCACCTTACGGTCTCGTAGCTGAGGTTCCACTTTGCGATTATGCTGGGGTACAGGCTTGCAAAGTCCAGGACGACCACATCGAAGTAGACGTTGGACTCGGGCTTTATGACTATGGCGCCGTGGTACTTCTTCCCCTTGATCACCGCTGTTGTGGAGGCCTCTCCCTTCATGGCTTCTATGTCGCTCTCGCGGGGTATCAGACAGTTTCTTGCTCTGTGCTCAAAGAAGAATAGGCCCCTTATCCAGCGGGATATCCCTTGGCGCGTTACGTCCTCCATGGAGAGACGGGAGATCCTCATTATCATGGTGATGAGGTTCATTACCATGTTTGAGTTCTCGGTGGTAAGGCGCAACGCTATGAGGGAGTCCCTGAAGCAGTAGGACGCCAGGTCAAGGTAGCTGAGCTCGGAGACGGTCTTCTCTATCTGGATCTTCTTGATATTGAGGAGGGAGCTTGCCACGGCGTCGAGGGCGACCTCCCTGTATGAGTTTCCGAAGGCGTAGATCTGTATGGCGTGGTTGTGCATGAACTTGTAGAGGTCTATGTGTACCCCTGTGGGGAGGAGGGCGATCTCCCTTCCCATTATTATGGGGACCTCCTCCTTCTTCATGCCCAGGACCTGCGCGCGCCGCCAGAGGTAGTGGAGGTCGAAGTTGTCGCCGTTGAAGGTGATCACGATCGGGTAGTCCAGGAAGTACTTGAAGAGGAGCTTTATGAGGGACAACTCCTCCTCGAAGTACTCCAGCTGAACATCTTCCGGGAGTTCTGGGGGCCTGATGCCCTCCTCCACACCCATCCTCTTGAGGAGGAGGACCTTCCTCAGGCCGTCCGATCCAGCGAGGGATGCGCATATCACTTGGTTCCTGGCCACGCTCGGGTCAGGGATCCTGTCCAGCGCCTCCGTGGCCACCTCGATATCCACTGCAACGCGGCGGTAGTCGGGCACAGGGCTGATGAAGAGCGGGAACCAATCTGTGAGGGCGCTGAGGAGCTCGGGGGGTGACCTCTGGAATCTCTCCCTTATCGGCTCGAGAGGGACGGAGGGATCCTCCTTGACGAGGTTGCCGTCCTTTATTCGGTAGGAGTATCCCGGGATGAGCCCACGGTCGTAGATGTAGCAGTCGTGGTACCGGATGTTGTCCTCCCAGGAATTCTGCAGAAGGTCCCTTATGTTGCGCCCACGGCCTCCTATGGAGAGGGGATCCCTGGCAACGACCTTTGTCATCCCTATCCTCTTGTCGTGGAGGGGGTCGTACTTCTCCACCTCTACTGTAGATTTTCTGTCGAAGCCGGGGTGGGATGCGATCTGCCTGTCCGAGAGGACCTCCTTGAGAGGAGTGTCGGTGAGGCAGTAGGGGAGGTGTCCTGTGTTGTCGTACCAGAAGACGGTTTTGCCCTTCTCGAGATCGTAGAGTTTCAGCAGCGCCTTGGCCCTGGAGCCGCTGTACGTGACGGAGAGCAGGGAGAGGGGACCCGCATTCTTTGGGGTCTCGGCCTCGAAGATGGTCCTCTCGACGACCTCCTCCTGCTCGGGTCCCTCGGCATACTCTTCTGGCCCCAGTTCCTCCGGCTCTGCCTCCACTTCATCGTAGGGCTCTTCTTCGGGATACTGCCCCTCCCTCTGGGAGGTTTCCTCGGCTTTCTCTGCCTTGACAGGTTCCCTCCGGGGGCTCTCGGGGGGCTCGGATGGTTTCGAGTCTCCCTTCTTGCCGGGCATGAACCTATCAAGACTTACCATTACACTCGCCTCAGTTTCTTGTGACCATGAGGGCCATCTGTGGTGGCATTCTCAGCCCGAGAACCGCCACCTCTCCAGCCGCTCCTCCCCTGATCGGGCCTTCTTCAGCCTCTTGTAGTGCTCCTCGCACAGGTAGAGCCGGCCGGACTCGTTAACATCCATTCCGGCATCCTTCATGAGACGGGCATATGACGGGGAGAGTGATCTTACGGCGGCTTTATCGCAGCCCTTGACCGAACAGGCCTCACCCTTCTTTACACGACCCACTTTAGTCCCTCGCTGTTTATATTATTTATCAGATTTTGTAAACTTTTCGTTGGATTTAAATACATGACCAATTGTTGGGAAACCATAATTTGTGATAGCTATAAAGAGTGTAAGGCAACGTTACATTCCATCATGTATAATACTATGCTTAATGGAGCAATTCAGACTCATGATCAATGAGTGTATAGAAATAGGTATGACGAGTAACATTTCTTCGCTGAAAGCGCTCTCTATGAGGGCATATCATAAACTTGAGCCTTATAATGTGCCATCTTACTACAAGCTTTGTGCCATTTCAAGAGCGGCAGTGATTCTTACGTCAAGAAGGAAGTCGCTACGAAGGGGCATGCCGACTAAGAGCCCTTACGTCATGCGGCGGCATCTTACCTCATGCTATGGATTCAAATTCATCGGTAATGCTATAAGAATACCGGTGGGGCATAGAGAGTTCTTTGAAATTGAGTTAAACAAACACACTCAAGAGATTCTCTCCGACCCTGCCTTGAGGGTGCGTTCCTTTACACTAACGAACACCCATTTGAGCATCTGCTACTCGAAGGATGTTCAGGAACTGGAATGTGCAGATATCGCTGGCTTGGACAGAAATCTGAGAAACATCACCTATGGCAACGATCAGCATGTAGTAAAATACAACCTATCAGAAGCAGTTAAGATAGCCAGGCGGACGAGCAAGATCATTGCTTCCTTCAAAAGGAAGGACATGCGGATAAGGAAGAGGATAGCGTCGAAGTATGGACGGAGACAAAGGAACAGGGTCAACCAACTGCTTCATAATACAACCAAAGACATTGTTGAAAGGGCGTTTGCGAAAAGGGAGGCGATAGTTCTTGAGGATATTAGAGGCATTAGGAAATTGTATCGAAAGGGAAACGGACAAAGTCACAGATACAGAGGCATAATGAACGCTTGGTCATTCTGCGAGGTGCAGAGACAGATAGAGTACAAGGCGAAATGGAAAGGCATCCCAGTAATGCGCCTATCCAAAGAGGAAACTATGGGCACCTCCACCCTCTGCCCGATATGTGGGGAGAGACTCCTGAATGGGCAATATATTAGCCGCCAGTTGTGGTGTCCTTCATGTGGAATGAAAGCAGACCGGGACATAGTTGCTGTATTAAATCAATCGCATAGGGGACGGGTGAGGTTCGCCCGTTCCCTGCCATGTGATGATAAGGCGAAAGGCGGGGCAGCTGAAGCTATGAGGGGGAACCCTCTACGGATGGAGGTAATCCTCAGAGTCGATGCCCCGAAGTCGAGTCATGATAAAGACTTGACAGAACCTAAGCTTTAAATTAACCTTTATGAGGAAATAGACGAGGGGGCCCGTCGTCTAGTCAGGATTAGGACGCAGATCTCGCAGACGTGACGGTTTTGCGAGGGCGTAAGCCTGCGGAGCCTGAAGTCCTGGGTTCAAATCCCAGCGGGCCCGCCAACCTTCTGGCGTTTGGGTGGGAGAAGCTTGGATATCGCGGTGCTGAAGGATCCTGGAAGACATACTCAGACAGGGATTTCGTGCTGAGGGGGATCGACCTCACGGTTGGGGAGCTGGACTTTATCATTATCAAAGGTAGGTCTGGCGCAGGGAAGACAACGCTGCTTAGGATCATGGGGCTACTAGAAAAGCCGAGCAGGGGCAGCGTCGTTCTATTCGGCAGGTAGGCGGGCAGTCTGAACGATACGCAGGCGTCGAGTATACGGCGGGATGGTATAGGGTTCATCTTCCAAGATCTTAACCTCATCCCCCACCTGACAGTGCTCGAGAATATTGAGATCCCAATGTACCTGAAGGGGGTGCCGGCCGGCGAGAGGAGGATCAGCGGGTTGGAGCTACTTGAGAGGTTCGGCCTTAAAGATCTCGCCGAGCGCTACCCATCCGAGCTTAGTCAGGAGGAGAAGCAACGGGTCGCAGCATGAATAATAATGAAGGCAGTAAGAAGGCGTAAAATCGCAAAACTTTCATCGCCCGTACGTATGCTTAAGTTTTTAAGATAAATTGCTATGAGAGAGTGCTGGAGGCTTAAATTTGGACGGTAACCCCTTCGGGGCTTTCAGAGAGGAGTGCCTATCCATACTAAGAGACGCGTTAGGTGAGGAAGGGGTTGCCATAACTGAAGGGGAGATCAAACTCACAGTGCCGCCCGACCCCTCCCATGGTAACCTCAGCTTTTCCACGCATACCACGGCGAGGAGGGCAGGGGTGGAACCGAGGGCCCTAGCTGACAGGATCGTTGAAAGGGCCAAGGACGCCCAGAAGAGGCTCGTTGCGAAGGTGGAGGGGGCCGGGGGCGGGTACGTCAACTTCTTCATCAACGAGACTGAATTTGCTGAGCTGACGCTGAACTCAATAACCAGCATGGGCAAGGACTACGGATCCTCCAAGGGGAACGGAGAGAAGGTGATCGTGGAGCACACGAGTGTCAATCCGATTCACCCCATCCATATAGGGGGTGCTAGAAACGCCGTGATCGGGGACTGCCTGTCTAGGATACTGAAGGCGGCGGGGAACGATGTGAGGAGGCACTTCTATATTGATGACGTGGGGCTCCAAGTGGCGCAGGCCAGTTACGGGTTCGGTAAGATCGGCGGGGTGGCAAGGGAAGGCAAGAGCGACCACCTAATAGGGTTCATCTACGCAACCACAAGCTGTGCCATGAACATAAAGGCGCTGCGGGCTGAGATAGAGAGGCTCAAATCCAAGGGAAAGGACGAGGATGCAAGACAGAAGATCATGGAGCTGGACGACTGGGTAGGGGCGGCCTCGGATCTGAGGGCAAAGAACGAGAAGATGTTTGACGCAATATCTGGATCAATCATGTCCACGGAGGACCCAGAGGCAGAGGTTGCCGGACTGCTCAGGAGGTACGAGGAGAGGCACAAGGAGGCTGTCAGGCTCATTAGGGGGCTCTCCGAACTCGCGCTGGCAGGGTTCAAGGAGACTTTGAGAAGGGTGGACATTGAGTTCGACAGCTGGGACTGGGAGAGCGAGCTGGCCTCATGGAGTGGAGAGGCAGATAAGGTCGTTGAGAGGCTCTCGAGGACGGACTTCGTAAAGGTGGAGGAGGGCACGGTCATCCTTGACGCCGAGCTCACGGCCAAGAGGTTCAACCTCAAGGAGAGGTACGGCATAAAGACAGAGGTACCGCCGCTGACGCTGAAGAGGTCCGACGGGACGACGCTCTACACCACAAGGGATATCGCCTACACCCTTTGGAAGTTCGAGAGGGCGGACCGGGTGATCAACGTCATATCCATCGAGCAGAGGCTCCCCCAACTGCAGTTGAAGCTGGCGCTCTACGCCCTCGGCGAGGGTGAGATGGCGGAGAGGCTTACGCACTTCAGCTACGAATTGGTCCACCTGCCGGGATACAAGATGTCCGGTAGGAGGGGGAGGTACGTGACATTCGACGACGTCATTGACGAGGCCGTGGAGAGGGCTTACAGGGAGGTCTCTGTGAGGTCGCCCCACCTCAGCGAGGAGGAGAGGAAGGGGATCTCGGAGCTGGTGGGCGTGGGATCCGTGAGGTACGCACTGATAGCGGTGGCGTCCAACAAGCCGATAACGTTCACGTGGGAGAGGGTGCTGAACTTTGAGCAGAACAGCGCCCCCTTCATCCAGTACTCTCACGCTAGGGCGAGCAACATCCTCCTGAAGGCGGAGGGCGGTTGGAGGGAGGGAGGTACACCGGACTATGGCTCGCTCAACACGAAGTACGAGCACGACTTGATAGTACGGCTCGGCTCCTTCCCGGAGACCGTGGAGGAGGCGGCGAGAACCCTGAGGCCCGAGATGATAGCGGAGTACACCAATGATATGGTGTCCAAGTTCAACCTCTTCTATGACAACGTGCCAGTACTCAAGACGAAGGAGGGGGGCGCGAGGAGGGCGAGGCTCAGGCTTGTTGAGGCGACAAAGACGGTCCTCGCCAATGCACTCTGGCTCATTGGGATAGAGGCCCCGGCAAGGATGTAGACTTTTATGGCGGGCCCGGAGGGATTCGAACCCTCGACCATCGACTATCTCCGAGATCACCGGAGGCCGACGCCCTGATCCAGACTAGGCCACGGGCCCCTCACTAATATTATCTCATAATGGGTTCTAAAGACTAACGGAGGAGTATAGGAATAACACCACGATGAGTACGCCTAGGAATATCATGTAGTAGAGGAGCACCTTCTGAAACTTCTTTGAGCGCTCCACCTTTGAGGTCGCCTTCTGATACTCCGGCTTGCACTTTAGGCAGTACGACCTGCCCTTGACCTCTAGCATTCTTCCGCAGTAAAGGCAGTGCCTGTGCGGGTGGATGTGGGGCTTTTTCTTAAGTTGTTCGGTCTCGGACAACGGCAGTCCTCCGGCTCACCGCATGCTGCCGATACTCACAGCTATTGCCTTTAGCCGCTCTATCCGCTTCCAGGTTGAAGGGTGTGTGGAGAACATCTCGAGGATGGCATCTCCCCTGAATGGGTTGACTATCCAAAGTGGGCTCGTAGAGGGGTTGACGTTGAGGGGCTTGCCACTCCGTACTGAGCGCTCGATCTTCTCAAGGGCGCTCGCCAAGGAGAGGGGCTTTCTGCTTAGCATTGCACCCTCCCTGTCGGCCTCGTACTCCCTCCCCCTCGATATCGCTGTCTGGACCAGAAATGCGGCAAGCGGGGCCAGAAAGCTGAGTATCAGCGCCAGTGCACCGGCGTTCCTGTCCCTGCCACTTGAACCGCCCATAAAAATGCTGAACCTCCCCATGAGGGCCAAGTAGCTTATCGCCCCAGCTATGGTGGCAACCACCGATGCGATCAGGACATCCCTATGCTTTACGTGAGACACCTCGTGGCTGAGAACCGCCTCAAGCTCGTTTTCATTGACGGTGCTCATAAGGCCGGTTGTAACCGCCACTACGGAGTTGTTTGGCCCCCTGCCTGTGGCGAAGGCGTTCGGTACGGGGGTCTTGATCACGGCAACCTTGGGCTTTGGAAGGCCGGCGCTCGCGGCGATGGTGGAGACGATCCTGTGCAGCGCAGGCTGCTCGGTCTCGCTCACCACCTTCGCGTGCGACATGGATAGCACGATCTTGTCGCTGTAGAGGTAGGAGATCAGGTTGAGCAACGCGGCGATGATTAACGCGCCCAATGCGATCAGCTCTGGTGCACCAAAGAGGAAGCCGATGACGTATCCAAGGACTACGAAGATGGCCGTCAGTATGGTCATCATCAGTGCCAGTCGCAGCATTTTCCCCATCTCAAAGACGAGATAGCCATGCAAAGCTTATAAAAATATCTACTCTGCCGGACTAGTCCTCTCCCGTGGCGGCCTCGGTGTAGTAGTACTCGTTTATCTCCTTCTGGTACCTGTCGAGCCAAGAGTCCCTCTTGTTGACCCTCGGCCTGCCGGTGTCGGAGTCCCTCCTGAAGGTTATGCCCACCCCCTTGAGGAACTGGTTCATACCCTTTCTGAGACCCACTGGCGGGTTAGCCGCGCCCGACCTTCCTGGTTCCCCGGAGAAGACCATTACGCTGTCTGCGAGGAGGTCATTGGCGACGATGTCGTGCTCCACGACAAAGGCGGCCGAGCCCCGCTTCTCTGCAACCCTTCGGATCGATCTTGAGACGGCGAGCCTGTGTTCGACGTCGAGGTGTGCGGTCGGCTCGTCGAGGAGGTAAAGCCCTACGTCCCTGGAGAGGCAGACCGCGACCGCTGTCCTCTGCAGCTCCCCTCCGCTAAGGGAGCTAGTCTCTCGGTCGAGCAGGGGGGTTATGTCAAGGGGACCATAGATCTCCTCATTGAGCCAAGGATCGTTCAGCAGGGGGGGGTTTATGGAGGCAAGGATCTCCCGAAGGGTCTTGTCGGTGTTTGGAACCACATACTGGGGCTTGTAGCTGACCTTGATCCCGTTCTCATTTACGGAGCCCACCGTGGGTTCGATGATGCCCGCTATGACCTTGACGAAGGTTGTCTTCCCTGTGCCATTAGCCCCGACTATTCCCACGACCTCCCCCCTGTGGATATCTCCGGACTTTGCATCGAGCGTGAAGTCGCCCAGCACCTTCTTGAAATCGGCCCACCTCAAGAGGACGTCCTCTGACCTCCACTCGCTGGGCGCCGGGGAGAGGTGGAACCTGATGGGGTAGGGTCTGAAGCGGACGTTTTCGTCGGGGATGTACCCGTTTATGTATATGTTGATACCCACGCGAACCCCGTGGGGCTTGGAGACGATGCCGTAGACACCGGCCTTGCCGTAGAAGAGGCACACCTGATTGGATATATAGTCAAGGACGGCCAGATCGTGCTCTGCCACCAGGACGTACTTGGATGCCTTCGCCAGTTGCTGCACCAGAGCGGCCATCCTCATCCTCTGGTAGACGTCGAGGTAGCTGGAGGGCTCATCAAAGATGTAGACATCGGCATCCCTTAGGGCAACGGCAGCGATGGCCATCCTCTGCAGCTCCCCTCCGCTAAGGGAGTGGATGTCCTTCTTCCAGATTGTCTTCAGTGATAGCGTGGAGGCGACCTCGTCGAGGACCCCCCTCTCATCGATCTTGGAGAGGATCTCGCCGGCAGTTCCCGTAATCCTCTTTGGCGCCTCGTCTATGTACTGGGGCTTGGTGACCACTCGGAGCCTCTTCTCCGAGAGCTTCTTGAAGTATTCGTGGAGCTCAGAGCCCCTGAAGAAGCGCAGGAGGGACTTCCAGTCGGGCGGAGCGTCATAGAGCCCGAGGTTCGGCTTGATCTCCCCGCCGAGTATCTTGAGGGAGGTGGACTTCCCAGCCCCGTTCGGCCCGAGCAGACCCACCACCATGCCCTCCCTCGGGACGGGGAGGCGGTAGAGCTTGAAGGTGTTGGGCCCGTATCGGTGTACGGAGAGCTCCTCGAGCTCATCCGGCAGGTTTACGACCTTGAGGGCACCGTAGGGGCACTTCTTGACGCATATGCCACACCCCGTGCAGAGGTTCTCCGCCACCAACGGACGATCCATCGATGTGTCGTATTTTATGGCCTCGGCGCCCGTTCTCACGATGGGACAGAAACGTATGCACTCCCTGCCACAGTTGCCAGGTTTACAGAAGTCCGTATCTAGTACTACTACTCGCACCAACACGATCACCCGACGGCAGATGTCCTACTCGAATTCGGTCTCTTCGGAGGGACCCTCTTCCTCTTCACCTTCCTCTTGGAAGTTCTCCAGAAAGACCTCGTAGTAATCTGCCATGAGCTCGCGTTCCTCTTCCTTTCTCTTCTTCCCCTTCGCCAAGGGCTCTTCGACGACCAGCGTCTTCCTACGCTTTTTTTCGTCAACTGTTTGCACGATCTTATAGCCCTTTGATTCGCTGGCGGGCTTGTCAAAACCACATGATCTGCAGATGAGATGAATTTTATCAGTCTTCTTCGAGGGTATCAGAAGTTTACCACATTTGGGACAGAATTCCAAACAACGCCCCCCAATAGATAAAGATGAGTAGGCTCACCATTCCTCCTCTTCCTCGAATTCCTCCTCTTCCTCTGGCCACTCCTCCTCTTCCTCTGGCCACTCCTCCTCTTCCTCTGTCCAGTCCTCCTCAAAATCCTCCTCTTGTCCATGATAAAGCACTTTAAAGATCCCCCAGAGACGCAATCGGATTTGGGGAGCGTTGGGATATTTAAGTCTACCGATTGTATCATATAATGGATGCCGGTGAACTGGATGAGGGTGAGGGTAAGTCCTAACGATCATGAGTGGATACGCGAGATCGCCGAGGTCGTGAGGGCAGGTGGGGTTATAGTCTATCCCACGGACACGGTTTATGGTATAGGCGGCGACCCGTTCAATGTGGCAACGGTGAGGAGGGTGCTTGAGATAAAGAGGAGGGGGGAGAGGCAGATGCCAGTCCTTGTCTCCGGAGAGGATAAGGCGAGGTTGGTGGTGGAGGTTGACGCCACGGCCCTCTCGCTTATGGAGACTTTCTGGCCCGGGGCTCTGACGATCGTGCTCAAGAAGAGGACCGAGGTACCGAGCGAACTTACTCTTGGCGGGGGGAAGCTCGGGGTCAGGATGCCCAACCACGAACTGGCCCTAAGGATCATTGAGGCGTGCGGGGGGGTGCTGATAGGAACCAGCGCGAATATCTCAGGCAACCCGCCAGCAAGGAGCGTGGAAGAGCTGGATAGCAGGGTGGAGGGGAGCGCGGATGTAGTGGTCGACGGAGGAGAGGCGACGTTAGGGGTCGCCTCGACCGTTGTTGAGGTTGGCCCCCCAGAGGAGGATAGACCGGCAAAGGTGATCGCGCCCAATGTCAGGGTTCTTAGGGAGGGGGCCATCGGCGCTGATGTTATTAGAGCTAAGCTGTTAGAGAGGCATGGAGGGTGAGGCGGGTGCAAGGCTTTAACCTGATAGTGACCACGCAGAGGGGCAATGAGAAAAACTGCGTCAAGGAGGTCTTGATGCTGGTAGATGAGGTCGGCGGTCCAGAGACGAGGCTAAAGAGGACGAGGTTCCCCGGGTTGCTCGCTGGTACCGTGAAGGGAGATCCGGTGGATCTTCTGAGGAGGATAAGACCGCTGATCGAGGAGGACCCGTGGGATTTGAGGTTCGCACAGAAGCTGGTTCCCGTACAGAAGAACATTGCGGCGGACATAATGAGTCTAAAGGGGGCTGTGGGAGGGCTTGCACCCATGATACCGGCCGGTGCCAGCTTCAAGATAGTGGTGAACAAGAGGGGGTCGGATCTTAGGACTGGTGAGATAATCAGAGAGGCGGCATCAACGATCGAGAGGAGGGTGGACTTGGAAACTCCGGACAAGATCGTACAGATAGAGATCATCGACGATGTTGCCGGGATCTCACTGATCGCAGGCGACGACATAATATCGGTGACAAAACTGCAGGAGAGGGCCATGGAGGGCTAGCAACAGCTACAAGAAAATGTATATAAAAATATGTTTTTGATAATATAGTGGAGCTATACTCAGAAAGAGATGACGCCATTCAAATGAGCCATCCCTGGAGGACAAGGGGGGAGAAGAGGACAATAGCCGTAGAGTACCAGCCGAGCGAGGAGATCCTGAGTTATCTCACTGACATGAGGGATGCGCTGAGGATGGCCCTCGTATACGCATATGTCATGGCAAGGGAGGACGACAGCAGGCTCCCAGGCCCTATAGCATTGAGGAGGAGGTTCAGGGAATGGTTCTACCCCCGATATGGCTATGCCAGGCACCACATCAGCCCCCTATGCAGAAATGCGGTGGCTTTGCTCAGGTCCTACAAGAAGAAGCATAAGAGGCTTGAGATACCTGAAGTTAAGAGGCTCGCAATGAGGATAGATGCAGAACTATTAAAGAGAGAGCAGGGAAATGATGGTTCAGTATCCGTCAGGATAACACTTCAACCATTCAAGTATGAACATATCACGTTTACCCCGAGGCACAAGAGGTGGGAGGAGTACAATAAAGGAAGGGCATCCGAGCTTCTGATCACAGATAGGAGGCTATACATAACCTTCGTTACCAACGGTGGGAAGAAGGAAACCCCTTGGTAGCAGGTTCGTTGCCTCAGACCTCAACTTCAACACAATAGACTCGACCGTGGCATCAAAGGAAGGTGAAACAGTCAAGCTCCGGCAGGCGAGGACAGAGCCTATTGGCAGAATCGCAAGGATACAGAACGACTTCTCAAGAAGGAGAAGAAGGATACAATTACATATAAAGAACCCGAAGAAGAGAGCGAAGAAGCTCAAAGAGACGAGGGGGAGGCAGAGGAACAGGATAAGGGACGCTCTCCAAAAGCTCTCAGCTGAACAGGTGAGAGAGAATCCTGGCGCATCATTCGTCTTCGAGAGGCTGACCAGGATAAGGGAGAACGATAATGCAAAGAGCAAGAAGCTTCGAACATACTTGAACAGATGGCCATACCGGATGTACCAGTCAATGGTGGAGTACAAGTCCACCTTTAGGACCGTATACGTGAGCCCAGGAGGGACCTCATCGAGGTGTCCCGTATGTGGTGGTAAGGTAAGGCACCCAGCCTGGGCTGTGAGCAGGTGCGAGAAATGCGGCGCAGACTACGGCAGGGACAGGCTTTCCTCGCTGGAGATACTCCTCCGTGGTATGCGCCTGTGCGGCCAACCGTTTGCCGTGAGTGCGGATGCCTCCTGGCGGCTTATGAGGGATGAGTACCTGTACGCTCCTGCCGTGCCTGACGGCTGGAGGGCAGGATGGACCGAGGCTGCCAACGCTCCGAATGGGAATGTATATGAAAATATACATTCCTAGAAACGGCTAGCGGTAGAGGTCTGATAGAGCCACCCTCTCCAGTATCAATGACTTCAGCGCCTCCAGTTTTGAGGCTGAGAGCTGCTCGGACACGGCTAGTTCGTTCTTGGTTATGCCGTACTTATGGATAAGGACCTGGAACTTGTCCTCTGTGAGCCCCACCAAGCGCTCATCCTCCGACCCGTACCGCATGAACATTTTACCTACGGTATTAAGCCCTGCCCGAGAGTTGGAGAGGACTATTACGACCCACCCCCGAGAGCCCTCTGTGACCCCGGCGCTACCTATGGCTTCCTTGATCTGTCGCCTTCCGGATGCGTAGAGCATAACCTCCGTAGCCGGGGAGTGAGCAAGGCCTCTCCTTGCGTTCCATGCTTTAACGGAGAGAAGGGCGGCCGTGAGAAGGTGTTCGTACCCTGCCACGGACTCAGCCCCAAATATCTGGACGCTTACTTCAGGATCGGATGAGACTGATTTGAGGACTTCCTGGACGGAGCAGGACTGGTTTGGTCTTATCCCCATCACCAAGAGGTAGCGAAATCTGGAGGCACCTCCTAGATTGAATATCTGCATTAAGGTGACACCTGCGAGTTCTTAGAGGTCAGATACCTGTCGATGAGCACCAAGGAGATGCCTGTGGACGCAAGCCTTTCCCTTAGCTCGTGGGGATCCTTTGTCTCCTCGCTCCAGATCTTTATTAGGTGCTCAAGGGTCTCCCTCACCTCCCACGGGTACATCACCCAGTTGTCCGTCATATTGACGTAGTAGTCGGGCACCACCCTTGACCAAGGTTTAAGGTGGATCGTGGCGACCTTGGTTACCCGTGCGCCCTGATCCTCTATGTGCCGCCTGGCAAGGAGGAGGCTCTCGCCCGTGTCAGCAACGTCATCTGCAATGAGGACGAGCTTGCCCTTTGGAGACTCGGAGAGGGGCTGTGTTATCTTGGGGGCCCTCTCCTTGTCATTCACGCCCTTGTAGAACTCTATCTTGACTGACGCCAGATCCTTCACGTCCAGCAGATCTGAGAGGATTCGAGCCACCACCCAACCGCCGCGTGCGATGCCCACTATCATCTCGGGGTAAAAGCCGCTCTCAGAGACCTTGTTGGCGAGGGCGAGCAGGGAGGATTGGATGTCGTCCCAAGTGACTGCTAATATCTTCATAGCCCCAACCCCTATCCGCCGTGAACTGATGGGAGAAACGTTACCTCGTCCCCGTTCTTCAGCTTAGCATCTGTTCCGCCCAAGAGGGAGGCGTCCACGTTGTTGATGAAGACCAAGATATCGGGCCTGATGTCTCCTTCCATAAAGAATCTGCCCTTTAGCAAGTTGCCCTCCACTCTCCGTAGATGCTTTAGAAGATCGCTAAGGGATCCCCCGGTTATGCTGAAGGTCCTCTCCGGCTCCTCGGCAAGGCCTTTGAGCACTGCAAGGTACCTGACCTTTATGGTGATCGCAGTCGTTGGAATCCCCCACCAAAGCTTCTTGGTTCAAAGATATAAACTTCCTCTTCGTATCTTCTGCCATCAATAATGGCGCCGCCGGAGAGCTTCTTGAAGTCGCCACCCGCGAGCAGCTCTCTAAGGCTGGAGTCCGCGCTGGAGGCACCCTTTCTGAGCCACTCAAGAGGGATATCGAGGCCCATGGGGCGGGAGGGAATTATATGCCGCGTAGACTTCTTGGGGAAGAGCCTCCCTGTTATCGCGGCACGGATCGCCTCCTCCTTAGTTATGGGAGGGGGAGCCAAAATGGCACCTATCTCTCCAGAATCCAGCCTCTCCATGGCGTCGCGCTCCGTGTCATAGCTCAATTTATGCCCTCTTCCACTCAACCCATACTCAAAGAAGGAGAGAAATCGATAGGCGTCAAATATGTTGAATTTGGAGTCGAAGACGTAGGAGCGATCTCTGAAGACGATCGAGAACTGTGCTCTCCTGGCTTCCACCGCGGCCAAGCCTTCTTCCTTTGGCACCACCCTTGCCTGCATAAAGGGGGATGTATCAAAGTCGGGCTTCTTGTCCACGCAACGGTACCAACAGCCGATCTTGACATTGTCGGACCGGTAATCGTAGAGCGCCACAGGGACGGAGGGGCATCCCAAGCGCATGAGCGCCCAGTACCTGTGGGTTCCGTCCAGTATCATGAAGTTATCTGTTTCCACCAGTAGCGGGTCATGAACCACCCCCTCTACGCGTATCGAGTTGGTGATACCAAGAAGGATTTGAGGATCGTACTCCTCGTGAGGATGGATCAACTCTATGGGTAAAACCTCTATCCTCGGGGGGTTGGACGATGATGGCATTACCCGTTCCTCACAGATCTTGGTCAGTGGAGGTGCTTGTTCTTCATCGTTGCCTCAGTGCAGGTCAACCACTTCATTCCAGTACTCCCTTTGATGAATGCAATATAAAAAATTATTATTTCATTCGTGGAACCGGCCATCGATCCCGGATGGGAAACCATGCCAGATTGGAAATAAGATGCACAGAAATAAAAGGGGCTGGAAGATGAAAGAGGTGCCCACTATTCCTTGGGAGCGTCCTCTGAGCCGGCATCCTCTGATTCTGTTTCCTCGTCAACGGCAGGCTCGGCTTCAGCCGCATCCTCAGGCGCTTCTTGAGGGGCGGACTCCTCCTTAGGAGCCTCCTTGGTCACATCGGTGGCTGTTGCCTCAGTAGTAAGGGGCTTTTCAGCCACCTCCTGCGAGGCCATCTCCGCCTCCTCGGCCGCCAATGCCTCCTCCCTCCTCTTCTGGGATACGAGGAGTCGTGTAATGTAACCCGCTACCCTGTTGTTTAGGCGCTTACTCCGGATATCGGAATATTGATAGACGAGCTTCTTATTTGCAGCAAAGTCGGTGGTGAATACGGTACCATACTTACTCACCAGTTCAGCGGATATGCCCTTTACCTTGCCGATGCGCACTTTACCCAAGACGGCCACCACAATCAACCACCCGATACAAACACGATAATTTAAGACTTTTGATTTGACGGGAGGGCAGGATTTCAAGGGCGTGGCAAGGTAAAGATTTTATACTGACTTGGACAATTCTTCAACGGCGGATGCTATGACGGATATTGCCATCTCACCAATTGATAGGATAATGAGGAAGGCAGGAGCCGAGAGGGTCAGTGAGGAGGGGGCGGAGGCGCTCAGAGAGGTCATTGAGTCGCTGGCTTTGGATATATCCAGAGAGTCCATAGCCTTGGCAAAACACGCCGGAAGGAAGACCGTTAATGCGGAGGACGTTAAGATGGCAAGCCGGAAGCTCATTGCACTCACAAAGCTGGGCGTCTGATCTGCGGACCCCAACCGTTACGCGACTGCCTAGACGTCTCCTTCATACAGAAACGAATATATAGAAGTGTAAAGGCTTTCTTTTTGACATTTATTGTGGTGAATCCTATGGCAAATGCTCAACTTGGCGGAGTTCCAGTTCTGATATTAAAGGAAGGAACTCAGCGCACGCAAGGAAGAGACGCTCAGAGAGTAAACATGATGGCAGCCAGAGCGGTTGCGGAGGCCGTGAGAACAACACTAGGACCAAAAGGCATGGACAAGATGCTCGTAGATACTTTGGGTGACGTGACGGTAACCAACGACGGGGCGACGATCCTAGGCGAGATCGAGGTACAACACCCGGCTGCAAAGATAATGGTCGAGGTCTCAAAGACTCAGGACGATGAGGTGGGCGATGGAACCACAACGGCGGTCATCTTAGCGGGCGAGCTTCTGAAACGAGCTGAGGAACTGATCGAGAAGAACATACACCCAACCCTAATAGTTCAAGGTTACAAGAAGGCGACTGAGAAGACCATCGATATCCTTTCCAAGATAGCCATGCCCGTAAAGGTTGATGATGATAAGAACCTCCAGAAGATAGCCTTCACGGCAATGAACAGCAAGGCATCTGTAGGTGTCCAGGACTTCTTCGCCGACATCGCGGTCAAGGCAGTGAGGCAGATTACGGAGAAGAGGGGAGACAAGTACCTCGCAGACATAGACTACATACAGGTGGTAAAGAAGCAGGGCGGCAGTATAACAGACAGTGCGCTCATATACGGAGTGATTGTGGACAAGGAGATCGTTCACCCAGGGATGCCCAAGAGGGTCGAGAATGCAAAGATCGCCCTCCTTGATGCGGCGCTGGAGATCGAGAAGACGGAGTTTGATGCGGAGATACGAATAAACGACCCGAACCAGATGAAGGCCTTCATAGAGGAGGAGGGCAGGCTGCTGAGGGACATGGTCAACAAGATCAAGGCGGCCGGTGCAAATATCATCTTCTGCCAGAAGGGGATAGACGACATAGCCCAGCACTACCTTGCGAAGGAGGGGGTAGTCGCGCTCAGGCGGGTCAAGAAGTCGGACATGGAGAAGCTCTCAAAGGCAACTGGTGGGAGAATCATAACCAACCTTGACGACTTGGTGGCCTCGGACTTGGGGGCAGCAAAGGTCGCCGAGGAGAGGAAGTACGGTGAGGAGAAGCTGATGTTCGTTGAGGGTTGCAAGAATCCGAAGGCAGTGAGCGTGCTCATCAGAGGAGGACTCATGAGGGTGATCGACGAGGCCGAGAGGACTCTGCATGATGCACTATGCGTGGTGGCCGACGTGGTGGAGGACGGAAGGATCGTGGCCGGCGGTGGAGCCCCAGAACTGGAGGCAGCCAAGAATCTGAGGGGGTATGCGTCAAGCGTGGGCGGAAGGGAACAGCTTGCCATCGAGGCATTCGCAGACAGCCTAGAGGCGATATCGAGGACGCTTGCAGAGAACGGCGGGCTTGACCCAATAGATATCCTTGTGGAACTCAGGGCTCTTCACGAGAAGGGAGAGATCTGGGCTGGCGTGAACGTCTTGGAGGGCGAGACTACCAACATGAAGAACGCTGGGGTCGTCGAGCCGTTAGCGGTGAAGGTTCAGGCCATAAAGTCCGCTACAGAAGCCGCCTCGATGATTCTCAGGATAGACGATGTCATCGCCTCCGCCAAGACCGCTGGGGCACCAAAGATGCCACAGAGGCCAGGCGAAGGCGGAGCGGGCGAATTCGAGTAAACCTGCTTCTTCCCCTTTCTTTCTTTATCTCAATTCTCCTTTCAGCTAATCTCATGCCTACATCATGGATGCTAAACCTCTCCACACATTCGTGGAGGGAAACAGGTAATGTTTAAACTGGCGTCCTTCATAATAAAAGTGTAAGAACACACGAGGGGTTTTGTATTACAAACAGGAATGCTGTGGTAATAACAGGAACGCCAGGTGTTGGGAAGACCGCAGTGGCGAAGAGGCTCGCAGAGAAGATGGGCGTCAGGTTGATTGAGCTCAATCTTCTCGCAAGAGAGGCGGGGGGTGTAGAGGGCAAGGACCCCCAGAGAGGGACGGATATAATAAAGCCAAGGGTCGTCCGAAGCGCGCTGAGAAGGATCCTGAAAGAGAGTGGCGAGATGGTCATTGTCGAGGGGCACTATGGTGAGTTGGTGCCCCCAGAGTTTGTGAAGGTCGCGATTGTGCTGAGGACCAACCCGTTATCACTGACAGAACGGTTGAAGGGAAGGGGGTATCCGGAGGCAAAGGTCAAAGAGAACGTGGAGGCGGAGCTTCTGGACTACTGCCTCATAAAGGCAGTGGAGGCATATGGGGAGGGAAGGGTTGTAGAGGTTGACACCACCGAATTGGACACAGAGGGGGCGGTAAAAGAGGGCGAGGGCATAATACGCGGTGAGGGCGGGTTACCTGCTGGCAGCATAAATTGGATCGCTAGGCTTGAGAGGGAAGGGACGATAAAAGATCTGATCCGGTAGATCTGGACGTAGCAAATAGCGGGTCAGGCGTGACTTTTACGAAAATGTTAGAGGTTTTGTAGGGGAGGTTCACGACGGCCTCTCCTAGGGAGAGGGAGGTAATAGCCCTGCACTGCTCCTCACTCAATGACGTTGAACCGCCCAAGACCTTGAGATCCTCGCCTGAGCGTATGGCGTGGATTATCCTGACGGAGGTATTCTTGAGGACGTCCTGGGATATGGAGGACGGGAATTGGGATACGATGATCACGCCTTCTCCGAACTTCCTAAGTTCGCCGAGGATCCTCTCGCCGATGGATCTAGGCATCTCGGGTCTTCTCGGGGGCAGAATGTTCTGCGCCTCCTCGATCAGGAGGACGTGGCTCAGAGAGGGCTGTTCTTTCCTGGCGATGACATGGTCGTAGACCGCCTTGAGCAGCAGGTTGGAGAATATTGAGCGGCTGTTGACGTCTTTAAGGTGGCCGAGGTCGATGGAGACCAGTCCTCTGAAGAGCTCCTCCCTGTAGAAGGAATCGGTGCCATTTACCGCCATCCCGCATGTGCCCTCCGTGAATAGCTTTAGCCTGCGCATGAGGGCCATCCGAGTCTCATGATCCCAGCTTGACCTTATCGGAAGCAACCCGAGTTCATTTATCAGGTCTGAGAGGGTCGGTGTCACCTTGGATCTGTAACAGGCCTTTATTGCCTCCCTGAACATATAAGACTGGGGGGCGGTGAACTGGAAGATCTGCGAGAAGATGTCTGTTACAAATTCGACCTGAAAGCCGATGTCCCTCCCAGAGCATCCCGAGAGCGGATTTATGGTTATGCCGTGCTCAGTAGAGCCAGGGCAGAAGACCTTCCCTCCGGCCTCGGTTATTATTCTTGAGTGTTCTCCGTGCCAGTCCAAGATAAGAGTGGATATGCCTGTTGAGAAGAGTCTAAGCGCGAGGGTTATTGCGGTGGTGGACTTGCCTCCCCCCGTCGCTCCGAATATTGAGGTATGCCTCTGCAGATCCCTCAGGTGGAGGGCCAAAGGGGCGATCTTTTTGTCGCCCGAATAGACCCAGCCGAGGAACGGTCCGTCCCCACTCACGGCATCGGTCTCAGGCGGATCGAACGCCGCAGAAGGGTCAGGTGAAGTGGGCGGAGGGGGGGGCGGGAGGATAGGGGCAGGGGTTGGTTTTAGTCTCTCAGAAAGGGGGATTAAATTGGACAGGGCGAAGGGCAGAGGGCTGCTGAGGAGGAGGGAGATCTCCTCTTTGCTCATCCTCTTTGTCTGTGCGTTCGGAAGCGCCACGCTGCATATCCCCTCAAGCTGTTTGGAGTACATCTCAGAGCTCTTCTGCAGCTCTTCATCGTCCTTGCCTGATGCCCATACGATTATGAAGGAGCGGTTCGTCGAACTGCTGACGGGCCCCCCTACAATTGATCTATTCGGGCAGGAGAACGAGATGTATGCCACATGCGCCCCAAAGGAGTTAAGGGCTTCCGAGAACCTAGAGAGCCGCTCATAGTTCAATTCGTTGTCAAACCGGCTGGCCCTTTCATCAGAGGCAGGTGTTGTGCTCAACGCTATGGCTGAAGCAGAATATTTTCTGCCAGAAAAATCATATATGGGATAGGGTCCTCGGAATTTTATCAGACCAGCAAGTTTCGGACGGATTATCCCTTCTCTTTGAAGTATCTTGTACAGGAGGGGGACGCCTAAGAGGATACATGCAAAAGCTATCAGTATTAGTTTATTCTCCACGTATTCGTTCAGGAAGAGGGTCAGTAGAACGACAAATAGAAGAAAGGGGGCCAAGTTCATCTAAAAACCTCCAAGGACCTGGCATCTTCAGCCTATCCTGAAGTACTGAAGTATCTTATCGATGGACTGTTGAAGTTGGCTTAGGAACGTGTCGCCGTTGAAGATGGAGAGATCAAATGTCTTCTGAACCCCCGATAACAGACCAATAATGATGGATAGTACCACGGTCAGTGTGACAATGGAGAGACCCAATAAGAGACCCTCCTCGACTAGCGGCGAACCGCGAGACCTCTTTGGTTTCATTTTTACCCACCCATCAACGTCTGATATTTAAACTCGCCATTTAATTACCAAGACAAGGAGCAGATCCGTGCAGAGGAATACGACCAAGGAGATAATCGCCAATTTTCTGCCATCAACCGAGGGGGTTATCTTTGAAAAGAGGAAAGCGGACAAGACCGAGGTTGAGAGCAGAGCTAGGAAGACATTTGGGTCGAATCTAAGGACGTCAGAGATGCCCCCCTGTAACGCGTACCCTCCGGCTTTTGAGAGCGAGGCTAGTAAAGGAGATGTAAATGCGATAACGGCCAGAGAGGCAGAGCTTATCACCGTTAGGATCTTGAACCTTAGAGAAAGGACGCTCATCTTAACCGATAACTCTGTCCTCAATTGCCTCTTTTCTTGGCGATAGCCGACGTAGCTTTTCATCCTGTTGGAGGTCTCTTCAACGCTGAAGGAGATAAGATCGGACACCGCCCGAAATAGGAGGGCGTCGCTTTCGGATGGCATCCTCGCTGTTCGTAGCGCTTGGGTCAGGGGGCATCCGTCTCTGATCCTGTTCACCACCCACAATAGGGCTGGGATCTTTGACTGGGTCGCCTCGTAGGTCTTCAAGAAGGCCTCTTCGGGAGAGAGGACTTTCAGGTTCTTTGCAAACATCAGAAGGAACGAGTCCGGAACCTCTTGAGGCTCCGATAGGCTGACCTTCCCGACATTCAATGCAAAATTTAGCAGGAGAAGGTACGGAACTGAGACTGAGACGACGAAGACGTAGCTGTAGAACTGCTGTAGCGAAAACGCCAAGGCTACCGATAGTAGCAGGGCCAAGGGATGCGGCGGGATCGCTAGATGATTGGCGCGACCAGATCTTTGAACCATACATACACAACCAAAAATTCGAGGACCTGCAGAATTACTAAAAGGAAGACCAGTGGAGAGGCGCCCAGTCCCAATATCAGACCCATTATGGCAGCTACAACGGGAAGTAGGGTGGAGAAGACGATGATAAATGCCATCGTATCTTCAACCTTGGATAGGCTCTTTGCGGCTTCGGACTTCCAGCAGGAGAGTAGCAGGGCGGTGTCGGAGATGGATCCGTGTGCCACGGACCTCACCCACTCGTAGTATTGCTCGCTCTCACAGAAGGCTGCAAGGAGGGCCTTCTTCGGCTCGATACCGTTTCTCATCAAAAACAGCGTCTTCCTGAACCGATCAGAGACCTTAAACTTGCCATCACTAGCAACGTATGAGGCAGCCATTTTAATGGAGCCGGTAAGGCAGCACACGGTTGCAAAGATGTCGAGAGAGTAGAGGACATCTCTTAATTCAATTATTGCGGATCTCCTCTTCGTCATCTTTGGGTACAATAAAAGAGTTACTATGATAAAGGGTGGGAAGAGGAAGATGGTAAGGGAAACCTGCGGAGGCATGGTGAAGAACGTGGACGACACGAACGCAAAGACTGACGACAGCACCGCAAGGTTTAACGCCCCCCTAATGATCTCAGGGCCTTTGGCGCCCCTCCCTCTTATACCGCCATAGCCGAGAGAGGTTGCTAAGGCGACGACTATGCGTTCGGGGACGAGGTGTAAACGGGATAGCACCCTATAGAGATCCATGTTTTATCACCAAAATGAGACATTCAGATCTGTCCGTATTTGGAGGACAAGTTGTTTTCAGATTTCATCACCTCAGCACAATTCTCAAATTGCCCATCATGTAAGAGAGAGACCGTTGCACCACCAACAGGCCTAAGGGCTTTTTTACTCTCGTCCCATAGAAACACATCGAGGATTCGGGGCATTTCAGACCGTTCCTGATCCTTTACAGCCTCAGATATTCTATAGACTCGCCTGAAGATGCGACCTTCGTAGGAGAACTTGCGCATCTGCAAGAGTACGTCCAGGTCGTTCAAGGATTGGACGGGTATTTTGTGCTGATACGTCCACCTCCTCAACAGCGACTCTCCGGAGTCGGCATGGATCGTGTGGATGCATTTTAGTCCGGCCGCTAGAATCTGAAAGAGGGACTCGCTGTCTTCTCTAGAGAGAACCTCACCAAAGAACACATAATCTGGAGACTTGTGGAGCAGGCTGTTGAGAACAGAGACCCTCTTCTCTTGATCTGCCTTAGAGGCGCTGCTTGCCAAGAGGCGGATCTGATGCTTACCATAGGAGTGCTGGGAGACGTTCTCAGCCACATCAGACTCCACCGATATCTTGCGCCAGATCCTCGGTGTTAGCAGATCCAACGCCACCGCCAGCGTGGTCTTCCCAGAACCGCTCTCCCCGTAGATGGTGAAGTTCTTCCTTTTCTCGATCTGAGCCATACAGTAGGTGGCGGCGTCCGCACTCATTGTTTCATTAGAGATCAACATCTTCAGATCCATCGGCTTAGCGAAGAACTTCCTTACCGCCATTGACGTTCCCTCCATGGAGATTGGGGGCATGTCTGCGGAGATCCGGACGTAGAATTCCTTTGTCTTGAGCGAGGCCCTCAACGAGGGTGTGAAGTAATCCATGAACTTGCCAGACACCGTCCTTGCAAAGGTGAGCAGATGGTGCATTGCCCTCTTGCTAACTAAGAGAGAGGAGTCGCATCTCCCGTAGTTCCTGTGATCTAGATAGGCAAAGGAGGACTCCCTATCCACAAAGAACTCGCTTATGTCGTCATCGACCAAGAGGGGATAGAGATCTGAGAGACCAACTGAGGAGTAGGCGATGAATGGCAGGAGACGGTCTTCGATTCCGCCGAGGCGTCTTGCCAAAGCCTTTCTCTCTTCCATAATGTCAGGGAGGTCTATCGAGATCGGCTTCTGCAGGTTCTGCCATTCGTAAGATCTTATCTTCCTTATGAGGTCATAGATCATAATCCTTTCATCCAGACTCAGACGATCCAGCACAGGAACGTACATTGTAGAGTCGTGATCGTGAAGGAGATGAATGGAGAAGGGTTCGATATAATACGAAACTGGACCCAAATCTGAGAATTTCTTGGGCAGGATCTGCGGGCGCATGGCATTCATCAGCCTGCTAATGTCCCCTTCCCCATCCAGTTTCAGCGACCTCCTGAAGGATGAGATCCTTTTACAGAGATCGCACGAGATGCACCGGATCCTCTGGACATCCACATCTTTTTTGGCAACGCAGCTCAGGATGGACGGCAATGTCATGTTGAGAGACACGAGAATCTTGGAGGCGTACTTACATCTTAGAGAACTCTCTGAGACAGACCCGCAGAGTGCCATCACCCTATTGACAATGTTCGCTAACGCATCAGCCTGATCGTACTGAAAGAGATAAGTCATCTTTCCGGTGAAAATTACCGAACTTCCTACCGGAGGCGGATCAGAGAGCATCATTCCTAGGGTATCAAGGGACAGAAGCGGAAGATGGGTGCTGTAGAACTTAACGGGGCGGATGTTCAAGGTCGTCTACCCTCTTTGATATGACAGATACGGCATACTCCAGTATAGAGATCTGATCTTCGAGCGTTTCGAGCCGCTCCTGGATGTGGCTCAGGCTGTATAATGCAAACTCTACTCGCCGTTCCATTCCACGTGACAGCAACCTCTTGCACCAAAAGAAGAAAAAGGCTTAAATGTCAAGGGGTTTAAAAACCCAGCAGATCTTCGGGGCGCTGTGCCTTCAAGAGTTGTAGTGTACAAGACGATACTGATCCTCTGGTTTTTAGTGGCGGCTCCGGTCGGATATGCGAGTATCTCAAAGGCGAGGGAACTTCTAAATAAGCTCAGTACGACGTGGGAGCTGGAGGGGTCGATGGAAAAGATTGCGGTCATGGGAGGGGGGATGGCAGACAACAGTTGGGCATCATTAAACTGGGGGGAATTTAACAGGTGGGCAGCAAAGATGTGGGAGGGCAGACTGAGCTAATCCTATTGGTGCCATTACTGTTGGCAATACTGCTCCTCAACCTGACGGTAATGCGGTACCTTGAGGACAAGCACAATGAGACCGAGAGGCTAAGGGACATCTATGAGGGCATAATCCTCGGCTACACCTACGCCACAGACCCTGCCACCGGCAACGTCTACCCGATAGGGAGGATCACGTGAATGGGAAGGGGCAACTTTGCGTTGATAGACGCCATAGGGGCACTGGTCATAGTGCTCATACTTTATTCGATAGTGGGCAGTTTCATTGCGGGTGATGGCAACGCCATCCTAAAGAAGGGGATAGAGAGGGAGGAGGTCAGGTCAGAGTTCTATGGAGTCTTGTTCTCAGGAGGGCTGCAGGGATTAGCCAAAGAGGGCGGACTAGGTGCACCGTTACAAATTGGGGGACTGCAGATCGGTACTTCCATGCCGACCGATAGACCTTTTGTGAATTTTTTTGCGACTTGTGATGGAGGAGTGAGAGTATTCTACATCTGCAAAAGGGAGTAGTTCTACTGCTGAGTGAGATCGTGATATTCGTGTTGCTCCTTCAAGGCGCACTTATGTTGCAATCGAGGGGAATTTCCATGACCGCAGAGGTCGAGGGGGCGGGCGAGGTAAAGAACCTTGAACTCCTCTCGTATAACATTCTGCTCGACCTCTGTCTGAATCTCAAGAACTGGGCAGTAAACCTTACAGATTCAGGAGACGGTCAGCAGTTTATTCCAAAGCTGATGGCCTGGGAGGACTCCATCAGGAATTACGTGGAGGGGGGAGGGACCATATCCTTGGAGATCTCCTTTGACGGACCAAGGATAGATGGCTACTACGGACAAGAGGTGGATGGATTTCAGATGGGCTACATCGGCACTTCAGGGAGCGCAAGGTGGCACATATCGGGCGTTTTGTACGTAAAGACGACAGAGTCATGGATCACCCGGAGCGCTATCTATAGAATAAGCATCGCGGTGTAGCGCTTGTCGACTTGGCAAGTTGTCCTCTTATAGCGGTGCTTGTATCAAGAGTGCACCGACCTCTTTTTGTTCTCCGAATACCGAGGCGAGGTGGCTTCGGAGGGTATACTCGGCTATACCCACATCTTTTGAAAACTGCGTCTTCGTGAATATGTTGGGAATGTCATGACGTTTTGCAATTATTGTGCCCGATGCAAAGACGGCAGATGCCGCCAGCAGGAAGGGATTCTTCCCCGACCTTCTTGGAGGGGGGATGTTGGACAATAAGTCTTTCGAGTAGAACCCCAATTCCGCGAAGTATTCATCTGGATCCATCTTGGCCGCACGAATTCTCACCACTATGTAGGGGGATTCCTTCAATTTGCAGACAACCTTGCTTACAAACTCTTCGCTTGACCGGAACTTCTTATTGAACGATATGATATTTGATGCGTAGGAGAGGGTCTTTGCGAGCACCCTTGTTGAGAGTTGATGGCCTCTAAGACCGAATGCCTCCACCACCTCCGAGAGCTTCACGGGTGCCCTCTCTCCAAGCTCCCTAGAGACTACCATCAGGCAGATCGCCATTAGCAGTACGTAGTTGTTGTAGGGGTTCCGGACCTTCGAGACTACGTCCTGAAAGAGCTTCATGGTCTTGTTGATTACTTCTTCGGGCAATAGCAAGTAGTCGACGACGAACTGCAGATCCGTGTTGAGGCGGAATAGATCCAGACATGAGCCACGATATATAGAGTCTTGCAGCTCCTTGAGCCTTTTAAATTTCAGCTGGTTCGATGCTGAGAGGCTTCTTTTACCGTGGTCGGTGAACGCCGAGGACCTTCTGGACATTATGCTTCCCAACCTCTGTTTACTTAAGCCGGGCGTTCTGAAGGAAACCGGCGGCGGAAGTTCGTGGACTAGCCCACAACCAGTACAAACCAGTTCACCGTGATTGTCGGTTATCAGCGCGCCCTTACACTCATCACAGACTGCGCTCATCCATACCACCAAAACTGAATCTTTTTAATGCGGCTCGCTCGGTAGCACAGGGAGGAGGAATAAAATTCTTTTCGGAAAGACAAGTCAGTTTGAGGGGAACTACCTTCCAGTAGGAGTTAGATACCTTCCATTTAGTAGGTATAGGAGTAGCAGTTAGAGTGTGCGTGATGAAAGTAATATTGCTGGCAGTATCTGGCAAGAGCAGGTCGCAGGGACGCTTTAAACAAAAGATAAAATAAATCCTTCGTATTAATGAGTGGTAGGTGAGGCAGGTGAGCGTTACCACTGGTGGACGAAGATACATCGGCGAGTTGAACATGTTCATTGACAAGAACGTAAAGGTCGTGACGACAAGAGGCACAGCGTATGACGGTAAGTTGGTAGGTTTTGATCCTTCTACCCTGAGTGTTGTCCTTGAGGATACGTCTTTTGGCAACGAGAAGTACTCGAGGGTGGTAATCAGAGGGGAGGCTCTCTCGGAGATCCTACTTAAAGAGAAGCCTTTTGACATGAGGGGGCTCTCTGATAGGCTGTCTAAGTTATTCCCCAACATGGTAAAGTATTACGAGGACGCAGGATTCGTGACAGTCATGGACAGGATAAGGGTAACCGTTGAGGGAGTAGAGGGCACAGGACCGATGGTTGATAGGGTAAAGAAGGTCTACGATCAGTACGTTATAGAGCAGAGAGGTCCATGAACCACCTATATTTTTTCTTTTCGGGATGAAGACGGATGAGTTTTGAGGTAAGAGAAGGAGACCTAGCCGGTAGAATTGGAACTTTACACACAAGAAGGGGAGAGGTTGAGACCCCACACCTCATGCCGGTTGTAAACCCCGTCAAGAACACCATCCCCCCGATAGAACTCAAGGAAAGATTTGGCTTTAACATGATTATTACGAACTCATACCTCATCCTCAAACACTACGGTAAGGAGAGACCGGACGTGCACGAGCTCACCGGTTTTGATGGACCGATAATGACCGACTCTGGCGCATACCAGCTCCTCATCTATGGGGGTGTGGATACGAACCCGGAGGAGATAGTAAAGTTTCAGGAGGGCATAAGAAGCGACGTCGGGGTTATACTGGATGTTCCCACAGGGGGGTATGCTGCTCGGGAGGAGGCGGAATTCACGGTCGAGGAGACGATCAAGAGGGCTGAACAGAGCATAAAGTACAGGAGCGACCCGACAATGCTCTGGGCCGGACCCATACAGGGCGGAAGGCACCTGGACCTGGTGGAGAGGAGCGCGAGGAGGATGGGGAGGATTGACTTTCAAATACATCCCCTCGGTAGCCCGACGCAGATAATGGAGGAGTACGATTACCCGGCGCTCGTGGACATGATAGTGACCGCAAAGAGGAACCTGCCACCTGAGAGGCCACTTCACCTATTCGGCGCAGGGCACCCAATGATGCTGGCGCTGGCTGTGGCTCTGGGCTGCGACCTCTTCGACTCGGCAGCGTACGCCCTCTTTGCCAAGGATGGAAGATATATGACGGCGACGAGGACCATACGTTTCGAGGATCTGACGGAACTCCCATGCAGCTGCCCGGTGTGTGCTGGACACGGCTTGGATGGTCTCCTGGAACTCCCTAAGATGGAACGGGAGGGGCTACTGGCGAGGCACAACCTCTATGTTACGGTGGAGGAGGTTAGGGTGATAAAGCAGGCGATAGGGGAGGGATCGCTCTGGGAATTGCTCGAGACAAGATGCAGATCACATCCAAAGCTATACGAGGGCTTCAAGAGGCTATCGTTTTACTCGGATTACCTTGAGACCAATGATCCTGTTTTGGGGAAGAGGGTCAGAGGGCTCTTTTTCTACGACAACGTATCGACCTTTAGACCTGAGGTCATTCGGCACAGGCGGAGGATCTCGGAGAGGTACAGAAGGCCGAGAGGGAGGAATGTTCTGGTGCTCCTGCCCACCCCTGATGAAAAGCCGTTCAATAGGTCGAGGGTCTTTAGGGAGGTGAGGGAGCGCCTGGGAGGGAGGGAGGATATACACGTCTGCTTCTACGGCGGGCCCTTCGGCATCATCCCTTCCGAATTGGCTGAGACCTTCCCATTGTCTCAATATGAGAGCTCCAACGGTTTAGGGGGGAATTGGAGGAAAGATCTGCCCTCCTTCATAAGGAAGAACAGGTACAAAAAAGCGATGATTCTCATTCAAAACGGCGCAGTAAAGATAAGAGGGGCAAAGGCCGTGAGGTCGCTTGACGAGATCTTGGCAGAGGTGGGATGAGATGAGGATAGTCATTGACCCACACATCCATACCAACAGCTCCCCCGACAGCTCGATAACATCCAATCAGGTTCTGGACGGGATGCTGGCCTCAGGGATTAATGCCATAGCCGTGACCGATCACGACACGATGGAGGGGTATAGGAGGCTCAAGCACAGCTATGCCTTCAGAGAGTTCCTGATGATCCCAGGCATAGAGGTGACGACAGACCTGGGCGACATAATTGTGTTGGGGCTCGAAGACCCGTCCATCACGAAGGATGCCGAGTTGCTGATCGAGCTGGCGCATGAGGCTGGCGGACTGGTCGTGGCCCCCCACCCGTTTGATGGTTCGAGGGTCTCCCTGGGCGAGAGATGTGGCACCCTAAAGGTGGATCTTATGGAGACTGCCAATGGAAAATGCCGAGGCGATTCGAACAGGCAGGCCAAGGAGTTCTCCACCGTCTTAGGTCTGCCAGGCATAGGTGGCAGCGATGCACACGAGAGGAATGAGATAGGGACGGTCGTTGACATCCTCGAGTGCGAGAAGAACCTCGAGTCAGTTCTCGAAGGGTTGAGAAAGGGAGCAAAGATAATTGTGAGGCAGAGGACCGGCCGTTGTTGAGCCACTCTGCGCCGGTGATCAGATGTAGAGGGTACGATGATCCGTCTTGACCCTGTCCTGCCTCTGTTTCATGAGTTCCTGTATCTCGGACTCTATCCTGTGAGCGTCGCTCACCAGTTGGGAGACGCCCATGGACAGTTTGGTGAGCTTGTTCAGGAAGTCCACGGCCACCGCGGCAGCCATGGGATCTGGGCGTGTCGGGTTTGCATACGGGAGCAGAGCTATGGCAGGAAATTCATCGATCTCGAAGCCGGCGAGCATTACAGCAAGCGGACCGACCACGAAGAGCCCCTTCTCGAGGAGTGGTACCCCGAGCTCGGATTGACCCTTGAAGGTCTTTGTCACCGCGCACCTGATCTTGTCATTCTCGGACTGCCTGAGCCTGTTGTCCAGACCACCAACAAGGTACGATCCGCTGAAGCCCTCCTGCACAGCCCAATCCGCCAGCGCCCTTGAGAACTCCTGCCTCTCCCTCGGGTGAGGCGGAACGTTCGTGAGTACAAATACGAACTTGTCCCGTTTGTATATCTCGAAGGGCAGCGAGAGGCGCCCGTCATCCATGGAGACGAAGGGGGGAATCCTCTCGGTATCGATATAGCCTATGAGTCCGGCGTTGAGCGAGGTGACGGCATGCTTGACCGAGATGTAGCCTGTGGCACCCAGACCGTGAAAACCAGTGATCAATATCGAGCCCTTAAGGGGCACCTTCTTGACGTGAAAATTTATCGTCATCTTCACCGACTCCAGATTTGCTATCAGACTCTGCCTAATAAAGTGTAGGATTGATCCGAATATATTGACTAACCCTGTTGCGGAAGAGTTTTTAAGCAGGAAACAAACTTTGTTTTTAAAGTTCATTACGGAGGTTTAGTTTAAAGTGGTTAATGTTACGGTATTTGGCGCAGGCAGAGAGGTCGGAAGGTCCGGCTTTGAGGTAAAGGGAGAGGATACCAAGCTGCTCCTAGACTACGGAGTGCTGATAAAGGAGGACAGACCGGTACTGCCCCTCTCGACCTCACCAAAGGATCTAAATGGCATAATAATAACTCATGCGCACCTCGATCACTCTGGTTCGGCACCGATGTTGTACGTCTCCGGGACGCCCCCGGTCTACATGACCAACATGACGAGGCAGCTGACGGACATCCTGATCCGCGACCTGCTTCATCTCTCGGCGTATTACATACCCTTCGAGGCATTAGAGCTGAAGACGATGATAGACAAATGCACGGAGATAAGGGAGAACGGCGCAAGGATCGGGAGGGCGGAGGTGGAGTTTCACAACTCGGGGCACATCCCGGGCAGCGTCAACGTACTGGTCAACCTTGAGGGGAAAGGGATCTGGTACTCCGGCGACATAAATACGATCGATACCGCCCTTCTGAACAGGGCTAGGATCGACCTGCCGGAGCTCGATATGGCGATCATAGAGAGCACCTACGCCACGGTTGAGCATGCCCCAAGGGACGAGAACGAAAAGAGACTGATTGAGGTGGTCAATGACGTCGTTGAGGGCGGGGGCTTGGCTCTTATTCCTGCGTTCTCGGTGGGGAGGTCGCAGGAGTTACTCTGCGTGCTTCAGAGGCACGGATTCAAGTACGACATAGCCATAGACGGAATGAGCAGGACGGCTACCAGGATGGTAGCCAGCAGGCCCGAGGAGCTGCGCGACCCCGCCTTACTGAAGAAGGCAATGTCCAGGATCAAGTGGGTGGCAGGGGACAAGGACAGGAAGAAGATCGTGAACAAGCCCGGCGTGGTGATAGCCTCTTCGGGCATGCTCAGTGGCGGCGCCTCAATCTACTACATGGAGAAGGCTAAGAACAGGTCGAGGGACTGCGTGATCCTGGTGTCATTCCAGGTCCCGGGTACTCCTGGAAGAACCCTGCTGGACGAAGGGCTATACGGCCCGCCAGGGGAGCTGAGGAAGGTCAAGTGCAGAACCGAGTGGATCAACTTCTCATCGCACTGCGGTAGGAGCAACTTGATGGAGATAGTGAGGTCCTTCAAGGGCAATCCGAAGATACTCTGCGTTCACGGCGAGGCGGCGTCCTGTATGGAATTTGCCGAAAGGATAAAAGAGGAGACAGGACACGACGCGTACGCCCCGGCCATAGGGAACTCCTTCACCCTATGATCCAAGTTTCAATCGTTTTTTGCATAAATGACGGAGGGATCAAAGGGTTTTGTGGACTACCCCTTCCCAAGATAGGGCTTCCTCCAGCCTTCTCTCCGCTTCCCTATTTGGCTATAACCTGAAATGGTAACTTCGATGAATTCATTTGACCATATTATCCATGACCACAATTCATAGACCACATTTCATCTCTCCTCTGAAGAAAGGAACCTTGCAGAGTTAAGTTAAATAATAAGCCATTCTTAATCCAAAGTCCAAGGTGGATAACGTTGAGCATGAGGGACGTCAAAGCCATCAAGAATATAGTCAAGGAGCACACCGAATGGAGAGGCTCCTGCATAAATCTGATAGCGAGCGAGAATGTTGCGAGTAGGGCCGTTAGGGAGATGCTGATCTCTGATCTTGGCAACCGCTACGCCATAGGCTTCCTCCACAACAGGTTCTACTCCGGAACCAAGTACGTGGACGAGTTGGAGGGGTACACCACAGATCTGGCGAGGCGGGTGTTCAGGGCAGAGCACGTCAATTACGTCCCGATCTCAGGGACAATGGCAAATCTGGTCTTGTTCAACGCGCTGACAGACCCCGGGGATGTGGTCACGGCGCTCAGCGTCATAGACGGTGGCCACGCCAGCTTCAGGGAGTGCTCCAAGATACACGGGGTGAGCCTTGTGCCGCTTCCCTTCTCGATGGAGACTATGAACGTTGACATTGGAGAAGCCGAGAGGCTCATAGCGAGGGTGAAGCCGAAGTTGGTGCTCCTCGGTGCCAGTGAGATCCTGTTCCCCCATCCGGTGAGGGAGATCAGGAGGATCGCCGACGAGATGGGAGCGGCGGTGGCATACGACGCCGCCCACGTGCTCGGGCTGATAGCAGGAGGGACATTCCAGGATCCGCTGAAGGAAGGGGCCGACGTGATTACAGGTAGCACCCATAAGACGTTCTTCGGACCCCAAGGCGGGATAATACTGTGCAAAGGCAGGTACGCAAAGGCTATAGACAATGCCGCATGGCAACTCGTGAATAACCACCACATCCACCGCGTTGCGGGCCTCGCGGTCGCCCTAGCAGAGTTCCTTGCCTTCGGTCAGGAGTACGCGGCCCAGATAGTGAAGAACGCGCAGAGGCTGGCGGAGTATCTTTACAGCATGGGGCTGGATGTTCTCGGATCCAAGATGGGGTTCACGCGGTCGCACGAGGTCATATTCAGGGCGCCAAACAATAACGGCGATGCTAGCGCCAAGAGGCTTGAGGACGCCAACATAATAACCACAAAGACGCCCCTACCAACCGACAAGACCGAGGAGGAGTGCTCGGGGGTGAGGTTGGGCACGCAGGAGATCACGAGGCTCGGCATGAATGAGGACGAGATGACCAAGATAGCGGAGTTCATAAAGAGGGTAGTGATCGATAGGGAGGCGCCCTCCAACATTAGGGAGGATGTAAAGAAGCTCGCGGCGGAGTTTGGCGAGGTAAAATATGCCTTTGAGGGCGGGGACGAGGCTTACAAATACCTAAGTCTATGACACGCGCGTTCAGTTTCACTTTTTTGCGTTAGTTATAATAGATTGCAACATTCAAAATTGAAAACATAAGGGGTTACAATAACTGGTGGGTCACAATGTCTGAACAGAAATTCTGCAAATATTGTGGAGCTCCACTACCCGAGGGATCAACGTACTGTCCCAAATGCGGCAAAGCGGTGGCAGAGGCGGCCCGTCCGCCACCACCTCCGCCCCGAGGGGAGTGCTTTGGAGAGAGGGCTGAGAAGGAGGAGAAGGGCGAGAAGCACGAGAAGGGCGAGAAGGGAAGGGGTGGGGACATGGTGGGCGCCATCTTCGGCGGCGGTGTTCTCGTATGGCTCGGCATCACCTTCTGGCTGGCCCAAAGCGGTACAGTGAGTTGGACCAACTGGTGGGCCTACTTCCTAGCCGGTATTGGCGCACTTCTGATTATCCAGGGAGTGCTTCGCGTCGCGATGAGGGGGAGCACGTATGAGTTCTCCGGCCTCTTCATAGGAGGGGCCATATTATTGATCATAGGTTTGGCATTCGTCTACGGGACAACAATACGCTGGTATTACATACTGATCCTGCTCGGGATACTGGTGATAGTCATGGCGATCTTTGGGATGAAGAGGACCCCAAGACCCTAAAGATCCTCCCAGTGAAGACGTTGAAAAGGACGTGTTCAATAACGGTTAGCCTCTTTGCCCTGCCGAATATCCGGAAGTAGCCCTTCCCCATAGCCTCGACCAGATCCCCGATATCGTACCTCGGAAAGAGGACTGAGGAGATTATCAGTCTGCCCCACTCGCCCTCCCTCAGCTCGTGGAGCATCTTTACGCCGCCCCCCGTAGCAACCTCGAAGAGGTAGACGTCGTAGTTGGGGCAGACGTAGGGACGATCGTCGAGCTGCTGGGCGAAGACGCCCTCGGTGGCGGTGTAAAGCTCAACGACGGGGGCTTCGCCGTAGAGGCGTCTGAGGTATGGGGCATAGTTTGTCTGGATCTTGGCGACGCTTGTGCAGAAGAGGGCCCTAAGTCTCCAGAGATCTTTAGGGAGAACGTTGTGCCCCCTCTTCATGTACCTAGCGAAGGCGGTTATCACCGGAGCGACGCCCATCAGACTCCCTATCTCACGTTCCTTCGCCCTTTGGTAGACCAGCTCGAAACGGCGTTCCCAGTCCCTGTTTGTCACGCCACCGCCCAACGAGTCGATCTCCTCTTGCCTCGGGAAGAGCCTTGCAGGACCAAGTTCAGGATTGAATTTGGCATATGTGCCCGAGCTGTATCCGTAAGGCATGGCACAATTCTGGGTATTTGTTACGCCCACTTCGGACGGGAAGTTCAGGTTGAGAACCTCACCATGCAACACATCGGGATTCTTTCTCAGTGCGAAGTTGATGATTCCGCGGGCCCCCACGGAGAGGATCTGCGAGAGATGGGTCTTGGTGGCGGGTATGAGCTTCGAGATGCCGGTCGTCCCCCGTGTCATGACCCATCTCACCACGGGCTCCGCCAGAATCGCAGAGTACTTTCCGCCCATGACCTCATTTATGTAAGGCCGGAGATCCTGGTACTTAACGATGGGGAATGAGACCTGGAAACCTCTGATGCCCTCCACCTTCTCTGCGTTGTATTTCTTGCCGTACTCGGTCTTTGCATAGGATAGGGCTAATTTGCGTACAACCTCTTCCTGGGACTCCCTCGGTCGGGCTAGGGATTGGTACCATGGCTCCACGAACTCTCTGAGAAGGCCGAGTTGGTCGCTCATAAACTCCCCTTTGATAATGCCACGGTTCATCCGAGTAGAGACGTTCCCGCTCCTTAGATTCATTTTTAGGTGGTGGGCCGGACCGGACTCGAACCGGTGACCACTGCCGTGTCAGGGCAGTATCCTAACCAAACTAGACGACCGGCCCATCATCAGAGTATTCTAAAATGGTGGAATATTAAATTAACCTTTTTTGACCTGATGGAGGTAACGAGTCATACTCATCCAGTGAGTTTCTTTATATGAGCCTTTAGGAAGTCTCGTAGCACAGCCTCATCCATTGTCTGTTCGCCGGTCAGCACCCCGTCCCCAATACTCAGGGTGGGGACACATTCGGTGTTGAGCATCATCAGATCAGCCAGAACGTCAGAGTTGCCTATGTCAAGCTCTGCGATCGCTGTTTTGTACTGCAGGCCGAGCTCAGGCAGGATGCTCTGCAGAAGTTGCTTTACGCTCCTGCATTTTGCACAGCCCTTGTGGGCGAAGAGTTTCATTTTCATGGTTTTCACCGTGACGTTCGAGATCACTATCTCTCAAATATGCATTGACAGTAGGCTATATGATCTGCGTTTACAATATTTTGTTTTCGTTCGAGATAAGAAACGTGCGCTAGAGATAATAAGTCAGGGTTCCATAGTTATGGGGTCTTGCGGGGAAATCTGATGCTCAAAGAGTTAAGTTACATGAACCGGTACCTTGTTTCGCGTTTCAGAACCCGTAAGCCAGTAATTTTAACGCATATGGTCACGGCGGCTTGCAACTGCAGGTGCAAGATATGCGATATTTGGAGGGGGCAGAAGGAGGGCAGAGAGATGACCACTCAGGAGATCTTCAGGATGCTTGACGAGGCGAGGGAGATGAACTTCGTTGCCTATGTTGCGTGGGGCGGAGAGCCTCTCCTGAGACCGGACATAGTGGAGATACTTGGGCATGCGCGTGAAATAGGGCTCTACACCTGCGTCACCACGAACGGATTCTATCTGCCGCAGAAGGCAGACGAGCTTGCAGATGTAGCAGACCTTACCTGGGTCTCGTTGGATCACCATACCAGACGCCACGACCAAATGAGGGGGTTGGAGGGAACCTTCGAGAGGGCAACGACCGGGATAGTAAAACTGAGGGACGCCGGCGGCAGGATTGCCATCAACTGCGTACTAAACAAGCTAAACAAGGACTGCGTGGGCGGTATGGCGAGTCTGGCACGAAATCTGGGAGTGGCGTTGACCTTCGATGATGCTGAGGTATTCCCGGGGTTCAACGACGAATACGTGCTATCCCCTGAAGAGAGCGGAGATCTGTTCTCAAAGGTTCTAGAGTACAAGAAGACGGGGCATCAGATCCTCAACTCGAGGCATTTTATCGAGTCCCGAATAAACGGCAAGAGATATCCGTGCGTCCAGCCTAATTTCTTTGTCAAAGTGACTGAGGACGGCAAGGTCACGCCCTTCTGGTGCAGGAGAAACAGATCGGTCCTAGGGGACCTCCGTAAGCAGAGCCTAGGCAAGATCCTCAATTCTGGGGCATTCGAGAATTTTGCAAGGATGGCGAAGGACTGCAGGCTCTGCAATAACCTTACGGCTCTTGAGGTATCGCTATTTTACTCGGCAAGGAGGTTCTTTACCAGCTACTATAAGATGCCTAACCCGTATCTCGATTTCATTGTAAATTTCGGCTTTTGAGGATCCGGGTCTGTTGTGCCTTTTTGTCAACGGTGGATCGGAACGACAAGGTAGATCGTTGAGCCGGCAGTAAAGCCTTCAATTCTCGGGTTTGACGCATGGCGAGGGGTGGATAATAAAGCTAAATAGTGGCCTTAGGACTTTTAGCGTGATGGCAACCAGCTCCTCCAAGGTTACGCGTGGACAGGTAATTATCGGCGGGATAGTACTCATTCTGCTAATTCTGGCACTCTTGGGATTCGGGCTGTTACAATCGGAGAGAGGTGCGCCACCGCCCATTCAGGGAGAGCCGAGAAAGGACCCGACCACCGGTCTGTATACTGTATACGTGCTCGTCAGCGGGCACAGGGACTATACCATTCTGCACAGCAACCTCCACGCCAACATCCATGTAGATTTTGTCTCGTACTACTTCCAAGATTATCAGAACCCGCCCTCGGGACGATCTTGGATGGACTTCAGTAAATCCATACACGTAGCGGTTTCCGTGACCGGCGCTAGCCTCAATTCCACACTGCTTAACACCTTTGATACGAGCGTTTCCCTCGGCGCAAGCTGGGGTCAGGTGCTTACATATACGCTTCCGCCGGGAAATTACAGCATAAGAGCTCTTGGGATCGATCAGGATGGGTTCGAGAGCTCAGCATCGGCGGAACTGGTTCTTCCCTAAAATGTAATGGGAATTCACGTGGGCGCTATTTTAGCAAGTCCTTTCGGAAGGGGAAATTAAAATAATGACACCTGGAATCAGGGTACCCTAATTGGTGGCAACGGGTCATTCCTTAACAAGGGAGCAGAGCAGTTCCCTGAATCGTTTCTTCAGCTCCTGTTGTTTGGCGAAGTCCTTATCGCACATTGATAGAATTTCAGCGTACTCTAAGACCATCTGTTTTGTGAGGAAGTCCACATCGTCCAATTCCGAGATCTTATCCTCAAAATCACCGGACTTGCAACATTCTTCGAGCCCAATCTGGATGTCCACCAGTTGTGAGATCGCCTTGTCGTCATATTCAACCTTGAAACCTAGGGTCTTCAAAGCCTTAAGAGCGATAGGTATCTGTTCCTTGATAGCCTTCGCACCATGCGACGTCTTTCCAACGCTGCAGTTGAAGGTCTCTGCGGTCGTCCTGTAGTAACTCTCGATGAGGTGGTCGACGCGCTCCTCCCTGGTCACCTCCACCATGTCTGCCTTCAAGAGCTTCTTTATGTGGTGGTAGACCGCTTGTGGCGTGACGTTTAGCTCAGCCGCAATTTGACTAACGGTCATCTCCTTGACACGGAGCAGAAAGACTATCTTTCTTCGCGTCTCGTCGGCCAACAGTTGAAAGGCTTCTGGATCCTTTATCGTCTTTAACGGTTTCATTCTGCCTTACCTAACAAAGATATAGCTTAAGTCAGTATAAAAGCATTTTCCCATTAAAACGTAAGCTTTATAAGAATCCTTTGTTTTACTATTAAAACAGATGTTTGGATATGTAAAAGGTGGTTAAAATGAGTCACAAATTCGGATGGAGACCTCGATTGGGGTGGACGGGTCACAAAAAAGCAGCCGCGCCCAGTGCTTTGGGGGAGGATCTGAAGACTTTGCCGCATGGCTTTACGGTTTTATCCTACTGCACTGTTAGGCTTCCAAATCATGAGGAAAGAAGGGCAATCGAGTTCCACAAGATAGAGGTTGACCGGCAACGTGCTCTGGCATCTGCATATCTACAACGCAAATTAAATCAATAATGAGGCAGTCGAGTGATTCCGTGAGATAATGGCAGAGATCGATCATAATATCTTGAAAGGTTGGTCACGCCATAGGATCGCAGTGTATTTTTGAAAAGGTTATTAGTCCAAAAAGGCAAAGTAATAATGGGGATTTTATGCCTAAGGAACAACAATATCCCCGAGCTATTTGTCCGCATTGTGAATCTACCGATGTTATCCCGGTGGACGATTCTTACTCCATGCTGAAGTGTAAAAGGTGCGGCTTCTCGGCAGAAAGGGAGATGTTCTGGACGAGAAGCGATCGGTAGTGGTTAATAAAATAGGAAGAGAACACATGTTGGGGAAAAATGGTGGCACCGAAAAAGGGGATACAGGCATCCGTGGGTCATGTCGGGATCGAGGTTTCCAGTGTCAAGAATGCAAGAAGTTTCTACGAGGTATTGGCGGAAGCTCTTGGTTTAAGGCGTGTGTATGAGTCAAAGGAGACCATAGGGTGGGGGAATAAAGAGTTCCAGATTTGGATCGCAGTTTCTGAAACCCCCCCGGGTAAAAAGGGAGCCACCCACCGGCGAGGAGATGGTGGTCTCAGAACACCTAGCCATCTACGTTACGGACAAGAAATCAGTAGATGCGGTAGATGAGGTGATGAAGAAGGGCGGATTTTCTCCGCTGTTTCCGCCAGAAGAACATCCGGAGTTTTCGCCAGGATACTATTCGGCCTCGTATTGCGACCCAGACAATTACGTGATTGAGATCTTCACGTTCCCTGAGCAAGAGTAGCCAAATAGTATGAAGGGATGGGAGGATTTAGTTTTTTAAACGAACCCACTCTTGATTATCTCAACCAACAGCTCTGGCTGGATATTCCTTCCAGTAATGGGAAGGACGACCTTCTTACCCTTTAGCCTGTCTCGTATCTTGAAGGCTGCGGCTGTGGCGGCGGCCCCGGCGTGCTCGGCGACCTGCCCACTGGTGAAGAGAAGGGCCTGTATGGCGCGAGCCATGTCATCATCGCTCACAAGGATCAGATCGTCTAATTTCCCCCTCATGATGCTGAGTGGTAGCTCGTACGCCATGGAGGCAGCGAGCCCCTCGGCCTTGGTCTTCACGCCGCCCGTCGAGACCAGCCTCCCCGTCTTCCAGGACTGGTAGAAGGCTTGCGCCCCCTCCGCCTGGACTCCTACAACTGAAACCGACGGCTTGAGCCTCTTATAGACTATACAGGCGGTTGCCGCGCCCGAGCCGCCTCCTATGGGATGGATTTCGATATCAATGCTTGGAAGCGCCTCAAAGACCTCGAGGTGCATCGTCCCAACACCCTCGTACAGCAGCGGCTCGTTTATGGCGTGGACTAGAAGATGACCTTTATCATTAGCCAACTTCGTGGCGTATTGGAAGGCCTCCTCGAAGTAATCCCCCTGCATTACCACGCGGGCGCCGAGGGACTTTACCGCATCTACCTTAACCTGCGAGACACCATTTGGCATCACTATGGTGGTATCTATGCCGAAGAGCGCCCCGGAGTAGGCGATGGACTGGGCGTGGTTCCCCGTGGAGGCCGTGACCAGCCCCCTCCTCTCTGCCTCCTCCCTCATCCTGTATACGTAGTTGATCCCGCCCCTTATCTTGAAGGACCCTACGGGCTGCAGGTTCTCCAGTTTGAGGTAGGCATCGCACCCGAGCTCCTCCGACAGCCTCTTGGCGTAGACGAGGGGCGTGCGCTTCAGGTACTTGTTGATCACGAGCCTGGCCGCGTATACGTCGGCAAGCGTTGGTATCCGGATTGACATCTTCCACCCTCGCTGAACATTTGTGGCTATCCTATAATAAAATTGAGGGTACGCCCAGATCACGCCTTATTTTTCAACATTGTCCTGTATGGCGTCATAGGTTAACCTTTGCGCCATGGCATCAAATGTGGGCACCTGATGTGTTTTACCGTGGTATGTTTCCTTAAAGATTTTTTCGAGTATCTCCAGAATTTTCCTTGCATGGTCGGCCATAGTTTTATCATTCATAGCATCCAGATGCTTAGTAATTGCCGTTACGCCTTCTATTGTATCATTGATCCTCTCTTTTTTTGTCTCTATCCTTATGGGAGTGAGGTCTGAAATATCACCCAAGTTCAGATCCGAACCGGTGATTTTGGAGGGGTATGTTTCGTGCGGTATACCGATATACATGGTGGACGTGCCAAGAAATTCGTTCACTCGAATTATTTTTTTGGCCATCTCATCTTGCTTGATGGATTTGAGGTGCGAGCCGATAATGCGCCCTTCCTCCCTCAGTCTTTTGATGTCACCCGCGGTGACAAAATACGAGGCTAATTCTTCGCCCATTGTTTCGCCCCCCAGAGTACATACATGAAGCTATTCTATAAACTGCTCGATATTCAGTAATGATGTCTTATATTTCTATTTTTTAAAATTTCAGGATTGAAGCGTCAATCCAAGTGACGAGTATTGAAAAGTGGCAGGAGGGAGTTGGATTGGAGGTAAAAATTTAATTGCTGTAGTGTTATCGGAAAAGAAATCCATATGAGATTGCATTGAACGGTGCGCTTAGGCTCCACTGCGGATATTCTCCCTGATCGCCCTTATCCTACTCAGGTTGTTCAAGACGAAGTTCATTCGAAAACCGCTTCCGAGAGTCCTTGCCATTTCCTCCAATATAAAATGGGGCCGTCTTAAGAACTCATACAGCGCCTCGCGCAGCATCTGCCTGATCTCGGAGTGGGGTACGGCGCTCAAGCTAAGGGTGGGAACGGGTACGCCTGTCTCCCAATATTCCTCTGGACTTAATCGCCCCTTTCCCACGAGTTCGTTCCAGATCTCCATTCCGGGATAAGCGCCGAGTATGTTGAACTGGGGCAGATCGATGGGCATGCTTTTGGCAAATTTGATGGTATTCGAGATCTCTTGCCTGCTCTCGTCGGGGGCGCCTACAATGAAAGACCCAATTATGATTTCTATCCCGGCCCTTCTAGCAGTTTTGACCGCACGCTCAGACTGGCCGGGTGTTGTCTGTTTCCTATAATAATCCAAGAGTCTCTGATTTGCACTTTCTATGCCAAATAACAGGATTTTACAGCCTGCCTTCGACATCTCCCACAGCATCTCGTAGGAGCAGGTATCAACTCGCCCTTCGCAAATCCAATCCATGTCGATTCGCTCTCTTCTCATCGCCCTGCAAAGCTCGATTACCCTTTTACTGTTCGTTGTGAAGCTGTCATCCGTAAGGATAAACTGCCTGTAGCCCTGACTCGTCAGCAGAAGCAACTCGTCCAGGGTATTTTTGACAGACCTTGGCCTCCACCTGTGGCGGGCTATCTGCGAACATGCACAAAACCGACACCTATAGACGCATCCCCTCGAGGAAATGATGCTGGTAAACTTTTTCGGCGCGACGTTTGCTCCAGCGATCATGCAGTGGTACTCAGAGTCGATGGAACTGCGGTCAGGGAAGGGAAGGGAATCCAGATCCTCTATTAATGGTCGGTCAGAGGTGGAAATTATCCTTCCTTGATCTCTATAGGTAATTCCCTTAACATCCTTCAGGCTGCCCCCCTTTTCCAAGCAGTCCACTAGTTCAGGAACCGTGCGTTCCCCTTCTCCACGTACGATCACATCCGCTGAGGGGTATTTCGCCAGTATTCGATCTGGATTCAATGTTGCATAATGGTTGCCGAAAACAGTGATGATGCCAGGGTTTCTTTCTTTTACCTTGCTGCAGATGTTAGCGGCTGTTTTGCCGGAACTCCCGGTGGCAGAGAAGCCCAGAATGTCTGGATCCTCCTTCTCCGCCCACCTTGCGGCTTCTTCTACCGTCAGACCTTTAGCGGGCTGATCCAAAACTGAAACCTCAACACCGTATCCTTTTAGCACCGCTGCTAAGTACAGGATACCGAGAGGCGGAAGTGATGCAATGGCCCTGGCCCTTTCACGATCCTCAAGCTCTTCGTTGGGGCTAGCATTTATGAGAGAGAATTTCAAATCGCATGCCTCATTAACTCTTTCGCACCCCTCCTCGGCGCTCGATTGGTACTATCTTGGTGTTATAATTAATAGTTATCATTGAAAATAATAACCTTTATATTCAGTTTATAGATACACGATGTCATTTCTTATACCAAGGGGCATCAATGTGGTGAGTGACTGGACTGGCAGCTATTCAGGAGAAAGGATGGGTGGTATTTTCTGCATCTGCCAAAGGATATGGTTGAGGATACTGTCCTCCCATTTTCTCCAAGTTCCTCGGCAAGGGTGGAGGTACGCTTCACTCGACAAGAAAATTATAGGAGCTCTCCGAGGTTTGAGGTTTTCAAAGGAAAAAGTGGGGCGGTGGATTTGAGCCCGGTACACTGGGGAGCCATCTCCCCGCAAATTCCTCTTCTCTATCTTCAAATTGCATTTTTGCCTGAACTTAAATATTGGGCTCACGATAATTTAGGTAGCTCGCAGTCATGACGGGATAATAATGGCAATGTTTAATGAGGAAAACATTCGGATAGTTTCGCTTGATGCTGAGTCGAGGGTGAGGGGGGTCTGCCAATTAATGGAGGGATTAATCTTCGATCTGCGTATAACCCCGTCGAGTTCTGAGGGGGAGGTTGCTTTTACGATCAAAAGTTTCAGCATTGCCATGGATTTTCTCGATAATTACCTTTTAATGGCGTATAGTTTCATTGAAAAGTACAGGCGTCTTAAAAAAATTGATGAGAAGGAGGTTAAAAAATATCGTCGAATAGTTGAGAGAAAGCGAGACGATATTGCCGAAGTTCTCCTAAAGGCGTATGTGGTGTTAGGTTCGCCCTAATTTGAAGGTTTTACCTAAAAAGTAGCACAGTTAGAAATGAGGTGGACAGGGGGATTTGAACCTAGTTCAATGGAGGCGACACTCGCCACATGTAAAGGTCAGCTATCGTCCACGCTTTTTGCTCTCAGAAAGGCTTATGATTATTGGATATGTCATACTCTATCTGAAGAGGTGAGATCTTGTTGCCAAAACGAAGCATTGGTTTAGTGGCGCATGACAATAAAAAGGATGATTTGGTTGAATGGGCTGAGTTCAATAAAGGAACATTGTCCCTTCACGCCTTGTATGCAACTGGGAACACTGGGGAGAGAATTATAGATAAGACGGGGCTGAAGATCGCCCTGCTCAAGGGCGGCCCCTATGGAGGGGACATGGAGCTGGGCGCCTTGATTGCAAATGACAAATTGGATTATTTAATTTTCTTCTGGGATCCCTTGCAGACTCAACCTCACGATGTTGATGTAAAGGCACTTCTTAGGATAGCTGTATTGTATAATGTGCCGACTGCGTGCAACAGAGCGACAGCAGATCTAATAATTTCCAGTCCGCTGTTTCATAGTGCAGAATACAAGCTTGAAAAGGAACGAAGGAGAGGATAAGCGCATTAGTCACCCGCATCTCCACATTAAGTCGTGAGCCCTACAGCAAATTTATTTCCTGCATCCTGATTAGGGGTTAATAATTGGTGTTCTAGATGGAAGATGAAAAAGTGAGAAAGGTCGTTCGAAGAAGATACGGTAAAATGGCAAAGGAAGAGCGTTCTTGCTGCGGGGATTCAACTCCTTGTGGGGCGGAAAAGCTCCAGAGACTTTTAGCAGGAAGATTGGCTATACTGAAGAGGATATCAGTTCAGTACCGAAAGGGGCAAATCTTGGTCTCGGGTGCGGCAATCCGGTGGCGCTTGCCTCATTGAAGGAAGGAGAAGTGGTGCTCGATCTGGGCTCTGGCGCAGGTTTTGACTGCTTTCTGGCCTCGAAGAGGGTTGGAGAAAGTGGGAGGGTAATAGGCGTTGATATGACGCCAGAGATGCTCGACAAAGCTCGGGCTAATGCAAAAAAGTGAGGCTTCAAAAACGTAGAGTTCAGGTTGGGAGAAATCGAGAACGTGCCCGCACCAGATAACGCTGTGGATGTAATAATCTCAAATTGCGTGATCAATCTGTCCCCAGACAAGAGACGGGTTTTTTATGAGGCATACAGGGTGCTCCGGCCTGGCGGCAGGTTGATAGTTTCTGATGTTGTGTTGCTAAAGAAGATCGCCGATTTTCTCAAAAAACCAGTCGCGGCGTATGTTGGATGCGTGTCTGGAGCGATGATGAAGGACGAGTATATCGGGGCGATCAGAGAGGCAGGGTTCAGGAACATATCAATAATGGGCGAGTCGAATTTCGATGCAGATTCCATAGTAAAAAATCCTGAAGTGAAGGCAACGCTGAAGAAAGAGAAGATACCCCTGGCGAAAGCGAAGGAGTTTGCAGGCTCCGTAATCAGCATTAAACTCTGCGGTTTCAAATAGGTACGCCACGTTGTGAGGATAGTTAAGTGAGTGACCTCCTCCCACAGCCTGAAGGCTGGGGCTTCCACTTTTTCTGTCGGTTGTCTCCTCACAGCCTCTGCTCGGAGGGCGTTTTGCGGAATTTTCGGTTCCTGCTTCACCGACCAGACTCGATCCCTGCCCAAAAGGGCAGGTTACGGAGGTCTTGATCTCCGCGGGCGTATATTCGGGGTAGCCCCTCCCTACTTGATCAACTGTTGGATGTGGAATGGATAAAAAAGTTTCGGCTTTCATCCCCAGCCTAAAGTTTGGGGACTTCCCGCCGACAGAGTTAAACTGCGGATTGTATGATCGGCAGTGGCGTTAATGGTCCCCGAAGACTTGGTCATGAAGCAACTGGAAGAGTTCACAAAAAATATGGTCAACTGCCTATAGTGCCAGTAAGGGTCAGTTTCTACGTTAAGGGAGAGAAATGGGGGGGCTACATTCCGATACTGGCATTTGGGAAATTTCCAATATTCGGATACCCGGGTGGGACTTGTGTTTGCAATTACGTCGTTTCAGAGGCAGTGTTTTGTACGATGGACAGGGGCGCTTGTTCCCGGGCATAACCGAGGAAATGTGCGAGAAGCCCCCCCAAAGGCATAATCGCGAGGGCAGAGTACCAATTAATTTGAGGGCAGAGTAAAGTCAGTTCATTTATATTAGCGACAAGAACCTGAAAATCCTTTCAAAGAACCTTCCGATTTGCGATCAGCAATATTATGATGATTATTGCCACGACGATGTTAATGTTGCTCATTGTGTTATCTCCGCTAGTCCTTATCTGCCAGGCCAGTACTAACAAGAAAGCGGCTACTGCCAATCCGAGGACGAGCTTGAGATGCAGGTTCCTGCTCAATTAGATCAACTCGCTTTTTCCTACCAAAATTAGCTATTTTGCCTGTATGCTAAAAAGGTTTGCGAAATAAGAACAAAAAATAGCTTGTATAATGGTGGACCGGGTGGGATTTGAACCCACGACCCCCTGCGTGCAAGGCAGGTGATCTGCCGCTAATCTACCGGCCCTCTGCGGTATAGGAGGGGAGGGGATTTTTATGCATTTCGCGATTTATCCATAACATTCTGACCAAGAAACGTGTGGAAAGAAATAAAATCAAAGGAGGATGGGGGCGCCACCTCGTTGTGCAGCCGATCCCTTTCTTTGTCTGAGCTTAAGCTAGCTTGTTCCCACACTCGCCACAGAATCTTGTTCCTGCCGCATTCTGCGCGCCGCACCTCGGGCACTTCGCTAAAGCGAGGGGTGCGCCGCAGTTGTTGCAGAACTTGCCTTCCCCCGCAGGCTTGCCGCACCTGGGACAGATGGTCTGCTTGCCCTCGATCTTGCCGGTAAATATCTCGGTCGCTCTAGCCTTTTCCCATACCTGCTCACTTGCAACCTGCGACTTTGCGGCGGCTATCTCAACGCTTAGGCGCGGGGCGTCCTCGATACAAAGACCCTCCTGCTCATTCCAATCGTTTTCGCAGACGTATCTATGGCATTTCGGGCAGCGTTTGAAGTGACCCATAGCCTCGTTCTGGGCCAGTTCAAAGGCCTGTTCGTGCTCCTTGTGCCACTCAGGTGACATACCTTGAAACCGTTCAGAGAGAACGCCCCCCGCCCTCTCGCCGGCGTAACCTGCACCGCCGAACCTCCCAGTAAGGGACGTGCCAATGCTCGCGGCTGCGCCTAGACCCCGTAGCAGCCCTGCTTTCTTGTAGGTCTTGGAGGGGATGAACTGGGTTTTGTATCCGTCTGAGCAGATATCGCAGTGAAAGGTAAACTGGAAACCGGCCTCCGTGCTGTTGTCATCGAAATTGCGCGTAAAAGGTTGAAGAGGCAGGGTCTACCTCACCTATATTAATGGTTTACCACATTTTATACATTTCGCAACCAAGGGGGGCTGCTCAGTTTTGCATTTTGGGTTCGGGCAGACGACCACCAGACGGGCGCCGCACTGCTCGCAGTAGTCCCCAAAGAAGGTCGTCTTTTTGCAGCTCGGGCAGGTGAGCTCTAGGGAGAGACCGCAGTTGTTACACCTCTTCCAACCCTTCTCAATGGGGGCGCGGCATCTGGCGCACCTAAGAGGTCCCAAGGGGTTAACCCTCCCGCACAGAGGACAGACCTTGGACTCCGGCGGAATTAAGCCATCGCAGTATCGGCACGGGTGTTTGTAGCCCGGCATAGAATAAATTAACACCTTCTTCTCTTTTATGGAGCTACGGTTTTATCTATTTTTTGGACGCTGCCTCCTCTTTGTCTTCGTCCGTGTCGGGGGGCTCCCCTTTCGACCACTTCGCAGAGTCATCCTCTGTGCTGACGTTGAACTTCAGCAGGTCCTTTACGTCACCTTTCCACTGTTCAGGTGTGGAGTGGATCACTCTTCCGATGAAGAGTTCGCGAAGAACTTTTAGCGAGGGGATTTTCTGCAGGGCAAAGCGGTACCTCTCATACTTGGGCTCATCGAGCCTCTCCGCTGGAAGGTATATCGGCTCCCGCCTGAAGTTTATGTCTATCATGCACCGGTTCATCCTCTTGATGAAGAGGTCCACCTCTCTGTGCAGGTCGTCAATATTCCTGAAGTCTTTGTATTCCTTCCTGCCAACTATCCTGAAGAAATATGTGGCCTTGCCGGTGCCCTCTTGAGAGGAAGCCTCCATCACCACAGCGTTGCCCGGATCGCTAGGATTCGTGCTGTATATGGGAATTAAGAACCAGACGTACTCCCCAGTAAGATCGCCCAACAAGCTCTGCTTCACACCGATGCATATCTTCTCCTGCTGAGACATGGCCTTCAAGAAGTCATACTCCTCCATTACCCCAACCGTGCCAAGCTTCTTCTCCAGTTCTTTCCAGAGCGTGGGTGAGACGGACTCGATATCCACCCTCCTAGCTGCTCGCCCTTCTTTCATGAATCGAGCAACCCTTCTTATGAGGGAGGGGTCGGCATTCGGAAACAGCCTCATAAGTAAAGAGTTCACTTTGAGCTGGAGTGCGGCGTTTGCCTCGGACAGCGCTCTTGCGAAGGGATCGAACTGCCCGCCCATCTGGGAGAGGGACAGCTTTTCGCCAGTCTCTGTGTTTATGGTCAGGGTGTAATTCTGGCTGTCGATCCCTGAGAGATCGCTGTATGGAAATCTTATTAATTCTCCTTTGTCCGGCATCACCACCAAGGCAGTCTCATAAAGGCGGAGCTCACACCCTCCTTTTTGCAAAGCATCCCCTGCAGAACCATAATAGACAAACTCCGCCTCTGCGACGGACTTCCTCATTTTTTCGTTCATGAGCAGGTCCTTCAGAAGGAGCTCATTCCGAAGCTTTATCATGATTCGGAGGAAGTCCTCGTATCGATAGCCAAGGTTGAAAATGGACAGTTGCTCGTTGGAAGTCAAAAGGATTTCAATTCTGTAGTCATGTTCAGAAATATCTAGGATGCTCCTGTAGGAGAAGGAAAGGACTTCGCCAAACTGTGGTGAAATCAAGAGGTGATCAACATTGAGCTGACCACTGCCCTCCCCCTTTGCGACCTCTTCGCCTCCAACGATTCTAAGAGAATAGCTTAGTGGAAATTCGAGAGCGGGTTTTTTACCTCTTTGGTGGTCTCGGCAGGCTCACCTTCCTCTTCCATAGATGATCTCCTGTGACATTATATGTCGAGGCACCACTAATTTGCTTTTGTCCTCTAATGGAAAGGGTTCTGTAGGAGTTGGAGGATAAATTCAACAAGACTGTACTGGACTTTCTGGCCGAGTTGTAGGGTAGGAAAATTAAGCGAGTCCATTTCACATGTAGAGTCTGTAACGCGCAGAAGTTTTCCTTCAGCGCGTTGCGAAAAAGCCCTTTCAACCCAATGCCTATCCATTTTTTCCAAGCCATGACATCAACCAATGGTGTAATCGATTCCCGGAATTAAGGCTATTATTCTAGGTTCTTCTCGCTGCCACAGCAATTTTCCTGCACGTGTTCACCCAGTATCTCTGACCTGTGATTCCAAGTGTCCCTACATAGGCAGACATTAAATCCCACTCCACCGGGCGGCTCGATTCCATATTTCATGTAGATATCTGCCAGTCCCACCTTGACCTTGCGGTAATATTCCAGCCCTGGTGCTTGCATTTTGCCCATCACAGGTCTCCCAAATGGTATCCATACCGACGCTATGGCGACAATGCCCTCGGTCGCGAGGTACTCGGCACCTTTGAGGAAGCTCTCCGCGGGTTCAACGCCGACTACGAATGAGCTGCATGCCTTATTGGGGCCATATTCCTTTGATATGTACTTCAGGCAATCCAGATGCCTCTTCCGCCCCGTGAACTTCGATTTTCCAGGGGTTATGGCCTTTGCCAACTCCTCGTCCCAGACCTCGAGACTGCAGGCTATCCTGTCGGCTCCTGCCTCAAATACTTGGTCGACCACCTTAGGATCGGTTGGAGGAGTCGTATACACCAAAACCTCGCCACGGATGTTCTTGAGCCCTGCAACAGAATCTATCTCATCGAGGTAGCTCTTTATGATGCGACATTCCGCTTGCGGGTCCATAGTTGAGCCCCCAGTCAGTTGGAGATATTTTGCCGCCTTTTCCTTGTTGACGGCATAATCCGTGATCTCAGCCACGTCCCGAGTTGTCGGAACCGGAGGGTTTGGTTTGTTTTTGCGAGCTAGTTGCTCGAAGACTCCTCCTGAGTAGCAGAATTGGCATGGATAGCCCGCACGGGCATAGTCACACGCCCACAGGCATTGGAAGGACAATACATCGACACCCTGCAATACAGCGTTGCCAGTATATGGCAGGCCGCTGGAAGTCACCTGTTCGTAGAAATGAGACTTTGAAGGGAACTCCACCTCTGTGATCTTTTCGCCATTGTGCAAAAGGATAGGTCTTCCAGAATTTGAGACCTCAAGTTTGAATGGAGAATTCATCTGGAAAAAGTACTTCAATTGCTTCAAGCTCTCCAAAGACATTGCGGATTTCAGATACTTCAAGTGGAGTGCCACGTCGGTCATCTGAACGACGGTCTCATCTGGCAGGATAAGGCAATTACAGGTTAAAGGATCAGGGCATATCCGGTGGGTTTTTCTGAATTTCTCGTAGATTTTATTGCTGACTTTAATCCCCTTAGTAACTACCATTGCTTTCAAATCCAAAGAGTCGACTTCTTCCCCATTTATCCGAAATCTGCTAAGCATATCGCCCACCAATGAGAACTCAAGGGAATCTGATGGTTCTTGCTCTCGGTATAAGGGAAATATAAATGCTGTTTTGATATTTTATTAATGCTACGAGCGATTGACCTTAAAATAAACGGTTTCAATTATACTTGAAGTTGACCGGGTGGGATTTGAACCCACGACCCCCTGCGTGCAAGGCAGGTGATCTGCCGCTAATCTACCGGCCCTCTGCGGTATAGGAGAAGGTGGCTATTTTTGTCTTTTTATGACGTTTTCAATCCTAGTTCCAGTACATATCACGCTTTATAGGTAAGCTAACACAACATTCTAATTGTAGACCTTGGAATAGAACTTAGGGACTGAACCATGAAGATTTGTGACTTGGGTCCCCTAGTATCGGCCATGAATTTGAATGATCCTTTGATAACGGCACTTCACATACTAGGCAACATCAAGGGTCACTACAGGATCGTGGTCGTAAACGGAGGGGGGAAGGTGCATGGCCTCATAATAGGCAGAAGGCTACTCGAGATACTTCTTGGGAGGAGAGGGTCTTCTATAAGAGCAAAGAAAGGTTTCGAGAGCGTGCTCCAAGAGCCAGTTAATTTATTTATGGACGAAAGCTACCAGATCTTCCCCGAAAACACTGATACTGAGACAGTAATCAAGTACATGGTAGAGAATTCCCTGGGATATGTGATCTTGGTAGATCAGGCAGGCGCTTACAAGGGTATCATTGAGGAATCTTGCATCTTGAGTAGGTTGAGGGGGAAGAGGTTCGGGCTTCGGACAAGGAACATAATGAGCAAAAATGTCCGTACAATAGACCCGGAGGCCACTATACGCAATGCGGCGCAGACAATGATAGACAATATGGTGAGACGCCTTCCTGTGACCTTGAAAAGTACCATCGTTGGGATCGTCACGGCATCCGACATCATCAGACATATAATTCGACAAGAAGGTAAGACAGGCAAGCTCGGACTATTGGATGTGGCGAGGATACTAGACGAGGGAGTGGCCAATGTAATGAGCCAAAACGTCCATTCAATCCAACCAGATTCCGATGCAGGAGAGGCTTTGGACAAGATGGTTAACCTAGATGTAAGCGGTCTGCCAGTCGTATCAAAGGAAGGGCAACTGTTTGGCATAGTCTCGAGGGTAGACTTCATCAAGATTGCCAAACTGAAAGGCGTCAGCACAATAGTTGAGATGATGACATAGATGGTGCGCATAGAAGACTACACCCCGATAGTGGGTAGCACAGAGATCGACAGCATTAGGGAATTGACCGAGCATGTCAAGGGTGCCAAAGTTGTACATATAAACGCCACTCCATTCGGCGGAGGGGTAGCCGAGATCCTCAACTGTATCGTTCCCCTTGCCAAATCAGTAGGCATCGATGCCATTTGGCAGACCATCAAGGGAGAAACTGATTTCTTCCTGACGACCAAAAAAATCCACAACGCGTTGCAAGGAGACAACACCGTCGAATTAACTGAGGACATGATGAGGGTCTATCTGGGTACAAATCGTTCCAACGCCTCTCAACTGGATCTAGATGGCGAGGTCGTGGTAATCCACGACCCCCAGCCTCTGCCTCTAATTGAGGGAGGGAGGGAGGGAAAGTGGGTTTGGCGCTGCCACATCGACACCTCGAGCCCCAATACAAAAGTTTGGTCCTTAATAAACGGCTACATCAAGAAGTATGACGCTGTCATCTTCTCTCTCGAGAGATACGTTCCAAGAGACCTATCGAAAATGAGGGTTTTAATAGATTACCCGACAATAGACCCGCTCTCAGCCAAGAACGCCCCTCTGAGCACAGGAGAGATACAGAAGGTTTTGGATCGTTATGATGTGGACCCAGACAGACCAATCGTGGGACAGGTGGCTAGGTTTGACCCGTGGAAGAACCCTCTTGGGGCGATTGATGTGTACCGGAGGGTCAAAGAGAAAATACCAAACCTTCAGTTATTAATGATCGGCTCATTTGCAAATGATGATCTTGATGGGGTGGAATGGCACAAGAAGGCGGTTAAATATGCGGGGAGCGACAGAGACGTGCATATTCTCACGAATTTGGATGGCGTGTTGAATAAGGAGGTAAACGCATTCCAAAGATCTCTCAGCGTTGCGCTTCAACTCTCGATAAGGGAGGGGTTCGGCCTTACAGTAACAGAGGCTCTTTGGAAGGGCGTTCCAGTGGTTGGGACGAAGGCGGGAGGCATAACCCTGCAGGTTATTGACGGCGTAACAGGCTATCTTGTGGAAAGTCTTGAGAAAGCGGCTGAAAGTACAGAGCTTCTGATCCGGAGGCCGTGGCTTGCAAGGGAGCTTGGTCACGCAGGGATGCAACATGTTAGGCTAAATTTTTTGATAACCAAGGGGCTGAAAAATTACCTGAGGATGCATATAGAATTGGTCGGTAAGTGAGCTGTTCTTGTGACCTCCTCCCCACCCTTTCGGATGGGGGACTTCCCGCCGATGGAGTTAAAGACAACTTACATCAGAGCCGAACACCTCTCGACGTTTCAGCGATCGGGCAAAAGGAGTGAAAGGGAGGCTTTCCAACCATGGCGGCTGTGACGTCCTATTAGTTAAGAGATTAGGTAGGGAAAAAGAGGGATGGTCAAAAAGTGAGATCCTTGCAAAGGAGTCCACAGAATCATCGATTTGATGTTTGTTTTGATTTGTGCTTTGGAGACGCTTTGGAGACTGTTTCAGCTGCCATCCTAAGCAAGGGTTTTAAATCATTATATTTAATATGATTCGAGACGATAGACGTAGAAAGGCCGACGTTCATAGTCTCCAAAGGAATGCTTATCCTCTCCCTAAATTTTTGGAGATCTTCACAGATCGTGTACAAGACATATTCATATGCACCAACAGTGCTGTCCACGCTCACAATCCTTGGATGCTTATTGAAGAATTCATACAGTTTTGTTCGCATGCCTTCTTCGCTTACGAAAGGAGTGGTGCTCGAGTAGGCGGTCACGTCGAAGCCCAACTTTGACCAGTCAATTTCGATGGTAAACTGCTTAATCACGCCCTCCTTGATCATCCAGTCGATTCTTCTCGAGACCATCCGCTCATCAAGATTTAGGGTCTTCCCGATATCCTTGATCTTCATTCGGCTATCATCAAGTAGCATCTCAAGGATCTTAAAGTCGGTCTGATCCAGCCTAACTTGCTCTACCATAATGGAGATCCAGCTTTACATTAATATGTAATTAGAATACGTTATATTTAAATTTTGTTGCTATAAAACTGCATCTATTACTATATTATTTGTATTTTTGCCGAAAAATTTTTATACGATGTGCTATAGAATAGCACATGGGCAATAGCATTGAGTACGCAGCTTGTGGTAAGGCTGAGGCGCATAATCCCGCGCAGGTCAAGGAGTGTCCCGGTCCAGGTCCCAAGAAAGAGGCGCAGGGTAGGAAGGCGCGACAACCTAAGCAAGCGGTTGGAGAGGGCGTGGAACAGCCAGATCGAACTGTACGATCCCATAATGTAAAAAAAGTAGACGGCAACTGGGCACTTAGGAGCGACCTTGGCAAGGGTTGAAGAAAGGTTCGTGGGGAAAAATATTGATTAAAAAAATTTTGGTGGCCATCGATGGCTCTGAGCAGGCGGAGAGAGCGCTGTTATGGGGACTTGAACTCGCGGAGAGGTTCAATTCCAAGGTTTTGTTGGTGAGCGTTGCAGAGCCAGTAGTCGTACCTTTAGCTCCAAGTGTAACAATGAACCCTATGCAAGCCGCTGTAATACCCCCAGACGCAATAGACTCTCATAAAAGAGAGTTGAAAGCGCGCCATATGCAAGTTCTTTCAGATAGTTGTGAAAGAGCGAAGATGAATAAACCCAATGTATACGTCGAGATCAGACTTGAGGTCGGGAGCCCGGCTAATAAAATTATTGAGGCGGCAAGGGAGGGCAACTTTGACATCATCGTAATGGGCAATAGGGGCCTTGGGGGGATAAAGCAACTTCTGCTTGGAAGCGTCAGTAAAAAGGTAGCTGACGAAGCGCATTGCCCTGTTCTTATAGTCAAGTAATCGAATTTTCACTTCCCATTGGCAATGGATATCAGATCGGTCAGCAGGGCGTAGCCAGTTGCCCGTCGACCGGCCCCCGGTCCCACTATCGTAATATTACCCAGGCAGTCCGTCGCGAATGTAAGGGCGTTGGTTACCCCCATAATATTGGCGAGAGGGTCGGATACTGGCAAGGGTATCGGAGAGACCTCTGCCAAGATGGAGTTGCCCTTCTTCTCCGCACGGGCTATCAGCTTTATCCTCCCGCCACGATCCTTTGCCTTCTTGACCTCCTTTGTGGTGACCGAGGTGATCCCCTTTCTCTTTACATTGTCTGGCCTGATGTTGATACCCAGCAATGCATTCGCAAGTATGGTGACCTTTGCGGCGGCGTCTCCGCCCTCAACGTCCATGGTTGGATCTGCCTCTGCATATCCCAAACGCTGGGCCTCCTTCAGTGCGTCCTTGTAGTCCAGCCCCTTCTCCATCTCCGTTAGGATGTAGTTGGTCGTCCCGTTGAGGATCCCCCTTATGGAAGAGACGGAGCATCCCGCAAGCACGCCGTCGAAGAGATTGAATGCAGGAGTGCCGCTCAACACCGTGCCCTTGAACTTCAGCTTGACGCCGTTGGCGTCTGCCAGTTTCATCAGCTCGCGGTAGTATAATGAAATGGGACCTTTATTTGTGGTAACGACGTGCTTCCCTAGTGAGAGAGCAGTTTTTATGTGGCTGTAACCAGGCTCGCCGTTCACGATGTTCGTCCACGTGACCTCGACTATGGCGTTTGAGTGGCTCGCTCTGATCGTCTCAATGGCGGAGAGACCCTTCTTCTGCGCGGGTAGGGTCTCCAGGCTCGTTCTGGCTTCTGCAAGCCTCAGCGCCTCCTTTAGGTCTATTCCACGATCGTCGAGGATGGAGCCGACCTTGATGTCGGATATGGCAACCACCCGGTACTCCATGCCGTATCTCTTCTTTAGCTCCTCCTTCTTCTCCAAGAGAAGGTCTGCTAAGCCCCGGCCGACGGTGCCGAAGCCTATGAAGGCGAGGTCGAATCTCATAATCATCGCCGTTCAGTAATGTTCTAGCCGGATTTTAAATAGGTATCGAATGAAAGAAGGACTAAAAAGATTAAGAGCATCATCTGTTACGGCAAAATTACGAATTAGATCAGGATCGGAAAGTACCTCCCGGGTGTGCCTATTTAAGGGTATGAAAAAGAACTTCTTGCAATCCAATGGTATCCTTATGGCATCATTGGTCAATTTAAACCCATAACAGGAGACGGTTGTTGCTTCGCAGAATATGGATTTTTAGTATATTTGCCTCTTTTTAATGATTTTTCCTTGATGATAGTATTCCAGAGGCCCTTGATATTGCGCAGAGTTTGTAGCAGGATGGAACCTCATAACGCCTAAGTTTTGGTACGCCCTTGAAGATAGTGCCTTAAGGGATGAAATATTATTCAACATGCCTATTTCTATGCAATTATTAACCATAAGCCTGAACTGTTCCAGCAACTCCATGACTTTGTCTGATGGAACATAGCTCTGCTTAACGCTTTTTGTTGCTAACACTTTTTAAGGCGTCCCTCAAGCTTTGCTAGCATGTATAAATCCTACGAAAAATTGAACAACTTAAATATCGCTTTGTTGTATCATACCGTCGGTAGATGGTCAAAGTTGGTTGAGATCGTACTATTCTTTGAGCTACACCAGCCGAGGAGGTTCAGGCGGCAGTTCGGGAGGCCGCTGCCAGAGGATCTGAGGAAGATCTTAGCGGAGCTAGACAGGACGATAAAGGACGCCGAGGTAAACCTCTACGGAAAGGAGACCGGAAGACTTGAGGCTGGAAAGGTTCACTGAATGCGCTAGAATACTCGATCCGCGTTCCGGTTTCTCCGATGGCAGACACGAAATAGAGGTGAGGATAGATCCTCTCACCGGCGCGACTTGTAGGATAAACATCACGAGGACGGCTAGGCCGAAGCATATCCTTAGGGGGGCTGAGGAGGTTGTTCCATCGAAGTGCCCCTTTTGCCCGGAGAACCTGGAGCGGGAAACGCCGAAGTTCACCCCGGACCTTATTCCTGAGGGGAGGCTGAAGTCGGGCGGTGCAATACTCTTCCCCAACCTCTTTCCCTTATCGGATCTTCATGGGGTCTGCGCCTTCACTCCTGCACACAAGCTCGACTTGGACAAGTTTCTAAAAGAGGAGATCTATGACGGAATAACCTGCTGCAGAAAGTTCTTCGAGATCGTGGGCGGAAGGGGGGCACCCTTCCACTTCCTCGGATGGAACCACCTGTCCTCGTCGGGCGCGTCCCTGCTCCACCCGCACTTCCAAGTTATGGCGTCCAAGAGGCCCCTGCATGGACCAAAGTCCTGCCTTGAGGCCTCTGAGCGGTACTGGAGGGGGGAGGGGAGGAGCTTCTGGTCCGATCTTATCTCCTCGGAGCGGGGTTCTCCGAGGTACATCGGGGAGACGACAGGATTCCTCTGGTTTGCCCCATGGGCCCCGACCGGAGCGTTTGAGGTGATGGGGGTGAGCGGGGATGCCAAGGCGTCGCTGCTCCAGCTGGACGGGAGGGAGATTGGGGGGTTATCGGATGGCATTGTCAAGATCTTGGGCGGGCTTTGGGACCTCGGCGCAACATCAGTTACAATGGCAATCATCTCGTGGCCGAGTGGTGAGGAGGCAGACTGGTTCAGCATGAGCGTGAGGCTCATGGTCAGACCCAGCGGCAACATCTCCGACAGGGCGTTCCTGGAGCTGTACGGCGGCGAGGTCGGTCTTACAACGCTACCCGAGGACTATGCCAAGGCATTGAGGGAGAGGTTCTAGTCTCGAGGTTCACAGGAAGACGGCTCGAAGACCGAGAGGATGGCTCCCAGAAGCGGGGCGTCCTCTCTAAGCGGCGTGGCGACCACGGCCGGAGGGGCGTTGAAGGCGAACTTGGGCAGGCGGTCTGCTATCGGCTCGATGACGAGGTCGGGGTTCTTGAGCGCGACCCCGCCGCCCACGGAGATCACGGTGGGATCGTAGAGGTCCACGAGGTTCGCAAAGGCCATGGCGTTCACGTTGGCAGACTCCTCCAGCACGAACTTGGCGAACCCGTCGCCCCTGCGGGCAGCCATGAAGATGTCCTTGGCCTCTATCCTCTGGCTCCTCACCTCCTTCAGGAAGGGGGTGTTTCTGCCATACCTCTCGGTGAGCAGCTTGGCAAAGTTCGGCAGACCGCTCCCTGAGGTGTAGGCCTCCCAGTGCCCGCGCCCGCCGCAGCTACACTCGAGCCTTCCCTCGATGTCTATGATCATGTGCCCCATCTCGTGGGCGTTTCCCTCCTTTCCGACGAGGACCCTACCGTCCACAACGGCGCCGCCCCCTATTCCAGTACCTATCCCCACGTAGACCAGATTGTCGAGACCCCTCCCGATCCCTATGGATCTCTCCGCCAGGGCAGCGGCGACGTTGTCGTTCAGCAGGGTCACCGGCTTGCGTAGCCTCTTCTCCAGCGCCTTCACGTTCACGTCCCTTAGAGATGTGTTTGGGGAGTATACGATCGTGCCCTCCCTAACGTTCAGCCGACCTGCCGCCCCGATCCCTATCCCGTCAACCAAGGAGAGGTCGCCGGCACAGACGAAGCGGATCAGGGACTCCAGCTGCCTCAGTAAAGAGGCTCCGCTCCTGGCATCCACTGGCATGGACTTCCTCCTCAGGATTTCTGCGTCGCTGTTCCCGAGGGCAACCCTGATCCACGTCCCGCCTATGTCGATACCCACCGCCAAACCCATAATCTCACAAGTCCGGTTGCAAAGGAAGCCCTCGATTTTAATCGTGGGCGGAATTGCAACCATGACCTATCTACTTTTTAAGCCTCATATTTCTTTGGGATGCATACGCAGAAGTGTTTGTCTCTGAACCTTCTCGAACCAACAAGGGTCAAGGAGCGCCTCCTTCGAGAGACCTACAAAACTTTCTTCGACATATTAAAGAAGCCCTCCATCACCTTGACGGCGTCAGGTCGAGGGCCGAGCTTCATGAGAGTACCTATGAAAAATTTAAGGATAAGTACCGCGTAGCGTCCCAACTTGTTATAGAGGCAACGAGCTACGCTCGGAGCAGCAGAAAGACCATAAATGAAAAACCCAAGAAGTGCATAGTCCGATTCGACCGCCGGCTCTTCAGCCTCAAGAAGACTAAGCGCAACAACCCGGTCCTCAGCCTCAGATTAAACCGCAGTAGAGTGGCCCTTCCAATAAGTCAAGACGGCGCCCACAAACGGCTCCAACAACACCTAGAGGATGGCTGGAGGATAACGAGCATCATTATGAAGCGAAATCTCAGCTTCCTCGCCGTTATCTCCAAAGCTATGTCCAAGCTGACCATCAAGTCAAATGTTATGGGCATCGACATCAACAGCTCTAAAATCGCTGTATCCGTCATCAGCCCAAATAAAGTTCTGAAGCAGACTTACTACGGGCAGGACGTTTCCACAAGGCAGTTCCATTTTGAGGAGAGGAGAGCAAAGCTTCAAGAATATCGAGACACTGTTTCCAGAGGCAAGGCTGGACTCAAGCTCAAGAGGCTCAGCGGAAGACAGAGAAACTATGTGAAAACCAACCTCTGGGAAATAGCCAACCGAGTCGTCAAGCTCGCTAAGGAACTCAACGCCAATATAGCCATCGAACGCCTTAGGCATCTCAGGAAGCGTAAGGGCGAATGGGGCAGGAAGAGTCAAAGAAAAGTCAACCGCATCCCCTATGGCTTCTTCAGACACGCCTTGAAATATGTGGCTAACAGGGAAGGTGTGGTCATCGAGGAGGTCAAACCGAACTACACAAGCCAGACCTGCCCCAAATGTGGGCACGTAGGTAAGGAGAACTGGAAAGGCTACAGCTACTTCAAATGCGTCAAGTGCAGCTACGAGGCAAACAGAGACGGTGTGGCAAGCCTCAACATCGTCGAGAGGGCGAGTCAAGTAGCTAATTCATATACGGCTCAGATTCCTCTCGGGAATGCCCCAGTCAACGGGCATGTTTTGAAGGATGAGGGGTGTTGAAAGATGGCATCAAACACACCAGAGTTTCAAGCCCATGAATTTATTCATGGGGCGTTGACCCTAAAAGGTTGGTTTCCACGCGCCCCCCTCGTACTCACCCAGAACCCTCTTGTATACATTTATGGTATCGTCGGCAACTGCTCCCCAAGAGAACCCCCCGAGGGTTTGCCGGGCGTTCCTGATGCACCTCTCCCTAAGCGCGCCGTCAGTCATCATCCAGTTTAGGTTGTATGCAAGGGAGTCGGACGACCCCGGTATGAACTTCAGGCCGTTTTGGCCGTGCTGAACTATCTCGTCAAGCCCCCCGACCCCGGACACTATGACCGGCGCGCCTGCCCCCATGGCCTCTAGGGCGACTATTCCGAAGGGCTCGTAGAGGCTTGGGAAGACCGCCGCCACGGCCAAGCGGTACAGGGCGGAGAGCTCCCCATCTGGGATGTGGCCGAGGAAGCATATCTTGTCTGCCATCCCGAGCCTCCTAGTCATATCCACAAGGTAGGGCTTCATCGGGCCATCGCCAACAATAAGGTACTTCAAGTCCCACCTGCTGAGCTTACTCGCAGCCTCGATCATGAGCTGCGGCCCCTTCTCGTAGACCAGACGACCCACGTAAAGGATGATCTTCTCCCTGTCGTTTGCGAATTTTCTCCTGTCGAGCTTGGCGGGCAGACCTAGACCATTGGGATCGCAGCCGTTTGGGATCAAGGTAATCTTGTCCCACGGACAGCCGAGGTTATTGGAGACCTCCCTCCGCATATAGTTGCTACAGCATATCATGTGCCACGCCTCGTAGGAGAGCATCCACTCCAGCTCGTGTATGTGCCTCTCGTGGTCGTTTCTGAGGCCGCCCCTCCTTCCAGTCTCGGTGGAGTGGATCGTGGCTATGAGGGGCCTCCTCCTGAGGTGCTTCATCATAATGCTCGAGGGTGCCGTGAGCCAGTCATGGACATGTATTATGTCAAAGTCATTCATGGAGGCGGCGTGCTCCATCATCAGCATATTCAAACCATGGACCCAAGATACGAAGTCCGGGTATCTCAGGCCGTAAGGGTTGACGCGGATGACATCAACCTCATGCACCCGTTCCTCCGCCTTTGATGAGCCATCGGTGAAGGTTAGGACTTTTACATCGATGCCCTTAGAGGTGAGGTTCTCGGAAAGGTGGAAGACATGCCTGCCCAAGCCGCCCACGACGTGGGGCGGGTACTCCCAGCTGATCATCAACACCTTCATATTAGTGGGTCCACCTGCTGTACAGCTCTAATAGGTCGCGAGGCTCACCCTTCGAGACCAAAATCTTTTGTGCCTCAACGCCATAATCCCTCACCAAGTGGCGCCTCATCTCCTCGGTCTGAACAGAGAGCACATTGGCGCGGTGGAAGCAGTACCTCTCAACATCGTATATGCCCATGCTCAGGAGGGAGGTCAAGGCCCCTGCCCGCATAATCTCTGTGGTATAAACTGAGATCACAAACGGAATTTTGAAACAGGAGCTGAGATACATGCCTGCCATTGAGCTAATCCAATCGTGGGTGTGGATTAATGAGATCCCGTTCTGCTCATGTATAGCTCGACAGCCCCCTCGAACGAGATCCAAGTTAAGTGCATGGGCGTATGCCAGAACGTGAGGCGAGGTCCTCGTCGAGGGACCCACCTCATACAAGATCATATCGTCCATTTTGGAGGATCTGTCATGACCCCCCCTCACCACAAGAACAGAAGGGATTTGTCTCGCAATGGATGGAAGTATCTGCTTCAGCCTCTGAGAGAGCTCACCAACAACCCATGGAGGGTACTCCCATGTTATGTGCAATATAGATCTCATATGAAGACCTATCAGGTATAGATGCTTCTTATGATCGATATCCCCAGTCCGCTGAGGTAGTACAAACCATCTCGCCTTAGAACATAACCATAGGAGGCGAGTTCGTCCAACGCGTTCTGCAACTCCTGCTCAGACATCCCTGAGAGACCGTCGATATCCTCAACACGCTTCGCGGAGCTGTAGTCAACCGCGGAAATATTGTGTAGGAGTATCAGAACGCGCATCGATGGGGATAGCTCGTATACGTCTTTCATCATACCACTCACGTTATCTCATGTTATTAATCTCGATAAATAACCTTTTTGTTTAAAAAGTGACAATCACAATGTCAGGTTAACAAAGGCGATTGAGGACGTAGATTTATTTCAAAGAATCTCGATCACTAGGTTCTGCGTTTTTTAAGAACAATATGCCTAGAGGGGGTAACGTCAGCGATAGCGAGCGGTATTTGTTGTGAAAGGCTACAGGCGTGGCCTCAACAGCACCGAAGTTGCCATGACCACTTCCGCCATATTCCTTTGCGTCGCTGTTAAGGACCTCCTTCCAGATGCCGCTCCGCGGGACTCCAACCCTGTAGTTCATCCTCGGGACCGGCGTGAAGTTGCAGACGACCAGGATGAGATCTTCGGCGGCCTTATCTTTCCTCAAGAAGCTAATGATGCTCTGCGTCCAGTCCCTACAATCTATCCATTCAAACCCTTTCGGGTCGAAGTCCAGCTCGTGAAGAGCCTTCTCTCTTCTGTACAAGTTGTTGAGATCGCGGACCCAATCTCTCAACTTTTGATGAAGTGGTAGATCCAGCAGGTGCCAGTCCAAACTCTTCTCGTGGTACCACTCATCGAACTGACCGAACTCGCCGCCCATGAACAGGTGTTTCTTGCCGGGATGGCCATACATGTACCCGAGGAGGAGCCTAAGGTTGGCAAACTTCTGCCAGAGGTCGCCAGGCATCTTGTAGATTAGCGAGCCCTTGCCGTAGACTACTTCGTCGTGGGAGAGTGGGAGTATAAAGTTCTCCGAGAAGGCATACCAGATGCTAAATGTGAGCAGGTTGTGGTGGTACTTTCTGTAGATGGGGTTCTTGGAGAAGTACTCGAGCGTGTCGTGCATCCATCCCATATTCCACTTCATGCCGAACCCCAGCCCCCCGACGTAGACGGGCCTCGAGACCAGAGGCCAGGCCGTGGACTCCTCGGCGATCGTCTGAACGTCGGGATAAGCCCCGTAAACTGCCTCATTCAGCGCGCGCAGGAAGGATATGGCCTCGAGGTTCTCCTTCCCACCATACTTGTTCGGGGCCCATTCGCCTGGCCTCTTTGAATAATCTAGGTAGAGCATGGAGGCTACCCCGTCGACCCTGAGGGCGTCTGCATGATATTTGTCCAGCCAGAAGAGGGCGCTGCTGATGAGGAAGGATCTGACCTCATTCTTCCCATAGTCAAAGATGTAGCTGTTCCACTCCGGGTTAACACGCTTCCTCGGATCCGCGTATTCGTAGAGGTGGGTCCCGTCGAAGTAGACCGGTCCGTGCTCGTCTGTTGGGAAGTGGGAGGGTACCCAGTCTAGGATAACGCCTATTCCATTCTTATGTAGGCGCTCTACTAGGAGCATGAAGTCCTCAGGCATCCCGTACCTGCGTGTGGGGGCGAAGTGGCCTATGATCTGATACCCCCAAGAACCGTAGAAAGGGTGCTCCATCACCGGCATTATCTCGGCGTGGGTAAAACCCGTATCCTTCAGATACGCAGGTAGGCAATCCCTCATCTCCTTGTATGTCGTCCATCTCCACCTCTCATTATCCCTTACCCTTCTCCAAGAGCCCAGGTGGATCTCGTATATCGAGATGGGGGAGATCAAGGAGTTGTGTCTGTGGCGTTCCTTCATCCATTCCGCGTCATTCCAATCGTGTTTAAGATCCCAGACCATGGATGCTGTCCTCGGGGGCGCCTCCCAGTAGAATGCGTATGGATCCCCTTTATCGGCGGCGTAGTTGTTGTATTTGGAGACAACGTGATACTTGTAGAGGCTACCCGGTCCCACCCCCGGGATGAACCCCTCCCAGATTCCGGAGCTATTATCGTGTAGTTTAAGTGGATGTCGGTCATGGTTCCACGAATTAAAATCCCCTATCACGCTCACCCTTTTGGCGTTGGGAGCCCATACCGCAAAGCATGTTCCAGCCCTTCCCTCCACTTCCAATGGATGTGAGCCGAGTTTTTCATAAAGTCTGAAGTGGCGCCCTTGTCTGAAGAGGTGTACGTCAAATTCGGTTAGGAGGGTGAACTCCTGGACGTTACCAACTTTCGTGACCTCTCTGCCGCCTGTCATATCAGATCCCCAGCAAGTCTCTTATTCCTCGGATGGGAATGCGAGCCCAGTCAGGCCTGTTATTTAGCTCGTAGCCCAATTCATAGATGCCCTTCTCGAGGAGATATGCCTTTAGGAGTGTCTTGAAGCTCTCTTTATCACTGGGGATTATGCCCGTATCCTTAACAGTGCTAAAGTAGGAGTTTAGGAAGGTTGTGACACAACAGTTGCTCCACTGATTTGCCCATCTCTCAAGAAGCCCAAAGTCCTCTGGAGGCAGGTACGACTTGAAGAGGGAGACATAGGCCACGTAATGGAATGACCGGATCATTCCGGCTACATCCCGCAGGGGCGACTTCTTCAGCCGCCTCTCGCTTAGGGATCTCGCCGGCTCGCCCTCAAAGTCTATGATCACAAAATCTTTGCCTGTATAGAGGACTTGACCAAGATGGTAGTCGCCGTGTAGCCTTATTCTCAGGGAGTCCAGCTTTATTTGTCGAAGTGATCTGAACTGGTTTAGGATGAGATCCTGGTTGTTGAGTATGATCTCCAGCTCCTTACGAACATCCTCCCTGATGTTTTTTGACCTCGTAGCATTTTGAAGGATTCGTTTCGCGTAGCTAATCATAGAGTGAGACAGGGCTAATTGGTATAGATAGTTGAAGGGCTCAGGCGCGAAGTCCGGATCGTCCTTGCCCGAGAGGAGAGCCTTGTGGAACTCACCAGTCCTCCTACCAAGCAGGGCTACCATCTCAATGAATGGTTTTCCGATTAATGATAGTAGTTGGGGAGGGAGGGAGATTTGATCCGCTACCAAGAATGAAGGGGGCAACGTCAAATTGGAGATTTCATGCCTTTGAGACATGACCCGCTCATGGTACCTTCCGACTTCATTGAGGCAGAACTTCCACGCGTCGCCCTCGTTCTTAATAAAAGCTTGGAGTATAGACACGATCACAGGCTCAGAACCGCGTTCGTAGTACCGAATATCGCCTAGGAGTTGGGGGAAATTTAGGAAGGAGGTTTTTGCGAGAAGGTCGGTTATCTCCAATTCAGGGTTCATGCCCTCCTCTGCCCGTCTGAAGAGCTTCAGGATGCCCTTTTCTTCATATGTTATGGATGTGTTACTCTGTTCAGCGCTTAGCACCTCTGAAGTCAGCTCTACACCCTCGCTCATAATACCCCTTAACTTCTCACGTGGTGATCCCCGCAACTCCCCTCGGATACCTTTTATTGTCCGTCTCTTTGCCATCATCCTTAGCAAAAACTTGTGGAATTTCTCGTCGTAGACCCCATCGCTCAGAACTCCTTCTTCCCCCCCCAAATTCACCTTGGCAATTACGGATTGGGGGTGCCTTTCGGCTAAGCTCCTCGCCTCACCCCCCAATGCGCATGTCATTGGAAGCAGGTACGCATCAGGCAGGCCCTCTTTGTAATAAACGTCAACTATGGACATCTTCAAGAAGTACGAGGTGCCGCCTTCCAAGGGTAAAATTTCGCGTATCTTGATTCGTTCAATCTCTCTAGATTTCCCGCCGAACCATCTATTCCCTTTTAGGAAGATCGGCAGTATCTCAGACTCAAGTCGGTCAATGTTTCCCCCCTTGAAAACCTCCTCCAGGCTATTCTCCAAACGGAGCTCCAATTTTGTGAGGATCTGCGGTGCCTTGGATCCGGTCTCCTTAGCCAAGGAGAAGATGTAGTAGCCGTAGGGATGGAACGTGAGGATGTAGCTCATTTTTCCGATCGTTGGAAAGGCCGTCCCCCCGAGGACCTCATAGGGGGCGTAGCCCTCGAAGGGCGAGAGGTCTAGCTGGGCCACTTGAGAGTATCTTGAAAGGTTTGCTGCAACAAGCAGGACCTCGCCCTCATACCTCCTAAAGAATACCAGTACTTTGTTGTTTTCTGTGGATTGAAACTCGATATCGCCCCTGCCGAAGGCCTTGAAGTGCTTCCTCACCGCGATAATTTTTTTCATCCACCAGAAGAGGGAGGACGGGTTCTTTATCTGGTTCTCCACGTTGACGGCCTCGTAGTTGTACTCCGGGTCTATTATAACGGGAAGGTACAATCTCTGAGGGTTGACCTTTGAGAAGCCAGCGTTGATCTCAGCGCTCCATTGCATCGGGGTTCGGACGCCGTTTCTGTCTCCAAGATAGTAATCGTCGCCCATGCCGATCTCGTCCCCATAGTAGATAACTGGGGTGCCGGGCAATGTCAGGAGGAGGACGTTCATGAGCTCGATCTTTCTGCGGTCATTGCCGAGGAGGGGGGCCAGACGGCGGCGTATGCCCAGGTTGATCCTAGCATGCTTGTCCTTTGCATAAACCTTGTACATGTAGTCTCTCTCCTCGTCGGTGACCATCTCAAGGGTCAGTTCGTCGTGGTTTCTCAGAAAGATCGCCCACTGCGAGTTCTTTTGGATGGATGGGGTGTTCTCAAGGATGTCCATGATCGGGAAGCAGTCCTCCAGATCGATGGCCATGAACATACGTGGCATCAACGGGAAGTGAAAGGCCATGTGGCACTCATCGTCATTGCCGAGGTAGGCAACGGCATCGTTTGGCCACTGGTTTGCCTCGGCCAGGAGCATCTTGTTCTTGTAGTTCGCATCAACATGCGCCCTTACCTTCTTGAGGAACTCGTGCACCTCGGGCAGATTCTCGCAGTTTGTGCCCTCCCTCTCAAATAGATAAGGTACCGCATCGAGGCGAAGCCCGTCAACTCCCATTTTGAGCCAGAAATCTATGACTTCCAGCATCCTCTTCTGTACCTCTGGGTTGTCGTAGTTGAGGTCAGGCTGATGCGAGTAGAAGCGGTGCCAATAGTAGGCCCTGGCCACCGTGTCCCACGCCCAGTTCGAGGTCTCGAAGTCCTTGAATATTATTCGGGCGTCTTTGTACCTCTCTGGCGTACCGCTCCAAACATACAGGTTCCTCCAAGTTGGATCGGTGGTGCTTCTGGACCTCTGGAACCATGGGTGCTGGTCTGATGTGTGGTTCAGCACGAGCTCTATTACGACCTTAATCTCTCTCTTATGTGCCTCCCTCAGAAATTCCTTGAAGTCCCTGAATGCACCATACTGGGGGTGTACATTGAAGTAGTCCGCAATGTCGTAGCCGTCGTCCTTGAGGGGTGAGGGGTAGAAGGGCAAGAGCCATACCGTGTTCACGCCCAGATCCTTGAGGTAGTCAAGCTTCATGGTGAGACCATTGAAATCCCCGACGCCGTTTCCATCACTGTCATAGAAGGCCTTGATGTACAGCTCGTAGATTACGGCGTCCTTATACCACAGTGGATTGTCCTCGGCGTAGCCGCTGGCTATAGATCCCACCTCCTACATGAAGTAGTCAAAGTCGCTCTCTCGTCGGACCATCCTTCTTACCCTGAAGATCTGGGCAGGCATGATGTGGGGATTGAGCTCCACGTGATTAGCTTCACCCTGCCAAATATATTTTCCATCTCCGAGGAGGTCGTGCATGAGGTAGGGTTTGGCAGGGTCAACTCCCAGCTCATTCAACGGAAGTTTAAGAAGACCGGACTGAGATTGGAACGGGTCCAGGCTCACTGCCACCATTATTGTATTTGACCGATCCTCGGATGTTTTTCCATAGCAGAGGATGTTGTCATTATTTATCTCGTAAAAACTGAGGTTGTTGGTTGTCTGGAGAGTGGGATTCTCTCTCCTTATCCTATTTATCCTGGCGATAAGTGGTCTCAGGCCATCAGGCGAGTCACTGTCCCAATGGCGTATCTCATACTTCTCAGAGTTTAGGTACTCCTCCCTCCCCGGGAGAGACTCGCCTACACAGAACTCGTAGGGAGGGCCATATATGCCATAGTTCGAGGAGAGGGTCGCAGCCAGCACCAATCTTATGATGAAAGCCGCCCTCCCCCCATGCTGGAGGTACTCTGGAAGGATGTCTGGCGTATTCGTCCAGAAGATCGGCCTAAAGTATTCCTTTATTTCGGTCTTCGTCAACTCGTTGAGGTAATCTGTTAGCTCCCTCTTGGAGTTCCGCCAGGTGAAGTACGTATAGGACTGGGTGAAGCCCAACTTTGCGAGGCGGTACATGACCTTCGGTCTTGTGAAGGCCTCAGAGAGGAAGATTACATCAGGATAGTCCCTTTTGACCTCCGATATGAGCCACTCCCAGAGGCTGAAAGGTTTTGTGTGGGGGTTGTCAACTCGAAATATCTTAACACCACTCCTGATCCAAAAAACAACGATGCTCCTCAATTCCTCCCAAAGGGCTTGCCAGTTCTCGGTCTCGAAGTTGAAGGGCACGACATCCTCATATTTTTTAGGGGGGTTCTCCGCATGATGAATGGTGCCATCTGGAAGCCATCGAAACCATTCAGGATGCTCCTTTATGTAAGGATGATCAGGGGAGCATTGGAAGGCCAAGTCCAAGGCAATCTCCAGATTGTAATTCTTAGCCTTACCGACCAATCTCTCGAGATCCTCGAGCGTCCCCAACTTCGGATGTACCGACTTATGACCTCCTTCCTTCGAGCCGATCGCCCAAGGACTGCCGGGGCTGTCGTCCTCCCTGATTGGAGAGTTGTTTCTACCTCTGCGATTAGTCTCGCCGATCGGGTGTATCGGAGGAAGGTAGAGCACATCAAAACCCATCTTTGAGAGCTCGGGTAGCATCCTCTCCAGATCTTTAAACGTACCATGCTCCCCCCTTGTGATGGAGCAGGACCTGGGGAAAAGCTCGTACCAAGCGCTGAAGAGAGCCCTCCCTCTATCCACGACAACTTCAAGCATTTTATTATAGGTTACCAAGAGCGATTTTTTTGAGACGGCTTCCATCAGTTCGGCTAGTTCCAAAGAGAGTGCTGCCGAGGCAGCCTTCTTTGGGTCGGTCTGGTTCAAGTTCTCAATCTTCTGCAGATGCTCTTCCAGTTTATTCTTAGCTTCCCGTTGCTTACACTCGCTCACCGTCTTGGTCATCAGTTGTATGCCAGCCTGAATGTCCGCCTCCACATGGTGGCCTGCGTCTAATTTTCTCTTCAGATCTCTCTGCAAGGTAAGGAACGGTTCAACATTTCCTTCGACAGTATAAATATGCTTACCAAGAGCCTCTACAATAAACTCTCCTTTCCACCTGTCATTTCCCACGTTCTGCATTTTAACATGATGCCACCCAGACTCCCCATCCCTCCGATAAAGCAACCTTGCAGAGATCGCATCGTGACTGTCGCAGAATACGTCAGCATACACTACCACCTTCTCGCCCACCGCTCTTTTTATTGGGAAACGCCCACAGTCAATCTCTGGCTCGACGTTCTCGACTACTACGCGTTTCCCTCCTTCGGGGGAAGAGGTCTTCTGGGCCGTAAGCTTCACCAAATATCTGATTTGACCTCCTTTTTATAAGTTTGATGGTACTTTTAGATAGATTTAAATATTTTTTATGAGAACAGGTTCGTGTGATCATTGTTGTTGGTACAGGGATCCGAGGCATTGATTGATTTTAATCTGTTGATGGGATATCTCTTTATCATCGGATACAAGGCACTGATCTTTTTTGTAATTTTACTTGCGGGTTGGGTTGTTGGAAGAGTGGTAGGCATAATTATAGGGAAGGTTGTACTCGTAGTTGGGGCGGACTCTGTTCTCCGAAAGACGATCTTAGGACGCGCGATTGTAAAATCTGGTTATACGGTATCGGACTTCTTTAAAGCACTTTCCAAGTGGATCATCTACCTTAGCGCCCTCCTAATCGCCTTCATGAGCCTCAATGTGCCGTATATAGACGCGCCTGTTCAAACAGTTCTCTCATTTATGCCCAAACTGATCACCGCCATATTGATCTTTGTCATAGGAGTGACCGTGTCGGACTGGGCGGGAGAGCTGGTGAAAAGGGGCTTCACCCAGGAACAAAAGCAGGCATTTTATCTCGACATCCTCAGCAATTTTTTGAAGGCGACGCTATATTTTATAGTGATAACCATCACCCTCTCGCAGCTTGGCGTCGATGTTACTATCCTATACACCATAGTGCAGGCCTTCGCGTGGGGATTTGCCATAGTTATGGCGGTAGTAGTTGGCATAATAGTTGGCTGGATATTAAAGGATAAAGTGAGGGAGGTCTTGCCCGTCTAACCTTCTGCCTCACTCACGCCCATAAGCCTTTGTAACTTCGCCGAGTTGGTCGAGAACATCCGCGGTCAGCTGACCCTCTTGAAGACGCCATAGATAGTTGTTCGTCGGTGAGGCGGGCTGATTTAGTCTTGCCTCGGCCCCAAGCGAGAGTAGATCTTGCACCGGGATTATGCAGAGGTTTGCCGCGGAGGACATAGCAAGTCTGATAAACTCCCAGCTCACCTCGTTGGCCGAGACCTCTCTGGAGATGTATCTGAAGAGATTATTTTTCTCTTCCTGGGTGGCCTCTTCCAAAAACCATCCTTTAACCGTGTTGGTATCGTGTGTTCCCGTAGAGGCTACAGAGTTCTCAGGGTGGTTATGCGGAAGGTTTGGGTTATCAGAGGATCCGCTGAACGCAAACACCAGCACCCTCATGCCAGGGATGTTTAGCCGTGCCATGGCCTGCCTCACATCCTCGGTTATGACGCCCAGATCCTCTGCAATAAAGGGCAGAGAGGGGAAGTTGCTAATAAGGTTCTTGAAGAAGGCATCCGAGGGAGTTTCCACCCACCTTCCACTCATCGCGGTCCTCTCGCTGGCGGGCACCTCCCAGTAGGCGAGCAGTCCTCTAAAGTGATCAAGGCGCAGTATGTCGAAAAGCCTTAGCGAGTGTGCGATGCGTCTTGCCCAAAACTCAAAGCTTGTCCTTTTGAGTTCCTCCCAGTCGTATACGGGATGCCCCCAAAGCTGACCGGTTTTGCTGAAGTAGTCAGGCGGTACGCCGCTCACGAATCTCGGTCTCCGTTTCTCATCAAGCTTGAAAAGCTCAGGATGAGCCCAGACGTCTGCGCCATCATAGCTCTCGTAGAAGGGAAGGTCGCCTATTATCTTCAGCCCCCCCTTCTTGCAGTACTCTTTGAGTGAGTTCCACTGCCTGAAGAATATGAACTGGGCAAAGTTCTCCAGTGCTATTATGTCGCCAAGGCTGTTTCTCTTCCCTGACATCGCTGCGGGCTCCCTGTCCCTCAGGGGGGCTGGCCAGAGGAGCCAAGGTTTACCGCTCCCCTCCCTGAGTGCCTTATACAGGGAATAGTCCTCGAGCCAGTATGAATTGTCGGAGATAAATTTCTCGTAATCGGAGGCGTAGTCCTTGAAGCTTAGCCTGAATTTGGTATACGCCCCCCTCACCACCTCTCGTTTCAGGTTGGAAACGGCGACGTAATCGATATGATTGGATGGCGGGATAATGTTGCTGAGGGACTGGGGATCGAGTAGCCCCTCCTCAATCAATGACTCAGGGCTGATGAGGAGAGGGTTTCCGGCGAACCCAGAGCTGGAGGTATAAGGGGAGTTGCCGTACTCGATAGCGGTGGGGGTCAAGGGCAGAACCTGCCAGTAGCGTTGCTTCGAATTCGCCAGCAGGTCGGCAAAACGGCATGCCCAAGGCCCTAGATCACCTATACCAAAACGGGACGGAAGGGATATTATGTGGAGCAGGACCCCGCTTGATCTCTTCTTTGGCTGCGTATTTCTGTTCCTCCTTTTTCTTTACCGACTTAGCAGCAACGCGACTGGAAGTTGATTGAACAAATTGCCTATTTGCAGTATATAGTTTTCTCCGTCTTTCTCGACTGAAAACTCATTGTTGGAGAGGCAGTCAGTCCAGTATTCTCGCGCCCCCTTTGGAAGGATTATGCAGGTGTCCTCCCAGACTCTGGACCCTAAGGGTCGCTCGCCTGCTCTTATCAGCCTTGAGAGGAGGCGCGGAACAACGGTGATCGACCAGTCGTCCCTGTATCTCCTGCAGAAGGCAGCGATGTGATCCCTGTAAGCACCCCTAACACTGACTGGCGTATAGTCTCCCTCGAGGAAGAGCCTGCTCCTCCTCTCTCGAGACTCAAGGGCCTTGTGTATCTCGTACAGTTTTATCCGCCCGTCCTCGAAACCGCTCAGAAGCTCTCCGAGTCTGGATGGCGAGTCTGCGGCCCTCATTACGGCATCAAGCAGTTCCCTCCTCCTCTCGAAGTCTATCGGCCTTCGGTTATCCGGGTCCACGAGGTTCAGGTCCCAAAGCTCGCTGCCTTGATAGAAGTCCGGCACGCCCGGACTGGTTATTTTTATCAGGGCCTGTGATAGCGAATTGAACATCCCATAATATGCAATCTTTCTCTGGAACGGCAGGAATTCCCTCAGAAACTCGTTACCACATGATGGATCCAATATCTCCATTATGAAAGACCTGACGGCCCCTTCGTGCTCCTCGTCGGGCTCAAGCCACGAGCTGTTGGTCTTAGCCTCCCGGAGGGCCTTGGTCATGTGGTTTTTCATCCGTTCGACAAATTCCGCAGGGTGCGGCTCGAAGGGCAAAGCCCCGATCAGGGTCTGGTAGATATAGTACTCTTCGTTCCTCTCAGGGACCGATCGATCACGGAGGATTCTCCTTTTTCCGATATTCAGACTCGACCATTTTCCCAGCCGCAACCTCCACTCAAGAGGGATCTCTGACAAGACGTTTAGCCTCGCCCTCACGTCCTCCCCTCTCTTTGTGTCGTGCGTGGAGGTGGCATTCATGGATAGAGGCCACCTCCTCGATCTCGTCTCCATAAAGCTGTGGAAAGTATCTGCGGAGATCCCGAAGAGGGAGGGATCGCCGCCAACCTCGTTGAGGGAGATCAATCTGTTGAAGAGGTACAGGGCGGTGTCTTCAAGGCCCTTCGCCATGGCCGGGCCTGTGAGCTGTTGGAGCCTCATAAAGCAACCGAGTGCCTCTTCTGAGGATTCGATCTCGTTGAGCAGTTTTTCGATGGCATCTATCTCGGAGGATAGCTCAGGGCGTGACCGAGCCGACCTGGCGAGCGCCTCTCGGAGAGACGTTCGACTCCCTAGGTCCTTGGATTCCTTTGACAGGTAGCTCCTGTAGGCGGTGAAGGAGGTGAGGAGGGTGAACAAAGCCTCTCTCAACTTGGCGAATTGGATCTCTCTTCCGTGCCCCCTTTTGTTGAGCGCGTTTAGAAATAGTCGGGAGAGGTTGTCCAGATCTCCGGAGAAGAGCCTCTCGACGACTGCCTGCTTGCTCCTACGGAGCACCTCTGGGAATTCATCGGCAACCCCGGAGAAATTGGAGTATATCCTATTGAACTCGGGTTCGTTGCTGGGATCCACAAACAGTCTGTTTAGATAATTCAGGAAGTCGTAGCCGGTGGTTCCTTGGACGGGCCACTTGTCCGGAAGATCCTCCTCCGGCATCAAGATCTTCTCGACCACTATGTAGGCACCCGGTGCCTTGGCTCGGATTCTATGGAGATACTCGTCGGGGTCCTTTAGGCCGTCCACGTGATCGACCCTGATCCCATCTATTTTGCCCCCGTCCAGTAATCTGAGGAGCAGGGCGTGGATCTGCTCGAATACCTCCATGTCCTCGATCCGGAGGCATATCAGGTCATTGATGTCAAAGAAACGCCTGTAGTTGATCTCCCTCGTGGCGGCCTTCCAAAAGCTCAGTCTAAAGTTCTGCCCTTCAATCAATCTGAGGAGCAGGGCTCGATCGGCATTGATCTTCCGTGCGACTTTGTTGAGGAGGTCAAGGAGCACAGTGCTTCTCCCAGAGGTCACTATGAGGCAATCTCTCAGGTCGCGGGCGGAGTAAGAGTGGATCTCACCCAAAATCTGCTTGAACTTCAGGAGTTCAGGCCCTTCTTTGCACAGGGGGCCTAATAATGAGCTGGCCGACTCAAGGATCTCCTTGTAGGAGTCCACGCTCACGGGAAATTCCCATTGGAAATATTTTATCTTGAACCCATTTTTGTACACCAGGTTTATGCGGTCGTTTCTGAGGCAGTCCTCGATGCTCTCACCCAAAAATGGTGCCAGGAGCTTTCCCCTGAGGGATTCGGAGGGGTGATCCCAGTCGATATCGAAGAATTTGAAATACCTCGATCCTTCCCTCAGCTCAAGAACGTCCATGAGCATCTGATTCTCTGGGCTGTACGCCAGATGATTGGGGGCAATGTCCTGTACCCAACCCATCCCGCGAGCCTTTAGTTCGTCTATTAGACTCTCGAACTCGTTCAGAGATCCCAGATCTGGGCTGATCGCGTTGGGATCCACGCCGTCATAGCCGTGTAGGCTACCTTGGCGACTCTTAAATATTGGAGAGGAGTAGACGTGTGATACTCCCAGTGCCTTCAGATAATCCACTATCTCGAGCGCATCCGAGAATTTGAAGGAGGCATTAAACTGTAACCTATAGGTTGCCACGGGAGCGTTCATGATCAAATCTTGACCCCTAGTAGCTCAGCAAGTCTCTGGAAAGAGGCCACCCAACGCTCTGCCTCTTTGTCTCCCCTCTTGCTCCTCCCTTCCATGTAACCATAGGACTGACCTATTATGGTAAAGATAGCGTTTTGCGCACGCCATAGGTTGAGAGGCAGATTGAGTTTGAAGAGTAGGGTGAGCAACCACTCAGCCCTCTCAACTCTATCTCTGTTGAAGGGATCGTTGGTGATCTTCTCGATCTCCTTCTCCATTCTCGTGCTAGACTCAAGGCCGATCATGCCTCTGTCAACCTCAACCCCAAGATTCTGCGTATCGCACACGAGCCGCTCTAAGAGATCTAAGTTAAGCTCCTCGGAGCGGAGGACTTCGAGTATGTCAGAGCCGAGAACCACCTCCGCCGCTACCTTCAACGCTCGGGGCAGGGGGACCCTGATCTCCTTTAAGAATAATATCGCCGAATGGTTGCTCTCAAAGATCTCTCTATAGAGGGCCTTTACCTTTGAGAGCGACAGTTCCATAATCTTACTGATTATCGCCAGTTGCCGGTCCTTGAAGAGGTCCTTGAGCGAACACGAGACGCCCTTCTTCTGGAAGTTCGCGTCTATGAGGAGGATGATTCGGTGGTCTTCCCCTTTTTCGAACACCTCTTGAAGTTCATTGCGCATTGATGTGAAGGCATTCTCGCTGATAAATGCCCGTGCCCCTCCGTAGACATAATAGTCCCCAAGCCAGAAGACCGCAAAGCTAACCCGTTGCTCGTCCCATGTGATATCTGAGGTTATCTTTGCCCTTCCTGTGGCGAGCTTGAGTTTCTCGGATGCCAATAGCTCATAAATCTCATCGCTTATCAAGTAGCAGTAGACCCTCGATGGTCTGCTCTCGGGTTTTTCGAAGATTGACGAAATGGCATAGTGCACCCCCACCCTCATGAGGTCCATGGACGCAGGCTTCACGCACCACTCGTATACCTTCGCCCCATTCTCCAGTTCCGGTATGTTGCTCTTCGCCTTGCCCAACCTCTCAAGGTATCCAGGTTCAAATTCCGTACCATTGATCTCTTTGGCCAGTTGGATCGCCCTCGCGGCGTACTTCATAACCTGAACCGTTTCTATCCCGGATATCTCGTCAAAGAACCAACCGCAGCTTGTGTACATGAGCATGGCATGCCTCTGAGATTCGAGGAGTTTGAGGACAACCCTCCTCTCCTCCGGAGAGAGCTCCCTCTTGGAGTGCTTGGTCAGAAAAGCCTCAACGTTCTCCCTAGACCTATCCATGATGACCGCTATGTACTCGTCCCTGGCCTTCCAAGGGTTCTTGAGGTATTTTGAGGACTCACTCTCGTAGAGAGGTATTAACGAATCTCTAAGCCAGTCCATTGTCTCTCTCAGCGGCAGGCGCCACTCCTGGCTCCAGCCTTTACCAGTATTGCAACCGCAGTTACTCCTCCAGCGTTCTATTCCATGCGCACAGCTCCAAGAGGTATTCTCGATTACTTGAACCTCGTATTGGGGAGGGTTCTTCTCAAGGAACTCCCCATAATTTGTGATTTTGGCTAAATTCTGTGACTCTATATGATGTAGACAGAACGCTAGGGCCATGTCGCCAAAGCGATGGTGGTGGCCGTAAGTCTCGCCGTCCGTTGCTACATGCACGAGCTGTGGGGCGTTGCTATCTGAGAATGCGCCCATGAGCTTTTTGGCAAATTCTACACCATTTTCAAGGAGACAACCAAAGGCTATGTCGTGCGATATTGGAGCGTCGTAGAAGAAGACGTTTATGGATCTTCCCGATGGAAGTTTGCAGAGGTACGCTCTCTTGGGATCGACCTTCCCCCCGCTAACGTCATCCCACCTCTCCTCCCCGAGCTTCCTAACTTTGGCGGCCTGATGCGGCGCCAGAATGGTGAACTTTATCCCCTGGGTAGCCAAGACTTCGAGCGTCTCCATGTCCATTGCCGTTTCGGGGAGCCACATGCCCTCTGGAGATCTCTTGAAGTGCCTCTCGAAGTCTTTGATCCCCCACTTAACTTGCGTGTGCTTGTCCCTCTTGTTGGCAAGGGGGAGTATCAGATGGTTGTAAGCCTGGGCGATGGCAGAACCGTGTCCGCTGAATCTGGTAGCGCTCCATTTGTCGGCCTCGAGTATTGCTTGATAAAGCTCTGGCTCGTGGTGCTCGATCCAAGAGAGAAGCGTAGGACCGAAGTTGAAGCTCATCTTTGAGTAGTTGTTCGTTATGGCTAAGATCCTACGCTCTGGACTCATAATGCGGGCGGCTGTGTTCGGGGCGTAGCACTCAGCCAAAATTTTGTCGTTCCAGTTATGGTAAGGGTAAGCCGCTTCCTGTATCTCTATCTCCTCGAGCCAAGGGTTCTCCCTTGGCGGCTGATAAAAATGACCATGGATGCAGACATATCTGTTCACGTACATCCCTCAAGGACGAATCTGTTCTTGAAAGAAGAAGAACAGTGTGAGAAATATATCGCTTGCGATTTGGGCTGCCTTAGCCTAGTTAATATCAAATATATCTCCTTGAGTAAGTTGATCTGGGAGGGCAAGCGGTGTTTTTCCGATCCAAATTCCCCCTGCCGTCAAAAAGTAGTCCGTGGAGCATGTCTTTAGGTTCGAACGTTTCGGAGGATGGTAGCGGAACCTTTCGTGTTTGGGCTCCTCGAACCGTAGATGTCTTCTTGAAGCTGCAGGAAGAGGGCCAAAAATTGAGGATGGAACCTCTTCCAGATGGACTTTTTGAACTGGAGTTGGACAATTTGAGAGAAGGGACGCGGTATTACTTTAATTTGGACGGCAGAAGAGACCTTCCAGATCCCCTCTCCCGATTCCAGCCCCAAGGCGTGCATGGACCATCGGAGGTGGTTGATCCCAACTCCTTCAATTGGACCGACGGGAGGTGGAGGGGAATCCCTCTGGAGGGGTACATAATATATGAGTTGCACGTTGGTACTTTCGCCTCGGAGGGGACCTTTGAGGCCATCATTCCGCGTATCGGATATCTGAGGGACGAGCTTGGCATCACTGCCATCGAACTCATGCCAGTTGCACAGTTTCCTGGAGGGCGCAACTGGGGATATGATGGTGTCGACCCCTTCGCACCCCAGAACAGCTATGGCGGGCCGAATGGTTTGAAGAGCTTGGTCAATGCGTGCCATAGAAACGGCTTGGCGGTTATCTTAGACGTTGTCTATAACCATCTAGGCCCGGAGGGCAACTACCTAGGGGAGTATGGCCCATACTTCACAAATCGTTACAGGACGCCATGGGGCCCAGCCTTCAATTACGATGGTTCCTATTCTCACTGGGTGAGGAGGTACGTTATAGAGAACGCTCTTTACTGGATAACCGAGTACCACATGGATGCTCTAAGGCTTGACGCCATTCACGGGATATTTGACTTTTCTGCGAAGCACATACTAGAGGAGATGGCGGAATACATGAGGGCCCAAGCCAAGGCTCTTAACCGGAGGGCGTATTTGATAGCCGAGAGCGACCTTAACGACCCCCGCTTTATTAGACCGCGTAGTCACTGTGGTTGCGGTATCAATGCGCAATGGCTTGACGACTTCCATCACTCATTGCATGCACTCCTGACGGGCGAGACTGCGGGCTATTATGCCGATTTTGGGGGGATCAAACATCTCGAAAAATCGCTGAGGGAGGGGTTTGTTTACACGGGAGAGTATTCGCGCTATAGAATGAAGCCATTCGGTGCCCCCTCCAAAGACCTCGATTGTAACAAATTCGTAGTTTTTTCACAAAATCACGATCAGATAGGAAACAGGGCACTGGGTGAGAGGCTTTGTCACCTTGTCCCTTTAGAGAGGCAAAAACTAGCCGCGGCGTCAACTATTCTCTCGCCATATATACCTCTGCTGTTTATGGGCGAGGAATATTCAGAGGAGGCGCCATTTCAATACTTCGTAAGTCATTCGGATCCTCATCTGATCGAGAGCGTCTGTAAAGGAAGAAAGGAAGAGTTTGCCGCATTTAATTGGAGGATCGAGGGTCCTGACCCTCAAGATAGGACGACCTTTGATCGCTCAAAGATCAATATCGACCTTAGATTTGAACGAAAACACTGTAGCATATTCAAGTGGTACAGGGATTTGTTGGCCATCCGTAAGAGGCACCCCGCTCTGAGAAACTATGGTAGAAAGAGCTTGAAGGTCGAGAGCATAGGCAAAGTGTTATTATTGGAACGCCTGGCCTCCGAAGAGGAGCGAATTTACATAATTATGTCTTTTGATGAGGGCGAGGCAACCGTAAAAAATGAATTTCCTAGAGGAAGATGGTTCTTACTATTAGACTCGAACGACAAAGTTTATGGCGGCAAAGGAGGGCACATGCCCAGACACGTAGAGGGGGGGGGTGCAACCGAATTGCCCCTATTGCCCTGGGGGGTTTCGATATACCTGTGTAGAGATTAGGCTTTATGCTCCTCTATAACTTTAGAGTACACATCTATGATTTTAGATGCTATCTTCTCC
>VGLU01000005.1 GCA_016882195.1 Thermoproteota archaeon
TTTTTCTATTAGCCTTCAATCCACGAACCCTCTACCGATCCATATGCTAGGCGACGGCGGAGCCGATACAGCACTACACCGCCAGATCGGTGCACGTCTAGTGAACGGATACCCTACCCGCAAGGGTAGGGTTCTTCATTTTGGTTATTTGGAGGGTTCGGCCGACTCCCTCAACCTTCTGTTGAACCTCTCCCACTGAAGGTCGACATCCTCCTGCAGAACCTTCGCCTCCTCTTCTGATAGCTTGCCGAACCTGCCCTGTAACATCAGGTACTCCTTCAGAGGCCTCCTCCTGCTCCTCTCGGTAAGCCCCTTGGACGGGCCGGTCAGAACGTATTTATCGTCCATCCACTCGTAGAGTATCCACGCCCCTGTGGTGACCGCCAGTTTGCCGATCTCCACGGTCCTCTCGGCCGGGAACCTCCAGCCAGGAGGGCAAGGCGAAAGAATGTGTATGTACCTCAGCCCTTTTATCGTCATGGCCTTCCTCAGCTTCTCTGCAAAATCTAGGGGATACGCCGCGCAGGCCGTGGCCACGTATGGTATGTCGTGGGCTATCATTATCTCGGGGACGTCCTTCTTCCTCTCTGCCTTCCCCGTGACCGTGGTTGTTGTCACCGCCCCACGCGGGGTTGCGCTGCTCCTCTGAGTCCCCGTGTTCATGTAAGCCTCGTTGTCGTAGCAGATGTAGATGAAATTCTCGTTCCTCTCTGCAGCCCCGCTCAGCCCCTGGATGCCGATGTCAGCCGTCCCCCCGTCGCCGGCCCATCCCAGGATGTTTATGCCCTCCCTCCCTTTTATTTCGAGGGCTGCGGCCATACCGCTCGCCGAGGCCGCCGCGGACGCGAATGCCGTATTCAGGAACGGCACCCTCGCCGGGCTCTTTGGGTAATATCCCTGCAACACCGAGGTGCAGCATGCGGGTATGGTTACTATTGTCCTCGGTCCCAGAACCTTGAGCGCGATCCTCAGAGAGAGGGCGGAGGCGCAACCCGAGCAGGCGGCGTTCCCGGGCAGGATGTACTCCTCAACCGTCAGGTCCTTCAGAGTGAACATTCATTCCACCTCCTTGAGGCCCCACCAGACCTCCTCGGCGTCTCCCTTTCCCTCCTCAGCCCTCTGCAGGGCGCCGTTAATGATACCCTCAAAGTCCTCGATCGTCAGGTCCCTCCCTCCCAAGCCTGCTATGTACCTGAAGACGTCCCCGCTCAGGTAGGCTGACAGCTCCCTTCCCAGTATGCCTCCAAAGCCGAACGAGTAGTCCCTGTCAATCGTCGCGACGACCTTAACGCCCCCTATCGCCTCCTTGATCTCCTCGCCTGGGAAGGGCCTGATTGTCTTGAGCCTGATCATGCCAGCTTTCACGCCCTTGTCCCGCAGCCCGTCCACCGCGTCCTTCACGTCGCCGCTGGAGGCACCGGTAGCCACCGCCACGACCTCGGCGTCGCTGCACCTGTAATTCTCAAAGAGGCCTGTCTGCGGTCTCCCCGCGATCTTCGAGTACTCGGCAGCCGCCTCGTCTATCACCCTCTCCGCCCTGTCGAAGGCCTCCTTTATGAGGTGCCTGAACTCCATCATCCTGTCGGGCCCCAGGAGGTTCCCGAAGGTTATGGGTCTATCCGGATCAATGTATACCGGCAACTTGGACGGGTCAAGCCTCGGGAGGTAGCCGTCCACGACCCCCTGATCCAGAAGATCCACGTTCTCGGCGGTGTGCGAGAGCGAGAAGGAGTCGAGCCCGTACATCACTGGCTGGAGCACCCTCTCGTCCTCCGCTATCCTGAATGCCTGGATTGCAGTGTCGTAGGCCTCCTGTGCGCTCTCGCACATCATCATGATCCAGCCTGAGTCCCTCTGCGCCAGGATGTCCGTGTGCTCGTTCCAGATGCTCCACGGCGGCGCGAGCGTCCTGGTGACAACAGCCATTGTCACAGGAAACCTGCCGAGCCCAGCCCAGAAGACCATCTCGCTCATGTAGGCTAGCCCGTGCGAGGAAGTCGCCGTGAAAGCCCTCGCTCCGCACGCCTCCGCGGAGATGCAAGCCGTCATGGCACTGTGCTCGGACTCCACCCTTATGTATCTGGCATTCATTTCACCCTTCGCTATCAGCTCCGCCAACTTCTCGATTATCTGGGTCTGCGGTGTGATGGGGTATGCAGCCACGACCTCAGCCCGGGCCGCCTTGACCCCGTATGAAACCGCATGGTTCCCTGTCAATATCATATCTTCTTAGACCTCCTTCACCATCTTTATCACCTTCGTTGGACATACCTCCGAACAGATCCCGCAGCCCTTGCAGTACTCGTACGTTATCCATATCCTGCCATCCTTTCCCCTCACTATGGCCGCTTCAGGGCAGTAGAGCCAGCACATCAGGCACTTGTTGCACTTGCCCTCGTCCATAACAGGTCTCTTTATCCTCCACATGCCCGTCATGCCGCTGGCGCCCTCGGATGCCTTCGAGATCGCTACCTTAGCCTTCATCAGGAGACCTCCTCAAATGCTTGGAGTGTGGCCCGAATGTTCCTCTCACCCAGATCACCGCCCCACCTCTTCCTCACAACCTTCTCAAGCGATTCCTTTGACACTATGCCTAATATCTTCGAGATCGCGCCGAGCATCGCCGTATTGACGACCGCCCAGCCCGCCACGACGAGACCGTTCTCCATCGCTATCCTCGTGGCATCAACCACAAACAACTTGAACTTCTGAATGTCCGGCCTCTGTTTATGGTTAACGATGATGCTCCCACCCTCCTTCAGACCGGCCATAACCTCCTGCCTATAGACAAATAACGGGTCAAAGATCGCCACAATGTCCGGGTTGTAGATCTGGCTGTGCCTCCGTATCGGTCTGTCCGAGACCCTGGCAGAGGACGTTACGGGCGCACCCCTCCTCTCGGCGCCAAAGATCGGTATCGACTGACCGTAGTAGTCCTGAAGAGTTACCGCCTCAATGACCATCTCGGCGGCGGTGACAATCCCCTGTCCGCCCCTGCCGTGAAGCCTAATTTCCACGAACAAGCGACGCCACCTCACCTTTACATATGTAAAGTGCCAGATAAAAAGTTTTTACGCCTTGATCTCTGCAAAAATCTCTCCCAGATCCGCGGGCGATGTTCTCGGAGGGTTTGGGCTAAAACTTAAATAAGCATCCTCAACCATCTATTTTTGCTCCCTTTAAAGGGAGGAGGGCCTAGGTGGCCCGGGTAAGGTAACCTGAACGGGTTACCCCCGATGGGTAGCGGTGATCCCGGGGGCCTGTGGCGCGGTAAGCGCAGACAGCCCCAGTCCGCGGGTTCGATCCCCGCCCCGGGCCCTCAAAATCATGATTTATCCATTATTCACCATTGCCCTCAAAAATAGTGTATGCGGACCTGCCTATGCCAAGCCTCTCTGCCGCCTCGATATGTATGGTGCTCCGCGTCCTGTTGATCTTCCCGAGAATGTCCGGCGGCGTCGCCTCCCATCCAGGCATGATCGCCGCTTTATCAACAAGGTCCAGCGATGCCCTGTCTATGGCCACCGGATCCCTTGAGGCAAGGATGCCCACGTTCTGGGTGATCAGTCTGCCCGCTGGCGCAGCGCAGTCGCAGAGGGGGGTCACGTCCAATATGAAGTTCAGATAGATCACCGGCCTCCCGCTCAAGGCCTTCACCGCCCCGGCAGCCGCATGTGCCAAAGCCTCTTGGAACCGATCCTTCCCGTCCTCGTAAAGTGTGATCGCCTTGTTATCGCAGGTGAACATGCAGGTATTGCAGTACATGCACTTCTCCTCGTCCCTCGCCGGTCTCTCCCCCTGCATCTCGAGGGCGGAGAACTTGCACGCCTCGACGCACTCTCCGCAGCCCTTGCACTTCTCGTAATTGAAGAGGAGCCCGTGAGCAGCGTGCTGCTCCCTCTTGGAGTCCTTGGTGGTGCACCCCATCCCTAGGTGCTTTATAGCGCCGCCCATACCGGAGAGCAGGTGTCCTTTGACGTGACTAAGGACGATGACCGCGTCGGCCTCAACTATGTGCTTTGCCACCTTCGTCGTCTTTACTCTGCAGTCCTCAGCCGCACCATCCACCCTGAACTCCAGCCCTCCATAACCGTCCGGCTCATCTGCTATCACGACTGGGCAGCCCAGACCCTCCTCTGAGAAGCCGTTGTACCTCGCCGTCTCGAGTTCGTCCTTCACGGTCGTCCTGAAGCCCTCCGGATAGAGGGTCGTCGTATCCGTAACGAAGGGAAGCCCTCCCCTCCCCTTGACAAAGTCTACGACCCTTCTGACGAAGACCGGTCTGATGTAGGTGTAGTTCCCGCGTTCGCCGAAGTGTACCTTTATGGCAACCCTGTCCCCCAAACCTATATCGCTACCAACCGTGGTCTTCAGAAGACCGTCAATGCCCTCCAGAACATTTCTCCACTTGCCTAAATCAAAGAAGTGAACCTCTGAACTCATTGCTCGCACCTGTCCGATACCACACGACGATGGTGAATTAGTAAATAACTTACGTCACTCACTTAAAATATTTGTCCGTGGCTGCGACTCCCATCATTGCCACTCGAATAAACAAAAAAGTACAAAAGTCTTTCCCTCCTAAAACATTTGGGATCACTATGAGAGAGATAACGTGTGCGGGCGTCAGGTGGATGGATCTCGAAAAACCAACACGCGAGGAGGTAATGTCGTTATCAGACACCTTCCCATTCCACCACCTGAACCTTGAGGACTGTCTCTCAAAGATCCAGCTGACCAAGGTGGAACGATACAAGGATCATCTCTTCATAGTTCTGCGTTTTCCTTTTCTTTGTGAAGGTACCAAGTGCTCCGCCTCTCAGGTCTCCTTCTTCATAGGTAAGGACTACATCGTCACGATTCACGACGGCGGGGTTGGGGCCCTCAAAGAGTTCTTCTCCGAATGTGAGAGGTCTAAAAAACCTGTAAAACTTGGTCTAAGTGGAGTTGGACCCCTCTTCTATAAGATCCTCGACGCCATCATCGACTCACTCTTTCCAATAATGGGGAGACTGATGGATGACCTCGAGGACACAGAGGATCTCGCCTATAGCCCCAAGAAAGAGGCGATGTTTGAGATCACAAGGCTGAGGAGGAGCATATCGGATCTAAGACGATTGATATCGCCGCTCAGGAGGGTGATCGGGGAGATTGAAAACGGTGTGAGGGATCTGACCGGAGATGACATGAGAATATACTTCGCTGATCTTAAGGATCACATGGAAAAGATCTGGGAACTCTCCGATACCTGCATGGAGCTGGTGGAGATCTATAAAGACACCGACTTCATAACATACCAGCACCGAATGAACCGCGCCTTGGTTATACTTACCGTGATCTTCACGATCACGATCCCCGCGACCATCCTCGGCACCTTCTACGGCATGAACATAAACCTGCCCGGCGGCATAGAGACCGGCGTTTTGACGTTCTTGGGACCGTATACCACCTTCTACATAATACTAGCACTCTCGCTCATACCCGCCTTCTTGCTGCTGGTGTACTTCAAGAGGCTAGGCTGGCTCTGATCTCTGCCGTAAAGGCTGGAGCACCAAATCAGTTTTTAACCAATACTGTGAGATCTACTCCTGAAGTGGGAGAATGGGGTTTGTCCTCATAACCGTGCCCTACGGCAAGGAGGAGGCAGCGGGGCTCGAGGTCCTCGACTGTCTCTTCCATCAGGATCATAACGCCAGGTTCGTGGAACACGGTTATGGTGGGTTGTTGTTGCTCGATACAACCCTCAGTCCGGAGGATGCAGCGATAGCCCTACGGGACTGCCCCACGAGTTCGGTCTTCAAGATAATACCGGTGGACTCGATGGTAGACTCAGATATCGCCGCCATCTCTAGAGAGGCGGTGCGCCTCACCGGTGAGGGGCGGCGCAGAGTGGCTGCCGTCTGCAAGAGGAGGGGAAGGGTCATCGCCTCAAGCAGCGAGGTGGAGGCCGCCGTCGGCCGAGCCCTGAAATCAAGGGGGCACGTCATCGACCTCAAGAACCCTGATCTGATCATACGCATAGATATTATAGGCGAACGCACAACTATCTCGGTGAGGCATCCTTCCGGTTTCTTCACAAAGATGAGGGGTAGTGAGGATGGCTAAACTCAGGGTTGGAAAGATCCCTAACGAGGTCCTTAGAAGAGTGGTCTTCGGAAAGCTGGGCGCAGAGGACGCCTCGGTAATCCTTGGGCCGAACATCGGAGAGGACGCCGCCCTGATCCGGATCAGCAAGGACATCGTGGCGTTTAAGTCCGACCCGATAACAGGCTCGGTGGACGAGGTGGGCATGCTCGCCGTCTACGTCAATGCGAACGACATAGCCACGAGGGGTGCCATCCCAAAGTGGTTCATCCAGTGCATCCTCCTCCCAGAGGGATCATCGACCGCGGTCCTTGATCAAATATGTCGCCAGATAGACGGCGCCGCAAAGGAGATAGGGGTCGCCATAGTCGGCGGACACACCGAGATCACGCCTGGTATTAGCAGGCCGATAGTGGTCGGTTCCATGCTTGGCATCGTAAAGAACGAGCGTTTCTTCACGTCCAGTGGTGCTGAGGCCGGGGATCTCCTCTACATGACCAAGAGCGTCGGTCTGGAGGGCACAACCATACTCTCGTCCGACAGGAGGATAACGTCAAAGTTCGGTTGCACCTTCACCTCGAGGTGCAAGAAGATGATAAGGCTCATCAACGTGGTCAAGGAATGCATGGTGCTGACAGACCTGGAAGGGGTGACCTCGATGCACGACCTTACCGAGGGTGGCCTCCTCGGCGGGGCGTGGGAGCTTGCCGAGGCCGCATCCTCTGGAATCCTCTTGGACCTGAACTTGGTGCCGGTCCTCGAGGAGACCCGCCTCATATGCAAGGAGCTAGGCCTCGACCCGTACCGCCTCATAAGCTCTGGCTCGGTGATCTTCACGGTGAGGCGCGGCTCAGAATCTGATGCCAAAGCGGCGCTGAGAGGGGCCAATGTGGGTTTTGCCAGGATCGGCGAGGTGAGGACAGCATTGCAGGGCAGGTCTTACCTGGACCTGGCAGGGGTCGATCGCCCCTTGGAGCCTCCATCCTCGGACGAGCTGTGGAAGGGCCTGGCCTAATACTTTCGTTTGTATCTCTGCTAAATGTTTTTTCTAAAGTACAAAACCCATAAATCCTCCCGCCCCCAATTCTATTGAACGGGTACCAGACTTTGGCGTACGACATAATCGCGCACGAGATGAGCAGGCCTACCATATTCAAGGACGAGTCCAGGCTCTTCCCCGATCACGTACCCATGAACCTCGTGCACAGGGACCCCCAGCTGAAGTCGCTGAGCAGGATCTTCAAGGTGTTGCTGGAGTCCCCCGGCTCAGTGGCACAGAAGGTGACCTTGGTCGGGGACGTGGGCGTTGGCAAGACGGCCGTGGCGAAGAGGTTCGGGTCGACCATGGAGTCCATCGCCAAGGGCAGGGGCACAGACCTCAGGTACGTCCACGTCAACTGCTACAAGGACCGCACCCTCTTCCTCGTGGTGAAGAAGGTTGCCCAGCAGATACTGCCGAGCATACCCGATAGGGGTTTCTCGGCGCAGGAGCTCTTCGAGAGCCTATGGAAGATACTCGAGGAGGAGAACATCTACCTGTTGCTGGCGCTGGACGAGGCCGACTTCCTGCTCTCGGTAGCCGGGGAGAAGGACGCGCCACTCTACTTTCTCTCAAGGGTGGCCGATGAGTACATTAACAAGCCGCAGAGGCTGAGCCTCATCCTGATCACAAGGAACCTAGAGTTCCTCTCGGATCTGAATAAAAGCGTCCAGAGCAGCCTGCTCCACAACGTCATAAGGTTCGAGAGGTACACCTCCGAGCAGATCTACGACATAATCCGCGTCAGGGGGTTTGAGGCGCTGAAGGAGGGCACCCTCGGCGAGGAGGTCCTTGCAATGATCGCCGATATCTCCTCCCCCCAAGGCGACGCGCGGTACGCCCTGGAGCTGCTGTGGAGGGCGGGAAAGTATGCGGACGCCGAGGCTGCAGCAAGGGTCCTCCCCGAGCACGTCAGGAAGGCCCAGCTGGACGTCTCACAGTTCCCGATGCACATCGTTATTGAGCTCCCCCTCCACGAGAGGCTCTTCCTCCTCTCGGTCGCCAAGGTCCTCAAGAGGAACAGGTCCGCCTACGTCACCATGGGGGAGGTCGAGTCCACGTACCGCCTCCTCTGCGAGACCAACAAGATAGAGCCAAGGAAGCACACGCAGTCCTGGGAGTACCTGCAGACGCTCAAGAACCTCGGCATACTCTACACGAAGATATCTGGGGCCGGCTTCAGGGGAAAGACCACACTTATAGGTCTGCTCAACCTCTCGATAGAGGCTGTGGAGAAGGGCCTGTCAAAGCTGGAGGGATGAGGATTGTCTGTTGAGGAGATATTCTCTTCGAAGGGTAGGGTCAAGGTGCTGAAGTCGCTCGCCGAGAGGGGCGAGATGAACATATCCGAGATAACGCGCAAGACCAACCTGAACCACACGACCACCTCCGCGCACCTGCGGAGGCTCTGTGACCTCGGCATAGTCGAGGAGAAGAGGTTTGGAAGGATAAGGATCTTCCGGTTCAAGAAGGAGGATCCGAGGGCGTGGGCAGTCCAAACACTCTTCGAGTCGTTCAAGAAGGGGGTCTAGAACACGAGCGTCAGGATGGTTGACATCAGCGCCAAAGAGCCCTTGATAAGGGAGGCGTCCGCGACAGGCGTGATCCGCCTCAAGGGCACGACGGTCGACCGGATAAAGGGTAACAAGATCGAGAAGGGGGACGTCTTGGCGGTCGCCAGGGTCGCCGCGATCCAAGCGGTAAAGAGCACCCCCAACATTATCCCCCTCTGCCACCAGATACCGATAGAGCACGTGGGCGTCGAGTTCGACCTCCGGGGCGAGGAGGTGAAGGTCACGGTGAAGGTGAAGGCGTCGGCTAAGACTGGCGTGGAGATGGAGGCCCTCGCCGGCGTCTCGGCTGCACTACTGACCGTCTGGGACATGACGAAGAAGTACGAGAAGGACGAGAACGGTCAATACCCGACGACCCTGATCAAGGAGATACGGGTAGTTGAGAAGCGCAAAGGGGCCTGTGGGGGACGACCGCAATGAGGAGCGGAGACCACCATGCGGATCTGCCCAAGGACCTTAGGTTCCTGATAATAATAACGAGTGACACCATCATCTCAAAGAGATCCAAGGGCGAGGGCCTCCAGGATGTCAGCGGCGAGGTCGCCGCCTCCCTAATCAAGGGTGCTGGATTCACGGTAGTCGACAAGGTCTACCTTCCCAACGACGTCAGGTCCATAAGGGAGGAGATCCGCTCCGCGGCATCCAAGGGTTCTGCCGATGTTATCATAATCAGCGGCGGTACAGGTCTGGGCAGCAGGGACGTCACCGTGGAGGCGGTAACACCGTTACTGGAGAAGGTCCTCCTAGGCTTCGGGGAGCTCTTCAGGCGCCTCTCTTACGAGTCGGTGGGAACCTCCGCTATCGCGTCTAGGGCGCTCGCCGGCGTTTCCAATGGTGTTCTGTTATTCGCCCTCCCAGGCTCGCCGGACGCCGTGAGGCTTGCCTTGGAGAGGGTAATCCTCCCAGAGTCGCCCCACCTGCTGAAGATGGCCAGAAGATGAAGATTTAAGTCACCGCTAAATGTTGTGCATGTAGTGTCCAGCATGAGACCAAAGATCCTGGCGCTATGCTTTGTGGCACCTGGTAGCGGTTACGGTAAGACCGAGCTGATCGAGAGAATGGTCGTTGCGCTCTCAAAACTCAAAATCAAGGTCTGTGTCCTCAAGCACTCAGGGCATGACCTTGAGCCCGATAAGGATAAGGATACTTGGCGATTCAGAAAGGCAGGTGCCGCCGCCTCCGCGGTCATAACCGGGGAGGGTCTAGCCACATTCTTCGTTCCCAAAAGTTCGCTGGAGGAAGCCATCAACCTACTCGATGGACTAGGGCCGGATCTGATCCTCTGCGAGGGCTTCAGGGGGTCAACCCTGCCCAAGATCCTTATATTGAAGGAGGAGGACGAGTTCGGGGTCCTGCCCTCGCTGGAGTCGGTGGTGGCGGTGGTCTTTGATGGGCAGGCGCCGGGCTGGGTCAAGATCCCTGTGCTGAAGAAAGATCCGAGGGCTGTAGCGGAGTTCGTGCTGAAGTACTACAGGAAGACCAAGGAGGCCGGGGAGGGTTGATAGATCCCTACGGGCGGGTCGTTAGTGGGCTCAGGGTCAGCCTTACCCAGAGGTGCAACCTGAACTGCACCTACTGCCACCACGAGGGCGAGGGCGCCAGCGGAATTGAGATGACGACGGACGAGGTCCTGAGGATAGTTAGCGTGGCCAGATCCTTGGGCGTGAGGAGGGTAAAGTACACCGGCGGAGAGCCTCTCCTGAGGCGCGACATAAAAGAGATAATTAAAGGAACCACTTCCATGGACCTAGAAGACGTCGCCATAACAACCAATGGCTCACTGCTGAAACAACACGCCCAGAACCTTGTGGACGCTGGCCTGCACCGACTAAATATCTCCCTCCCCAGCATAAGACCCGAGGTCTACCGCTCCCTTACCGGCGGGAGCCTGGACGATGCGATGGAGGGCGTAATGGAAGCCAAAGGCCTAGGCATGGAGATCAAGGTGAACGTCGTCATGATGAAGGGGGTCAACGAGGGCGAGATAGACCCGCTCCTCGAGTTCGCAAAATCCCTCCACGGCGGCCTCCAGCTCATAGAGCTCGAGGACCTGAACCTTGAAGCGTCTTTCTTTGAGAAGTACCACTTGGACCTCTCCGATATCGAGGAGCAACTCGCAAAGAGGACCGGTCACGTCATAGAGCGTGAAGACATGAACCGCAGGAGGAGGTATGCCATAAACGGGCTCCCGGTGGAGGTCGTGCGCCCAATAAACAACCCTCAGTTCTGCATGAGGTGCTCGCGGCTGAGGGTGACGAGTGACGGGAAGCTGAAGCCTTGCCTAATGAGGTCAGATAACCTGATCGACCTGCTGGGCCCCATGAGGAAGGGCAACTCCGACGGGGCGCTGAAGGGGCTATTCCTCAAGGCCCTGAATCTCAGGTCTCCTTATTATCTTCAGCCCAGCTGAGGATGCCCTTCGGAAGCTTGCCCTTCTCTGCCATTATCTCCATGTAGGGGAGGTACTCCGTCGCCACCTTCTTAACGGATGCATGCGCCTCTCTTCCTATCGCCTTTAAAACTTCCCTCTTCCTCCCCCTGAGCTCCTTGCTCTGGCTGAGCATGCCTATCCTCCTCGGGAAGTTGTACCTGGTAAACCTGTAGGGCCCCCTCCTCGCCAGGGCGGCCCCACCCGTTGCGAGCTCCATGGCGTACCCCATCAGGTCCCACATCTGCCTCCTCTTCACCCTGCCCATGAATATGTCCGCCTTGGAGAACCAGTCGTAGGCCTCAGCCCTCTCCTCAGGATCGGTGTACTGGTTGGGTATGTTCTCGTTGATCCACTGCAAGACCATCTCGGAGTCCACCGAGGATCCCTCGAGGGCAAGCTTGGCCTCCAGGCAGCCCTCGGCTGAGAAGACGTCCCTCATTACGTCGAATATGCCCTTCTCTTGGACCCTCCCGGCAAGCAGACCCACGTCGCCGTCTCTGAGGATCCTCTGCCCCTCTGCAAGCATCTGAAGGTCGTTGATGGCAGCCCTCAGATCGCCCCCAGCCCTCTCAGCAACCCTCTTTATCAGAGCATCATCCACCGTGACATTGGCGAGCCTTGCAATCCTTTTTAACTGCACCTCCACGCTCGGCCTCCTTATCCTTCTAAACTGGATCATTTCGCAGATGTCCCTCAGGGGTCTGAACCTCGGGTCCCATGGGTCGTTGACAGCGAGAACGACCGGGTACCGCGTCTCCTTTAGGATTCCAAGGATCGCCCCCAGCCCTCCCCTGTCCTCCCTGCCGGATATCCCGTCAAGCTCGTCAAAGAATACGAGCTTCCCGCTCCTTCCGAATAATGAGGCCTGGAGCGTTGCACCGCCCGCCATCTTATTGACAAGCTCCTCGGTCCTAAAGTCGCTTGCGTTCATCTCTATAAGCTCCAGATCGAGTGCCCTCGCCACAATGCCGACGGAGAGCGTCTTGCCCGTCCCGGGGGGACCGCTCAGCAGCGCCGCCCTCTTAACTGCACCTCTGCCCTCAATTCTGGCCTTTATCCAGTTGAGAAGCTGCTCTGCCGCTGCGTAGTTCCCAGCTATCTCCTGCAACGTCTTTGGCTTGAAACGCTCTGCCCAGGGAAGGCTCAATGCCCTCTCTCCTTGCTGCTCCTACCGATCATCGCGATCTTCGCCAGCACAGCGTTCATCTGAACCTCGTCGCTCCCGCCCTCCAGAAGCCTGTACTCTGCCTCGCCCACGACCTCGATGAGTTGGAGCTTCGCCCGCTCATCAAGTTCAAGGCCTAGGAGCTCCCTGTGGACCTGCTTGACTATGTCCAGACCAGAGAGGCCGTACTCAACCATCAGCTTTACGGTATCGTTCCTCGCCGCGTTGAAATCGCCATCAAGCGCCTTCTCAAGCATCTCCCTGAGCTCCTTCGGGCTCACCCTGCCAGCGATCCTGTAGATGCCCTTCTCGTCAATTTTTTCCCCAACCGCGGCCGCCGATTGGAGCATGTTGACAACCCTCCTCAGGTCTCCCCCTCCTACGTAGATTAGTGCCTCCAGGCCGCTCGGTGTGATCTCCACATTCTCTGCGCCGCAGATGTGCCTCACCCTAGCCTTGACGTCCTCTGGCTTGAGGGGGGCGAACCTGAAGAAGGCACACCTGGACTGTATGGGCTCGATGATCTTGCTGAAGTAGTTGCAAGCGAGGATGAACCTGCACGTGTTTGTGTACATCTCCATGGTGCGCCTCAGCGCCTGCTGGGCGTCCGGCGTCATATTGTCCGCCTCGTCGAGTACGAGGATCTTGAAGGGCGCCTCTGCCATGCTTATAGTCCTGGCAAAGTCCTTCACGGTCGTCCGGACGACATCGATCCCCCTCTCGTCGCTGGCGTTGAGCTCTAGGTAATTCTTGTGGTAATTCTTTCCGAAGAGATCCATGGCGAGGCAGAGGGCGGCCGTGGTCTTCCCGGTGCCGGGCGGGCCAGCGAAGAGGCAGTTCGGCATGGACTTCTCCTTTACGAACCGCTCGAGGCGCTCGATTATCTCCTTCTGATTTACGATCTCGTGGAGTGTTCTGGGGCGGTACTTCTCCGTCCACATGACTTCATGTAATTCTGACAGCTTTACGACCTCCTTCTCCCTTCTCCTTCTAATCGGTCAGATATTTAACCCCTATCAAACGCAAAAATAACTGAGCGAAGCCACAAAATTTACAGAGAAACACATTTTTATGTGAATGCCCGCCTTTCTTCCACAGAGGGAAAATCTTGCTCAGGGCCAGGACGATACCGCTCTTCGCCTTCTACACGGGGCTGGTGGCGGTATCGACTCTTATATTTACAGTATACGTCCCCGCAACGAGGGGGTACTTCAACATAGGCGAGTCCGCCGTCTACATCGTTGCGCTCCTGGCTGGTCCCTATGCCGGCGCCTTCGCCGGCGGCGTGGGTTCCATGATTGCCGATCTGATCCTAGGATACTTCTTCTTCGCACCAGCTACTCTTGTGATAAAGGGCGTGGAGGGGGGCGTGCTCGGCCTTCTCGCCAGCAGAAGGCCCCAACTGACACCGAGGTACTGGCGCCTCCTCTCCCTCCTTGTGGGGGTTGTCCTTTCTTCCTCCGTATACCTCCTCGGCACCGCCTACTACGTGGGCACCTCGGAGATCTCTTTTGGTCTGCCGGGCTTCGGTACCTCCTTCACCGTGAACATGACGCATGCACTGTGGGCCCTCGTCGGGCTGGTAGCTGGCGCCATAGTGGTCCTCATCTCCTTTATTACCCGGCCAGAGGTTGGGTGGCTCGTGCTATCCGCCGCAGCGTCAGGCTTCCTTATGGTTCTTGGCTACTATCTCTACGAGGAGTTCGTCCTGGGCTACGTCGCATTAGCCGAGGTCCCGTTCAATGTGGGGCAGGTTCTTGTGGGGATAATTATAGCGATACCGGCGTACAATTCACTCAGAGCATTGCAGAGAACCAAATAACTTAATTGGGGTATGAGAGAGAGATCTGAGTATGTCTCGCAGGGCGTCCGAGGATATCAAATCTTCACAGTTCCTCTACGAGGAGGAGCCGGTCGGCGTTATCTTCCAGAAGCCCCTTCCCGCCACAAAGATCGGAGGCCTGCAGGTGGGCGCCTTCGTGGAGGGCAACGAGGCGAGGCTTCCGCTCTGGGCTGCCAAGGCGCTGGAGGCCGAGGGGGTCGTGAAGCTGAGGCTTGACGAGACCCAGCAGCTGAAGTCCAGCGATCTCTACAAACTCTGCTGGAGGGAGGAGAGGAACGAGACGCTCTCCCAGCTGCCCCCGCACTTCTACCCGAGGCTCAGGGGTCTCATCCTCACGCTGAACTCAAGCATAAGGCAGAACCCTACGCAAACCACTCTCAACGAGCAGAGGCAGGCCTTTATGAAGGCGCAGGACCTCATTAACTGCAGACTGCAAAAGGTACTCCACCTGTCCTTCGAGAGGAACCCTGCTAAGGCCGTCATCGACACGCTGGAGCCGGAGGAGAGGACCCTCTTCAACGTTCTTAGATCTGAGATAGAGGACTGGAGGCAGAAGATCCTCACCGAAGAGACGAGGTGATTGTTATGGTCGAGGTTCTTGCTGAGGTCATGGATTACCGAGAGAGGCTCGTCAACTTCCTGAAGTCGTTTCAGGACAAGAAGGGGGCGTACAAGTACAGGGAGGCAATATCCCAGATGGCGTCCCAGGGGAAGACCTCCATCGTTATAGACTTCGACGACCTGATCTCCTTCGACCCGGATCTTGCCTCAGACCTCAAGGACAAGCCGGCAGAGGTGCTCTCCAAGGCGAACGCGGCGATCTATGACGTCATGCGCGTCGAGAACATGCAGTACTCCACAAAGGTGAAGAACTTCAAAGCCCGGTTCCGCAGGCTTGACGAGGTGGTGCCGCTCCGGGCGCTGAAGTCCGGCCACATGGGCAGGCTGACCATGGTGGAGGGCATAGTCACGAGATCCTCGACGATCAAGCAACTCCTGAAGGTCGCAGTCTTCCAGTGCCCGAGGTGCGGAGAGAAGATGAGGGTAGATCAGACTGGCACCGTTCTAGTCATGCCTCCGCAGTGCTCAAATCAGGACTGCGGGAGGAAGGGCTTCTTCAGGTTAATACCAGAGGAGTCTACGTTCGTGGACTGGCAGATGATTTCGTTGCAGGAGAGGCCAGAGGAGTTGCCTCCTGGGCATCTGCCCCGGTCCGTGGAGGGAATCCTGCAGGGCGACATAGTGGATATATCGCGCCCCGGCGACAGGATCTCCCTTGTCGGCATACTCCAGGCGAAGCAGGAGTTCACCGCAAAGGGTTTCAGACTCGCCACCTTCTCCACGGGCGTTGAGGTCAACCACCTCGAGATCTCAGAGAAGGGCGCCGAGGAGGTTCAGATATCTCCCGAGGATGAGAAGGCGATAAAGGAACTGGCCAAGGACCCACTGCTCTATCAGAAGATCTTCGGTTCCATCGCGCCCTCCATCTACGGCTACGAGGAGATCAAGGAGGCCATCGCATACCAGCTGGCTGGCGGAGTCACCAAGACCATGCCCGACGGGGTAAAGATCAGGGGGGACATAAACATCCTCCTCGTGGGTGATCCTGGTTGCTTGGTCTACGATGAGAGGGTGATCCTCGGCAATGGGGCTATCGTCAAGATCGGGCAGATGGGAAGGTCGCACCTTCAGCCCATAGGGCTCCAGGTCTTGACGGGCCAAGGCGGAGGAAAAAGGGCCCTTGCAACAACCTTCCACGTCTACAAGGATCAACCTGTAATAGAGGTCATCACGGAGTCTGGCAAGAGCATCAAGGGAACCTACAACCATCCCCTCTTGACCGTGAGGAGTGAGTATGGTCTTCTTAAAAGAGAATGGCGCCGGCTGGACGAACTCCGCGTGGGGGACAAACTCGCTGTCGTTACTGGTTTCCCGTGCACAATCACTGCTTATTTGGATACGGGATTCGCACCAATCAAGAGGAGCAAGTTCGGTCCCAGATTCCATGGGAAACTCCCTGAGAAGATGACGCCGGATCTGGCGGCCTTCTGCGGGTACATGCTGGGGGACGGTTGGGTCTGCAAAGACGGACACCGTTTTGGTTTTGTGGTTGCTCAAACTGATATCGACATCCTGCCTAGGCTTCTTTCTTACATCCAAGAACTGTTTGGCATCAGGCCACCTCAAGCATCCAAGGCCACGAAGAAGGGCAGGACCGTTCCCCTTCATTATGTCCATCTCTCAAACAAGGACATTGTAGCCAACCTTACCTTCCTTAGGGAGAAGAGGGTTCCTGACTTAATATTTCGGTCAGGGAACGAGGTTGTCTCGTCCTTCCTGAAATGGCTGTTCGAGGCGGACGGATGTGTCTTCGACAACGGGCGTGGCAGGAGGTCCGTGTCGTTGAAGGCAAAGGAGATCGAACTGCTCAGGGATGTTCAGATCCTTCTCCTGCGCTTTGGTATCCACTCGAGGATTATTGGGAATGCGCTTGCGATAAGAAGAGGGAATGCTGTCCTAAAATTCCGCAAGCACGTTGGATTCGCTTCCAATAGGAAGAATGCAGTCCTTCAAAGGCTTGCCTCTGACGCGCAAGCCTTCAGGAGATTTGGGGGGCAGAGAAGCGAGCGTATTGTGAAAATAGTAAAACACAAAAATGAGGACGTATACGACATTGAGGTTCCACAAGGTAACAGGTTCATCGCAAATGGCATAGTCTCGCACAATACAGCAAAGTCGCAGTTGCTCCAGTATATAGCGAGGATCGCGCCGAGGGGAGTCTACACCTCGGGAAAGGGTTCAACGGCTGCGGGTCTCACAGCCACGGTCATGCGCGACAAGAACACAAACGAGTTCTTCCTTGAGGCAGGCGCCCTGGTTATAGCGGACAAGGGCGTGGCCTGCATAGACGAGATCGACAAGATGGATCCGAAGGACCGCACCGCCATACATGAGGCGATGGAACAACAAAGCTACCACCCATGTTTTGAAATAACCCTTGCAGACGGCTCCAAACACCGGATAGGGGCGCTTGTGGACTCTCTATTTGCTAAGCGCCCTGAAAAGGGTGTGCAGGGTATAGACTGCGAGATATTGCAGACTGACGACTTGGGGCTAGAGATGCTGACAACAGATTTCTCCATTGTCTACAAGACAAAGGTGGACAGGGTCAGCAGACACAAGGCGCCTTCTCATTTTATTAAAATAACGTACTCCAACGGAAGGGAGATTATCGTTACCCCTGAACATCCTGTCTTTGTCTACAGGGATGGGAAAATCACAACCGTAGAGGCATCAAAGGTTACGACGGACGCCTTCGCCCCAGCAGTCACCAGTCAGAACTTCCAAAACTCTGTCAAACTTTGTGCCGATATACATTCCGGCAGGAAGGATGTTACACTACCCTGCGAGATCCACGAGGATCTGGCGGGATTCTTGAGGTTCTTTGTGTCCGAAGGCTACAGCTATGCTGGCCCGTCCATGGAGATTGGTCTATCGAACGCCTCGCAGAGTATAATACTTGCAATGAAAAAGGCCACAAAAAGGTCCTTCGGAATAGAACCAATAGATTACACCTCAGAGAATAGAACGCTCCGGATCGTCTCAAAGTCTATATATGATTTCATGCGTCTAAACTTTCCAAAGTTAACAGCAAGAAGCAAGGAGAAGCGGTTGCCCGCAAGCATCTTCTCCTCGGATATCACCAGCAGGGTTGCCTTTCTGAGGAATGCATTCTGGGGAGATGGATGTGTCGAAAGTGTTGCCGCGTGCTACAGGACCTCTTCAAGGGGGCTTGCAGAGGATTACCAAGATCTGCTTCTGACCTTAGGGATCCACTCAAGAATAGTCGTTGATCGAACGAACACCTCATATAAAGTCTACGTTTCTGGTGACAGCTTCAGTAATTTTGTCAGGTATATTCTAAAAATGGGGAATGCGCGGATAAACCAACTCATAGAAAAAAGTGGGAAGACCCTTAGAAAGCATGATGTCCTCCCGCCATACGCGGGGGTGCTGATTAGGCGTTCTCTAAAGAGACTTGGGGTAAGGTATAACGGATACTTCCAGGAACACTTTAGGAACAATTATGGAATAAACAAAGATGTTGCAGATGTTTATATAAGGGCAATTGAGGCGCGCATAAGGGAACTAGAAAGGGCTCTAAATGCCTCCTCTTTTAAGATATTGCGGGAAGGGCTGAACTACTCTCAGCAAAGCGCAGCAGAGATGATAGGCGTAACTAGAGGTGCCATAGACTATGCTGAGCGCGACGGGTATGATTATGAGAAAAGATCATTGCTATTAGAATCCCTGAGGATTGGAGTCCAGAGAAATATCTCCGCTGTTAGAGTGGATCTGGACAGGCTCAGGTCGCTTGAGAGCTTTCGCTGGCTCCGGGTGAGGCACGTAGAGTCCATTCCAAACGAAGGCGCATACAAGACAGACTTTGTTTATGATGTTACAGTGGAGCCTACACACGCATTCATAAGTCACGGCGTTATCCTTCACAACACGATCAGCATAGCCAAGGCGGGCATAGTCGTCCAGCTCAACGCAAGGAGCAGCATACTTGCCGCGGCGAACCCGACCTTCGGCAGGTACGTCCAGCAGAGGTCCATCTCCGAGAACATCTCAGAGCTCCCTGTGACCATAATCTCAAGGTTCGACCTGATCTTCATACTGGTGGACAGGCCAGAGGAGGCGCGCGACAGGGACATGACGGAGCACATCCTGAGGCTCCACCAGGGTCTCAAGATCGAGAAAGGGTCGATGATCGACCCCATTCTCCTGAAGAAGTACCTGTACTACGTGAGGAGGCACGCCAACCCGAAGCTGAGCGAAGAGGCGAGCGAGAAGATCGAGGAGTTCTTCCTTGAGATGCGGGGGAAGGGCGAGGGCGCCGACTCGCCGGTGCCGATCACCATGAGGCAGCTCGAGGCAGTCATCAGGCTCTCCGAGGCGAGGGCGAAGCTTGCCCTCAAGAAGGAGGTCGGAAAAGAGGACGTGGAACCGGTAACGAAGCTGATGAGGTCATACCTGATGCAGGTTGGGGTAGACCGGGCGACTGGCAAGGCTGACATAGACATGATCATGGTCGGCCGCCCCAAGTCCGCGAGCGACAAGCTCTCTGCCCTCTTTGACCTTTTAATTACCCTGGAAAAGGAGAACGAGATGGGCCCCATCAAGAGAGAGGCCTTCATCTCACGGGCTGAAACTGAAGGGTTCTTTAGGAAATTTGCCGAGGATGCCATCACGAAGTGGATGAACGACGGAATTATCTACGAGTCCAAGCCCGGCTTTATTAAGAAGACCTGATCGGAGGGCGTAGTATTAGGGTCGAGGAGCTCCCAATCCGAGAGGAGGCTAAGAGGCTCTACAACGAATCGGGCATAACCGAGCTCTACCCGCCGCAGGAGGATGCGGTGAAGGCAGGGGTTCTTGAGGGAAAGAACCTCGTCTTGGCGGTCCCGACGGCCTCGGGAAAGACCATGGTGGCCGAGCTCTGCGCGCTTAAGCACATTATGGAGCGGGGTGGGAAGGTCCTCTACCTCGTTCCTCTGAAGGCCCTTGCCACCGAGAAGTATGAGGAGTTCCAGAAGTTCACAAAGATCGGTATCAAGGTCATCCTCTCCACCGGGGACTTCGACTACATCGACCCGACCCTCGGGAGGCACGACATAATCATCGCGACCAACGAGAAGGCGGACTCCATATTCCGCCACAGGCCCAGCTGGGTGAACGCACTCTCGCTAATCGTCGCCGACGAGATCCACCTGCTCGGCGACGGGTCAAGGGGACCGACCCTTGAGGCGCTACTGACGGGGTTCCGACTCCTGAACCCAAAGGCGCAGATCCTCGCCCTCAGCGCGACCATAAGCAATGCCGACGAGATCGCAGAATGGCTCAGTTCCGTACCCATCACCAGCAACTGGAGACCCGTGCCCTTGCTGGAGGGCGTATACTTCCAGCAGTCGGTTGTATTCAAGGACGGTCAGCACAGGAAGATAGAGGGCGAGGAGAAGGATCCGGTTGCCCTCCTCGCCGCGGATGTCATAAGATCCGGCGGCCAGATGCTCGTCTTCACCGGCAGCAGGCTCTCCGCCACATCCCTCGCCAAGAGGATCTCGGAGCCCGTCAGGAAGCGGCTCAAGCGGAGCGAGGAGAGGAAACTGATGGATCTCTCATCCAAGATGCTGAGGATGGGGGAGCGAACCCGCATCTCGGACAGGCTCGCGATGGCGGTTGCCAACGGCGTGGCCTTCCACCACGCCGGCTTAACATACGAACAGCGGAGGGCCGTTGAGGGGGCCTTCCGCTCTTTCCTGATCAAATGCGTATGCGCCACACCGACTCTCGCGAGCGGCGTGAACCTCCCAGCGCGGCGCGTCCTGATCTACGATTACAGGCGCTACGAGGCCGGGGTGGGCCAGACCAACATACCCGTCCTCGAGGAGAAGCAGATGGCCGGCAGGGCTGGCAGACCAAAGTACGACAGCCAAGGAGAGGCCATAATGCTGGCGAGGAGCGAGGCGGAGCGGGACTTTCTGCTTGAGGAGTACGTGCTGGCAAAGCCCGAGAAGGTGTGGTCGAAGCTCGGGGCAGCATCCTCCCTCAGGTCCCACATCCTCGCCACCATAACCATGGGTCTGGCACACTCGCAGGAGGACGTCTTCGACTTTCTTGAGAAGTCCTTCTGCGCCTACCAGTACGGAATAAACTCCTTCAGAAACGCCGTGCTCGAGTCGCTGGAGATGCTGTCCTCAGAGGGGATGGTGAAGTCAGATGAGAGGAAGTTAATCCCCACAGCGCTGGGCAGAAGGGTCGCCGAGCTCTACATAGACCCCAAGTCCGCCGTAATACTCAGGAACGGTCTGAAGATCCGCAGGTCCGGAATACCGCCGATAAGCTACCTTGCGCTGATATGCCACACCCCTGACATGCCGAAGCTCTACGTAAGGAGGAGGGAGCTCGAGGCGCTGAAGGCATTCCTCGAGGCCAACTCCGACCTCCTGCTGTACGACCTGCCGGAAGAGGAGGGCTTTGAGTGCGAGATGCTTCTAGAGGAGATCAAGACCGCCCTGCTGCTAAAGGACTGGATCGAGGAGTCGCCAGAGGACGGCATCGTCGAGAGGTTCGACGTGGGGTCTGGCGACATATACTCATACGTGGAGTCCGCGAAGTGGCTCGTCCATGCCGCGCACGAACTGGCCAAGCTCCTACGCTGCGAGGAGGCACTGACACCCCTCCTGAAACTGTACATAAGGGTCGAGAACGGCATCAAGGAGGAGCTACTCCCCATCGTCTCGCTCAGGGGCGTGGGGAGGGTCAGGGCTAGGGCTCTCTTCTCGGCAGGCTTTACGACGATCGACGACCTGAAGAGGGCCTCCCCAACGGAGCTGAACCGGATCCCCACGATAGGCCCAGAGACCATCAGGTCGATCAAGGAGCAGGTGGGTGGCACCGTCTCGAAGGCGGAGTGGTCAATGGTAAAGTCGAAGAGGGGGACGAAACAACTCTCCATCGAGGACTACGAATGAAGCATATTTAAGGGCGCCCTACCAATTTTATTATCGTACGTTCCAACAGGGGAATCATTATGCGGCGGTTTAATGTTGCAACCGATGACGAGATCAGGTCTGGGGGTACCTCGGACATCTACTACCTGAGGACGAAGAAGGTCCTCGAGGCGAAGGGGATAGACAAGCTGGTCGTGGCTGAGGTGACGGTCGGCAAACTCCCCGAGGAGTGGAAGTGGGGCGTCCTCTGCGGTCTTGACGAGGTCCTCCGCCTCTATGATGGTCTGCCGGTGGACATTTATGCCCTGCCGGAGGGGACGATCTTCCCAACGAAGGACTCAAGGGGCTTCCGCCTCCCCCAGATGGCAATTGTCGGCAGGTACAGCTCCTTTGTGAGCGTGGAGACCGCCACGGTAGGCCTCCTCTGCCAAGCCTCAGGCGTTGCCACCTCAGCCGCCAGGGTTAAGAAGGCGGCGAGGGGCAAGCACGTCTTCGCCTTCGGCATAAGGCGCATGCACCCAGCCCTAGCGCCCATGCTTGACAGGTCTGCGTATATAGGCGGGTTCGATGGCGTCTCTGGCGTTGCCGGAGCCAAACTGCTCGGCATAAAGCCCGCTGGAACCATGCCCCACCCGATGATACTCCTCTTCGGGGATCAGAGGGCTGCCTGGAAGGCCTTCGACGAGGTTGTGGAGAAGGGTGTCCCTAGGATAGCCTTGGTGGACACGCTCTGGGACGAGAAGTTCGAGTCCATCCTAGCAGCTGAAACTCTGGGCAAGAGCCTCCGCGGGGTGAGGCTGGACACTCCCGGCTCTAGGAGGGGTGACTTCGTTGAGATAGTGAGGGAGGTGCGGTGGGAGCTCGACATCAGGGGGTACAAGAACGTGAAGATTTACGTCTCAGGAGGGCTGGACGAGAGGTCCGTCTCGAGTCTCGCCGAGGGTCCAGTCGACGGGTTCGGCGTGGGCACCTCGGTAGCAAACGCTCCTACAATAGACTTCTCAATGGACATCGTGGAGATGGACGGGAGACCCCTGACAAAGCGGGGGAAGTATGCCGGTAGGAAGCAGGCCTGGCGCTGCGAGAAGTGCTACAGCTGGAGGGTGACGCCCTTCAGCGAGAAGAGTAGTAGGTGCGATCTATGCGGCGGGGAGATGAGACCCATGCTTGAGAGGGTAATGGCGAAGGGTAAGGTCGTCGGCAAGACCCGAAGGCCAAGCGCCATAAGGGGGTACGTGCTCAGCCAGCTGGATCGCTACCAGTTGGAGTGATCCACAATGGGCAAATTCACGATAAAAAAGGTAATGGCAAGGGAGATCCTCGACTCTAGGGGCAACCCGACCGTCGAGGCGGAGGTGCTCACGGAGGGGGGCTTCGGCAGGGCTTCTGTCCCTTCGGGGGCGTCCACCGGTACCTATGAGGCTATCGAGCTGCGGGATGGAGGGAGGAGGTACCACGGAAAGGGCGTTCTCAAGGCCTGCCGCATCGTTAATGAGGTCATCGCTCCCGCCGTAATCGGAATGGACTCTCGCTCACTCTCCGAGATTGACGTGAAGATGATCCAGCTCGACGGGACGGAGAACAAGTCCAAGCTGGGGGCGAACGCCATACTCGGAGTCTCGCTGGCCGTTGCGAAGGCCGCGGCAGACACCGCAAAGGTGCCGCTTTTCGAATACTTGAGCAAAGGGTCGAGGATCCTGCCTGTGCCTCTCATGAACATCATAAACGGAGGAAAGCACGCAGGGAACAACCTGGCGATCCAAGAATTTATGATCGTGCCGGCCGGCGCGGTCTCCATAAGGGATGCCCTGAGGATGGGCTCCGAGGTCTACATGGAGCTCAAGAAGATCCTCAAGGACCGCTACGGTCCGCTGGCGGCAAACGTCGGGGACGAGGGTGGCTTTGCTCCTCCCATCTCAAACGCAGTAGACGCCTTTGGCCCGTTGGTGGATGCCATAGAGAAGGCAGGCTATGAAAAGGAGGTGAAGCTGGCCATCGACCCTGCCGCCTCCAGCTTCTTCAAGGACGGCGAGTACTCTGTGGATGGCAAGACGCTCTCTCCTGGTGAACTCCTGGACTACTACTCAGGCCTGGTAAAAGAGTATCCAATAATCTCCATAGAGGATCCCTTCGAGGAGGACGACTACGGTTCGTTCGTGGAGATTACCAAAAGACTGGGAAGCAAGATACAGATCGTGGGTGACGACCTCTTCGTCACCAACATGAAGAGGCTCAGAAAGGGCGTGGGGATGGGTGCCGCCAACTCCATCCTCCTCAAGGTTAACCAGATAGGCACCCTCACAGAGTCAATAGAAGTCGCCAAGTTCGCCGTTAAGAGCGGGTATGCGGTAGTGGTCAGCCACAGGTCAGGGGAGACCGAGGACTGCTACATAGCCGACCTTGCAGTTGCCTTGGGCAGTGGACAGATAAAGACGGGCGCCCCTGCGAGGGGGGAGAGGGTCTCCAAGTACAACCAGCTCCTGAGGATAGAGGAGCTGTTGGGATCGCGAGCGAGATATCTTGGCTTGGATGCCTTCAAGCACCGTTAGCCCCTTCTTACCCCCTGACAAGCGAATAGATAAAAAAGACCTCGCTAAGGTATTGATCTGTGATTACCAGAAAATTTGCCTCCTTTATACGCCTTAGCCGCCCTATCTTCCTCGTCGGTGGCATCGTGATGTACGCACTGGGGGCACTGGTGGCGCGTTACGAGGGGTTTGCAATCGGGCTGCCAGTCTACGTCCTTGGGCAGATAGCGGTAACGTCCACCCAACTGATGGGTCACTACCTCAATGAGTACTGGGATGTGGAGTATGGTCGTATTCTGGGCTGCCCTTGAGACTCTCGGGAACCGGCTTCGGCGAGCTGGTTGTCGCCCTGATGGTGTCTCTTTTGGTTCCATCGCTCGGCTACCAGCTGCAGGCGGGCAACTTTGGATATTTCGTTGTCCTTGCCACTGCTCCGCTCTTTGCCATAAACTGGATGATGCTTGTCTTCTTCGAGTTCCCAGACGTCGAGACCGACCGCGCAGTAGGCAAGCGCACCCTCCTCGTGCGGCTTGGATGCAGGCGAGGGCAGGTACTGGTGACTACTATCACGTTGGGTGCATTTGGGCTCATCGCGCTCCTCTCGATAACTGTGTTGCCCAAACCGGCGGCGCTTGCGCTATTCGCCGTCCCAATTGCCCTCATTACCATAGTCCTTGCGAGTCAGGCAGTGGAGGGAAGGAAGAAGCATTACTCATGGTTGACCTTCAGCGCTGTTGCCTTATACGCAATCACGGCATTGCTGGAAACGGTGGGGATCTTTCTGAGCGTATAAATAATGGTCTAGGATGAAAGTAGTGGGTCACCGCTCTTACGACTTCCAGAATAAGCATTCTTAAAAAATAGGACTGAACAGCAATCACTCGGTTAGGATGGTGCGGCCGCCGGGAGTTGAACCCGGGTCCTCGGCGTTCTTCGGATTTTTCTATGGTCCATGGAAGGCCGACGTCCTAGACCGAGCTAGACTACGGCCGCTCAATCGGTTAATGATGTATCATCTTTTAAAAACTTTGCTACTAAGGTTTGGCGAGGCCTTCGCCTCCATCTGACGATGATAAATAACTTTTTTTACAGCATTTGCTTATAATGGAATGAACGATTATGGCGGACTTTAACTTCGTTACACCTTCAACGTGCTTCCAATGTTCAAGGTGCACCCATTGCTGTTCCCTTGACGTGATGCTGAGCGATGAGGAGCTGACGAGCCTCGCCGACAACGTCGACAGCAAGTGGCGCACCACAAAGAAGGTCATGGACGGCTCAAATCTTACCTGCAGTCTCCTGCAAGACAATGCCTGCAAAATATACGAATCACGTCCCAAGCTGTGCAGAGTCTATCCGTTCTTCGCTATCCCCGCGGCTGATCTGGAACGCTTTGGGATACCCGTCCCGGATGCTGCAATCCACCTCATAGGCGATGACGGCGAAAAATACCTTATCATATACGATGATGCATGCCCAGGCGTTGGAAGAGGTGTAGCCTGCAACTGGTCCGAGATAGTCTCCCTTACAATAAGTCACCTGAGCGAGTTCGACCGACATAAAGAAAGCACGTGACATAGGCGTCCTTATGACTCTAATATTTTTTCGAAAAACTCTAATTTATAAAATTGCTCAATAAACAAGTTCAATTCCAAACAATCATAAAAATTTGATTCACACGATAGAAAAAATGGTGGAGCCTCTTGGGTCGTTTGACATGGCTGAAAATTGCGCTTACCGCCACTACATCAAGTTCCATCACCAACGACAACATCACTTTTTGCCACGAATTGTGCAATAAGGATTAAATGTTCTGGGCATGCAAGGTATTACGCCGCAGTTGAGATCGGAACGAGCCTGTAACGATACCAAAACAGAAACCGCGCCCTCTTCGGTCTTCGGGCTGGGGAGGGAAACGGCGCTGTTACGGTGCAACGGACAGGATGCATAGATGGGACGATCCAGGGCGTCTGGACAAAATCCGGCGCAACGGCCAAAGGCGAGTCGGTGCATAGGAAAGCCGGACTAGATGCTCACCATGGCGGGCATCAAACTCCTGTTTCCCCCTCAAAGCCGATCTCAACTGCGGTCTCTATTTTGGGAACACCATCTCTCTATGAGAATTATTTACACCATTGGCTGTACTGAGAACCTCTTGTAAACCGCCCTGAGTAGGCTCTTCTTGAATACCGCCTTCAGGTGGGTCGACCTCTTGGGAGGGATCACCTCCTTTGCCGTGCCGTCTATGGCGATGAGCCCGAACCCCTTACTCTCCAGCGAGGGCCTGAACTTATAAATTATAAATTATCCGCAAGAAAACTACCGACTTTAGGCGGTAGATGAATTGCGACAACCAACATTCTTAAATGCCTGTTGTGTAGATTAAGCAGTATGGACTACAAGCGGGACAAGCACCATGTCTATCTAATCAACTATCACCTGATATGGTGTCCCAAGCGCAGAAAGAAGGTGCTTGTAGGTGCTGTTAAATCCCGCCTTGAAGCCATTTTTCATCAGGTTGCCAAGGAGTTGCATGTCGAAATACTGGCTCTCGAAGTCATGCCAGACCACATACATCTGTTCGTCTCTGCCTATCCTAACCTGTGTTTGCCAAAGCTCGTTGACTCCTTCAAGGGTAGGAGTAGCCATGACCTCCGCATCGAGTTCCCAGACCTGAACAAGCTTCCATCATTATGGACTCACAACTACTTCGTTTCCACGGCAGGTAATGTCTCGGCAGAAAGGATCCAACGATACATTGAGGAGCAGAGCACACGATGAAGCCGATGGTCGTCTACCGCTTCCGTTTGTATCCAAGCAAGGCTGCCCAACAGCGGTTGTTCGACAGCTTTGATCGTTGCTGCTTTCTCTACAACTACTGCTTAGCGAACAACGTGCATGATGTCCGTATCCTGCCAAAGCTTAAACAAGAGCGCCCTGAACTCAACGATGTCCATAGCATCGTCCTCCAGAACGTGGTCTTCCAATTGCAGGATAACCTCCACGTTCTTCACGTTCTAAAGCAAAACGGTAAACATGTCGGCAGGCTACGCTTCAAGCCTCGTTTCCATTCAATGATCTACGAGCAGACGGGCTTCAAAGTAGATAACAAAACGCTAAAATTGAGCAAGGTTGGCTCGATCTACCTTAACGTCAGCCAGCCCGTCAAAGGCACAATAAAGCAGGTCATCGTGAAGTACACCAAAACTCGAAAGTGGTTCGCCTGCCTCGTCTGCTCCTCGGTCAACGGACGACCCCAGTCATCAACAGGTAGAAAAGTTATAGGCATCGATTTGAATGCATCCAATTTCAGCACCGACAGCGACGGCTTGGTCGTGGAGCACCCCCGCAATGTCAAGAAAGCTTCACATCAGCTGGCTCGCCAACAGCGCAAGCTGTCAAGGAAGATCAAAGGCAGTCATAACCGCTACAAGCAGAGGCATAAGGTCGCAGTAATCCATGAGTCAATAGACAACCGCCGCAACGACTTTCTGCATAAGCTATCAAGATACTATGTCAACAATTATGACCTGATCTGCTTAGAAGACCTGAACATAAAGGGCTTAATTCAGGTTAACGGCTCCTCCATGCGTAAGCTGATACTGGACGCTGGCTGGAGCAAACTCGCAGCACTATGCAAATACAAGGCTGAGAGAGCTGGTAAGCGCGTAGTGTTTGTGAATCCCAGAAATACGACCCAAAGGTGTTCTGTATGCGGCGAGTTGGTTCACAAAGACCTGTCCGAGCGAACCCATAGTTGCCCATTCTGCAGCACAGTGTTAAACAGGGACTACAACAGTTCCCAGAACATCCTTAACGATGGATTAACAATGGTAGGGTGGGGCACACCCGAACCCTCCTGTCCTGATAGGAGTACGCTTGTAGAGATCAAAGCCTATACTCTTGCAGACGATAAGCAGGAGCAAGCATTGGTCGAAGAAGCAAGAATCCCCCGCCTTTAGGCAGGGTGAGTGTCAATATACACATAATCGGCGTAGAACTGGGGGAAGGCCAGCGATACGTAGTCGGCATAGGGCAGCCGGTTCATGCCTTGGCGGACGGCCTTGTTGATGTGGCAGAGCTTTACCTCGACCATGAAGATCTCCTCCACCTCCCTCTTGAAGCCCAGTATATCGACCTCGAACGGGCTGTACCTGCCATGCGGGAAGCTCTGGTATGTGGAATAACCCCTATCGGAGAGAAGTCTGCTCACTTTGGGGTACAGCTCAAACTCTTCCATGGCATGGGGATGGGGGGTTGTTATACAACCACGGCCTTGAAAGTACCTTATGCGCTCCATGCTTATAGATTTTTTCAAACAAAACTGTCGAAAATCGTAGACACAACTATGGCCAAATAAAATAAAATTGATATAAACGTTGAAAGCTGGGCATCTACACTTACTGGTCGTGCCTAGAGCCACATATGCTCTAAAATGGTGGGATGGTGGGGCCGCCGGGATTTGAACCCGGGATCACATGCGCCCCAGGCATGCATCCTAGACCAAACTAGACTACGGCCCCTACATCTGAACTGCGTTGTAAGGCTATTTTCAGAAGCCTAAATATATTATCTCCCTCTCGATGAAGAGATTCTCACCGTCATTAGCACATATGTATGGCATCTCTCAACGCTAGGAATCTTCGTCCACAGTCGGGTAAGTTCTACTCATCCAAAGGCCAGAGACCCCGCTTACCAACGACCACACTGAGCGGTCTCCGGATCGGCTTAGCAAACCCCCAATGATAAAGCATTCAGTCGAGCCCCAGCTCTCTCATGATGCCCTCATATTCGGTCCTAGACGGCGTCTCCTTGTACCTCCTTATCATGCCTCTAAGGTTGCTCCCGTTCCAGCACAAGTACCTGCCAACGAGGGTGGCGATCGAACCCTTGAAGAACAGGTAACTGAGCATGGAGACGAAGTTCCTGCGCCTCCTCTTCATACTTGCCGTCTCGAAGTCGAGTATGTGCGGCCTTCCCTTCTGGTCTATCAGGATGTGCTTCTTCGCGTCCGAGAGCTCGCCGTGGTCTAGCCCAGCCTCGTCCAGCCGGTAGCACTGGCTGAGCAGATCCCGTATGACGTGCATCACCTCCTCCGTGGCGTGTGGCTCCTCGAGCCATTTGGAGAGGTACCTCCCATCAATGTACTCCATGATCATAACACTATCGGCGGAGGCGATCAGCTTGGGTCCGACCCCCATCTCGTTTGCCACCGAGAGGAGCCTAGCCTCCTCCTTAAGAGACTCCCTGTTAGCGTCGGTCCTCAAGACTTTAAAGGCGACCCTCTCGCCCTTAAAGATGCCCGCCAAAACCATCCCCACGCACCCTTTACCCAACACTCGGAGGCCTTCGATCTCCAAGCTCCCCGTGGGCACTGCGCCCTCTACCCCCAGCGCCCTGAGCCCCTCCACAACCCTCCGGTAGCGTTCATCGGTGTAGCGGGGGTAGGAAAAAATCTTCTTCAGCCGTGCGTCCTCGAGCGGAATTACCTCAGCCATGCCGGCCTCTTCCTGACGAACTTGAGCAGGACCTCTACCAGCTCCTTCCTCCCCCTGCATAATGTCGCCAGCTCGCCGTCGACAAAGACCTTGAAGCCCTTCTTCGCCTCCACCATAATGTCCTTGCTGAGCCTGAGCTTGGGGAACTCCTCCTTGATCAGCGCCTTCAGGTCGGTCTGATCTCTCTTCAGCTCCACGTACCAGCGATCCTCCTTCACGTAAGGTCCGGCGAGGACGTTCTTGCTGTCCAGATACTTGTTCACGAACCTCTCCGCCTCATCGGCAAACGAGACCTTTGGTCCCATGTGGATCCGCCCCTCCCTGACCCCCCTCCCCTCCACCTCTATGAGTAATACCACAGACCCCTTCTCGTCACTCCATGCCGTGTGGCTGTTGACCCTGAAGCTGTGCTCGTCCAGCATATCCACGGTCCTTGTAAGGCTCTTGTAGACCTCCCCCCACAGTATGTCCGAGGGTAGGTTGGGACATCCAACAGCGATGGCGGCGACCGCGGTGCCTCTTTCCCTTATCGCCTTCGATACCTCTGGGAAACCCGCGGACTCCGGCTTCGGGAAGAAGAAGTCCATCGCAGGGCGCCTGAGGAACCACCTTGAGGCAGCGATGAACGTGGAGTAGGATTGGTGGGTGACCGCCGCGGCCGCGTTTCTCCTCCTGTCCACCGGATCAACTATGACAAGTGGCGTGTCGAAGACCTTCCCCCCCTCACCCTCCTTGTAGTGGTGCATGTAGTCGATGACCGTCTTGCCCCTCCACTCGGCGGCAGCCCTTATCACCTTTTCGAAGCTCCCGTAGTTGAGGGCGAGCAGCTCGCATAGGTACCCCGAGAAGCCGCCGACCTTCAGCTCCGCCCCGTAGACCTCTATGCCCTTCATGAACTGCTTCAGCACCCTCACGTCCCTCTTCATCTTCGGGCTCAACCTTTCGAGCATGAAGCGCGTGTGCAGCGGTGTCCTGTCGACGGACGTGACGGGCCTGTCACCATCGCGGATCTCAATGCTCGGCACAATGTCCAACCTGCACCCGTCTATTTCAACCTCGACGTAGGGGTGCTCAGCGTAGCCGAGCCTCCACAAACCGCCGGCACCCGCCTTCGCGAGCTTGAGCCCCTCCTCCTTCATATCCTCCTTACTGGTTCCGTGAGGGAATATTATGAATACATCGAGATCCCTGTCGTCGGCGACCCACGTGTCCTTCGCTATTGATCCCTCGACCTCCACCCTCACCTGGAGTTTACGGTTTTTTGCCTCCCTATTTATTTTCGACGATACCTTACGCAGCACCCTCTCTATCTCTGCGCGGTCCTTGGCCTTAGGGGAGACCCTCTCTGCCACCTCTGCCCTTATCCTCTCGATCTCCTCGCTCATCCTCCAAGCTCAACCTCCCTAAGGTTCGAGTAAACCGGACCGCTCGGCGTCAGGACACTCTTCTTCAGAACTATCTTATCGATGGTGGTGGTACCGAACACCCTGCCCCTATACTCATCCACTGCCCTCAGCAGATCCTCCTTATTCCTATGCGACCTGACCCTGCCTATGGTGATGTGGGGAGTAAAGTCCCTCTCCCTCGGAAACCCCCTCTTTACCAGCTCAGAGTCCAGCTGCCTGAATATCGAGACAACCTTCTCTCCGCCGGTCCCCGCCCCTACCCAGAGTACACGGACCATGCGGGGGTTGGGAAAGACGCCCGTGCCCTTGACCTCCAGCTGGAACCTGTCCTCCCTCACCGTCCTCATAGCCTCGTAAGCCCTCTCCACAGCATCCGTCGTCACGTCGCCCAGGAACTTCATCGTAACGTGGAGGTTATCCCGCTCCACCAGCTTCACATCCGCCCCGCTCGCCTTAACCTTCCCCTCCAGTTCCATTATTCTCTCCTTTACATCCTCGGCCACCTCCAGCGCGAGGAAAGCCCTGACGACCTCCATGAAACAGCACCAGCAGATAAATCGTTATATGCATAGTACTAATTAATTTCTTGGATAGTGAAGGTCATGATATTCTGTATAACCGGCATGCCGGGGTCGGGGAAGTCCATAATTTCCGAAACTGCAAGGTCCTTGGGCTTCAAAGTAGTCAACATGGGCGACGTGATAAGGGAGGAGGCGACTGCCAGGGGCATTGCCAAGACTCCGGCGACCCTCGGCGCACTCATGCTCAAACTCAGAAAGGAGGAGGGGAACGACGTTGTGGCTAAGAGGTGCCTCGCGAGAATTAGGAATGAGCGGCTCTCCCTCATAGAGGGCGTCAGGAGCATGGACGAACTAATGTACTTCAAGAAGAACAGCAAGGTCTGCCTCGTAGCGGTTCACGCATCGCCTGAGACGAGGTTCGAACGCCTCCTCAAGCGCGGGAGGCCCGACGACCCCAAGGATATGGATACATTCAGGGAGCGGGACCTCAGGGAGCTGAATGTAGGGCTCGGCTCCGTGATAGCCCTCGCCGACAAGGTCTTCGTAAACGAGGGGACGGTGGAGGATCTGCAGAGATCCGTCAAGAAGTTCTTCGAGGGGATAAGGCGTGGAGACAAAGGTCTTGGTTGAGGTCGAGCTTAACCCTACCGAGGACGAGTCCAAGGTAATGGCGGCTGTATCCAACCTCACCGGCTCCACCGCCTTCAAGAGATGGTCGCAGGGCAGGCACACCTACCTGGTGCAGGAGGGCAACGAGTCCCTGCTCACGAAGCTCCGCTCCCTGCTGAGGAGGGAGAGGACATTGGATGCAGCCAGGAAGCTCATGCTGAGGGGCGTGGAGGGCTCCACCATAACCTTCCACATAAACAAGCAGGTCGCCCTCGCAGGGCACATCGCCTTCTGCATGCCGGTGGGCGAGTCCCCGCTGGGTCCCATCACCTTTCATATATCCACAGATGATCCAAAGTCATTAATAGAGTGGCTCGCAACAAGGACAGTAGACGGCGTGCCCGTCGATGAGCTATGCCAATCGGGATCTCCACGTTATGCACGTTCGGAAAGACGTACTCGGCCTTAGATCAACTCTTGGACCTTAAAATTGAGGTGCTGGAGATCCTCGAGGACTGGAAGGACAGAATCAACAAGGGCAGGGTGAAGAGGCTCAGGGAGATAAAAAGATCAAACGGCATATTGTACACCGTCCACTCCCCGATCCTTGACGTGGATATCGCCGCCTCGAACGCGCGTTTCAGGGCACTCTCGACCCGCATGATCATGGAGTCCATCCTGCACGCCTCTGAGATAGAGGCGGAGCTCGTGGTGGTTCACCCCGGCATACATAGTCCGCTGGAGCACCTCATCCCAAAGATAAACTGGGACCTGAACAGGGAGTCCCTGCGGAAGATAATCGCCTATGGAGAGGATCTCGGCGTAACGGTAACAGTGGAGAACATGCCAGTGAACACCCCGTGCTTTCTACAGACCGCAGAGGAGTTCCAGGCGCTGGCAAATGAGGGACTGCCACTCTACATGACCCTCGACGTGGGGCACGCGAACACGGTAGCGCAGTTGCAGCCCTTCTTGGAGATCATGAAGGACAGGATAATCCACATCCACCTTCACGACAATAGGGGCTCCAATGACGACCACATGGTTGTTGGAGCGGGCACGATCGACTGGGGACTACTGAGGTCCAACCTCAACCTCGATAAGATCACGGCGGTGGTCGAGGCCAACACCCTGGCAGACGCAAGGTCGTCGCTGATAAAGGCCCGTCAACTCTTCAACTCGTAGACCTTCAGGTCCTGGGCAACCTCCGTCCTCGGAAATATCTTCCTCGCTTCGTCCTCCAGCACGCGGGCGTCCGGATACCTTGCGCTGATGTGAGTCAGGATCAGCCTCTTCACCTTCGCCTCTTTTGCGACGCGGGCAGCAACCTCCGTCGTGGAGTGCCCCTCCATCTCGGCCCAGTCTTTTAAGCCTGAAGCCAATGTCCCTTCATGTATCAGTATATCTGCCCCCGTAGCAAGCCTCACGATGTTCGGAGAGAATCTCGTGTCCCCGCTGTAGACTAGAATCTTCCCAGGGACAGGCTCGCCCAGGACATCCTTCGGCTCCACCACCCGCCCATCCCTTAACGTGATCCTCCTCCCAGACTTCAACTCACTCCACAATGGTCCCTCGGGAACTCCAAGCGCCCTCGCCCTTCTTGGCCTGAACCTGCCGGGGCTCCCCCCCACGACCATGCGGTATGCCATAGTGGCCCTGGAGTGGTCCCCCCAGGCGCCCTCTATCCTGTACCTCCTCCCCCTGAATACCTCCCCCTCGCTTACCTCATAGACCGAGAGGTCGAATACAGGCTCGGACATCGTGGCAACTGTGGTCTCCTCTATGAACTCCTTCAGACCCGGCGGTCCGTAGACCTCCAGCGGGTGTATTCTGTTGAGCAGGTTCATTGTCTGAATCATCCCCGGCAGCCCGAAGATGTGGTCGCCGTGGAGGTGCGTGACGAATATCCTCATCCTCCTGCAGAGGCCGTACCCTGCCTTCATCATCTGCCTCTGCGTCCCCTCTCCGCAGTCGAAGAGCACGAGCTCCCCTTCCACCTCCACCAGAATTGCGGGAAGCCCCCTCTCCGGGGTGGGGACACCTGCCGCAGACCCGAGCACCGTCACCTTCATCTCGATTGCCTCTCTGCTACTACTATAGACCTCGTCAGGGACTTATGAACCCTCATGCTGTGCTCCTCATGAACCTTAAAGCCAGCCCTCTTCACCAGTTCGGAGGGATTCAATTCTATGGGTGCAGCGGTGCAGAGGCAGCCCCCCTCCCTAAGTACCCTGTGGGCTTCCCTGAAGAACCCTGAGAGGATTGTCCTCACATTCTCCCCCCTCGTGGACGTTCCCCTGCCGTAGGGAGGGTCTGTCGCCATTCCGTCAGCCGTCCTAAGCGGGAGGTTCCTCGCGTCCCCGTGTATCAGGTCGGCCTCAAGCCCGTAGTGCCTCAGATTCCTCCGCGCCCCCGGCACCATCCTCATGTCCAAGTCCATGCCGCATACGCGGCACCCCACGAGCGCACCCTCTATCAGGAACCCTCCCGTGCCGCAGAATGGATCGAGAAATACCTCGCCCCTCTTGACCCTCGAAAGGTTGACGAACGCCCTCGAGAGTTTGGGATCTAGCACGCCGGGGTGGAAGTACGGCCTCGTCTTCGGCCTCCTGGCTGCGAAGGCCCTCCTGTCCGTCTGGAAGTCCAGCGTGTAGAGGAAGACCCCTCCGTCCGTCACCACACCGCGTATCCAGACCTCTGCCCCCTCAAGGTCGACCCTCGAGTCGGTCTCCCCCTTCACGATCTCCCCCACGATCCCCTGCAGCTCCTGGGTGCCCATCTCCCTCCAGTACTCCTTGACCCTCGTCACCTTGACGCCGAAGCTCCTCCCCTCCAAAAAGCTCCAGTCCGCGCCACCGCAGCACCTCTCGAAGACGAGCTCTGAGGGCTCGGATCGAAGAATGAACCTCCCGCCCTCCATGACATATGCCGCCCTCCCCTTGACCGCCTCGCCAGCCCCGCCCTCTGTGTCTATGATCAGGACCTGATCGTGCCGCGAGACCTGGTGGAACTCCACGCCCTCGGTCTGGAGCACGGCACAGACCTCTGAGTAGGGTATGGTGGGGTGCTCCCCCGACAGTAACAGGAGGAGCCTCTCAGGGTTTGACTGCCTAACCAAAATCACCTAAACTCCTTAGCAATAAGGGGCGCCACGGAGATCTTGCTTATCTCACTCTCCACCGTGTCCGTCCCCAGCACCTCATCCAGCCCAGCGCCCTTCATCCTCTCGTAGGCTCCTGCCACCAGTAGGGGATGCGTACAGACGGCGATGACCCTCCTCGCTCCTCCATCCTTCAAGATCTTGCAGGCGTTTGCGATGGTCCCGCCGGTGCTGATGAGGTCGTCTGTTATCACCACGTCCCTCCCCCTCGCGTCCACCCTGTCTCCCTTGACCGTGGTCGCTCCCGTGATCCTGTCCCTTGCCTTCTCGAAGTTCCCGTACTCGGCCCCGATCCTCTCGCCGATCCTCCTCGCGATGTCTAGGGCACCCTTGTCCGGGGAGAGGATGTACGGTTTCTTGAGCCCCATACCCCTGAGGTGATCCGCTATAACCCCGGTGGCGTGAAGGTTCTTTGCCTTGATCTTGAACTCACCCAAGGAAAGCTCCTTGTGGATGTCCACCGTGTAGAACCCGTCCGCGCCGGCCGCCTCTATCAGCCTGAAGATCGTATTAACGCTCACCGCCTCGCCGTCCCTGAACCTGGTGTCCTGTCTCGAGTAGGCCATGTACGGGACAACGACCCTCACCTTGGTCGCCCCCAGGTCCTTCAGCGTGTCGATCAGAAGGAGAAGCTCGATCACCCTCTTGTCCGGCTGGGGGTACGTCGTGTGAACCAAGACGACCTCCTCGCCCTTCACGCCCTCCGCCACACGTATGTACGACTCACCGTCTGGGAAGTTCTTGTAGTCCACCCCGACTTTCTTGGCGCCGATGATCTGGGCGACGCCCTCGCCAACCTTTGGCGATGATGGTCCGGGAACGACGATCATGTCATCATCCTCCAAACTCTTATCTTTCGCCTCGTCTTAAGAGGTTTATGGAGTGATCGGATTGGAGGCCATGCTCTACGAGAAGCTTGGCTCCGACGTGGTGAAGTGCAACCTCTGCGGCTGGAGGTGCACGATACAGCCCGGGAAGAGGGGCGTCTGCTCCGTACGGGAGAACCGGGGCGGTACCCTCTACTCGCTGGTCTACGGAAAGGCCTGCTCGTACGCAGTCGACCCCATCGAGAAGAAGCCGCTGTACCACTTCCATCCCGGGACGACGGCCTTCTCGGTCGCCACCGTGGGGTGCAACTTCAGGTGCATCTTCTGCGACAACTGGAGCATAAGCCAGGAGAAGGAGATCACGGGCGAGAACCTGCCCCCAGAGAGTATAGTAGCCATGGCGAAGGCGACGGGCTGCAGATCCGTCAGCTACACCTACACCGAGCCGACCATATTCTTCGAGTACGCCTACGATACCGCCAAACTCGCCCACAGGGAGGGGCTCTACAACACCTTCGTCACCAACGGCTACATGACCCCTGAGGCAATCGACACCATAGACGGGTACCTAGACGCCGCCACCGTGGACTTCAAGGGCAGCGGCGATCCCAACTTCTACAGAAACTTCTGCAAGGTTACCAACCTCGAGCCCGTCTACCAGGCCCTCGCCGAGATGAAGCGCAAGAAGATCTTCATCGAGATAACGGACCTAATAGTCACGGGCGGGGGCGACGCAAAGGAGCCCTTCATAAAACTCGTGGAATGGATACACGACGAGCTGGGCGAGGGGACCCCCTTCCACATACTCAGGTTCTTCCCCAGCTACAAATATGACGGCCATGGCCCGCCCACGGTCTCCTATCTGGAGGAGCTCTGGCAGGCATCAAAGGAGATCGGCCTGAAGTACGTTTACCTCGGCAACGTAATGAGCCACAAGTACGAGAACACCTACTGCCCACGCTGCGGGAAGAACGTAATAGATCGATCAGGCTTCGAGGTCACGTCCATCAATCTGAAGGGAGGAAATTGCGCCTTCTGTGGTGAAGGGATAAACGTCGTGGTCTAGATCAGAATAGGAGGTGATCAGTATCTGGGTGTTGGTACGTCCCGACGCTGCGTCCGCGCTGGAGGATCCGAAGGTGCTGTCCGCCCTGCCCCGCTATGTTGACGTGGTCAAGAACAGGCGCATTGCCAAGTTTCTCATAAGCCGTATGGTCCCTGCAGACTACTCTGACAACCCCTCGACAGAAGAGCTCTGGATGGTGCATGAGAAGGCGTTGGCGAGCGAGGCCGAACTGGAGGAGTCCCTCGATAGGGGCAAGGTAAAGATTGGCGATCTGCATCCTCCCACGAGGTCCCTGCTTCACCTAAAACACCTCCTCGGAAGGAGGATCCTCGAATCATGCGTGCTATGCGAGCGGAGGTGCATGAAGAACAGGCTCAGGGGCGAGCTGGGCTACTGCAGGATCGGGGAGGAGATGAAGGTCTCGTCCTACTTCGAGCACATGGGCGAGGAGCCTGAGGTGGTCCCAAGTTTTACGGTATACGACCCTCGTATACGCACGTAGGTCGGCCGAGTTAGCTTGGGCTGCAACTTCAGGTGCATCCACTGCCAGAACTGGAGCATAAGCCAGCAGTTCGAGGAGGGGTCGGTCATCCCCCAGAAGGAGGTGGCCCTGCTCATAGACATCGCGAGGAGGGATGGCTGCAGGAACCAGAACTGGGTGGGAGGCGATCCCATACCCCACATACCCTTCTGGCTCGGGGTCCTGCTATACGAGAAGGAGAACACACCGGTCTTCTTCAACACCAACGGTCACTACAGTCAGGAGTCCTCGGAGCTGCTGAAGGGGGTGGCGGACGTCTACAAGATTGACTTCAAGTACGGCTCGGACAGGTGTGCCGAGAGGATCTCGGACGCACCAAGGTACTGGGAGACCGTGACCAGGAACCTTCGGTCCGCGAAGAGGTACGGCGAGTTGCTCATCCGCGTTCTGGTGCTCCCGGGTCACCTCGACTGCTGCCTCTGCCACATACTGAAGTTCATCTCGGAGGAGCTGGGGAAGAATACCCGGGTGAACCTGATGGATCAGTACACTCCGCACTGGAGGGCAGGGGAGTTGCCCGAGCTCTCCAAGCGACTGACGCCCCAAGAATGGAGGAGGGCAGTGGCTATGGCAGAGGATGCTGGTCTAACCAACGTCACCATGTGAGCGGGTTCTGTTAAGCCTTCTTCTGAAGACTCGACTTCAGGGCATCGACTCCGGGGATTACCGTAGGCGTCGGGTTCCCTCTCATAGCTTCAACTGCCCCGCCTTTCGCCAATGGCAAGGAACTGCCGAACCTCAGCAGCCCCTTCCGAGACAGGTTCTTTGCAGCAACCACATCTCGGTCTTCCCATATTCTACATAATGAACACCACAACTGCCTCTTCTGCCCAAATTGGAGTCTCTCCCCGCATCTTGGGCATTCAGTTGAGGTGTTCCTCGTCTCGCCTTTCGTTAGGTGAATTATTGGAATACCTGACCATCTCGCCTTGTACTCTATCTGCCTCTGTACCTCCCAGAAAGGCCAAGAATTCATCGATCCTCTATACTTCGTCCCTTGGTAGTTACCCCTTCGATAAAGCCCTTTTATTCTCTTAATATCTTCGAGGACTATTGCTTCTTTGTTCGCCAGTGCGGTCTTGACCACGTCCTTCGTTACGTTGTGTAGTATTCTGATGGTTCTGTTTTTCCTCCTTGCACCGTATTTGGAGGCGATCTTCCCCCCTTATCCGCACATCATTCCCTCCTAAATGATGCAACAACTTCTTTTGTCATCTCCGCTATCTTCATGCATTTTGAAGTCATACTGTTTTATTGTCGAGTCGTTACCGTATGTGATGTTGCGCAGGTTCCTGTCAACACCAGCAGTCTTGGTGCATTCGATCTCCTGTACTTCCTTGGAGATGCAGATGCTCAGCACAGAAGCCGTAAGTGTGAAGGAGCGCACCCTCGATGCGGGGTCGGACAGCACCGCCTGAGTATGTGCATTCAAAAGTATTTCAAAGAATTCCCCGCGACCCAAAGATATTCTCAAGACCATCTTATTTGCATCTAATTTGAAACCGTAGCAGGAAACGAGCTGTTTCTTAACGGCATACGGACTTCTGGTTGGGATCCCTCTTCGCAACGACTTCTTCCTTGATGCGAGTATCCCAGCAGCCCTTGAGATGGCGCATAACTTGTAGGATGGCACATCATAGTGATGAAGTTCATGATATGCCTTCAATGAGAGTGATTTAAGCGATGAAACGTTGCTGGTGGTGCCTATTCTTATACAGTTGTTAACCATCCGTCTAAACAGTTCTAGCAGTTCTAGGACCCTGTTTGAAGGCGTGTAGTTTTGCTTGGTGCTCTTTAAAGCTAGCACGTCTAATGGCTTCCTCGCAATATTTGTTAATATATAAACCCAACGAACACTGCAGAACGTATTAATATACGTGACGAAATTACAACTTGGGGCGTCCTCATGACTGGTGCGTGTCCTGAGTGTGGTGGAGAGCTGAAGTTTGACTCTATTCATAAGAGGTACGTCTGTCAGAGCTGTGGACTTGCAGTTACCCGCGAGGAGATAGACGATATCAGGGCCAAATACGTGGCTGCCAACCCTGAAGAGGAGAAGGAGAGGCGGCGAAAGGAGTACCTGAAGTGGTGGACCACAAAGAAGTAGCGCCGGGTGTTGGATATAAACGCCGAGATAATCACCTTAGGCAGGGAGCTGCTGATAGGCAAGACCGTCAACACCAACGCATCTTGGATAGCCAGCCAGCTTACCGCCCTTGGAATAACAGTCACTAGGATAAACGTGGCGGGAGACACGGTTGGCGAGATATCCTCTACCATTGCAGAGGCCCTTGGGAGGAGGCCCTCAATCCTCGTAACGACTGGAGGACTTGGGCCCACATACGATGACCTGACAATAGATGGCCTCGCCGCTGCGACGCGCACACCGAAGGAGGTCAATAAGGAGGCCCTGCGACTCGTCCAGGCGAAGTACCGCGCGATGAAATTGGAGATGACTTCATCACGGTACAAGCTAGCAATGATGCCCGTGGGGGCCAGACCGTTGGTCAACGAATACGGATCCGCGCCGGGGGTCTTTGTAGAGTTCGGAGGAACCATGATCTTCTCCCTCCCAGGTGTTCCCCGCGAGATGATGGCGATGTTCACGTCCCAGGTCTTGAAGGTGATCCTGCAGAGCGTTCCCTCCCAGACCTTCAGGGAGAGGTTCTTCATAATCGAGGGGATGCCAGAGTCCTCGCTGGCCCCCATCATCAATGGATGGATCTCCTCGAACAGGAGGGTCTACCTCAAGTCCCACCCCGGGGGCACGGAGTCCGCACCCACCATAACCATCCACCTCTCCGCGGCGGGCAGCGATGCAGCGGATCTGGACGATGTGCTTTTAAGGGCGGAGGAATCATTTTCAAGACTCGTGATGAAGGCTGGTGGTAAGGTAAGGAGGCAGTAGAGTTGAACTTCGTATTCATAACGGGCACCGCCGGCTCCGGGAAGTCCACGCTTGCCCTGTCATTAGAGGGGCGGCTCCATAGCTCCGAGGTGGATGTCGCCACCGTGAACCTCGACCCTGGAGTCCTCTGGTTGCCCTACACGCCGGACGTTGACATCCGCGACTATGTCAACTACGAGAGGATGATCGAGGAGTACAAGCTGGGGCCGAACGGCGCGCTTGTGGCCTGTGTCGATGCCGCCGTGAACCACGTGGACGAGATGAAGGGAGAGCTCGAGAAGCTCGGTCCGGACTACGTCTTGGTGGACACGCCCGGGCAGATGGAGCTATTCGCCTACCGTGACTCTGGCACGTTCATAGCCTCAGCCCTGTCGGACAACAACTTTTCCGTCCTTTTCCTGGCAGACTCCCTCTTCCTCAACAGGGCCTCAGACTACGTTGCCGTCCTCCTCCTTGCGTCCTCCATCAATGCGCGGTTCAAGGTGCCCCAGATAAACTGCATCTCCAAGGTGGATCTCCTGCCCAAGGAGCTCTACGACCGTGGATTGTTATGGATCTCCGATCCAGAGCTTTTAAAGGAGGCTTTTTTGGCAGAGTCCCATGACCTCAAGACAGAGATGTCCGAGAGGCTGTTGGACATGCTCATCGATATTGGTGCCTTAGGAGAGTTTATATTTACGTCCTCAAATACTGGAGAGGGACTGGACGATCTGTATGCACAGATGCAACGCGTACATACTGGCGGAGAAGACCGCTAGTGCATAATGGTGATACCCAATGGAGAATCGGCAGTCCGAACTTGGTGCCGTATCAAGACAGATGAATGCCATCCGGGATCAGATAGATGCTGGCTACCAAAAACTAGACCGCCTTCACAAAAGGAAGTCTGAGATACTCGACAAGCTGAAGGAGTTGCGCGAGAGGGCTGCGACCTATAAGGCGTCTAGGGATGAGAGGAATAAGATCATTGTCGAGAAGAAGGCGGTTCGAGACCAGCTACACAAGGATAAGGCGAAGATCTCCGAAAAGATCAATGAACTGATCTTGAGGAAGAGGGCCGTCCTCTCAACCGTGAACGACAATGAGGATGAGTTGCTTTGGCAGTTGAAGGAGATCAGCTGGAGGTACCAGACGACCTCGCTTACGCTCAACGAAGACCGCAAAGCCGTCCAGAGGATCTCCGAGCTGGAAAAGAGGCTCGTTATCTTCAAGAAGGTAAAGGAGGTTGACCAGGATATAGGGCGCCACCGAGCAATGTTTGACGAACTGAAGGCGAAAGCCAACACTGTCCACAGCGAGATCCTTGCCTTGGCCGTGGAGTCAAAGAATTACCACGAGGCCCTCATGAAGTGCTACAAAGATCGGGCTGCCCTCGTCGTGGAGCTCAACCAGATCAAGGCGGAGACGGACAAGTTCAGGGACGAAATAGGCAGGTCCAAGGACGAACTCTTCGCAACGCAGGTTCAATACAAGGTCGTCAGAAACCTTGCCATAAAGCAGAAGGCCGAGACACTCGCGGAGCAGGCAAAGCTCATAATCAATAGGCGGTCCGAGCTGGCAGAGAAGGCAAACGAGAAGCTGAAAAACGGGGGGCGCCTCACGTTCGAGGAGTTCGCCGCGATGCTAGAAGTGAAGGGCACCTCCACCTAATTATTTAAAGCTTTCTGTTTTTCACAGAAATATTTTAAACTCATAAAATACTTTATCCTTTATTAGTGTAAAGAATGAGCCTCAGGAGCAAGAGGATCCTCGTCCTCAGCGTGGATAAAGACGACGATATTGGACGCGTTACTGGCGTAGCCACACCCGTGATGGGGCGGGACAAGGTCTCCTCAATAGCCACGCTCTTTGCCATCAAGAGCCCCGAGGACTCCGACACCAACTCCATCTTCGCCTCCATCAACACCTACGACTCCTTGATCGATGAGGGCTTCATCTGCGAGGTGGCGGTCGTGGCCGGCTCTGAGGAGGGCGGCTTCAAGGCCGACCTCAAGATCTCCTCTGAACTCGACTACATACTCAACAACTTCAAGGCAGAGGGGGTGATCTTCGTCAGCGATGGTGTCGCCGACGAGCAGGTGATCCCGACAATACAGGCCAAGATCCCAGTGATCTCCGTGAAGAGGGTCTTTGTCCAGCAGGAGAAGAGCGTAGAGGAGACATATGTCCTATTCTACCGCTACCTCAAAAAGCTCGGTGATCCGGAGTACTCGAAGGTGGCTCTGGGAGTCCCCGGGATAATAATACTGGCAATGATCGCACTATATTTCGCCAACCTTCTCAACTATGCGCTGATCTCTCTGGGCATAATCGTAGGAATTGTACTGATCTTGAAGGGCTTCTACGTGGACCGCTTTCTGAGGTCAGAGTGGGAGGAGTCTCCAATCAAGCTGATATCGTACCTCATAGGCTTCATTATCTCCGCGGTCGCTATCTACAGGGGGGTAGGCATCGCCCTGATAGACGCAAAGCTCCCAGAACAGGTCGTGCTATTCGCCAGCCTAGCATTGGTCAATACCATAGACCTCTTCGCAATAGGCGTGGCGGTCTACATCGGCGGGAGGCTGGTCGTCAAGTACCTCGGCGAGTCCCCCAAGCTCTGGTACGAGATCGTAGGTCTCGTGGCCTTGGTTTTCGTGAGGCAAATGGTCATAGAGGCAGCACCCATTATAGCTAATCCCATGGCAAACCTCATCCCATTTCTCTTGATTGCGGGCCTCGGCGCCCTCGTCTGCGGTTTTCTCGTCGTTATATTCTCCCTGACGCCGCGGTTCAGAAAACGGGGTCAGGTCAAGGCCCCACAAAAATAAGTCTGTGGCGTCGCTACCCTTTCCTTTAAACTTCGATGGCAACCTGGTTGCTACTTCCCGAACCTTCTCTTTCTCTTCTGGTAGGTTCTTATCGCCCTGAGAAAGTCTATTCTCCTCAGCTCCGGCCAGAATACGTCCATGAAATAGAACTCTGAGTAGGCGCTCTGCCATAGCAGGAAGCCGCTCAGCCTCTCCTCCCCAGACGTCCTTATTATCAGGTCCGGGTCCTTGTCCCCCGCCGTGTACAGGTACCTGGCGAAGGTCTCCTCGTTGATCTCCTCGGACTTGAGCTTGCCCCCCATCACAGAGGTGAGCATGTTCTTCGTGGCGTCTATTATCTCCGCCCTGCCTCCATAGGCTATGGCCACGTAGATCCTGTTCCTGTTGTAATCCTTGGTCTTTTCCACGGCGTTCCTTATGGTCGCCCTCAATCTTCCGTCAAGTAGGTCCAGTCTCCCTATCGCCTTAATCTGAACCTTGTTATCGTGGATGTCAGGGTTGTCGAGGACCTCCGTGAAGCCCCTCTCAGCGAGCTCCAGGAGTTCCCGCACCTCGGCCGGATCCCTCTGTAGGTTCTCGGTGGAGAGCGCATAAACCGTGACGGTATTGATCCCCAGCGCCCAGCACCACCTCAGAACCTCCTTGAGCTTCTCAAACCCGTATTGGTGGCCAGACGTTATCGTCATTCCAGCCTCTGTTGCCCAGCGCCTGTTCCCGTCTAAGATGAGACCAACATGCTGCGGCATCTCCCCCCGTCTTACCTGAGCCTCCAACCTCCTCTCATAGTACTTGTAGATCGGCTTCATGATGCCCGCCTTCACGTAATTCGTCAAATGTTGTGTCTTCAACGTCAGGAACCCCCCGCTCGCGCTATAGGACCATCTCCAAGGTCAAATTAGGGGTAAATTGGCTGGATTTAAATATTTTCCCAAGGAGGCTCAAAATACCAGCAGATCCTTCCTGAACCTTGTCAGGTTTCTACTTCCCTTCTCGGTCATGACGATCATGTCCTCGATCCTTACCCCACCCAACTTTGGGATGTAGACACCCGGCTCTACGGTTATTACATTTCCTGAGACGAGCTTCTCCTCCCCCCTGACGCTCACGGACGGTCCCTCGTGGATGGCGATCCCCACGCCGTGACCGAGGCCATGCCCGAAGTACTTCCCATACCCCTTCTCTTCGAGGATCTCACGCGCGACCCCGTCCAGCTCCTTCCCGGTCATCCCAGGCCTCGCCGCCCGGAGCGCCGCCTTCTGGGCCTCCAGCACCGCCTCGTATATCCGAACCATCTCCCTCTTCGGTCTACCGAAGAATACCGTCCTGGTCATGTCCGAGCAGTAGCCGCTCATCTTGACGCCGAGGTCCAGCACGACCCCCTCCCCCCCGCCAACCTTCTTCGCGGTTGGCATGCCGTGTGGGTAGATTGCCCTCGGTCCGGAGGCGACCAGATTCTCGAAGGCATAAGCCTCGGCCCCCTCCCTCCTCATGTGATACTCGATCTCTGACACGATCTCCTGCTCCGTCATGCCCTCTTTGAAGTTGCGGTAGGCCTTCGTTAGCGCCCTCTCAGTCGCCCTCTGGGCCTTCACAATGCTCGCAACCTCCTCCTCATCCTTCACCTCCCTCATCTTCTCTATCGCTCCGCCAAGGGGCATGGGGATGAATCCCTTCTTCAGACCCTCGTAAAACTTCTGGCTCAGGAAAGTCTCCTCAACCCCCAGCTTCTTTCCAGCGATCTTCTTGAGGCGTTCCAGAGGACGTTCGCCGAATTTCGTCCTTACAAGGTCGACGCCAACCGCCCTCCTCCTCGCCTCCTCGTAGTCCAGGTCCGTGACTATCAAAGAGGCGGAGCCACCCTTTCCCAAATAGAGGAGCTTACCGACCCCCCCAATCACGAAGGGCGCTCCAGTCAGGTAATATATATTCTCCGGGTTTACTACAAGTATGCCATCAAACCCTTTCTTCTCAATCAGCCCGTGAAGTTCCTTGACCCTTCTCTTGTGCTGCATGCCAAATCCCTCGATGTGGAATAATCTTATTTGCAGTCATATTATACTATCTGTGGTGTGTCTAAATTGCTGGTCGTAGTTGGCACCTCTAATCCCATCAAGGTCAGGGCAGTAGAGAACGTACTATCGAAATTCTTCAAGGTCTCCGTTGTCATGAAGGATGTTCCCTCCGATGTTCTGCCTCAGCCGGTGGGTCTCGAGATGACCATAAAGGGCGCCGTCCTTAGGGCGAGGAACGCCCTGAATGCGGAGAGCGGGGCGGAGCTGGGCGTAGGCATAGAGGCCGGTCTCATGCCGGTCCCTGGCACCATCTCGGGTTACATGGATCAGCAGTTTGCGGCGATAGTCGACAGGCAGGGAAGGCTGACACTGGGTGGCGGACCTGCCTTCGAGTACCCGCGCTCCTTGGTCGGGCGCGTCCTCGGCGAAGGGATCGAGGTAGGGACCGCAATGGAAAAGCTGACGGGAATTAAGGGGCTCGGCCGCAAGCAGGGTGCCATAGGATTCTTCTCCAAGGGGCGCTTGGATCGAACGGGTCTAACAGAATGCGCGGTGCTGATGGCTCTCATACCGCGGCTGAACGAAGGGATATACTTCGGTCAGGTCCGCGCGTGACCGAGGGTGAAATCAGCAGATCCGTGGTGTAGGCTCTCCTAGTGGCGGGGTTACTACTCTCCTTCCGCCCACGACCGTCTCCATTACCACGTAGCCCGCCTTCTCGGCCCTGACAGAGCCTATGATCCTGGCATCCCTGCCCTCCGGAGTCCTGCGTATCGCCCTCAGAATCCCCTCCGCATCCTCCCTCCTCACCCCAAAGACAGCCCTGCCCTCGCACACCAGTTCGAGCGGTTCTAGGCCGAGCATCTCGCAAGCCCCCCTGACCTCCTCCCTTATTGGGATGTCATCCTCCCTTATCCAGACGCTCACGCCTGACTTAGCGGCCATCTCGTTCATCGCCATAGCCAATCCTCCCCTAGTCGGGTCCTTTGCCGCGGTTACCTCGCCGGCGCCCATGGTTGCGTCCATAAGCTGCCAGAGGGGTGCAACGTCTGAGATTATAGACGTTCTGAAGGAGATGCCCCCCCTCAGCGAAGCCACCACGATGCCATGATCGCCAATCGGTCCCGTGACTATGATCTGGTCACCGTCCTTCAGGCCCGAGTCAAGGATGGGCTTTCTACCGTCTAGGAGGCCGATCCCCGTGGTGGAGATTATTATCTTGTCGAGCTTGCCCTTGGGCATCACCTTAAAGTCGCCGTGGATCAGCGCCATCCCAACACCCTCGATGGTCTTGTTCATGGACAGTATGATCTTCTTCAGATCCCCTATGGGGAAACCCTCCTCCACTACGACGGTGTCCGTGAGCGCGACGGGCCTAGCCCCCATCATTGCCAGGTCGTTCACAGCCCCGCAGACCGCGAGTTTGCCGATGTCCCCGCCCGGGAAGAATATGGGATCCACCGTGTGGGCATCTGAAGAGACGACGATCTCTGCCCCGTCCAACGGCATAGTCGCGCCGTCATCGAACTCATCCAGCCCAGCGCCGCCCGCTACCTTCCTCTTGCTAATGTTGGATATTATGACCGACCTTATGAGGTCATTCATCATGGTTCCGCCGGCCCCATGGCTCAGTTGTATCCTATCCGTCACTCCTCTCCACTCCTGATAGACTTGGTCAATTATCAATCAACAGGAGTCCAATTCTCTCAAAAAACTTATATTTGTATTCATTTTATGTAGGTTGTTCGATCGAGGGATATTGATGAGCTATTGGCAAGGCCGTGACAAGAAGAAACCAACAGGCGGGAGGCTACATACGAGCAAGGAGAAGAGAAGGTTCGAGCTGGGCTCAGCTCCCACAGAGACCGCAATGGCTACCAAGGATGAGTCAAAGAAGGCTGCTAGCGGCTACGGCGGGAACATCAAGGTTCGTCTGGACGAGGCCGCGTTCGTTAACGTCACCGACCCAAGGACAAACACGACCAAGAAGGTCAAGCTGCTGAAGATCAAGAAGAACCCGTCCAACGTTGACTACGAGAGAAGGGGTGTCATAACCAAGGGGGCCCTGGTGGAGACCGAGCTTGGCGATGCTAGGGTCACCTCCAGACCTGGTCAAGACGGTCTTCTGAACGCGATACTGCTAAAGTAGATTTTTTACGCTCCCTTCCTAAGCAAGATGCCAACCACCTCTGCAGTTGGCATTTCCCCTATTTTGAGCCCCTTATCCTCCTCAGGACAAGCTCTCTGCCCCTGTCAATATCAACGTCCGCGCTCCCGCAGGCAGCGCACTTCAGACTGTAATCCGTGATCGCGTCCATCAACTTCAGCCTGCTCTCCTTCCCGCACCTCCTGCACCTGAGCAGGATCCCGCTCCTCTTGATGTAGACCTTGCTCCTCTCCGCCACCGTCCCCTGGCTGACCATCTTCAAGGAGTATCTGAGCTGCCTGGGGTCCACGTGCGTCATCTCCCCGATCTCTAGAAATATTGCATCAATCCTGCTCATCCCTTGCTCCTTCGAGAGCCTCTGCAAGAAATCCACGACGCTTGTGGCAAGGGAGAACTCATGCATCGAAGGTCATCTTCACAGTTAAAAAATTTAAGGATCCTAATAATAGTTACCTTGAGTGTGTCTCTTGATGAGCAAGAAGGAAGGGTTGATCGTCATCTGGCCTGCTTATCTTGACGCGCAGAGGAGCCGTCTCGAGGGCAGGATGGTTACCAAGAGCCTTGCGGTGGAGTCCCCCACTGCCGACGAGATATACGAGGCGTGCAGGGAACTGAATTATGCGCCGGTCCTCGAGAGCGTCAAGAAGCTTCCGCGCTCCTCGTGGGAGAGGTCCGGACGCGTCCTTGTGGTGAAGAAGGACAAGAAGCTCAAGATGCTCAGGGAGATATCCAAGGTCCTACAAAGGAAGAGGGCCCTCAAGAAGCCGTGACCAATTTAACTGCATTTACAATCGGGTAATAGAACAAGCAAAGAATATAATTAACCATAGCGATTTCTATCCTAACTCCATCCAACGGAGATGGTTTCTTGAAGCCACTGGGGTTCACGCTACACATTTCTAAAAGTGGACTCTTAACGGTCAAAGCCACGAACCCCCCAAGGATCGGCTCAACTGCATTTCTCAGGGGAACCGGGCCTATAGGAACGGTGATAGACGTCTTCGGTCCCGTTGCCTCCCCCTACGTGTCGGTGAAGCTGAGGCGACCGTTGGTCCCATCGCAGGTCAGGAACGTTGAGGTATCTTGGGAAGAGAGGGAATTCCGAAGAGGAGGAAGAGGAGGAGGAAGAGGGGGAGATAGGGGTAGAGGTAGAAGGTTTTATGCAAAGAGACCTTACTGATCTTCACGAACATCTGGACGACATAACGTGCCCCGAATGCGGGGGCAAGTCCTTAGTAAGAGATTATGAGAGGGCAGAAATTACCTGCACGGAGTGCGGACTCGTCATAAGCGACAAGATCCTCGACCCAGGACCAGAATGGAGGGCCTTCGACAACGACCAGAGGGACAAAAGGTCGAGGGCAGGCGCGCCGGTAACGCTGACGATCCATGACAAGGGCCTCTCCACCATGATCGACTGGCGGGACAAGGACAGCTACGGCAAGTCCCTCACCTCAAAGAAGAGGGCCCAGATCTACCGCCTCAGGAAGTGGCAGAGGAGGATAAGGGTCTCCGACGCCTCCGAGCGAAACTTGGCGTTCGCCCTCTCCGAGCTGGAGAGGATGGCGTCGCAGATCGGCCTCTCAAGGAACATTCGGGAAGCCTCAGCCCTCCTCTACAGGAAGGCCGTGGAGAGCCAGCTTATTAGGGGCCGATCCATAGAGAGCATGACCGGGGCGGCACTCTATGCCGCCTGCCGGAAGTACAATGTCCCGCTCACGCTCGATGAGGTGGCCGGCGTCTCCAGGGCCAACAAGAAGGAGATAGCCAGGAGCTACCGGTTCATATCCAACGAGCTGACCATCAGGGTACTTCCAACTGATCCCATCAACTACGTGCCCCGCCTCATCACAAAGCTGGATCTTGATGGCACGGTCCAGCGAAAGTCCGTTGAGATAATAAAATTCGCGAGTAGCGAGGGCTTGACCTCAGGCCGCGGTCCTACGGGGGTCGCAGCTGCCGCCGTCTACATTGCGAGCGTTCTGTTGGAGAGGAAGAGGACCCAGCGGGACATTGCCAACGCAGCCGGCGTCACCGAGGTCACGGTAAGAAACAGGTACAAGGAGCTCCTAGAGAAGCTGAATCTTGAGATATGTTTATAGTTTCTCCTCCCCCTTTTAAATACGAGAGTGCCGGCTATTGCCTGAAGCGCTAGATGAGAAGATCTTGTCCCTGCTGCAGAACTCGGAGGGGGGTTCCATGCTACAGAGCGCCCTCTCGAGGGCATTGGACCTAGGCAGCAAGGAGTTGACAAGGTCTCTAGCCAAGCTGGAAAAGCGCGGCATCGTCAAGAGGAAACCGTTCAAGGATGGCGGCAGGAGGGGCTACCAGATCATTCTGCTGAGGAAGAGGCCCAAAGTCGACCTTAAAGACGTGGTATGGACCTCATGCCTGACCTGCCCTGATATCGAGAGGTGCGGGAAGGGGCAGCCCGTGTCCCCCGAGATGTGCAGCAAACTGACGGCCGCTGTAAGGTCAGAGTACAGCAGGCTTCTCGCCCTTGGAGAGATCAAAGATGCCCACTAAACGTCAGGTTCTTGGAGACTTTTACTACAAAGAGGCAAGGAGAAAGGGCTACAGGTCCAGATCTGCCCTGAAGCTCAGGGAGATAGCCGTCCACTACGGACTAATCAGGAGGGGCGATTACGTGGCAGATCTCGGTGCGGCACCGGGAGGGTGGCTCCAGGTGGAGCGCGACCTCGTCGGGGATCGGGGTCTCGTGGTGGGGATCGACCTCAGCTTCATCAGGCCTCTGCCATATGAGAACGTCAGGCTGATAAGGGGGGACATCTCCGATCCAGCCGTCCTCGAGGAACTGCAAAAGATCTCGGGCAGGCAGATGGATGTCGTGGTATCCGACCTGGCGCCGAAGTTCTCGGGAATCCACGATCTGGACCATGCCAGGCAGATCGAGCTGGCAAGGGTCGCACTCACCAGCGCCTCGAAGATCCTGAGGAGGGGCGGGTGCATGGTGATCAAGGTTCTAATGGGATCCGAATTCAATACCTTCCTGAAGGATGTGGAGAGGAGCTTTGCGCACGTGAAGGCGTTTAAGCCAAAGGCCTCCAGGGAGAGCAGCTCAGAGATCTACCTCATCTGCAAGGGATTCGGGGGTCGCCTAACCGGCATCACCCATGTGTAGCAGGTTCTGCCTGATGGCGATCTTACCCGATCTACCTCATCCAACATCACTATTAATGAACGGTCACCCCCCCATCTACTATTTATAAATAGGCGATGAAGATAGAAGAGGGTAGGTGTATGACTTGAAGTGTTATGTTGTTGACAGCTTCTCGGGCTTCTTCGTATACGACGAGGATCTTAAGCTCATCAGCGCGAAGACCTTCGACAGCGCTGAGGTTGCCGCGGCCCAGCTTCTGGACCTAGAAAAGGATGGGACATGTTCGGTCCTAGAGGAACTCGTCGACGGTCTGGTAAAGATGGGGTTTGACACCTTCGTCTTTGAGGGAGAGCAAGAGGCCAAGGCGATCAGGTCCAAGTTCAACGTCAAGTCACAGGCGGTCTCTCCCAGCGCCGGAGGCAGGGCGTTTCGATCCTCCGTTACCAGTGCGTACGAATCAATAGGGCTCAAGCCAAGTGTGGCCGAGAGGATGCAGAAGGAGGTCTCCGAGGCACTGGCAAAGAGCAAGGTCCGAGTGGCCTCCGAGAAGCGAGACAGACTGGTGGCAGAGGCGGTAGCAGGGCTGGATGAGATTGACAAGAACGTCAACATAGGCGTCTCGAGGGTGAGGGAGTGGTACGGACTTCACTTCCCTGAACTGGATGGTCTGGTGCAGGACCACAAGCAGTACATGGCAATCGTGAGCAAGTTTGGTACCAGGTCTAACCTGGACTTGGAAGGGGTCAACAAGATCGTACAGAACGAGAACAAGGCCAAGGCGGTATGCGACACCGCGAAGAGCTCCATGGGGGCGGCGATCGGTGGTGTGGACCTGAGGCAGATCAAGGAACTCGCAGAACTCAACCTGAAGATGTATGCCCTGAGGGACGAGCTCGAGAGGTATATCGACGACACGATGAAGGAGGTTGCACCCAACATAAGGGAACTCGTCGGGTCGAGCCTGGGGGCAAGGCTCATGGCGCTTACCGGCAGCCTCGAGGGGCTCGCCAAGAAGCCGGCAAGCACAGTCCAGGTGCTGGGGGCTGAAAAGGCCCTCTTCAGGTCGCTCAAGACCGGCGCGAGACCTCCAAAACACGGGATAATATTCCAGCACCAGTACATCCACAACGCGCCGAGGTGGCAGAGGGGCAAGATAGCGAGGGCGCTGGCGGGCAAGCTCTCCATAGCCGCCCGCGTTGACGCCTTCGGGGGAGAGTTCGTCGCGGACTCGCTCAAGAAGACCCTGGATAAGAGGCTAGAGGACATCCAGAAGAAGTACAGCAAACCGCCGGTGAGGGAGAGGCGCCCCGAGAGGTTCGAGAGGCGTGAGAGGTTCGGCGGGCGCGAGAAATGGGGCAAGAAGTGGGGCAGAGAAGGGCGATGGCGACGCTGAGAGAGCACCCGAGGTTTAGGGGCGTCTACATAATAGAGGATTATCAGGGAAAGAGACTTGCTACCGAGAACCTGGTTCCAGGGACCAAGGTATACGGCGAGGATCTCTACCGTATCGCTAAAACAGAGTACAGGATATGGGACACCTTCAGGAGCAAGCTGGCCGCCTCTATAGAGAAGGGGATCAGGGACGTCCCGATCACCGAAAGGTCCAAGGTGCTGTACCTAGGAGCCGCAAGCGGGACGACCCCGAGCCACGTATCTGACATCCTCGGAAGGAAGGGGAGGGTCTTCTGCGTGGAGTTCTCTCCCAGGGTCATGCGGGAGCTTATCGAGATCTCCACACCACGCGGCAACATGGTCCCCATACTCGGCGATGCGAGGATGCCCTCGTCGTACCGCTCCTTTGTGGAGGTCGTGGACTCCATCTACTGCGATGTGGCTCAGCCCGAACAGGCGAGGCTGCTCGCGGACAACGCCGACATGTTCCTGAGGAACCACGGCAAGGTCATGATAGCGATAAAGGCGAGGAGCGTCGACGTTACGAAGGACCCCATTGACGTCTTCAAACATGAGATAAACGTGCTTGAGGGGCGGGGCTTTAAGATAATCGACGTGAAGAAGCTGGAGCCCTTCGACAAGGATCATGCAATGGTAGTGGGTGAGCTGATCTAGATGGAAGAGGACGAGGAGCGGCTCAGCAAGACCTTCTGGGAGGTGGAGCTGAGGAAGCTCAACGACGGGTTGCCAAAGACCAAAAGGTCCCTCGCCGTCCTCCTCCGCGAGGAGCATCCGTCCTACAAGAACCTCAACAACGAGGACGTCTCCTTGGACAAAAAGGAGCTTATGGATATCGCCCGGCTGGTTCCGAAGGAGAAGATGAGCGAAGTCAGCCTGCCATTTGTGATAATCAAGGAGTCGGGCTTAAAGCGAGGGGTATACCTTATACAGGGGAATGAGACCGAGAGGAGGGTCATAAACTTGGTGCTGAAGAGGGCACAGGACAACCGGTTCATATATCTCCCTGAGATCCTGGAGCTCTCCAAGAAGTACCCGTCCTTGATCGTCTTCGGTTTTCAATTTTAGGTGTGCATCTCCATCCGTTGATTTGCCTCATAAAGAGGCGTCCCGACATCTACCACTCCCGCAATAGAATTAATTTATATCCCTCGTAATCCATCCTTAAATTAGAGCAAAAATGAAGGACGAATCCAACGATATCTTGGTCCGCATACTGAGAATTTTGGATAAAGCAGGCTTCACCGTTTCCCAGGTCGACTCGGATTACTGCCTAGAGATCGTGGCAAAGAAAGGCAACGTAAAGCTCCTGATAAAGACTCTCGAGAATGTGGACAACGAGCGGAAGGAGTTTGTGGAGGATCTCCGATCCTTGGCTACGACCTTCTCGGCATCACCGCTGATAATCGGTTCTAGGGTTCAGAGAGGAGTGATCGGGGAGGGTGCCCTCTACGAGAGGTTCGGGATAAACGTGATAAGCCCAAAGACGTTCAGGGACGCCGTCCTCAACAGGAAGTTCCCGCCGGTCTACTCCAAGAGGGGCGGGCTGTACTTCAGGATCGACGGCGAGGCCCTGCGTAGGCTCCGGAAGGAGGGGGGCATGTCGCTGGGCGACCTCGCGAACAAGATCGGGGTGAGCAGGAAGGCCGTCTACGATTACGAGAATTCACGGATGGGCGCCACCCTCAAGACCGTGGCAAGGATGGAAGAGGTACTGGATGCGGGAGTAACGATGGACATAGACATATTCGACTGGCGTTGCGATGAAGAGCCACCGGACAAGAGCCCTGCCGGAGCGGTCGCACAGCAGCTGCACAACAAGCTCAAGAAGATAGGCTGCAAGGCGATCGGATTCAACTACGCGCCCATCGACGTGCACGTGAGGAACGTCGGGGTAAGTTTTCTGGCGAACGAGGAGCGGCTCGGCGAGAGAGCGCTCGACAGGAAGGTCGAGGACGCCCTCGAGGTCGGCAGGCTCCTGGAGATCGAGCCCGTTCTCATCACCGGCGATGTACGACCGAGGGGACTAAACATAACGATCCTCAGGATTGATGACATCCAGAAGCTGGAGAAGTTGAGGGATCTGGAGCGTCTTCTCAGCATGGACACAATAAATAACGTGGACAACTGAGTTCCGTTCTTGCCGCTGCCTACACTCGTCTCAAGGAAGGGCGAGCGATCCGCTCCCTGAGGGTATGCCTCCCAGAATCTATCCCTTGAGTTATTAAATCGACGGTCTTCCAGCTCTTCCTGACTATATGCGGCAACGTCCTTTTGCTGGCGTACCACTCCGATATAAACGCCCTCGTCTTTGGGTCGCTCGGATATCCGGAGCCGAAGTCGCCAAACTCCTGGCGCATCGACGCGACTATCCTGTCTCTGGTGGTCTTTGCGATTATCGAGGCGGCCGCCACCGCCGGAAAGCGGTCCTCCGCGTGGTGGGTGGACTGGATCTCAGTTGGAGACCTCATCCCCGAGAGAACCATCTCCTTGAACCTGGAGGGTATCACGTCCACGCTGCCTATCTGTGCGAGATCCGGTCGGAGGCCGTCCAGGATCTTGGCCATCACCTCCGCCTCAAGCCGGTTCAGGCTCTTCACCCTCCGCGTGTCGCCTATCACGGCAGCCTCAAGGATCTCTATGCGGTGGAACTTTACTGTCTCCATGATCGCGCTGCGAAGGACCTCCCTCCTCCTCGGCGTCAGTTTCTTCGAGTCCATGACTCCCATATCCACAAGTTCGGGGATCCTGCTCTCCTCCACCAATACCCCTGCGATTACCATGGGGCCTATCACTGGACCCCTCCCGGCTTCATCTATCCCCGCAATAAATTTCATGAAAAAACCTCCAAGGAAACCCACGGTTTGAGCCGTGGGAGGAATTGGAGAATGTGTAAATATCTGGTTTGCATATATGCTTTTGTATGGCGCTCTCTAAGACCGTCGTATGCAAGCTTAAACCAACGGCTGAAGATTCGGAGAAGATGCTCACAACCTTTAAGGCTTTTGGAGATGCATGCAATTACATCTCTAAGGTAGCCTTTGAGCGCAGGGTCTTTAACCCCATCGCCCTCCACCACATCACCTACCGAGATACTAGACAGAAGTTCGATCTTCCAGCAAACCTTGCCATTAGAGCCAGAGACCGAGTTGCGAAGGCCTACAAGCGGAGAAGAGACAAACTTCTTGGGCTCAAAAGCCTCTCCATGGATTTGGATGAGAGGCTTTTCAGGCTTATCTACAAGCCAGACGGAATCCTCACCTCCATCTCGACGGTTCAGAAGAGGATGAGAGTTCCGCTCGGCATTGGCGAATATCAGAGAAAACTTCTTGAAGATGTTAAACCCACCCATGCCGTCTTGGGTTACAGAGATAAAACCTTCTTTCTCCATATCACGGTTAACAGGGAAGTTACAGTGTTTAAAGGTAATAACCCAGTTGGTGTCGATGTTGGTATAAAGAACTTTCTCGTCGCCTCTAACGGCTTCAAGGCTAAAGGCGGTGAGATTCTCTCTAAAAGGCATCGTTTTAGGGAGCTCCGCTCCTCTCTCCAACACAAAGGCACGGCCTCCGCCAAAAGGAAGCTGAAACGGCTGAGCGGAAGGGAGAGGAGATGTGCAAACACCATTTTGCACCAAGTGAGTAGAGCTTTCGTGAACAGCCTCAGGGAAGGCGACGTACTTGTTATGGATAAGCTGACTGGAATACACAACTCTGCTAAGCATAGGAAGAGCCAGAATGGGGACTTCCATAGCTGGGCATTCAAAAGATTGCAGTTCTTTATCGAATACAAAGCACTTGAAAGGGGGATCCCAGCGGTATGCGTTGCGCCTAAAAACACCTCTATAACCTGTCCAAGATGTGGCTGCATCAGCAGAGCAAACAGGCGGAGCCAAAGCCTCTTCAGATGCATCAACTGCGGATTCCAGCACAACGCCGACTATGTTGCCTCCCTTAACCTCTTCAGACTTGAGCTGGCTCGGTCTGGACGGGCAGTCGTCAACCTGCCTACTGTAGGGATGAATGGGGATTTGATGAACCATTATGATTCACCTGCAAGCCAATTGGATTTATCCATGGGTAGTTGACAAGCTTCATTTATATGGCGAATGAGGGATTAAAAAAGTGATCGCTTTGAAGGCAATAGTCACCGGAGCACCAGGGTCTGGAAAATCCACCGTAGTAAAAGGGGCATGCGAGGAGCTGCAAGGAAGGGGTTGGAGGATTGGCGGGGCCATCTGCCCGGAGGTCAGGGAGCATGGGGTGAGGGAGGGATTCGAGATAATAGACTTGATGACTGGGCAGAAGGGAACCCTCGCCGAGGTCAAGCCCTCGGACGGTCCCAGAGTAGGGAAGTACTACGTCAATATCAGCGACCTCGAGGGGATCTGCGTTCCCGCGATCAGGCGCGCCCTGAATCAAGCAGACCTCGTTGTGATCGACGAGGTCGGGCCCATGGAGATGAAGAGCGCTATCTTTCAGAACTGTGTCAGAGACGCGTTCTTGAGCGGTAAGAATCTAATCGCCGTCGTTCACTGGGCCTTGACCCTCAGGTTCTCATCGGAATACAGGGATGCCCGGGTATTCGAGGTCACGTTGGATAGCAGGGATTTTGCCGTGGAGGAGATCGTAAGATTCTTCGAGGAGGGTGCAACAAAGATTTGAAGCTCACAAAGGTGAGGGAAGGAAAGACCGACCTAACAGTCCCTGATCCGGCATCTTACACCTTCCAGGGTAGGTACGAGCCCACAAGGGCGCCAGTATTCTATAACCCAAAGATGGAGTTCAGCAGGGACATCGCGGTGCTGGTCCTCAACGCCCTCTCAAAGACGAGGAGGCGCGCGATCGATGTCTGTGATCCCCTCGCCGGCTTGGGAGCCAGAGGCATCAGGTTCGCAAAGGAGGTCAGCGGGCTCAACAAGTCTGTGATCGGGGACCTCAACGACGCCGCGATTCCGCTAATACGCGAGAATGCGAGAATCAATCGTGTAGGGGGGCTCGTCGAGATCGAACACAAAGACGCAAACCTGCTACTGGCAGAGCACTCCGAGCCAGGAAAGAGGTTCGACTACATAGACATAGACCCCTTTGGGACGCCAGCTCCCTTCCTTGATTCCGCGATCAGGGCACTGAAGAACGGCGGTCTCCTCGCAATCACCGCAACCGACACCGCGCCCCTTTGCGGGATCTACAGTAAAGCCTGCCTCAGGAAGTATGGCGCCGTCCCGCTTAGATCAGAGTTCTGCCACGAGGTCGGTCTTAGGATAATGATAGGGGCCGCAGTCAGAGAGGCCCTGAAGTACGACTTCGGACTGGAGGTCCTGCTCTCCTACAGCGTGGATCACTACCTACGCGCCTACCTCAGGGGATCCCTCGGAGCAACAAAGGCGGACTCCTCGGCATCTGATATGGGCTACATATTCTACTGCCCCTCGTGCGGGTGGAGAAGCGCCGTAGAGTTGGGCGGTGAGTGGCTTTGTGGTTGCGGCATGTGCGGCAAGCCGCTCAAAAGAGCAGGCCCGCTCTGGTGTGGCAAGCTCGCGGACAGGGCTTTCACGGAGTGTTTGGTTGAACAGGATCGGTCTGGCCTGAATACAAAGAAGAGGGTAGAGAAGCTGCTGAGGCTCCTGATCATGGAGTGTGAGAAACCGCCGACGTTCTACGTCATTGACAGGATCTCCAGCAAGCTGAAGAGGGGCGTCCCTCCCGTAGCAAAAGTGCTTGAGAGGCTGATCGACATGGGGTATGAGAGTTCGCTCACGCACTTCCACCCCAAGGCCGTAAAGACCGCGGCGCCCTTGGATGCACTCATGGAGATAGTCGATGAGTTATGATCCGCCTACAAACAGAGTAAAAATGAGTGGCACGTCCCAACTTGGTTGTTGCTTGTTTTTTGGGCAAAGCTTTTTATTCTACAGCGTAATGGATAGTCCCGAGCGTGTAAGTTATGCCATCACACGGTTCGCTTACAAAAGCGGGAAAGGTTAGGTCTCAGACCCCTAAGGTGCCGGCAAAAGAGAGGATGGGCTTAACCCCTCTGCACAGGAACAGGAAAAATTTCATAAAGCGCGTGCTCCACGCCCCGCCAGAGGGCGAGACCAGAAGGAGAAGGAGACGCTAACCTCTTCTCAACTTTCTGAATATTACAATAAGCGCTATTTTTAGCATTAACTTTAAATACAACTTTTAGTTCTGTGCAGAATTGTAAAAGAAAAAATTCCAATGGGCGAGGAGGATCTCGAAACAAAAGTGAAAACTTCCTGCGTACAAAAGGGAAAGCAGATAATCGGCAAACACATCTACGGAAACCTTTACGGGTGTGATACGTCCTTTTTAAATAACGAATCCACACTCAAGAACCTAGTTATTGAGGCGGCCAAAGTTGCAAAGATGACCGTCTGGGATACGAAGGCCTGGAGGTTCGGCGGAGCAAAGGGCGGCGTCTCTGCTCTGGCCCTGATTCTGGAGAGCCACATCGCGATCCACACGTGGAACGAGTTCAGGTATGCCACTGTCGACGTCTTCACCTGCGGTGATAAAAGCGACCCGATGCTAGCATTTGACTATATCGTCTCCCGGCTGAAACCGAAGTATGTCACAAAACACTTCGCCGATAGATCCAGCGAATAAGCCTCCAATTTTTTGATCTGTTTTTTATTAAAAGCTGCGAGAATACCGCACCCGCAAGGGTGCGGATGAATCGCACGCTTCTTTTTCTATTAGCCTTCAATCCACGAACCCTCTACCGATCCATATGCTAGGCGACGGCGGAGCCGATACAGCACTACACCGCCAGATCGGTGCACGTCTAGTGAACGGATACCCTACCCGCAAGGGTGGGGTTCTTCATTTTTGTAGCCTCTGAAATACTCCCGTTTTTCGACGTTCTTCATAAGGCTTAAAGGTGAACTTTGCCTTCTCTCTTCAGGGGGGCTAGGTGAATGATCAAGCAGATGGAGGTAAAAGTTGATGGTAAGGTGGCCATCGGCATCAAGATTCAGATGCCCGATACCCCTCCCCTCATAATGATAAGGGGCGACAAAGGGGTGGTCTTCTGCGGCTACCTGAACCCCGAATCTGCTGAGAAGTTCGGTCTCGCCGCGGTAATAGTGCGCGGTGTGAATTCCGTAGATGAGGCCCTTGCTAAACCAGTATCCTACTGCACAAAGAAGGCAGAGTCCTTGGGGGCAAAGGTGGGCATGAGCGGTAAGGAAGCGCTCCGCCTCTTCTTCTAGTCTAGTACGACCTCGCGATCCTTATCGTTCTGTCTGCCTTGCCGTCGCAGTTTATGCACGTGTGCCCCTCGCCCGCGGATCCTTCGTTGTACGGCACTCCCAGTATCCTCGCGTCCAGCTTGACCTCCAGCTCCTCGCCACATCCCCTGCTGCCACACCACGGCGCCTCGACTATCCCCCCCTTCTCTTCTAGGGTCTTCCTTACGTCCTCTACAGTGGAGGCCCTCGAGATCCTCTCGCCCATCCACTTCTCCTCTCTCCCTCCGAGGTGCGCGTCAATTGATGCCAGCAGCTTCTCTGCCTCCTCGGATAGAGAAGTGACCTTAACCACCGTCTTCTGTAGCGTGTCCCTTCTGACCAGCACAGCTGTGCCAGCCTCCAGATCTCTCGGCCCCAGCTCTATCCGCACTGGTGCCCCCCTGAGTTCCCAGGTGAAGTACTTGCTGCCAGGCGTTACCTCCTCCCTGTCGTCCACAACGGTCCTGAACCCGCTTCTCGCGAGTTCATCCTTCACCTCGTGGCATCTCTTGACCACCCTCTCCTCCTTCCCCTTGTAAACGATCGGGATTATCGCCACCTGAACTGGCGCGACCTCGCTTGGTAGGACCAAGCCTTGATCGTCGCCGTGGACCGATATAAGGGCGGCTATTACCCTCTCGGATATGCCGTAGCAGGCCTGCCATACATACTCGTACCCCCCGTCCGACTTCATGTACTTGATATCGAAGGCCTTTGCGAAGCCCTGCCCCAGGAAATGCACCGTGCCTATCTGGAGCGCCTTGCCGTCGGAGAGGACCGTGTCGAAGGCTATGGAGTACTCGGCGCCGGGGAACTTGTCCCAGTCAGGTCTCACAGACCTCACGAAGGGTATCCTCAACCTCTCAAATATCCTGCTGTAGATCTCCACGCCCTCCCGCACCTGCCCCTCCGCCTCCTCTTTTGTGGCGTGTGCGGTGTGCGCCTCCTTGAAGGTACTGACCTCCCTCACCCTAATCATGGGCCTCGTGGCCTTGGTCTCGTACCTGAAGATATTTACAATCTGGAAGATCTTTATCGGTAGGTCAGAGTAGGCGTTGATCCAGAGCTGAAACATGGGATAGATGGCCGTCTCGCTGGTGGGCCTGAGCGCCAGCTTGACGTCGAGGGGTGAGGTGCCCCCATGAGTAACCCAGAAGACCTCCTCCTCGAAGCTCTTTATATGCTCGCTCTCCTTGTTCAGCATGTAGTCTGGGATAAGCAGGGGGAAGAGGACCTCCTCGTGCCCCTTCCTCTCCAGCTCCTCCCTTATGATCTGCGTGACGCCCTTCCTGATCTTGAAGCCGAAGGGTGTCCAAACACCAGTGCCCTTCACCGGGTACCTTGTGTCGTAGACCGGGACCTCCGCGATAACCTTATGGAACCATTCGCTGTAACTCTCGGACCAGACCTTTCTCTCCGGACTCTTGGGCATCTCCATCTACCTGCTCTCGTTGATATAATCATCTAGATTCTTTGTCCTTCTTAAAAATCTCTCCTCTTCGTCAGCGGGACGTCCCTCCGCCTGGCGTCCCCCCCTCCCAGTCTCCTCTGGCCTGCCGTATACACCGTCGTATCCAGGCGATATGACCAGTCTGCCCTCCCTGTTCATGAGGACCATCTCTGCGACCTCCTTGCCGCAGACCTCCACCAGCCTCTCCTCCGGCGCCTTTGTAAGTACCTCAAGCTCGTTGCTGAACTTGCCAACCACATCCCAGTACCGTTTCTGCACCTCTCCAGAAAAGATGTCCCTTCCTAAAACCGTGGCGATGACCTCGCTGAGGGGCAATAGCCTGATGAACCTCTGAGCCCCCTTTGGGATGACCCCTTCCTTCCGGTCCGCTAGCTCCTCCACCCTCTCCGCCACGCCCTTCGTCATCCTCTTCCCACATACTGGGCAGATCCCTCTCAGCCTGATCGCCTCATCGGGCGGAACTGAGACGTTGCAATTTCTATGCCCAGTCCAGTGGTACTTCCCGTAGGCAGGGTCAACTTCTATGGTGGTGACGCCCTCCTTTCTGTGCATTATGGTCTCCACAACATCCTTGTAACTCAGCCGCGGGACCTCCAGGATGTTCGCCTCTCTGCCTATCCTCCACGGGCTCGCACTGTGGCTGTCGCTGTTCGAGACCAAGGTGAACCTGTCCAGCGCGCTGACCCTCCAGTTCATGGGCGGGTCAGAGGAGAGCCCGGTCTCCAGCGCATATATATGCGGAGTCTGATCGTCATAACATTCCTCAATGCGATCCACACCGCCCCTGTCGCCGAGGAGCGAGAACCACGGCGTCCAGATGTGCGCCGGGATCACCACGCAGCCCTCCCCCAGATCTGAGACCACCTCCACGAGCTCTGCCCCGGTCATGGACAGGTTCGGCCTCCCGTCGCCCTCAAGGCTCCCCCTCCTCTCAAGGATGGGGCAGAGCTGTTCTGCAACCTCCATCGATGGGAGCAGTATGATGTGGTGTATCCTCCTCGACCTCCCCTTGTAATCGAAGGTCGTGCAGACCTCTCCGCTGACGACGTACCTGACCCTGCCGCTCTCCCTGAGCTTGTAGAGACCGCCCTCCTCCCCGACGAGAGAGGCGCGGATCTCCTCCCTCCACTTGGGGTGCGTGAAGTCACCCGTTCCCAAGACGTCCAGTCCCTTCACGATGGCTCCCCTCTCTAGGCTCTTGAAGCTCATGTCCTTGCTCGTTGCCCTGCTGAAGGGGCTGTGTATGTGGAGGTCTACTACAATCTGCATATTGAATCCCTGCATATGCGGGCTTGAAGAGAGATGCTCAATGGTAAGAATCTGTCATCGTTGGCGGTCAAAGTCCTTCCTCTTGTTATATGATACGTTCTCCATTTTCACTATGCTAAGTATTTTCTCAACAGCTACGATCTCCGGACATATTGTATGCGTTATGCTCAGTTTCTCTGCGATCTTCGAGAGGCGGGGATCATGTATTCTCGCGATTACGCACCTCGCACCAAGTTCCTTCGCGAGGAGTCCGCCTAGGATGTTCTTCTCACTATCACCCGTCGCCGTGATAAGAAAGTCGTATTCCTTCACTTTAATCTCATTCAAATCATCCATGTCGGTTACATCACCCTTTAAAACCAAGATGTCATACTGATTTGAGATATCCTCACATCTCTGACTGTCGACGTCCATGACAGCAATCTCGTAACCGTTGGGCTTCAAATATTTTATCAGTATCTCACCAAAGGTTCCTGCGCCTACAATGAGTACCTTCATACAGATCCATTTCTCTTATATATCCTCGAGTTAAAATGTTTTATTTACTGTGACTCATAAGGTAGGTTTCTGATGTCCGAGCTGACTCATGAGGTAGAGAGTGGCTTCGTGGGAGTGCTTTTTATAATCGGAGCAATTTTATTGTTCCCACTGATCCCTGCCCTATTATATGCTGAATATTATACAATTATCCCGTTCGCGGTGCCAGCTGGAATAGCGATAGTTCTTGGTTACCATCTGAATAAAAAATACCCTGTGAAAGACAGGTATTCGCTCGAGGCCGCAATAATCATTGCGCCATTGGCGTG